>NZ_CP113060.1:1060000-1736112 GCF_026625725.1 Pseudomonas sp. SL4(2022)
TGGGTGTTATATGGTCAAGCCTCACGGGCAATTAGTATTGGTTAGCTCAACGCCTCACAGCGCTTACACACCCAACCTATCAACGTCGTAGTCTTCGACGGCCCTTTAGGGAACTCAAGGTTCCAGTGAGATCTCATCTTGAGGCAAGTTTCCCGCTTAGATGCTTTCAGCGGTTATCTTTTCCGAACATAGCTACCCGGCAATGCCACTGGCGTGACAACCGGAACACCAGAGGTTCGTCCACTCCGGTCCTCTCGTACTAGGAGCAGCCCCTCTCAAATCTCAAACGTCCACGGCAGATAGGGACCGAACTGTCTCACGACGTTCTAAACCCAGCTCGCGTACCACTTTAAATGGCGAACAGCCATACCCTTGGGACCGGCTTCAGCCCCAGGATGTGATGAGCCGACATCGAGGTGCCAAACACCGCCGTCGATATGAACTCTTGGGCGGTATCAGCCTGTTATCCCCGGAGTACCTTTTATCCGTTGAGCGATGGCCCTTCCATACAGAACCACCGGATCACTAAGACCTACTTTCGTACCTGCTCGACGTGTCTGTCTCGCAGTCAAGCGCGCTTTTGCCTTTATACTCTACGACCGATTTCCGACCGGTCTGAGCGCACCTTCGTACTCCTCCGTTACTCTTTAGGAGGAGACCGCCCCAGTCAAACTACCCACCATACACTGTCCTCGATCCGGATAACGGACCAGAGTTAGAACCTCAAGGTTGCCAGGGTGGTATTTCAAGGATGGCTCCACGCGAACTGGCGTCCACGCTTCAAAGCCTCCCACCTATCCTACACAAGCAAACTCAAAGTCCAGTGCAAAGCTATAGTAAAGGTTCACGGGGTCTTTCCGTCTAGCCGCGGATACACTGCATCTTCACAGCGATTTCAATTTCACTGAGTCTCGGGTGGAGACAGCGCCGCCATCGTTACGCCATTCGTGCAGGTCGGAACTTACCCGACAAGGAATTTCGCTACCTTAGGACCGTTATAGTTACGGCCGCCGTTTACCGGGGCTTCGATCAAGAGCTTCGCGTTAGCTAACCCCATCAATTAACCTTCCGGCACCGGGCAGGCGTCACACCCTATACGTCCACTTTCGTGTTTGCAGAGTGCTGTGTTTTTAATAAACAGTCGCAGCGGCCTGGTATCTTCGACCGGCATGGGCTTACGTAGTAAATACTTCACCCTCACCGGCGCACCTTCTCCCGAAGTTACGGTGCCATTTTGCCTAGTTCCTTCACCCGAGTTCTCTCAAGCGCCTTGGTATTCTCTACCTAACCACCTGTGTCGGTTTGGGGTACGGTTCCTAATTACCTGAAGCTTAGAAGCTTTTCCTGGAAGCATGGCATCAACCACTTCGTCATCTAAAAGATAACTCGTCATCAGTTCTCGGCCTTGATTTCCCGGATTTACCTAAGAAATCAGCCTACCACCTTAAACACGGACAACCAACGCCGTGCTGGCCTAGCCTTCTCCGTCCCTCCATCGCAGTAATTAGAAGTACGGGAATATTAACCCGTTTCCCATCGACTACGCATTTCTGCCTCGCCTTAGGGGCCGACTCACCCTGCGTCGATTAACGTTGCGCAGGAAACCTTGGTCTTTCGGCGTGGGAGTTTTTCACTCCCATTGTCGTTACTCATGTCAGCATTCGCACTTCTGATACCTCCAGCAAGCTTCTCAACTCACCTTCACAGGCTTACAGAACGCTCCTCTACCGCTCAACTTACGTTGAACCCGTAGCTTCGGTGTATGGTTTGAGCCCCGTTACATCTTCCGCGCAGGCCGACTCGACTAGTGAGCTATTACGCTTTCTTTAAAGGGTGGCTGCTTCTAAGCCAACCTCCTAGCTGTCTAAGCCTTCCCACATCGTTTCCCACTTAACCATAACTTTGGGACCTTAGCTGACGGTCTGGGTTGTTTCCCTTTTCACGACGGACGTTAGCACCCGCCGTGTCTCCCGTGCTGACACTTGCTGGTATTCGGAGTTTGCATCGGTTTGGTAAGTCGGGATGACCCCCTAGCCGAAACAGTGCTCTACCCCCAGCAGTGATACACGAGGCGCTACCTAAATAGCTTTCGAGGAGAACCAGCTATCTCCGAGCTTGATTAGCCTTTCACTCCGATCCACAGGTCATCCGCTAACTTTTCAACGGTAGTCGGTTCGGTCCTCCAGTCAGTGTTACCTAACCTTCAACCTGCCCATGGATAGATCGCCCGGTTTCGGGTCTATACCCAGCGACTAAACGCCCTATTAAGACTCGCTTTCGCTACGCCTCCCCTATTCGGTTAAGCTCGCCACTGAATATAAGTCGCTGACCCATTATACAAAAGGTACGCAGTCACCCAACAAAGTGGGCTCCCACTGCTTGTACGCATACGGTTTCAGGATCTATTTCACTCCCCTCTCCGGGGTTCTTTTCGCCTTTCCCTCACGGTACTAGTTCACTATCGGTCAGTCAGTAGTATTTAGCCTTGGAGGATGGTCCCCCCATATTCAGACAAAGTTTCTCGTGCTCCGTCCTACTCGATTTCATTGATAAGAGAATTTCGTGTACGGGGCTATCACCCACTACGGCGGCACTTTCCAGAGCCTTCCACTATTCTCAAATCAACTTAAGGGCTAGTCCCCGTTCGCTCGCCACTACTAAGGGAATCTCGGTTGATTTCTTTTCCTCAGGGTACTTAGATGTTTCAGTTCCCCTGGTTCGCCTTACACACCTATGTATTCAGTGTGTAATAACCAGCTTATGCTGGCTGGGTTCCCCCATTCAGAGATCTCCGGATCAAAGTCTGTTTGCCGACTCCCCGGAGCTTATCGCAGGCTACAACGTCTTTCATCGCCTCTGACTGCCAAGGCATCCACCGTATGCGCTTCTTCACTTGACCATATAACCCCAAGCAATCTGGTTATTGTCTCTAACGTGAAGACGACATTCGCCGAAAATTTGCAATTGAGAACTACAAATTTTACCTTGACCAGATTAATTACCAGTGAAAGTAATCAATCAGTCACTTCTATCACATACCCAAATTTTTAAAGAACGATTTGTTACTGGTCAAAGACCAGAAATCAACATTCATCTGACAAGCAGGAACGTTCATTTCTGAACTCTAAACGAGACTGTGTATGGTGGAGCCAAGCGGGATCGAACCGCTGACCTCCTGCGTGCAAGGCAGGCGCTCTCCCAGCTGAGCTATGGCCCCATATTCTTACAAGGCCAAACCCCACAACAATTGGTGGGTCTGGGCAGATTCGAACTGCCGACCTCACCCTTATCAGGGGTGCGCTCTAACCAACTGAGCTACAGACCCAATCGTCTTTCTCAATGAATCAAGCAATTCGTGTGGGAACTTATGAAGAAGCTGAAGTCTTCGATTAAGGAGGTGATCCAGCCGCAGGTTCCCCTACGGCTACCTTGTTACGACTTCACCCCAGTCATGAATCACACCGTGGTAACCGTCCCCCTTGCGGTTAGACTAGCTACTTCTGGTGCAACCCACTCCCATGGTGTGACGGGCGGTGTGTACAAGGCCCGGGAACGTATTCACCGTGACATTCTGATTCACGATTACTAGCGATTCCGACTTCACGCAGTCGAGTTGCAGACTGCGATCCGGACTACGATCGGTTTTATGGGATTAGCTCCACCTCGCGGCTTGGCAACCCTTTGTACCGACCATTGTAGCACGTGTGTAGCCCTGGCCGTAAGGGCCATGATGACTTGACGTCATCCCCACCTTCCTCCGGTTTGTCACCGGCAGTCTCCTTAGAGTTCCCACCCGAGGTGCTGGTAACTAAGGACAAGGGTTGCGCTCGTTACGGGACTTAACCCAACATCTCACGACACGAGCTGACGACAGCCATGCAGCACCTGTGTCTGAGTTCCCGAAGGCACCAATCTATCTCTAGAAAGTTCTCAGCATGTCAAGGCCAGGTAAGGTTCTTCGCGTTGCTTCGAATTAAACCACATGCTCCACCGCTTGTGCGGGCCCCCGTCAATTCATTTGAGTTTTAACCTTGCGGCCGTACTCCCCAGGCGGTCAACTTAATGCGTTAGCTGCGCCACTAAAATCTCAAGGATTCCAACGGCTAGTTGACATCGTTTACGGCGTGGACTACCAGGGTATCTAATCCTGTTTGCTCCCCACGCTTTCGCACCTCAGTGTCAGTATCAGTCCAGGTGGTCGCCTTCGCCACTGGTGTTCCTTCCTATATCTACGCATTTCACCGCTACACAGGAAATTCCACCACCCTCTACCGTACTCTAGCTCAGCAGTTTTGAAAGCAGTTCCCAGGTTGAGCCCGGGGATTTCACTTCCAACTTACTGAACCACCTACGCGCGCTTTACGCCCAGTAATTCCGATTAACGCTTGCACCCTTCGTATTACCGCGGCTGCTGGCACGAAGTTAGCCGGTGCTTATTCTGTCGGTAACGTCAAAACAATAACGTATTAGGTTACTGCCCTTCCTCCCAACTTAAAGTGCTTTACAATCCGAAGACCTTCTTCACACACGCGGCATGGCTGGATCAGGCTTTCGCCCATTGTCCAATATTCCCCACTGCTGCCTCCCGTAGGAGTCTGGACCGTGTCTCAGTTCCAGTGTGACTGATCATCCTCTCAGACCAGTTACGGATCGTCGCCTTGGTGAGCCATTACCTCACCAACTAGCTAATCCGACCTAGGCTCATCTAATGGCGCGAGGTCCGAAGATCCCCCGCTTTCTCCCGTAGGACGTATGCGGTATTAGCGTCCGTTTCCGAACGTTATCCCCCACCACTAGGCAGATTCCTAGGCATTACTCACCCGTCCGCCGCTCTCAAGAGAAGCAAGCTTCTCTCTACCGCTCGACTTGCATGTGTTAGGCCTGCCGCCAGCGTTCAATCTGAGCCATGATCAAACTCTTCAGTTCAATACTGCTTGGGTTTTGAGAAAACCCTAAACTTGGCTCAGCAATCGCAAAACTTTCAATTTAATGAAAGGTAACTCTCGAATTAACGAGTGTTGCTTTGTGATGCTGATAATCTTGCGACTAACAGTCTTACCTCACAAGCACCCACACGAATTGCTTGATTCAGTTGTTAAAGAGCGGTTGGTTAAGTCTTTCGTCTCAACCGAGGCGCGCATTCTACAGCAGCCTCATTCTCCGTCAAGCGATTTCGAAAATTTCTTTTCAATCTCAACCACTTGCGTTGCTTAACTTACTAGCACTTACTTTTTGATCGCTCAAAACTTCATGCTTGTACTAATAGTAAAACCCCCGACCGTTTTCACGATCGGGGGTTTTGGTATAGGTGCTTGACGATGACCTACTCTCACATGGGGAAACCCCACACTACCATCGGCGATGCATCGTTTCACTACTGAGTTCGGGATGGGATCAGGTGGTTCCAATGCTCTATGGTCGTCAAGCGATTCAGCTGGGATATCGTCGCGAGACGCTATCCCGAATTGGGTATGTGATGTCTTGGTTTGTAGTTGAGCAAATTTTCGGCTGTTGCAGTCTTCATAGAGACACACAAACATCAAATTGTTTGGGTGTTATATGGTCAAGCCTCACGGGCAATTAGTATTGGTTAGCTCAACGCCTCACAGCGCTTACACACCCAACCTATCAACGTCGTAGTCTTCGACGGCCCTTTAGGGAACTCAAGGTTCCAGTGAGATCTCATCTTGAGGCAAGTTTCCCGCTTAGATGCTTTCAGCGGTTATCTTTTCCGAACATAGCTACCCGGCAATGCCACTGGCGTGACAACCGGAACACCAGAGGTTCGTCCACTCCGGTCCTCTCGTACTAGGAGCAGCCCCTCTCAAATCTCAAACGTCCACGGCAGATAGGGACCGAACTGTCTCACGACGTTCTAAACCCAGCTCGCGTACCACTTTAAATGGCGAACAGCCATACCCTTGGGACCGGCTTCAGCCCCAGGATGTGATGAGCCGACATCGAGGTGCCAAACACCGCCGTCGATATGAACTCTTGGGCGGTATCAGCCTGTTATCCCCGGAGTACCTTTTATCCGTTGAGCGATGGCCCTTCCATACAGAACCACCGGATCACTAAGACCTACTTTCGTACCTGCTCGACGTGTCTGTCTCGCAGTCAAGCGCGCTTTTGCCTTTATACTCTACGACCGATTTCCGACCGGTCTGAGCGCACCTTCGTACTCCTCCGTTACTCTTTAGGAGGAGACCGCCCCAGTCAAACTACCCACCATACACTGTCCTCGATCCGGATAACGGACCAGAGTTAGAACCTCAAGGTTGCCAGGGTGGTATTTCAAGGATGGCTCCACGCGAACTGGCGTCCACGCTTCAAAGCCTCCCACCTATCCTACACAAGCAAACTCAAAGTCCAGTGCAAAGCTATAGTAAAGGTTCACGGGGTCTTTCCGTCTAGCCGCGGATACACTGCATCTTCACAGCGATTTCAATTTCACTGAGTCTCGGGTGGAGACAGCGCCGCCATCGTTACGCCATTCGTGCAGGTCGGAACTTACCCGACAAGGAATTTCGCTACCTTAGGACCGTTATAGTTACGGCCGCCGTTTACCGGGGCTTCGATCAAGAGCTTCGCGTTAGCTAACCCCATCAATTAACCTTCCGGCACCGGGCAGGCGTCACACCCTATACGTCCACTTTCGTGTTTGCAGAGTGCTGTGTTTTTAATAAACAGTCGCAGCGGCCTGGTATCTTCGACCGGCATGGGCTTACGTAGTAAATACTTCACCCTCACCGGCGCACCTTCTCCCGAAGTTACGGTGCCATTTTGCCTAGTTCCTTCACCCGAGTTCTCTCAAGCGCCTTGGTATTCTCTACCTAACCACCTGTGTCGGTTTGGGGTACGGTTCCTAATTACCTGAAGCTTAGAAGCTTTTCCTGGAAGCATGGCATCAACCACTTCGTCATCTAAAAGATAACTCGTCATCAGTTCTCGGCCTTGATTTCCCGGATTTACCTAAGAAATCAGCCTACCACCTTAAACACGGACAACCAACGCCGTGCTGGCCTAGCCTTCTCCGTCCCTCCATCGCAGTAATTAGAAGTACGGGAATATTAACCCGTTTCCCATCGACTACGCATTTCTGCCTCGCCTTAGGGGCCGACTCACCCTGCGTCGATTAACGTTGCGCAGGAAACCTTGGTCTTTCGGCGTGGGAGTTTTTCACTCCCATTGTCGTTACTCATGTCAGCATTCGCACTTCTGATACCTCCAGCAAGCTTCTCAACTCACCTTCACAGGCTTACAGAACGCTCCTCTACCGCTCAACTTACGTTGAACCCGTAGCTTCGGTGTATGGTTTGAGCCCCGTTACATCTTCCGCGCAGGCCGACTCGACTAGTGAGCTATTACGCTTTCTTTAAAGGGTGGCTGCTTCTAAGCCAACCTCCTAGCTGTCTAAGCCTTCCCACATCGTTTCCCACTTAACCATAACTTTGGGACCTTAGCTGACGGTCTGGGTTGTTTCCCTTTTCACGACGGACGTTAGCACCCGCCGTGTGTCTCCCGTGCTGACACTTGCTGGTATTCGGAGTTTGCATCGGTTTGGTAAGTCGGGATGACCCCCTAGCCGAAACAGTGCTCTACCCCCAGCAGTGATACACGAGGCGCTACCTAAATAGCTTTCGAGGAGAACCAGCTATCTCCGAGCTTGATTAGCCTTTCACTCCGATCCACAGGTCATCCGCTAACTTTTCAACGGTAGTCGGTTCGGTCCTCCAGTCAGTGTTACCTAACCTTCAACCTGCCCATGGATAGATCGCCCGGTTTCGGGTCTATACCCAGCGACTAAACGCCCTATTAAGACTCGCTTTCGCTACGCCTCCCCTATTCGGTTAAGCTCGCCACTGAATATAAGTCGCTGACCCATTATACAAAAGGTACGCAGTCACCCAACAAAGTGGGCTCCCACTGCTTGTACGCATACGGTTTCAGGATCTATTTCACTCCCCTCTCCGGGGTTCTTTTCGCCTTTCCCTCACGGTACTAGTTCACTATCGGTCAGTCAGTAGTATTTAGCCTTGGAGGATGGTCCCCCCATATTCAGACAAAGTTTCTCGTGCTCCGTCCTACTCGATTTCATTGATAAGAGAATTTCGTGTACGGGGCTATCACCCACTACGGCGGCACTTTCCAGAGCCTTCCACTATTCTCAAATCAACTTAAGGGCTAGTCCCCGTTCGCTCGCCACTACTAAGGGAATCTCGGTTGATTTCTTTTCCTCAGGGTACTTAGATGTTTCAGTTCCCCTGGTTCGCCTTACACACCTATGTATTCAGTGTGTAATAACCAGCTTATGCTGGCTGGGTTCCCCCATTCAGAGATCTCCGGATCAAAGTCTGTTTGCCGACTCCCCGGAGCTTATCGCAGGCTACAACGTCTTTCATCGCCTCTGACTGCCAAGGCATCCACCGTATGCGCTTCTTCACTTGACCATATAACCCCAAGCAATCTGGTTATTGTCTCTAACGTGAAGACGACATTCGCCGAAAATTTGCAATTGAGAACTACAAATTTTACCTTGACCAGATTAATTACCAGTGAAAGTAATCAATCAGTCACTTCTATCACATACCCAAATTTTTAAAGAACGATTTGTTACTGGTCAAAGACCAGAAATCAACATTCATCTGACAAGCAGGAACGTTCATTTCTGAACTCTAAACGAGACTGTGTATGGTGGAGCCAAGCGGGATCGAACCGCTGACCTCCTGCGTGCAAGGCAGGCGCTCTCCCAGCTGAGCTATGGCCCCATATTCTTACAAGGCCAAACCCCACAACAATTGGTGGGTCTGGGCAGATTCGAACTGCCGACCTCACCCTTATCAGGGGTGCGCTCTAACCAACTGAGCTACAGACCCAATCGTCTTTCTCAATGAATCAAGCAATTCGTGTGGGAACTTATGAAGAAGCTGAAGTCTTCGATTAAGGAGGTGATCCAGCCGCAGGTTCCCCTACGGCTACCTTGTTACGACTTCACCCCAGTCATGAATCACACCGTGGTAACCGTCCCCCTTGCGGTTAGACTAGCTACTTCTGGTGCAACCCACTCCCATGGTGTGACGGGCGGTGTGTACAAGGCCCGGGAACGTATTCACCGTGACATTCTGATTCACGATTACTAGCGATTCCGACTTCACGCAGTCGAGTTGCAGACTGCGATCCGGACTACGATCGGTTTTATGGGATTAGCTCCACCTCGCGGCTTGGCAACCCTTTGTACCGACCATTGTAGCACGTGTGTAGCCCTGGCCGTAAGGGCCATGATGACTTGACGTCATCCCCACCTTCCTCCGGTTTGTCACCGGCAGTCTCCTTAGAGTTCCCACCCGAGGTGCTGGTAACTAAGGACAAGGGTTGCGCTCGTTACGGGACTTAACCCAACATCTCACGACACGAGCTGACGACAGCCATGCAGCACCTGTGTCTGAGTTCCCGAAGGCACCAATCTATCTCTAGAAAGTTCTCAGCATGTCAAGGCCAGGTAAGGTTCTTCGCGTTGCTTCGAATTAAACCACATGCTCCACCGCTTGTGCGGGCCCCCGTCAATTCATTTGAGTTTTAACCTTGCGGCCGTACTCCCCAGGCGGTCAACTTAATGCGTTAGCTGCGCCACTAAAATCTCAAGGATTCCAACGGCTAGTTGACATCGTTTACGGCGTGGACTACCAGGGTATCTAATCCTGTTTGCTCCCCACGCTTTCGCACCTCAGTGTCAGTATCAGTCCAGGTGGTCGCCTTCGCCACTGGTGTTCCTTCCTATATCTACGCATTTCACCGCTACACAGGAAATTCCACCACCCTCTACCGTACTCTAGCTCAGCAGTTTTGAAAGCAGTTCCCAGGTTGAGCCCGGGGATTTCACTTCCAACTTACTGAACCACCTACGCGCGCTTTACGCCCAGTAATTCCGATTAACGCTTGCACCCTTCGTATTACCGCGGCTGCTGGCACGAAGTTAGCCGGTGCTTATTCTGTCGGTAACGTCAAAACAATAACGTATTAGGTTACTGCCCTTCCTCCCAACTTAAAGTGCTTTACAATCCGAAGACCTTCTTCACACACGCGGCATGGCTGGATCAGGCTTTCGCCCATTGTCCAATATTCCCCACTGCTGCCTCCCGTAGGAGTCTGGACCGTGTCTCAGTTCCAGTGTGACTGATCATCCTCTCAGACCAGTTACGGATCGTCGCCTTGGTGAGCCATTACCTCACCAACTAGCTAATCCGACCTAGGCTCATCTAATGGCGCGAGGTCCGAAGATCCCCCGCTTTCTCCCGTAGGACGTATGCGGTATTAGCGTCCGTTTCCGAACGTTATCCCCCACCACTAGGCAGATTCCTAGGCATTACTCACCCGTCCGCCGCTCTCAAGAGAAGCAAGCTTCTCTCTACCGCTCGACTTGCATGTGTTAGGCCTGCCGCCAGCGTTCAATCTGAGCCATGATCAAACTCTTCAGTTCAATACTGCTTGGGTTTTGAGAAAACCCTAAACTTGGCTCAGCAATCGCAAAACTTTCAATTTAATGAAAGGTAACTCTCGAATTAACGAGTGTTGCTTTGTGATGCTGATAATCTTGCGACTAACAGTCTTACCTCACAAGCACCCACACGAATTGCTTGATTCAGTTGTTAAAGAGCGGTTGGTTAAGTCTTTCGTCTCAACCGAGGCGCGCATTCTACAGCAGCCTCATCCTCCGTCAAGCGATTTCGAAAATTTCTTTTCAATCTCAACCACTTGCGCTTTCGATCAACACCTAGCTTCTCGTCAGCGGGAGGCGAATTCTACAGCGTTTAAAACCACTGTCAACATCCTCTTTTACCGCTTCCGATCACCTCGACCGAACCCTTCAGACTCAAACATCACCCCTGAAGAGAAGGCGCATTCTACGCAGCTTTCGCTGCTTTGCAACCCCTTATTTAAATCTAACTTCTTGTTTTATAAGAAGTTTAAGGAGCCGCATGTGCCTTAAGAGCTGCGCATTATAGGGACTCAAACCCTGAGGTCAACTGATTGTTTCATATTTGTTTCGCCGACACGGCAGCCACTGCGAACAGAACCAAGCACCGCACAGCCTGTAGATACGACAAAGCCGTTGAAGCTTGCGCTTCAACGGCTTTGCCGAAAACACC
Organism: Pseudomonas sp. SL4(2022); assembly: GCF_026625725.1. Taxonomy (NCBI): domain Bacteria; kingdom Pseudomonadati; phylum Pseudomonadota; class Gammaproteobacteria; order Pseudomonadales; family Pseudomonadaceae; genus Pseudomonas; species Pseudomonas sp. SL4(2022). Next base: position 1,071,148 of record NZ_CP113060.1, read on the forward strand.
GCGCAACAGTCAGCGGATAGGTTACTCCGCCTTGAGCGCAATACGCGCAAAGGCTTTCTTGCCAGCTTGGCAAACGTGCACCGCACCTAGCTTATATATAAAGGCACGATCTACAACCTCACCATCGACACGCACACTGCCGGCACCTAACAGATCGCGAGCCATCGCTGCGTTTTTCACCAGACCAGCTTTGTTGAGCAATGCTGCGATAGGCATGTCTTCGGTAGATAGAACCTCGATTTCTGGCAGATCTTCCGGCAGCTCACCCTCTTTCATGCGATTACCCGCTGAACGATGAGCATTGAGTGCAGCTTCCTCGCCATGGAAGCGCGCCACGATTTCCTCGGCCAATTTGATTTTGATGTCACGCGGATTAGCGCCCTGCTCAACATCACGCTTGAACTGGCCAATCTCGTCCATGGAGCGAAAGCTGAGCAACTCGAAATAACGCCACATCAACGCATCCGGCATGGAGACCAGCTTGTTGTACATGATGCCTGGCGCCTCCTGGATACCAATGTAATTACCCAGCGACTTGGACATCTTCTTGACGCCATCCAGCCCTTCAAGCAGCGGCATGGTGACAATGCATTGCGAGGCCTGCCCATACGAACGCTGCAATTCGCGCCCCATCAGCAGATTAAATTTCTGATCAGTACCACCCAGCTCAACATCTGCCTGCAGCGCAACGGAGTCATACCCCTGAACCAGCGGATAAAGGAACTCGTGGATTGCAATCGGCTGATTGGTTGAGTAACGCTTACTGAAGTCATCCCGCTCGAGCATACGTGCCACGGTGTATTGAGAGGTCAGGCGAATGAAGTCAGCCGGCCCCATCTTATCCATCCAGGTGGAGTTGAATGCGACTTCGGTTTTTGCCGGATCCAAAATCTTGAACACTTGATTCTTATAGGTCTCGGCATTTTCCAGCACCTGCTCGCGAGTCAAGGGCGGGCGAGTCGCGCTCTTGCCGCTAGGGTCACCAATCATCCCGGTAAAGTCGCCAATCAGGAAAATCACCTGATGACCAAGGTCCTGGAACTGACGCAGCTTATTAATAAGCACCGTATGCCCAAGATGTAGATCAGGCGCGGTCGGATCAAAGCCCGCCTTAATGCGCAGCGGCTGACCGCGCTTGAGCTTCTCAATCAGCTCAGCCTCAACCAGAACTTCTTCCGCGCCACGCTTGATCAGCGCTAACTGCTCTTCAACCGACTTCATGACTGCACTCACAACCACTCAACTCAAAAGGGAACCAACCATACAAGATCGCAGACAAATCACAAGTTCTGCCCGCCACTCACACACGCTAAGATCATCACGCGCCAAGCAAGCTTGCCTAGCCAGCGATTTGGTTATATTTTATACAGTTACTGCATATTCATCATTTCGTTTATCTATTTTTTCTTTTCATTTTTCCAAAGTCAAAAAGCCGCCTATGACCTCTACAACTAAAGCGCCGCCGCTATATCCGAAAAGCCATATCCTGGCGGCCAGTGGCGTTGCCGCCCTGCTGAGCCTGGCACTTCTGGTTTTCCCCTCCCGCGAAGTAGAAGCTAAGAAGACCTTCATTAATCTGGATCTGGATCATAATGCTGAGTACTCCGAGCAGCAGAATGCCCCCGAAGCGACACAGTCACTGAGCATGACCCCGAGCGAGTCCCCATTCGCTGCAGGTTCAGCGGACACAAACGAAGTAGAACTACAAGCAAAGCAACCTGAAGAAACTCAGGAAACAGATCCGCTACACCGCGTTGTCCGCGTTGAAAATGGCGATACGTTGTCCACGGTTTTTGCCAAGGTCGGCCTGAGTGCCACTAGCCTGCATGCCGTGCTTAACAGCAGCAAGGAAGCCAAGCAGCTGACACGCCTGAAGGTAGGTCAAGCCCTAGAGTTCAATCTGAACGCCGAAGGCCAGCTTGAAAGCCTGCACAGCAAACTTAGCGATCTGGAAAGCATTGCCTTAACCAAGAGCGAGAAAGGTTTCAACTTCAAGCGCGAGCTGGTGAAACCTGAAATCCATACCACCTATACCCATGGAGTAATCAACAGCTCACTGTTTCTCTCGGCCAAGCGAGCCGGCTTATCACACAACCTGACCATGGACCTGGCCAACGTATTCGGCTATGACATCGATTTCGCCATGGACATTCGCGAAGGTGACGAGTTTGAGTTGATCTACGAGAAAAAAGTGGTCAACGGCAAACAGATCGGCACCGGCAATATTCTCTCCGCACGCTTCACCAACCGCGGCAAGACTTACACTGCAGTGCGCTACACAAACAAGCAAGGCATCAGCAGCTACTACAACGCCAATGGCGAGAGCATGCGCAAAGCCTTTATCCGCACCCCGGTGGATTTCGCTCGAATCAGCTCACGCTTCTCGACCGGTCGACGCCACCCGGTATTGAATAAAATTCGCGCCCACAAAGGTGTGGACTACGCTGCGCCACGTGGCACGCCGATCAAGGCCGCCGGCGACGGCCGGATCACCCTGGCCGGCCGTCATGGCGGTTATGGCAATGCAGTGATCATCCAGCACGGCCAGCGCTATCGCACCCTGTACGCCCATATGAACGGCTTTGCCAAAGGCATCCGCAACGGCATCAACGTCAAGCAGGGCCAGATCATCGGCTATATCGGCACCACCGGCTTATCCACCGGACCGCACCTGCACTATGAGTTCCAGGTCAATGGCGTGCACGTTGACCCGCTGAGCCAGAAACTGCCGATGGCCGACCCTATTGCCAGCAGCGAGAAAGCACGCTTCATGCAGTTGAGCAAACCACTGATGGCACAAATGGACAAAGAAAAGTCCACCCTGCTTGCCCTCAACAATCAGCGCTGAACCATGCCTCTCTACTTGGGCGTGATGTCCGGTACCAGCCTCGACGGGCTGGACATCGCGCTGATTGAGCAAACCGAGAGCACCCAGCTGCTCGGCACCCACTACCTGCCCATGCCCGACGCGCTGCGTAGCGACCTGCTCAGCCTGTGCGCCCCAGGCACGGATGAACTGGCCCGCGCGGCTATTGCCGAGCAACAGTGGGCTGATCTGGCGGCGCAGGGCATCAAGAACCTACTCAGCCAACACGACATAGCCGCCGAACGTATTCGCGCAATCGGCAGCCACGGTCAAACCGTACGCCACGAGCCCGCGCGAGGGTTCACTATCCAGATCGGTAATCCGGCACTGCTGGCCGAACTGACTGGCATCAGCGTGATCAGCGATTTTCGCCGCCGTGATGTGGCCGCAGGTGGTCAGGGCGCGCCACTTGTTCCGGCCTTTCATCAGGCGTTGTTTGCCCGCCCAGACAGCCCTCAAGCGATTCTCAACATTGGCGGCTTCAGCAACCTCAGCCTGCTGGAGCCTGAGCGCCCGGTGCACGGCTTTGATTGCGGGCCGGGCAACGTGCTGCTGGATGCCTGGATACAGCGCCATCAAGGCGTGGCCTATGACCAGCACGGCGCGTGGGCAGCCAGTGGCCAGATGCAGCCGCAACTGCTGCAAACGCTACTGAGCAACCCTTACTTCCAGACGGAAGGCCCGAAGAGCACAGGCCGTGAACTGTTCAACATGGCCTGGCTGGATCAGCAGCTGCAAACCCTGCCGGTATTGGCCGCAGTGGACGTGCAGGCCACCCTGCTGGAGCTAACAGCAATCAGCATTACCGCGTCGCTCAAGGTCGCTCAGCAGAACACCGAGCGACTGTTGGTCTGCGGCGGTGGCGCGCACAATCACAGGTTGATGCAGCGCCTGGCCCAACTGCTGCCGCAATGCCAAGTCAGCAGCACCGATACGCAGGGCGTACCCGCCGACTGGGTGGAAGCCATGGCCTTTGCCTGGCTGGCGCATTGTTGCCTGGAAGGCATTCCGGGCAACCGCCCCAGCGTCACAGGCGCACGCGGTCTGCGGATTCTCGGCGCGATCTACCCCGCCTGAAACCCACGCAAAGCCAGAGCCAGAAACGACAACGCCGTGCACAAGGCACGGCGTTGCAGTGAACAGCCAGATTCAGATCGAGAACGAAGAACCGCAACCGCAGGTGGTGGTTGCATTGGGGTTCTTGATCACAAAACGCGACCCTTCCAGCCCTTCCTGATAATCGACTTCGGCACCTGCCAGGTACTGGAAGCTCATCGGATCAACCACCAGGCTGACACCCTCGCGTTCGATGATGGTGTCATCCTCGGCCACTTCTTCATCGAAGGTAAAACCATACTGGAAGCCGGAACAGCCGCCTCCCGTTACGAAGACGCGCAACTTCAAACGCGGGTTGCCTTCTTCATCGACCAAGTTCTTCACCTTGTTCGCCGCACCCTGCGTAAATTGCATCGCACTGGGGGTGAAGGTTTCGACGCTCATGCTGATTAACTCCCGGCGCTAAGCGCCATACTGCATTCTGATCGGCATTATCCGCTTACCCTAGAAAAGCGGTCAACTATTGTGCAGCATCCTGCGGTTGCGGCAGCTCCAACGGTCGCGCCTCGTCTTGCAAGCGGCACAGGCGCCCTTCGATTTGTGCACCCATGGCCATTTCCATCAGGGCGTAGTAAAGATTGCCGCGCACGCGCGCACGCGAACCGAGCTCCAGGTGAGTACTGGCGTGCACATCGCCAATGACTTCGCCGTCGATCACTACATGGGGCGCACGGATCTCGCCTTCAACCCGCCCCTGCACGCTGATGCGCACCATGCCTTCGCTGGCCAGCAAGTTGCCATGGACCTGACCATCGACCTGTACCGCGCCCTGAAACCTCAGGTCGCCATGCAGCTCGGCGCCTACCGCAATCAGGCTGGTCTTGCCGGCGAAACGCTGTACATCAGGGCGCGCCTTGTCTTTATTCCACATAAGGAACAGTTACTCCTCGTTGTTCCACTTGAACGTGCGCTGCAGCGGCTTCTCGCCCTGCACCTCAGCACGCACCTTGATTTCACGCGGGATAAAGCCCTCAGGCAACTTCAGCTCGGCAAAGCGCCCGGCCTCTGGGATGGCCTGGAAGTGCTTGAAGGCAAAGGCAATCGCTTGCCCCGGCAACGCGTCCGGCAAACCGGCAGTCAGCGCGGCCAGTTCAAGCGTGACCTCCTGCTCACCCTGTTTACCCACTATAGAGACCTGCAGCTGACCTTCCAGCGGCGTCTCGCCTTTCCCGACACGGCTCAGGAGTATCTTGTAGCGGAAAAGCTCGGGCCTGTCCGTGGCCTGCAGCTCAAAGGTTTTGATCCGCAGCCCTTCACGGCGGCTGGCCGGAGCCAGCACGCCCTTGTAGAAGGCCAGGTCCTGCTGCTGCCTATAGATTTGCTCTTCCAGCAGCTTGATGCTCAGACGGCTCTGCTCATTGGCTTGCTGACTGACTTTCTCAGCACTACCGAGCACCGCCAGGCGCTGGCGTAACGCCTCCACCTCGCGCAGCAACTGCTCATCACGCACTACCACGCTCGCCGGCTCCAACGCTACCGCCGGCTGACGCTGCAGTTGCCACACGCTCCCGGCATAGAAGGCCAGCGGAATGCACAGTACCAGCAACACGGCGAACAGACGCATGCGCCGGGCACGCGCCGGATCGTGCAGGCGAACCTCCCAGCCCGGCATCAGGGCAGCAAGGCTGCGTGTGACAGCCCCAGACGCTCATCGAGGCCGAAGAGGATGTTCATATTCTGCACGGCCTGCCCCGAAGCACCTTTGACCAGGTTGTCGATCACCGAGAGCACCACCACCAGGTCACCGTCTTGCGGCCGATGCACGGCGATACGGCAGACGTTGGCGCCACGCACGCTGCGGGTTTCCGGATGGCTGCCGGCCGGCATCACATCGACGAAGGGCTCGTTGGCATAACGTTTCTCGAACAGCGCCTGCAGGTCTACCGAGCGGTCGACCACCGTGACGTAAAGCGTCGCATGGATACCGCGGATCATCGGCGTCAAGTGCGGTACAAAGGTCAGACCGACATCCTTACCGGCAGCCCGGCGCAGGCCCTGGCGAATTTCCGGCAGATGCCGATGGCCCTTCACACCGTAAGCTTTCATGCTTTCACCGGCTTCGCTGAACAGCGAACCGACGCTGGCCCCGCGACCCGCACCGCTGACACCCGATTTGCAGTCAGCGATCACTTGCGTGGTGTCGGCCAGGCCGGCCTCCAGCAGCGGAATCAGCGCCAGTTGCGCGGCCGTGGGGTAGCAGCCCGGTACGGCGATCAGGCGCGCCTGCTTGATGGCTTCGCGATTGACTTCGGGCAGCCCATAAACCGCCTCCGGCAGCAGATCCGGCGCACCGTGGGGCTGGCCATACCACGTGGCCCACTCATTGGCATCCTGCAGGCGGAAGTCGGCTGACAGGTCGATCACCTTGGTCCCCGCCTCCAGCAACTCGCCGGCCAGGGCATGGGCTACACCGTGCGGCGTGGCGAAGAACACCACATCACAGGCGCCCAAGGTGGCGGCATCCGGCACACTGAACGCCAGGCTGTCGTAATGACCGCGCAGGTTCGGATACATCTCGTCGACACGCATGCCGGCCTCGGAGCGCGAGGTGATCACTTCAACCTGCGCTTGCGGGTGTTGCGCCAAGAGACGCAACAGTTCGACACCGGTGTACCCCGTGCCGCCGACGATTCCAACCTTGATCATCACTTGCCCCTTTGCAATACCAACAGTGGAAAGCTGCCGATAATACGGGCGCTTCCGCCAGGGGCCAACCGCCGGTGATGACGGATACGGCCATGCCCACTACTATCGGGGCACTTTTCAGCAACGAGTACGGATAATGCTCTATCTATGGCTCAAGGCTTTTCACATCATCGCCATGGTCTGCTGGTTCGCTGGCCTTTTCTACCTACCACGCCTGTTCGTCTACCACGCCATGAGCACCGACGAAATCAGCCGTGAACGCTTCTGCATCATGGAGCGCAAGCTCTATCGCGGAATCATGTGGCCGTCGCTGATTCTTACCCTCGGCCTCGGCCTGTGGCTGATTAGCCTTAACCCGAGCCACTACTTCAGCCAAGGCTGGATGCACGCCAAGCTGAGCCTGGTGGCCCTGCTGGTGGTCTACCAGTTTATGTGCGGCACCCAACTCAAGGCATTTGCCCGGGGCGAGAACCAGCGCGGTCACGTGTTTTACCGCTGGTTCAATGAAGCACCCGTACTAGCCCTGCTTGGTATTGTCATTCTGGTCGTGGTTCGCCCTTTCTAACGCCAACAAGAGGATTACTGCATGTCACTGCCCGCCCTGCTCGAACAACGCCTGCGCCTGCCCGTCGTCGCCGCACCGATGTTTCTGGTGTCCAACCCGCAACTGGTGCTGGCCTGCTGCAACAACGGCATCGTCGGTAGCTTCCCCGCGCTGAACCAGCGTGAGAGCAGCGGCTTCAAAGGCTGGCTGGAGGAGATCGAAGCGGGGCTGGACAGCAAAGCCGCGCCTTATGCGGTCAACCTGATCGTGCACGGCAGCAACCCGCGCCTGCAGGCGGACCTGGCGATCTGCGTCGAACAGCGTGTACCGATCGTGATCACCAGCCTCGGTGCAGTGAAAGAGGTGGTGGACGCGGTGCACAGCTACGGCGGCCTGGTGTTCCACGACGTGACCACCCGCCGGCATGCCGAGAAAGCCGCCGAAGCCGGCGTCGATGGGCTGATCGCAGTCGCTGCCGGCGCAGGCGGACACGCCGGTACCTGGAGCCCGTTCGCGCTGATCGCGGAAATCCGCCAGTTCTTCGACAAGACCCTGCTCCTCGCCGGCTGCCTCAATCAGGGCCACGAAGTACTGGCTGCGCAACTGCTTGGCGCCGACCTTGCCTACCTCGGCACCCGCCTGATCGCCACCCAGGAAAACGCCGCTTCCGCTGCGTACAAGCAGATGATCCTCGACGCCAAAGCCGCCGACATCATTCACACCCCCGCCGTCTCCGGCGTCCCGGCGAGCTTTATGCGCCAGAGCCTGGAGCAGGCGGGTTACGACCTCAAACAGCTGCAGAACAAAGGCGAAGTCAATTACGGCGAGAAACTCAAACCCATGGACGAAGAAGCCAAGGCCTGGAAAACCGTGTGGTCGGCCGGGCAGGGCGTCGGCAATATCCACGACCTGCCCAGCGTCGAGCAGTTGATCGCCCGCCTCGACAGCGAATACCGCGCCGCCCTCACGCACAGCCTGCAGCTGCAACAACGCTGGCCGCGATGAAGCGACGCAGCCTGCTCAGCATCGGCGCGTTCGGGCTGCTGGCCGGCTGGGCGCTGCGCCCGAGCGACCTTGGCCAGCCGCACGCGCCCTACTTCGCGGCACTTAACCAGTTGCTGCGCCGTGAGGGCCGCGGTATTCCCCTGCTGGTGATTGACCTCGCACGCCTGGATCAGAATGCCGAGCGGCTGGCTGAGCAGCTCGGCAGCCAACTGCCGCTGCGCCTGGTAGCCAAATCACTGGCCACCACCGGCTTGCTTGAGTACCTGGCGAAGAAGCTCGGCACGCAGCGTTTTATGGTCTTCCACCAGCCACAGATCAATCAGCTCGCGCTGAACTTCCCGCGGTCCGACCTGCTGCTCGGCAAGCCCTTGCCCAGCGCAGCGGCTCTGAGTTTCTACCAGCAACTGCCGCAGGGCAGCGGCTTTGTCCCCGCCGAGCAACTGACGTGGCTGATCGACAGCCAGAACCGCTTGCAGGAATACGCCGCCCTGGCCAACGCGCTCGACCAACCGCTGCAGATTGCCTTTGAAATCGACATCGGCCTGGCCCGTGGCGGCTTTGCCACACCCGCCGAACTCGCTGCAGCGCTCACCTGGCTGCGTAACACACCCAACCGGCTGCGCGTTCGCGGCCTGATGGGCTATGACGCGCACCTGGCCCATACGCCCGCCTGGGTGGATCAAGACAACGCCTTTGCCCAAAGCGCAGCGCGTTACCAGGCGTTTATTGCCAGTGCCGCCGCCTTTAGCGAGTTATGGCCGGCGCAACCGCTGCTCAATGGTGCCGGAAGCCTGACCTATACCTTGCACACGCGCCTCGCCACACCATTGAATGAGGTGGCGGTAGGCTCCGCGTTACTCAAACCCAGCGATTTTGACAGCCCCTTGCTCGACGGCCTGCAGGCGGCCTTGTGGATCGCCAGCCCGGTGCTCAAGGCACTGCCTGGGCAGTTGCCGTTTCTCGCCTCGGCGCAGCCCTTGATGCAACGCTGGGATCGTAACCGTCAGCAGGCCTACTACCTGTATGGCGGACAGTGGCCAGCCACCCCGGTCTCTCCTGCCGGGCTGAGCTATGACCGCCTGTATGGTCGCAGCGCCAACCAGGAGCGGCTAATCGGCTCACACAACACAGGTCTGCAGGTCGATGACTGGGTATTCCTCCACCCGCACCGTTCGGAGGTGCTGTTCGAACTGTTCAACCAACTCGTACTGCTGCGCAACGGCCGTCTAGTGGGCAGCTGGGCAGCGCACGGCAGAGCGTGAAGCATCTCTAGGGATGCACATATTTGCAGGCAAAGCGGCTTGTTTACTGGCCTGCAGGCCGGCTAGTCTGTAGCGCAACTCCATCCTGGCACCGACAAGGACGCCGACATGACCCAAGCCCGCTACAAGATTGTGTTCAACGGCGAGTTGATGCCGGACGCAAGCCTGGAAACCACCAAGGAAAACCTTGCTCGGCTGTTCAAGAGCGACCTGACCCGGATCAACTCGCTGTTCATCGGCAAACCGGTCGATATTAAACGCGACCTTAGCGAGAACGAGGCCGACCAGTACCTCAAAGCCTTGCAAAGTGCCGGCGCCAAAGTGCGCAAGGAACAGGATCTGGCCGCCAGCCTGAGCCTGGTGGAAACCGATGACCATCGTACGGAAAGCAGCGAAGCCGAAAGCAACGTACTGATGACATGCCCAAAGTGCGGTCACCAGCAAAGCAAAGCCATCGAATGCTCGGCATGCGGCATCGTTATCGAGAAATTCATCGCCCGTCAGGCCATGCTCGCTGAGAACCCGCCAGAAGTGCTCAGCGCAGCAACCACGCCCTACGCCACGCCTAAAGCTGCAGTGGCTGAAGCCTTGCCGGAGTTCGGCGAGCTAAAAGTCTTTACCACCGACGGGCGAATCGGCCGTTTGCGCTACCTGGCCTGGTCAATGGTGCTGATGCTGGCCTGCTTGCCATTATTCGGCATCGCCGGTGGTTTCTTCGCCGCATCGGAGATTCTTGGCGGTCTGCTGATGGTGGTAGTGGGCATCGCCGTGGCGGTGGTTGGCATCATGTTCGGCGTGCAGCGGCTGCATGACATCGGCTGGTCTGGCTGGTTGCTGCTGGTCACCCTAGTGCCGGTTGTCGGCGGGGTGTTCTCGCTGCTGATGTTCATCATCCCCGGCAGCACCGAGGCTAACCGCTTCGGCCCACCGCCACCGCCCAACAGCAAGGCGGTAAAAGTCCTCGCCCTGCTGTGGATTGCGATGATCATCCTTGGCATCGTCGCAGCCATCGCCCTGCCCGCCTATATGGGCTATGCAGACGCCGCGCTCTAAAACGCAACCTTGCACGGTGCGTGGGGTCGAAAGGCCCCATCCCGGAGAGTCCTATGACCCGTTACGCGCTTATCACCGGAGCCTCCAGTGGCATTGGCCTGGCCCTGGCCGAGGCCCTGGCCCGGCGTGGCCGCAATCTGATTCTGGTGGCACGTCAACGCGATGCGCTGGAAAGCATTGCCTGCGAGCTGACTCAACGCTTCTCCGTGGAGGTGCTATTTCGCGTCTGCGACCTCAGCCAGCCGCTGCAGGTCAGCGGCCTGCTGCATGAGCTGGAGCAAGGCGAACGCACTATCGATTTGCTGGTAAACAACGCTGGTATCGGCAGCTCTGGCGCCTACGTGGCCCAGGACTGGGCCCGCGAACAGCAACTGATCGAACTGAATATCCTGGCTCTGGCGCGTCTGTGCCACGCCATCGGCAGCATCATGGCCGGCCAGGGCAGCGGCCAGATTCTCAACGTGGCCTCGGTTGCCGGGTTTCAGCCAGGCCCAGGCATGAGCAACTACTACGCCAGCAAGGCCTATGTGCTGCATTTCTCCGAAGGCCTGCGCGAGGAGCTGAAAGCGGACGGGGTGAAAGTTTCCGTGCTGTGTCCGGGCCCCACTCGCAGTGCGTTCTTCCGCACAGCCAGCATGGACGTCAAAGCCCTGCAAGGCAGCAAGCTGATGATGAGCTGCGAAGAAGTGGCGCTGATCACTGTTAAGGCCCTGGAGAAAAACCGCGCAATCATCATCCCAGGCTGGCGCAATCGCCTGATTGCTCTCAGCCCTCGATTAGGACCGCGCTGGCTGGTCCGGCGAATCAGCGCACGAATGAATCGCCAGTTCGGCAAGCCAATCTAAAACTGGTTTACCGAGCTTCACGAGCCATTAGCCCGCGTTGACCGTGCGTCCATCCGCCCAGGCACGTAGAGCGGCAAGGTCTTCGGCCATCACCACCGACAGTGGCGCCGTCCCCTGGATACTCTGCAGCAGCAAGGCCTGGGTGACCGTCTGTTGCTGGGCTTGCGATGCATAGAGGGCGCTGACCACCGCCTGCTCAATCTCCGCACCGGAAAACCCTTCGCAGGCCGCCGCCAGTTGCGTCAAATCGAAACCCGCAACTTCAAGCTCGCGCCGCGCCAAGTGGATACGGAAGATTTCGGCACGCACCGCCGCGTCCGGCAAATCGACAAAGAACAGCTCATCGAAGCGCCCCTTGCGCACCAGCTCCGGCGGTAGCCGGGAAATCACGTTGGCGGTGGCCACCATAAATACCGGAGCCTTGCGCTCGGCCATCCAGGTCAGCAGAGTGCCCAGTACGCGCTGGCTGACGCCACCATCGTGATCACCGCTGGCCAGGCCCTTCTCGATCTCGTCCATCCACAGCACACAGGGAGCCATCTGCTCGGCAAGCTTGAGGGCTTCACGCAGGTTACGCTCGGTCTCGCCAAAAAACTTGTTGTACAGGCAGGCAAAATCCAGACGCAGTAGGGGCAAGCCCCACAGACCCGCGATAGCCTTAGCGGCGAGACTCTTGCCGCCGCCCTGCACCCCCACCAGCAGCACGCCTTTGGGCAGATCGACACCTTTACCTTCGAGGAAGATGCCCTGCCGCTCCCCCAGCCAACGCTTGAGATTGTTCAACCCACCGACTTCAGCGAATCGCGCGGTGTCGTACTCGAAACTCAGCACGCCATCGAGGTCAAGCAAGCTGAACTTGGTCTTGTTCAGTTCCGGCAGGTCTTCCTGAGTGATTGCCCCGTCATCGCAGATCACATTGCGCGCCAGCGCCCGCGCTTCGGCGTGGCTAAGGCCACGCAGGTTCTTCACTACCTGCTGCAAGGTGCGGTTATCGGTACGCACGCGGGCATTGCGGTTGCGCGCACTCCAGCCGGTGGCTTCCTCGCGTACGATGGCCAGCAACTCCTCCTCGGAAGGCAGAGACAGGCTAAAGCGTGAGGCGTATCGCTGCACCTCTGGCGGCAACTTGCAGGCATGAGACACCAGCACCAGCGTCGGCTTGCTGGGGTCCTCACTCATAGCGATTTCCTTGAGCAGGCGCACCAGCTTGGGGTTGTCCTCAAGAAACGGATGCAGATCGCACAGCACATACAGTGTCGGCTGCGTATCCGCCTTGATCAGACGCAGCGCGGTTTCCGGCTCCAGGGTGGCACTGTCGACCGGTTCCTGAATGGAATAGCCCACACGCTGCAAACCCTCGGTTACCGACCACACCTGCAAGCCAAGGCCACGGCGTACGGCGAGCCCGGTCAGGGTTTCCAGCACCCGCGGCTCGTCCCAGGATTCGATCAGCACCAGCTTGGTCTTGGAATCCAACACCAGGCCCAGATCATGAATATCGTTTTTCACCCGCACTCCTTGTCTACTAAACTCGGCCCTCTTTTGAGTGACCGGGGGGACTGTCATGGACTGTCTGTTTTGCAAGATCGTCGCTGGTGAGGTACCAGCGCGCAAGCTTTATGAAGATGATCAGGTGGTGGCCTTTCACGATATCGGTCCACAGGCTCCGGTGCACTTTCTGGTTATCCCGAAAAAACACATCAGCACCCTCAATGATCTGAGCACCGCTGACACGCCGCTGGCCGGGCATATCCTCTTTACCGCCCAGCGCCTGGCCCAAGAGCACGGCTGTGAAGAAGGCTTTCGCGTGGTGATGAATTGCAATGATCTGGGCGGCCAGACGGTGCATCACATCCATATGCATGTACTGGGTCAGCGGCAGATGACATGGCCACCGGGTTGAATCGCGCATTACTCGGCGCGCTGAGCATGCTCGCCCTGCTGATTGGCAATCCAACGCAGGCGCATACGGTTGGCAGCGTATTTAACGACGTATTGCCACAGGGCCAGCAAGGACCACAGCTGGTTGTGGTGCCGGCCGGGCGCTATCTGCTGGGTGACCACAGCGGCCGTGGCAACCATAACGAGCGGCCACTGACGCCGATTGAGATCAACCAATCCTTCGCCATCGGCCGCTATGAAGTGAGCTTCGCCGACTGGCAGCACTACGCCGAAGCCACCGCCACGGCAATGCCGGACAACGAGGGCTGGGGGCTGTCGGCGCAGCGGCCGGTGATCCATGTGTCATGGCACCAGGCTGCGGCTTACAGCCAGTGGCTGTCGAAGGTCACCGGGCAGCGCTACCGCCTGCCCACCGAGGCTGAATGGGAATACGCCGCGCGCGCCGGCAGCACCAGCTACTACTGGTGGGGCGAACAGCTAGACAGCCCGGAAAACCGACCGCGCGCGCATTGCCGTGGCTGTGCCACTTCGCGCCTGATTCAGAGCAAGACCGAGCGTGTCGGCCAGTTCGCTGCCAATGCCTTCGGCCTGCATGACACCGCCGGCAATGTCTGGGAGTGGACCGCCTCGCGCTTCGCCAGCCCTTTCGACGGCAGCGAACAGCACCGCGCCGGTTTGATGGATCAGAGCCCGCGGGTGGTCCGCGGCGGCGCCTGGAACAGCGGCCCGAGCTACCTGCGCAGCAGCCAGCGCGACATGAAGCAGCCACAACACAAGGACTACGCCCTGGGTTTTCGCGTGCTGCGCGAACTGCCCTGAGGCCGAAGCGCAGCCAGGCTGCGACGAAACGTCAACAGACCTTCTCCCGCGCGTGGAGTAAACTGAGCGCCGTAATCATCGCAGGAGGTCCCTATGGCCAGCGAACGTCACTTCTCACCTGTTGATCGCCTGCTGCTGCAAGCCGATGCTGCCTTGCGCACCCTGCTGCCATTCAGCGGCCAGCCGGCACGGCCATCACCGGCTATCGTGCAGCCGGAGGCCGAACTGGACGAGCGCCAAGCCCAGCATGTGGCCGGGCTGATGCGCATCAACCATACCGGTGAAGTCTGCGCCCAGGCGCTGTATCAGGGCCAGGCGCTAACCGCCAAGCTGCCGCAGGTACGTCAGGCGATGGAGCATGCCGCCGATGAAGAAATCGATCACCTGGCCTGGTGCGAACAACGCATCCGTCAGCTGGGCAGCCAACCGAGCATCCTCAATCCACTGTTCTACGGCTTGTCGTTCGGTGTCGGCGCTGCGGCTGGTCTGATCAGCGACAAGGTCAGCCTGGGCTTTGTTGCCGCCACTGAAGATCAAGTGGTCAAACACCTGGACGATCACTTGCAGCAGATCCCGCAGGAAGACCAGAAATCCCGTGCGATTCTCGAGCAGATGCGTGTCGATGAAGAGCAACATGCCTGCAACGCACTGGACGCTGGTGGCTTGCGCTTCCCGGCACCGGTGAAGTTCGGCATGAGCCTGCTGGCCAAGGTAATGACCAGCACCACCTACCGCGTATAGAACTGAATCGCAGGCACAGAAAAGGGCACCGAGGTGCCCTTTTTCATGTCACGAGGTATCTGCAACCGCTTACTCGCCCAGCTCGACAATCTCGTAGTCGTGGGTGATCGCGACGCCGCCGCGACCCAGCATGATCGAGGCCGAGCAGTACTTCTCCGCCGATAACTCGACTGCACGCTTGACCTGAGCGTCCTTCAGACCGCGCCCCTTGACCACAAAATGCAGATGAATTTTGGTAAACACCTTGGGTTCTTCCGTAGCGCGCTCAGCTTCCAGAAAGGCCTCACAACTCTCTACCGCCTGGCGGGATTTTTTCAGGATGCTGACTACATCGAAGTTACTGCAACCACCGAGGCCGATCAGCACCATCTCCATAGGGCGCACACCCAGGTTGCGCCCACCGCTCTCTGGCGGGCCATCCATTACCACCGCATGGCCGCTGCCCGACTCTCCGATAAACAGGGCTTCGCCGGCCCACTGAATACGCGCTTTCATTACTTGGGCTCCGCTGTTAAAAAGGGAGGCAGCTTAGCACAGCACCGCGACAACCTCTTTGAGTGCCAAGAGAGCCAAAAGCTCGCCGCTGAGTGTTAGCCAGGTCGCAAAACAACACCTAGTATTGGACTGGTGGTTAAGCAGATAGCGATTTACTGGCACACTTGTAGAGATAACTATTATTAGAACTTCAGCCGCACAACGGCTTACCTTTATAAATTCGGGATTCGGGCATGGTAGCTATTACCCTTACACCTAAAATAAAAAATCTCGACAAGCTTCTCGCGCATTGCCACCGCCGCCGCTACACCGCCAAGAGCACCATTATCTATGCAGGCGATCGCTGTGAAACGCTGTTCTTCATCGTCAAAGGTTCGGTCACCATCCTGATCGAAGACGATGATGGTCGGGAAATGATCATCGCTTACCTTAATGCCGGGGATTTCTTCGGCGAAATGGGCCTGTTCGAAAAGGACGGGGCCGAAAAAGAACGCAGCGCCTGGGTGCGTGCCAAGACCGAGTGCGAAGTGGCGGAGCTGAGCTACGCCAAGTTTCGCGAACTCACCCAACAGGACCCGGACATTCTCTATGCCCTGGGCAGCCAGATGGCTGAGCGCCTGCGCAACACCACGCGCAAGGTCGGCGACCTGGCCTTCTTGGACGTCACCGGCCGCGTCGCGCGTACCCTGCTCGATCTGTGCAAGCAGCCTGACGCCATGACCCATCCCGACGGCATGCAGATCAAGATCACCCGTCAGGAGATCGGCCGCATCGTCGGTTGCTCGCGCGAGATGGTGGGGCGTGTCCTCAAAGCCCTGGAAGAACAGGGCCTGGTCAGCGTCAAAGGCAAGACCATGGTGGTGTTCGGCACGCGCTAAGCCACCCGCGGAAGACTGCAGACATAAAAAAGCCGACGCATGCGCCGGCTTTTTTATTGTGCGATGGATTCATTCCACATCAGGAGAGGCGATCACCCGCTTGCGCCCAGGGAAGAACAGGCGCTCCAGCTCGGCCCCCGGATTGTCGGCACGCATAAACGCCTCACCGACCAGAAAGGCGTACACCTCGCTGATTTCCATCAGCTCGACATCGGCACGGTTGAGGATGCCGCTCTCGGTCACCACCAGGCGGTCACGCGGAATCCGTGGCAGCAGGTCGAGAGTGGTTTCCAGGCTCAGCTCAAAGGTGTGCAGGTTGCGGTTGTTGATCCCCACCAGCGGCGTATCCAGGGTTTTCAGCGCCCGCTCCAGCTCCTCGCCGTCGTGCACCTCCACCAGCACATCGAGGCCGAATGCCTTGGCCGTGGCAGCCAACTCAGCCATTTGCGCGTCTCCCAGGGCCGAGACGATCAATAGCACGCAGTCAGCGCCCAGGGCGCGGGCTTCAACGATCTGGTACGGATCGATCATGAAATCCTTGCGAATCACCGGCAGCGTGCAGGCGGCACGGGCTTCCTGCAGGTAACGATCCGCGCCCTGAAAGAAGTCGATATCGGTGAGCACTGACAGGCAGGTGGCGCCGCCGCTCTGATAGCTCTGGGCAATCTCGGCCGGCACGAAATGCTCGCGCAACACGCCCTTGCTCGGTGAGGCCTTCTTGATTTCAGCGATCACCGCCGGCTGCTTACGCTTGGCCTGGCTGATCAGTGCCTCGGCAAAACCGCGCACCGGATCGGCAGTGCGGGCTTGCTGTTCAAGCTCGGCCAGTGAGACAACGGCGCGGCGCGCGGCGACTTCTTCTGCCTTGCGCGCGAGAATCTTCTCCAGAACGGTTGGAATACTCACCCGGCATTCTCCTCTTTGAATACAGCGGTAAAGGACACCAACTCCTGCAATTTTTCCCAGGCCAGGCCGGTGTGCAAGGCGTCATGGGCCAGCTGCACGCCTTGCTTGAGGCTGCTCGCCAGGTCCGCTGCATACAGCGCCGCACCGGCATTCAGGGCAATCATGTCGGCCGCTTTCTGCCCGGCTTCGGTCTTGCGCTTCGTCAGGGCATCACGAATGAGTGCCAACGAGGCCTCCGGGCTTTCCACCGCCAGGCCGACCAAACTCTGGCTCTTCAGCCCGAGGTCTTCCGGCAGCACGTCGTATTCGGTGATGAGCCCATCCTTCAATTCGGCGACATGAGTCGCCGACGCCAGGCTGAACTCATCCAGGCCATCGCGCGAATGCACCACCAGGATGTGCTGACTGCCCAGACGCTTGAGCACCTCGGCCAGCGGCCGGCACAGTGCCTGGCTGAACACGCCCACCACCTGATGCTTGACCCCGGCCGGATTGGTCAGCGGGCCAAGCATATTAAAGAGGGTACGCAGGCCCAGCTCACGACGTGGCACGGCGGCATATTTCATCGCCGAGTGATGCACCTGGGCAAACATGAAGCCGACGCCGACGCCCTCGATACAGCGCGCCACCTGCTCGGGCGTCAGACTCAGGTAGATCCCTGCAGTCTCCAGTAGGTCAGCACTGCCGCTCTTGCCAGAAACGGCCCGATTGCCGTGTTTGGCCACCTTGCCGCCTGCAGCCGCAACCACAAAGCTTGCCGCCGTGGAGACGTTGAAGATGTTCGCACCATCGCCGCCGGTGCCGACCACATCGACCACATGATCGAGGGTCTGCAAGTGCACATGGCTGGCCAGCTCACGCATGACCGAAACGGCACCGACGATCTCGTCGATGGTCTCGCTCTTCATGCGCATGCCCATCAGAAAGGCGCCGATCTGCGCATCCGTGCACTGGCCCGTCATGATCTCGCGCATGACGTCCTGCATTTCTTCGGTGCTCAGGTCGAGTTGATTGACCACCCGGTTGAGGGCTTCCTTGATATTCATCCGCGCAGGCCTACTTGTTGTTTGAGGAAGTTGGCAAACAGCTCGTGGCCCTGTTCGGTGAGAATCGACTCCGGGTGGAACTGCACGCCCTCAACATGCAGGGTCTTGTGGCGCAGGCCCATGATCTCATCCACCGAACCGTCCTCGTGCTGCGTCCAGGCGGTGATTTCCAGGCAGTCCGGCAAGGTTTCGCGCTTGACCACCAGGGAATGATAGCGGGTGACCGTCAGCGGGTTGTTCAGGCCGGCGAAGACGCCCAGATCGCGGTGGAACACCGGACTGGTCTTGCCGTGCATCACCTGACGGGCACGCACCACATCACCGCCAAAAGCTTGCCCAATACTCTGGTGGCCCAGGCACACGCCGAGAATCGGCAGCTTGCCGGCAAAGTGCAGGATGGCCTCGATGGACACCCCGGCTTCGGTCGGCGTACACGGGCCGGGCGAAACCACGATGCGCTCAGGCTGCAGCGCCTCAATTTCGGCAATCGACAGCTCGTCGTTGCGGATCACGTGCACGTCAGCCCCCAGTTCGCCGAGGTACTGCACCACGTTGTAGGTGAAGGAGTCGTAGTTATCGATCATCAGCAGCATTTTAGTTCTAACCCTTTGATTTTACTGCGCTTATCTTCTAGACCCCGAAAACCGTACCCGCTTATATACCCGCTATTTGTGCAGCTGGGTATTGATCAATTGGCGGTCTGTTTCAGGGCAACACTAAAGCGTCTGGCAAGGCCAGAACGAGGGGGTATCAGGCGCGCCAACGCCAGCGGGCGTGGGCTTTGATGACTCGCATCAGAAGGGTGCTGCTGAATATCACAAGGAAGGTCTCGCGTTGCTATGCCGGCACATTAGCCCAGCGAGTTACACGGTGCAATATCATCACATGATAGGCCCGGCCCCCTGATCGGCGGACGGCAAGACCATCGGGGAGATATCCCAGGCACAAAAAAAGGCCCAGTGCCGCAGATAATCCTGCGGCACTGGGCCAATTAGTTTGCTGGTGGAATAGAGGCAGGCAGCTGCACCCGATCTCGTTCAATGCACCGCACCACCTGCGCCGCACAACTCACCAAGGCAGCGTCCGACTCATCGAGCGCCTGGCGCCAGTGGTCATTCACCAGTAGTGGCGGCCGGGCCGGTAGGCGGCACGGCACCAGGTTGCACGGCTGGTGGGGCAACGTAGGCAGCGGGGTCGGTGGTTTCGGGGCGGACGTAGAGCAGCCCGAGGCGAGCAGGCACAGGCTCAGCCAGATAATCAGCAATCGTTTGGTCATTGCGTTTCAGCTCCTCAAGGGCGCGGTTATGGTCGGCAGCGTTGCGCTGCAGGGTTTGGCCGAGCTGCTGCATGCGCTGCTCTACCCCGTCCAGCCGGGCAAAGCTGGCCTGCTGCGCTTCCAGCACCCGCGCCTGCAGGGCAGTCAGCTCACGCTCGCCGGCCAGATCCTGTTCGGCACGATCAGCGCGAGTGGCTTGCAACTCGATACGTGGGCTGATTGCCCACCAGGTGGCCCCGGCCGCGCCGGCCACCAACGCAGCCAGCAGACTGAGCAACACCCACATGCGCAGTGGCGCAGGGATCAGATCGAGAACGCTCATGCCAACACCCCGCCAGCTGCCAGGTAGTGATCAATCAGGTCATCCAGCGCGTGCTCATGCTGGCCATAGCCCGCCCCTGGAAGGCTGGCCCAGATGTTCCGGCATTTGGCGATGGCCTCAGCAATGCGGCCGGCCTGGATATCAGGCAGCGCTCGCCGCTCGCGGATCTGCTGGATTGCGATTTTGTCTTGGCTGAGAGGGCTGAAATCCGGCACCCCCAGCTGCCGCTTGTAGGCATCGTAGTAGCGCGACAACAGCTGGTAGCGGCCCGCGGCTGTCGACTTGATGCCGAGCTTTGGCAGCGGGATCAACTTGCGCGGATGATCGGCATAGCCGGCGAACAACCCTCCCCCCACGATCACGTCATAACCCTGTTCGCGGGTCGACTGGCCGGGTCGGTCGGTGCCTTCGCTCCAGGCGAGCATATCCAGAAAGGCGAGCACGTTCGGGCCGCCCGCTTGGGCAGCTGTGATTCGAGCCATGAGATACTCCGGTTTTTAAAGCCCGCTCCGCGCGGACGATTTGATCGAGGTTGTTATGAGCAGCAAATTCCCCAGCAAGGTGCTGGCAAAAGCATTGGCCAACCGGTTTGCCGCTGAGGCCCTGGCCGAGTACGAGCTAACCCCGGCCGACCTGGCTGATGAACCGTTAACGGCGGAAGAACGAGTGGCGGTATATGCCGAGATCCGCGCGATCTCTGAACGCCTGCAGCAGGAAGCCGAGCGCCTGTATTCCCTGGTTTAGGGAATCGCACCCCAACAAAAAGCCCGCACTGGGCGGGCTTGTAATGATCTGGGGTACTACAGGCTATAGCTCGGTGACCGGGGCCACGTCTTCAGGCGCAACGCACTCGCTGACTTCCATCACCAGAGTGGGTTTGTTGGGGTTATTGAGAAGCCCAAAAAAGAACATTGATATCCCGAACGCGCTGATGGCCAAGTACTTCAAGACTATTTCAACGTAACGCCTCTTCTTCATCGCAGGTTCCTTTTGCGGGGTGCCGTCATTGGCTTTTCAAGCGTAGCACTGCTTCAGCGGGTGGAAAGCCAAGCGCAAAGCTCGCCGAGCGTGCCTGGGTTATAGATCGATGGCGCCGGCAGACTCAGTGCCCGGGCGCACCATTCGGAGCAGAACGCCGCATGCTCGGTCGGGCGATTGCGGTTGAAAACCTGACTGGCAATCAGTGATGGCCAACCGTACACGTCGCTGTCGGTGGCTTCGAAGTAGCGGACGATTGCGGCGCCTTCTGCCCACGGCAGTTCGATTTGATCCCAGTGATCTTCGCCCAGGCTGATTTCATCAGCACCCGGCCCTACCCGCTTGCGGCGCACGCCCTTATCCATCACTGAGCTGGAGTAGCACCAGCCGTCCACCACCAGCTCACAGTGACTGTATGGGCTGCCAGTCCACCATCGGATGGCAGCATTGCCCAGCTGGCCTTTGCCTTTGTACAGCGCAAGTTGTACCGGCATCATAAAAGCTCCTGCAGCTCCGCTGCATTGGTAGTCATGATCAACAGGGCCTGCGCCTGCATTTCAGCGTAGAGGTTGCCAGGGATTGTGTAATCCAGCACCGGATCGGCGCCGGCCTTGATCTGGTCTTCATACTTCTGCCGTGTACCGGTGAGGTAGGAGCTGACCATCTCAAACTGCTGAGCCTTGGCCAGCGTGCGCCGCAGGTACTCCACACGGTCAATTCCCCGAGTAAGCGCCGCACGATCAATCCAAGGCGTCAGCGCGTTATCAGGGTCGGCCAGCCATGCCTTTGACTCTTTGTCCTGGGTTGGCCAGGTGTCCTTTTCCAGTTGCGGGTAACCGGCGGTAACAGCGAGGGTGGCGCGCTCATACTCGATGTTGTTGGTGATCAACCGCCGTGCCAATTGTTGATCTGGTGTTGGGTCAGGTTCAGGCGCAGGAGCGGGTACAGGCGCAACGCTGAAGCCGCCCTGAATGCTGACCACCTGCCCCTTAAGCATACCGGCCAAGCCCTGCGCATATTGTTCTTCGGTGACTTCCAGGCCGCCCTCAATCGGTTCACGACTGATGCGGCCTTCTGCTGCATAGGGCATTTATCGAATCCTCACGTAGAAATCAGCACCAATGTTTTTGGCACGGGTTTCACTACCACCACTGTTGTTAATGCCGAAGAATCCGGAAGCTGGATAAAGATCAGTGTTAAAACCACCGCTGAGCCGAGAGTTGTAGGTGCCCGGAGTGCCACTGTAGGCACTCACATTTACGGTGTGGGCATGGCTGGCAATATCGTCAGCCTCCACTACCCCGCTCTGCCCAGCCCGGAGTACCCGCCGTTCAGTATTGATCAGGCGAATCGTCTGCCCATTTATCGGGCTGCCAGGATCATTGATCACCGCAGTGGCCTGTACTTGCGGCGCTGAGCCACTGACTGACTCGCCGGTAAGAACCCCCGTGTTATAGCTGTCGCTGGCTGTCAGCTTGATGTAGCGATAGTTAGCGTTGTCGGTAGGCGGCGCCGTCACACCGGCGAGGTGAGTCCAGAGTGGGAATGGAGAGCCGATAGGGATGAGCGCCCAAACATCAACTTGCTCCTGCGAAACAATGTCTTTGGCATCACTCCGCAGGCCTACGTGCCTCATGCCACCACCATGACCCGGTACTGTCCTGTCGTCGGGGCAGTGCCAAATGTGATCTGCACGGTGTTGTCGGTGTTGGCTACCCAATCAGCAATAACACCGGCATTGCTCGACACTTCCTTCACGCTCACGATCAGGTCCCGGCTGTTGAGGTTGTGGGTGACTGAAATGGTCGTGGCGCTGCCGTCGCCGATGGTGGCGCTAACCTTGCGGGCAACCACGGCCGCATCAATCGAGATCACCCCACTGCTGATGTTGATGCCAGCTCCTGCGGTGTAGCTCGAGCCACCACCCACCTGCACCCATACCAGTGAAGTGGTACCAATAGTGATCGGGCCATCAGTGGTCATATTCCACTGACTGTTGCCATTCGCAGTTCCCTCAGAAACAAAGACAGTTGCCCCAACCACCTCTGAGCCTGCATCAAAGTCTGCAGATCGAGACCATGCGCCAGTGGCTGCAATGTAAATGCCATTAGCGGCCGCCGAACTTTGGTTTTTAACCAACACCCGGTCACCGGCTACAACGCTAACGCCGTCAATGGTTTGCGCACCAGAGAGCGTGATGTTGGCCGTGCTGGATGCGCGCACAGGCTCCTTCCACTTCCAGCCCTGCACAGCAGCCTCAAGCTGGGCCTTGGTTACAGCATCCTGCGGGTTGAGTGCGTCGGCCAGGTTCTGAACCCGGAAGCCATCGGCGTTTAGGTGGTTTGTGATTTTCATGGGCGCTCCTAGTTGCAGTAGGCGAAGCCGGAAACTGGCCGACCGTGCGTGATTTGGATGATGTTGTCGTCGACGTAGCGGATATCGGAGATCACGGCATTGCCGGCAAGGTCGGTGACCATGACGCTGGGCCTGCGCTGCAAGTTGTGGGGGACCGTCCACACTGGCGATGGGGTGGCCTGTTCAAACTGAAATGTCTCGCCGCCGTTGGTGCCTGGCCGGCCTGGCGGCCCCTGCTCACCCGTCGCCACTAAGACAACCGGCGCCTGCTCAGGCTCAACCACCAGCGCAAAAGCTTCGGCTGTTACCAGCACGCGCGGGCAGCTAGTCATGGGTAACCTCCCGGCTCACCACCACCTCGCCCTCGGCCCAGCGGGTGACGTCGCCATTGCTCATCGTCAACTCAAGGTCATAGCGGCCTTGCGCCCAGGTGATGGCGGCGGTTTCAGCGGCAGTGAGGGTGATGATCAAGCGGCCAGGGGCCGCGATAACCAGCCGATCATTCTCGGCGGTCAACTCCAGCAGCAGTTCGCTGGCGGCATCACGGATGAACATGCGGGCAGTGCAACCGGTTAGGTCTACAGGTGGCTGGTAAACCACCATGCCGCCAGTGGCGTTGCGGCCGGTGCCATTGAAGGCATTCAGCTCCAGGGTGTTTGCGTCTACCACCTTGGCCAGGTGGAAGGGCTGGCGGGTTTTGTCGCGGCTCAGCTCACTCCAACCGATTACGCCCTCAATCCAGATTGGCCACTCCCCGTTAAGGTCATGCGCCTCCACGGTCAGCAACAGCGGTGCCCTGGCTTGGATGGTGGTGATCGGCTTGTAGCGGTACACCGGCTGCATCAGCAGCAGCGGTTTGCGCAGGGTGGCACCCTGAATGATGCGCAGGTCTAGGCGGGCCGGCTGCATGGCTGGCTACTCCGTTATGGTGGGCTTAGAGTTCGAAGGTAAGCGTGAGGGCGCGCGTTACGCCGTCTGCCCAGTTGTGCGGAGGCATTGGCCAGGTCCAGGTAGACAAACCGCCGGAGGCCTCAAAGAACTCGGCACCCGCACCACTGAATGTACCGATGCCCTGGACGGCAATGCTCACCAACTGCGCGCCCGTAAACTCACGCGCGATCTTGAGGTAGAAGCTGCCCGGAGCATCATCAATGCCCGGCTGGATAAAGATGCCACGCAGCGGCACGGTGCCAATGTCACCCCCGAATGCCAAGCCAGAGGGGGTAACACTTGCCCCGGTGTTTTCACCCGTCGATTCCCAGCCCAAGCTGCCAAAGATCGACCCTTTGACCAGCAGGCCGAGGTTAAACACGCTGACCGTAGGCGCCGGAGGTATGGCCGCCTCTACAGCAGCAAGCCGGGCGTATATCTCGGTGAGCGCGGCACGGGTGAGGCGCACACTGACCATATCGCCCTGCAACCAAGCCAAAGCCGCGGTGCCTTCCTGAGCGCGCAGAACGGTGAGAACACCGCCCGCCTTCGCGGTGACGTGAACCACCTCCCAGGCGGTTTCGCGCAGTTGGCCGTCTACCGTTTCAATACGTGAAAGCGTCACAGGGTAGAAATCGCCACTGCCTAACCCGGTGAAGCGTGAGGCCAATGCGGCGCCAACGCTCAGGGCTGTAGCAGCAGCGCTGACTGGCGCCTCAAGAAAGGCGGTCCAGTTATCCAGAAACAGGCGTTTAGGCATGATCACGTCCAACCAATTGGGGTCGCCGAGGGGGCAACGTATTCTCGGGTAACCGGGTTTAAGGCGCCGTATGAGGCCGGACCATACAGTGCGTTGCGCTGCGGGCTGGATTCAACAGGGCCAAGAACCGTGGTGTTGAATGCCACGACACCCACCGGGGTAGCGCCCCCGATGTAACGGTGCTGAGGCTGTGGGCTGCCGGTACCGGTGAGCCGCACGTAGAACGCCAACAGGTTGTTGCCAAACGGCAGCAGGTCGATCCTGTCACCCGCGTTGACGCTCAAGGTGTAGTTGCGCGACATCACCTGATTCAGCACATCACCGGGCCCGGCCTTCGGCTCGGCTTTCAGGTAGCCGCCTATCGTCTGGTTGTAGATTGTTTCCCCGTTGAGGGTGCCAACGCCGCTAAAGCTGCCGGTCTGCGCGGACTGAAACTCGCTTTGCAGCTCGGCTTCCACCCGAATCGCGCCACCCACCTTGAGCCGCCAGCGATGGGTAAAGTGCTGATAGCCCGAGGCGCCGCTCAGGGGGGATTCCTGCTGAAAGCGGTAGCGCCGATCAAGGGTGCAGGTTTGGGAGCCACCCTCAGTATCAAACCAGGCCGCCCAGATGCGCCCGGTGTATTCATGCACCTCATAACCCGTCGCTGAAGTGGGGGTGCCAAAGGCGTCATTGGTCACGGTCATGGCGTCCTCATAGGCGCTGAGCCCGAGGGTGGCTGCCCGGTTGTGCAGCACCGTGACGTTAAGGGCAAACGGCGTGGTCAGGCCGCCGCTCACTTCTGCCAGCAAGAAGCCCAGCGGTATGCGCCGCTCGCCGGGGCTATAAGCGGGGTCGTTGCAGTACTGCATAAGGATGGCGCGGCGACCGTCCGGTGAAATGTCCGAAGGCATCTCATCAATCACCACGAACACCGGGCCGCTGCCAAAACTCACCACTGGGGTGGCTTGCCCGTTGTCCGCCGGCATGTTCACCGTCAGGGCGCGCACATCAGCAGGTTTGCCAATGGCGCCCATACGGGTGGCGGTGCGGGCCTGACGGTTGATGATCCAGCGCGAGCCGTCCGGGGCGCAGTAGATCCACCCGCCCAGGTCTTTGCCGTACATCTGGTAACCGCTGCCACACAAAATTGCTTCGTTGCGCCACTGCATACCCAGCGCCAGGTCAGCGGCCACTTGCTCCGCTGTGCGCGTAACTTCCGCCACGCCGGGCACCTTTAGCCGGTAGGTGTACCAGGGCTGCTCGGGCATGTCGTGATCACGCTGGATGCCATTGGGCAGCTGCAGCGTGCTGGGTGAAAAGCTACTGGCTCGGCTGATGAGCCCATGCCAGGGCCAGCCCCAGATATGCACCTGGCCAAAATTCAGCGAGAACTCATCGATCATGGTGGCGCCGCGTAGTTGAAATCATGGTTAACACCGTCCGCATCGGTCATCACGATCTTGGCCGGCGGCAGTAGCTCCAGGGTGAAGAGGCCATCGCTAGTTTCCAGATACCGAGGCGCATGGAATGCGCGGGCCGCGTAGTCCTGCTCGGTGAGCGGGCTGGCCATGCCGCCCCCACCCCGAGGAGGTGGCGGCACATAGTTACCGCGCCCCCGCGTAACGGGCACCGCCCCGACCGGGGCAACGCTACGCAGCGTGCGCCGCTGCCGAACCGGGGTGATCAGACGGTTGATGTCCTCAACCACTGACGTACCACGCCGCTCGGCCTCGATACGTTTGCCGGTAGCGCGGCGCTCATCCGCGCCCGTGGCGGCCCGTGTTCTGTTAACCCCTGCGCTGATCGCGGCGCGCTGCTCTGCAAGCGTGGGCATGGCTAAAGCTCCAGCAGGTCATTGGGGATCGGCACCCGGTAGATGCGCTCAATCGGCACCACCAGCTCATCACGCTGCTCGGCGGCTATCTCGGCCGCATCGATATCGAAGCGGCGCGGGTACTCGATGCCCACGCCCACGCTGTAATTGCCAGCGAAGCCCGGCAGCTCATCGTCATAAGGTGGCGATGTTGGCCGCTTGCCAAGCTGGGTCGGCAGGATGGTCGGAGTGGGAATCGGTGGCGGCTGCGGCTCATCCACCGAGGCCGGCGGCGTCAGCGGATCTGCCACATCACCACCGCCCCGCATGATGGCGATGGTCAGCGTGGTGATTGCGGTGCCGGCCTGGTAGTCAGCCCGCGTCGCAATCCGCACACACTTCCCGCGCGCGCGGATCAGGTCATTCAGCTCCAGCGTGTGAGTCAGGTCGATGCCCATGGCCATGCTGGCGGGCACCTGCCAGGTCACCGTGGTGCCACGGTGCGACCGCACCACAATCGCCACGCCTTGGAGCAACTGCACCACCAGGTAAAGCACGCGCCGTGGTTCGTCCCGCTCATCCGTGTGGCTGCTGAACCCATCCGTAAACGGCGTATCGCCCCAGGTCTCGGCCAGCAGGCTTTCAATCTCAAGGGCGCCGCCCG
This sequence comes from Pseudomonas sp. SL4(2022), assembly GCF_026625725.1. Classification (NCBI taxonomy): domain Bacteria; kingdom Pseudomonadati; phylum Pseudomonadota; class Gammaproteobacteria; order Pseudomonadales; family Pseudomonadaceae; genus Pseudomonas; species Pseudomonas sp. SL4(2022). The sequence continues at coordinate 1,098,352 of NZ_CP113060.1, forward strand.
TGCGCTCAATAACTGCGCCGGCAGCTGCAATACTGGTGGGCACCTCAACGCTCAGCACATTGCGCTCAGTCACGCTTTGCGCCCAGCGCCGGCCCATACCAAAGCTGGCCGAAAGCAGCAGCTCCTCATCTCCGTAGCTGTTGATCCATGGCACGCCGATCAAGCACGGGTTGGGGCTGGTGGGTGGAAGCAAGTCCCACGTGTATCCGGCAAGCAGGTTGCCGCCGGCACTGGACACCGCCTCTTGAACCATCTCGACGGTGGGCAGCTCTTTCGAGTTGCTGAAGTACCAATCGCAGAACCCACCGCCGACCCAGCTGAAGTACTCATTGCGCTGCCGTAGCCGGGCGTAGCGGTAGTCAGCCTCGATCACCACCTTGTTGGTCATACGGGACAGGTCGACAGGCTCAAAGCCCTGCGTACCATCCAGCACCTGGCCGGGGCCGAATACAAACGCGGGCGCGGCCGCGTACCAGCTGGTAACGCGCGGCACGCCGTAGGCTGAACAGTCCAGGCTGGCGGTGCGCGTGCTCATCCGTTCCTGGGCGTACTCCCAACGGCTACGCCCCTCAACCGGATCGAACACATCAGCTGACCAGTCGCCCTCGGTCAGCGCATCGATCTCGGCAATGGACATGGCCTCCGTCCGCTGCTGCAGCTGGTCGCTCAACTCGCAGACCATCACGCGCGAGCTAGGGTCCCAAGTCGGCGTGACCACCTTGCCGGTCAACACCCGATCCTCGGTCGTCAGCCCAGCACTGGTGCTGATGTAGTCGATGGTGACATCGCGGCCCACCCAATCACTGGGCGTAACCGGGCCAGGCGGCAGGTAGAAGGCGATACTGCCAACACCAGCCGCGCCCTCTTCCCGGTCAGAGTCCCAACCCTCAACCAGCTGGTCGCTGATGTCGGTACCACCCACCAGCACCCGCTCGCGCCAGAGGTAACCGGTGCCCGCAACCACGTACACAGGCGGCGCAGCACCGCCTGCAATCCCGCCATTCAACGGCGCACCGTTGAGCGGGCCTCCATTGATTAGCATTAGGCTTCTTCCATCGCGAGGGACCAGCCCCAACGGCGGCTAGTCGGAGATTGGCTTTTGGTCGGGCGCTTGGCGATCACCGAGTAAACCGGGAACCACCACACCTGGTACAAGCGCGCGCCCGGCACATCAGCAACAGTGACCACGTTGCCCACCACCGAAACAGGGGCACGCTGCAGCTGATCACCAACCAGCGCATAACCCCAAGGGGCGTAGTCCGGGCGCGGCGTACTGACCAGCGTGAAAACACGGTCAGTGCGCTGCATGCTGGATACCTGGTTGCTGCGAAACTCCAGCGGCTCTTTGTAGTTCAGCCCGTCCAGGGCAGGCGGGACCAGACCTTCAGCGCTGATGGTGAACGCCAGCTTTTCCCAGCGTGTCATCTTGAGCCCGTCACCGTTGCTCATGCGCAGGATTGAACTGCCGCCGATCACATCGTCGCCAAGCTCGGGGGCACCGGCATGCGGCAAAATCTCGATATTGCCCAGCATCAAAGGTGCGGCCATTGGGAAACTCCAGGCGTAAAAAAGCCCGCACGGGGCGGGCTGCTATTTTTTGTGGCCAAACTTGTTGGCTAGTCTTCGCAGGTTCAGTGCCTCACCCGCCTCGGCATAAAGGATTGCCTGCTGGCCGTCCCGCTCGAAAACAATGCGGCCAAGGTTTGGCATTGCAGGTGCTGCACTGGCCGCCGTTTCGCCTAGCCCTGCGCTCAGATCGGGAATGCTCAGCCCGGCCATACGCGCCATCAGGTTTTGCGAGGCAGCAGCCGTAAGCACCTGCTCACCGCCACCGAAGTTCACCAGCTCCGGGCCTTGCTCACCCACCCAGGCCATTCCGGGCGGGGCGCTGTTGGTGCCTTTGGCGAAGCCGGGGGGTGTCGGTATGTTCGGGACGAATACATAGCCCTCAGCATCAGCCTCGCCTGCCTTAGGAAGCGCAACCGTCGGAGTGATAACCATGCCCTGACTGATCTCTGCAGCAAGCGCCTGCATAACACCCTTGATACGCTCCACTTCAGCGGGCGGCAGCTCAACACTGACCTTGGCGCTGGTCGCCTCATCCAGAATGGTTTTCAGCCGCTTGGCATCTTCCTCGGCCTTGCTGAGGCTAGCCTGCGCGTTGTCGACGTTGATCTGATCAGCAGATTTCTCAATCGCCTGCAGCTCGCGAATGAACCCTTCAAAGCCATAGGTGCTCTCGCCCGCCGCACCCAGTTTGTTGAGCACTTCGAGCGCGGCCTGAGCCTGCCTCTTGGCACCCTCTACATCACCACCGGCAAGCGCCTCTCGCGCGCCAACCTTGAGCGCTTGGGCCTGGCCATATGACGGATCACCCGCACCAGTGCCAAGCCCAGCAAGCGCATCGGCATAGCGCTTTTCGGTATCGAGCTGCGCCTGCTTAGCCTCCTCCAGCTGCTTGGCTGCCTCACGTTCAGCCTTTACTCGCTCTGCCAGGGCAGCCTTAGCATCCTTGACTTGCCGCTTGAGCTGCTCACCCATTGCATCCGTGGCGCGTTTTAGGTCACCCGCCATGATGGCTTGCTGCTCTTTCTGCACAACCGCCGTAGCGGCCGCCGCTTCACCTGCGTCAGACCAGAGCGTACCGATTCGCGTCAGCGCGGCAGCGGTTTGCTCTACATACTCCCGCTGACCAGCAGCCAGAATTTCGCGCGCTTCTGAAAAATCCCCTTTGGCTGCTGCAACAGCTGCCGCAGCGGCTGTAGCGATTAGGATGCCGGTACTGGTAAAGCTCACCCCAACCACAATTGCTGCCGTGGCCAAAACCTTGAGCGCACCGGCTAGAACGCTCGCAAAAATCGAAGATGCTTCAGTATTCTTGTTGAGATCAACAAGCAGGTCAGAGACGTCAACCAAAGCAGGAAGCATCTCAGCCGCTATTTGATTACCCGCACCAGCACTAGCTTCACCAAGGCGGGAGATGTTGTCGTTGAAGACTTCTGCCTGCGCCGCCGTCTCGGTGGATATAACTACGCCGAGCGCTTCCGCCTCTTTGCGAAGCTCTTCGAGCCCGGCCGATCCACCATTAAGCAGCGGTATCAGCTTCGCGCCGGAGCGACCAAACAACTCCATGGCAAGCGCCGACTTCTGGATGCCGTCCGGCATGCTCTGAAACTTATCCGCTGTCTCGGCCAGTATCTGGTCACTGGTCTTGAGCTTTCCGCCGGCATCCAGCACTGACACGCCAATGCGATCAAAGGCCTCGGCCTGGGCCTTACCGCCGCCTGCAGCAGCATCAATGGTACGGTTGAATTTTGAGAGGCTGGCATCAAGCTCAGACGTGCCAACGCCCGCCAACTTGGCAGCGTACTGCAGCGCGGTGTATTCCTCGATCGCCAGGCCTACAGCAGACGCAGACTTCTTTGCTGCATCGGCGGCATCAATGCTTTGCCTTACAAAATCAGACAAGACACTGACAGAGAACACCCCCGCCAGGACACCCGCCGCAGCCTTGGCCTGCGAGCTGAACGTGTTGAGCTGCCGAGCCCCCTGATCAAACGCACCTTGGGCGGTGTTTTTCCCCTCGATAATGAGCTGCGTCTTAACTTTGCCGGCCATCAGTCGAACCCCTTAAGCATCTTCTTGAAGCCTTTCTGATCGGCCTGAGCAGAGCGCGCTACGATCATCGCTGTGCGGGCATTGGCCTTATCCAGCCTGGCTACCGCTTTCAGAAACAGCTCAACCTGGTCAAAGGTGTAGCCGCCCACCGCGTCAAAACTGTGGCCGGCTGCAATCAGGCTTTGGGCGACATAACCCCAGCCAGTTGGCTTGCTGCCTTGACTAGGGCTTGGTCGAAAAAACCGGAGTTGATCTCAACAACCTTGATCATCAGCTCCAGCGCCACTGCCGTTGGCATGCGGCGAATACGCCAGGCGGAGAGGTTGGTACAGGTACGCAGTAAAGCGCTCAGAGCACTGCCATTCCCGGCATAGGCATACACAGCAGCCGGGGTGCCGGTATTAATCACCGCAATCAGTCCACCGGCGGCCTGACCGAATACCTCGAAGTGACGCAGTTGCACCGGACGAATACTCACCTGACGCAACCCGACCATCACCACAACAGGCCGGGGGTACAGAATTTTTAGCTCGCTCATACTTTCCTCGGGGCAATAAAAAACCCGCCGAGGCGGGTTTTATTTAGGGTTCTCAATACTCTTGCAATCGACCATCTGCGTAGAGAACTTTATTCAAAACAAAATTCAACTTGATGCTTCCTTCATCTGCAAACCTGAAATTCTTATGCCTATCGATGTACTGGTTGTAATCAATACTGCCCTGCCAAGACAGGATCTTTCCGGCTGCAACCAAGTCATTCACAGCAACCTTTGAGTCAAGGATTTTGTTCCCTAACAAGTCAGTAAACTGAAGAACACCATCAAAGGCTCTTATGTCCACCGGGCCTGTATTCGTAAAATCAAGGACGATATCAATGCTGTCTTGCCCACTGCCATCATCGCGATAAGACTTTCTGATGAATGATGCGCTAACCGGGCCTGGCTCAACAGCAACCTTGACCTCTGAGCGCCCCTGCTGCGACTTGTTCGCTCCAGAAAATGCACCCGCAAGCTCACTGAACGAACCCTGAATGGCGCTTTTGATTTCGTATTTAACGTGTTCACGCCCAGCAAAATAACCAACTGCAATACCCAGCAGTAATGCTCCAACTATTTTCATACGCGGGTTGCTGTCAAGCCAGTCGGTGAACTTTATCGCAGGCTTAATTGAATTATCAGCAACTAACCCAGAGCCGGCCGCAGCAGGCGAAACCGAAACTTTGGCGTAGTACACGCCGCATGACGGACAGCACTCCGGCGAGCGCTGAATCTCAGCCAGAGTTGGCTCATGATTACACTTTGGACACTGCACAGGACATCCCTCCCAGTTGGCGTGGGAGGGACTTTAGCATGCAGGTCAGGCCGCTACAGCCTGAACCTCCCACTGCCACATAGCAGCTTCATCCGGGTCAAAGATGTTCGGATCAGGCAGCAGCTTGATCTGAATCGGGATCACACCGAACTCGGCCCCCTGGTTGAGTGGGATGCCGCCATTAAGCGTGATCTTGCAGTAGAAGCACTCGATGCGGCGGCGCTCGTTGTTACCGCCTTCGTTGACCTGGCCAACCAGCACCCGCCAGAACTTCTGTCCGGTGGTGAAAGGCTTGATCAGGTCGTAGGTCATGTAGGTGTAGGTGACCTTGATCGGCACGTGCTTCAGCTCACCAGGCACTGCCACTGCTGCAGTAATCGCCGCGGCCAGCGGCCCGCCCGGAAGGATGCGCAAGCCAGAAGCGGTGATGGCGTAGTCGATGTTGCGCGTATAGGTGACCGCATCGTCATCACTCTTAACGCTAGCAACCACCAGGGGGATGTACTGCAGCATGATGGTGCGGTCGATATAGGCATCCACCTCTTCATCATCCACCGAGCCACCAGGCACACGGGTAACACTGCCGTACATAGCAATAGCAGCAGCCTGGGGACTGAAGTTCACCGCCTCACCAGTGAGGATAATTTCACTGGTAGAGGTGACGCTATCCAGCGGCGGCAAGCCAACGCGCGTGGGGTCTGCCTGACCGATTTCAGCAGTGGTGGGTTCAGCGGTCATGTTCTGCAGCTTGAACACTTCCTCGAACACGCGACTGGGCCACGGTGCAATTTCGGTCGGGCCGCGAAATAGCTGGGTGTATAGCATGAGACTCATTGGATGCTCCTGGCCTGCGGCCGTCAGTTATAGGTCGCGACGTAGGTCACGCCGATGGTGATGGTGATGCTGTGGGTTTTGGTGCCGTTGCTGGCGTAGCTGGGTGTGGCCTCATCTTCGTCATCAACCAGACCAGGGAACTTGCGCTCAGGCAGATCCCGCCCAAGCCCCAACGCCCGCAGGATGTCGATATGCACAGCGTCCAGCGCGGCCTCTACTTCTTCGCCGTTAGCGAACACCACCTCGATATCGAAGTACCGAAGCCGCGTGGCCTGGAAACCGGCCGTGCTGGTTCGTGTGTCGGTGCCGGGCCGCACCAGGGCATAGGGTTTTGGGGCGTTGTCCTTCGCCGTTTCGGTCGGCCCATACACCCGCTGCAGGTCGGTGTAGTAACCGTTGATGGGTTTGATTTGTTCCAGCAGCGCGCGCAGGTCTTTACCGACCTGGGTGGCCTTGGGCAGTGATGACATGAATTAACCTCTAAGCAGCTCGCGACGCATGCGCCGCTGGAACTCTTGTTGCAGCTTCTGGTTTGCCCAGCTGACGGTGGTAGCCGAGGTAAGACGCTTGAAAAAGAACGCCACAGACGGCCCCATGGCCGGCATAACGCCAGTCTGGGTGCCAGTGCCGTACTTGTAAGTGAACGCCCCGCCGCGCTTCTTGACGTTGCGCGTTACGCTGCTGCGCGTGGCCAACGGCCGGCGGGCAAAGCTGGATGGGTTCACAAAGCCTGCCGCGATCTTGTGGCCCTTGAACACTCCAACCAAGATGCGGGCGCGTGTCTGGTCGATGGCCTGGTAACCCCAGCGCCGGTACTCAGTCACATTCACCCCCGCCGAGCTGGGGATCAGGCGGGCATCGAACCGCCCCTTGCGGGTGTTTACCCGCTTGATGACGATGCGCTTATTCACCCAACTGCTGCTCTTGAACATCCGCGCCAGCACCGGCGTGTAGCGGCGTTTGCGCACCTCTGCAGCAGTGGTGTTGAGCGCGCCGCGCAGTACCGGATCAATGTTTTTACCCAGGCTCTCAAGCTGCCGCTTGGCCGCCTCAAAGCCCTGGGTGCTAATGCCGATCCTCATCAGAACGCCTCCAGCCAAAGGCCGCGCACCACACCATCATCACTGTCGCGCGCGTAGCCAATCACGTTGTAGAGCGTGCCGGCGATCAACAGCTGATCGCCCTCTTCAGGCCGCCCCACCTCGATCACGGCCACCTCTACCCTGGTCTTGTAGTCCGTAACCTGGCCCAGCTCATCAAGGAACGGTGCCTGGTGACTCAGATGCACCCGGCAACAAACCGGCACCCCACCCTGCGGTCGATACTCGGCCGGCTGGCCGACCAGCTCATCACAGCTCAACACCAGCTCGGTCCGCGTTCCCATGGGATCACGCGGGGCGCTGGCGATGTACAGCAAGCGTGTACCGTGGCGTAGATAGCGCCCCTGCTGCAGCTCATCACTGAATCGAGCACGCACCTCAACCATGGCGCTGGCCCGCAGGCCACTCACCTGTGGGGCATCACCAGCAGCCTTGGAGCGGAAACTGACCCAGCGCGTACCGTGATCAATGGTGCAAAGATCAGCCGACAAGCTGAGCACCTGGGCGCGATTGCGCAGTGTTCCAGCACGCATATCAGAACCTCGGCGGCACGGTGATCTCGGCCAGCATGGAATCCGTGAACGTTGACGGCAGCTCGGCCAGGATCGTGCCCGCCACAAAGCGCTCACGAAACTCATACGCGGTGGCCGCATTCATCAGCAGCCACATACGCACACCCGGGTAGGCAGCAAAATCGACACCGGCCTTGTAGGTGATACGCAGCTCGCCAGAAGGCCGGCCATCAGGAAAGTGCAGAAAACTCTCACGACTACCCTGACGCAGATCCGTGGCCACCGTGAGTACATCCACGCCGCCGTTGTGCAGGCGCGCCACTGAAACGATCTCAGTGGCCTGGCCAACGTCCAAGGGTCGGCCGGAGCTGTAATGCGCCGGCCAATCCTCGACATACTCAGCCGCGCGAACTGCCGCTCCGGTACGCTCCTCAGCCTGCGCAGTAACGCCAGGGATAATCACGCCCTCGATCAGCGCCTTTTCCGGTGCCAGGTCAGCGGCCTCAGCACGGCACTGCAACGCCAACTCGGCCAGGGTGATTGCCGGCGCGCCGGAGTAGGCAATTCGACGCGCCATTAGGGTTTAGGCTCAAGAGCCGGATCAACAACTGGTGCCGGAGCGCCAGTGGGAGCCTGTGATACTGGGGCCGAAGTAGCTGCAGGCTTAGGTGCCGCAGTCGCGGCCCTGCCGCCCCGCTTCGGTTTGGCGGCATTCTCGTCGTATACAACGGCGGTGCCATTGCTCACCAACGTGTCTGCCACATCATCAGGAAAACCGGCCGTCTCACCGACGTTATAGCCGCGCCACACCTTGGCGAAGGTGACGGGTTTTAATTCGCTCATTACAGATTCCTCGCATTGCAGAAAGGTGCGCCCCGCACGAGTCGGGGCGCGCGGGTTACATGCCGGCACCCCAGGTAATGCCGGTGCCCACCGCAATGGACTCGATGTGGCGCGGGCCAAAGTCGTGTTTGCTGATCACACGGACCAGAGTCTGGTCACGCTGGAAGGCGCTCACCATGTTGCCGCCACCATCCTTGTAGGAAGCCTCAGTGCTGATGGCGATGGCCAGATTGGTGTCTTCACCGATGTAGCAGTCGGCGAAGTTGACGAAGTAGATCTCCGTCTCATTGGTGCCGGCACCCAGATTGATTGGCACCTGGGTGGTCAGGGCAACCGGATAACCCTTGAGCATGCCGCCGTCGATTTCCGGGAACGCCTTGTTGCCATTGCCGTCACGCAGCGCCTGCAACCAGCGCAGCACACGCGGGGCCATGATCCAGCCGCAGGCGGCCAGATCTACGTTGGCCGCCTCCAGGCGCAGCATCATGCCGCCCAGGTAGGTGTCGACATTCGCCAGAGTGGCACCCGCCGGCGCGGGCAGCACGTTGCCGGCCGGTGCCCAGTAACGCAGGCCCTTGGGCAGATCACCCGTGCCAGCACCACGAATGAAGTGCAGATCCTCCGACAACCCCATGCTGGTGGCGAGATCCGCGCTCACCTGCGCATCAATGCGCGGGTTGACGCCGGCATGGGCCAACAGGTCGTTGGAGATCGGGACGATGGCCGCAGCCTTTTTCGCAGCCAGTTTGAGGTCACCGAACTGCATATCGGTAACCGAGATATCTTCCTCGGTACCGAGGTAGGTAACAGTGGTGTTGCCCAGCACACGCGGCAACGTCAGGTTGCCGTTGTTCAGCGGCAGACTCACCGCGCCCATGCGGCGGATAACCGATTTGGGCCGCAGGGACTCGATCACGCTGGTACTGAAGTTCTCCGGCACCAGCACGCCGCCAGACCCTGGGGTGACAGTGGACAGCGCCATTTGCACGTCGTCGCCATAGCCGCCGCTCTTGGCCAGCTTAGCGGCCTCGTGCTGGTTACCGCCGGCCTGCACGATCAAGCGCACCATTTGCGCCATGGCGATGCCGGGCTTGGTGGCGGCCGGGTTATTAGGGCCTGCAACATGAATGTGCGAGGCAGGCGGGCTGGCGATGCCCTGTGCGCCCTCACTTACCGGCACCGCCGCAGCGGCCGCCGAACGCTCAGCAATTTCGGCACGGCCAAGCTTGTCGGTAAGGGCATTGATCTGGGTTTCCAGATCCGTAAAGGAAGCCAGTTGCTCAGCGGTCAGAGCAGTGCCGCCCGCTTCGATTTTGGCCAGCGCCTGCAACTGATCGTTGAGTTTGGCGCGTTCGCTACGCAGTTGAAGTACAAGGGACATACTGCCTCCTAGGCATAAAAAAACCCGCCGAAGCGGGTTGGGGTCACTGCCGCGAACGCGGTCAGAGTCGAGCTTGAATGTTCAGGGCTGAGGCCCGCAGGGCAATACGGCCGCCCTGCCGGCTGGCACGGCTTTGCGCGACCGCGCGCGATAGATCGTCGACCGCATCCTGCGGACTGCTCAGGCGGTCGGCCAGGCCAGCAGCAATACCGGACTGGCCGCGATACAAGCCAGCTTCGGTGGCAATCACCTGGGCAGCGGACAGCCCGCGATAATCGGCCACGGCGGCCACGAACATCTGATAACTCTCGTGCACCAGCTCGTGCAGGAACTTCAGCGATTGCTCCGTCAGGGGCTCATGCGGGTTGAGGTCGTTTTTATGCGCCCCGGCGAACACGGTGGTCACTTTGACCCCCATGTTCTCTTCCATCTTGGAGCGATCCATGTGGCTGGCAATCACGCCGATGGAGCCAACACCGCTGGTCTGGCTGACCACCAACTCGCTGCAGGCAGAGCCGATCAGGTAGCCACCGCTGTAGGCCATGTAGTTGACGATGCCGGTGATGGGCTTCTGCCGGGCCAGGGCGCGGATGTCTGCGGCCAGCTCGAACGCACCCACCGCCGCGCCGCCTGGGCTGTCGATATCCAGCACCACGCGCTCGACCATAGGGTCGGCCACAGCCTGCTTGAGCTGTTGGCGCAGTACCTCGTAGCTGGTCATGGTTTCGCAGGCGTTGATATGGCTGCCCCGGCTGACCAGCACGCCGTGCACATCGATCACCTCAATACCGGTGCGGGCAATGGTGGTGCGGCGCTGCTCTTCGATGCGCTCCAGGCGTTCACTGTAATCGCTGTCATCGTGCATCAGGGCGGCACCGCTGCCGCCAATGTTGATGATGTTCAGGTTCATCGCGTGATTGGCCCAGCGCACGCCCAGGTCGAGCATGTCGGGCGCGACCAGCAGCGGCTGGTTGAACAGCAGGCTGGCGGCTCGTAGGTAGTGTTTCATTGGGCAAGCATCCTTTCGATTTCGAGCTGCTGGGCTTCCAGCTGCGCGCGTACTTTCGGGTTGGTCAGGTCTGCGCCACCCTTGGTGGAGTCGACCATATTCAACGGCTGCAAGTAGATGTTGCCGCCATCGACCGGAGGCATGTTCTCCAGCCGGCGGATATCGTTGACGCTGAGCCAACCCCATTGACGGCCAATGGCATAGGCCTCGTAGCGGCTCTTTTGATCACCGCGCAGCAGGCCTGACAGGTTGAACTCAATGAAGTAGTTGCGCCGATCCTGCGGCAGCAGGAAGTCACGCATCATCGACTGCTCGTGGCGCTTGACCCAAGGAAGCAAGCCGAACACCACGAACTGGATCAACAGCTGCTCGATGGTGTTGTAGTTGGCCTTCTCCAGGTCGTTGAGCATGGGCAGCGGGATTTTGTACATCCGCGCGATGTCGGCCGCCGCCAGCTTGAGAATGGCCACAATCTCGGCATCCACGTTATTCATGGATACCGGTTTGAAGGTCATACCCTCTTGCAGCATGGCGACCTTTTTGGCGTTATCCATGCCGCCGAACTTGGCACCCCACTGATCCAGGATGCGGTCGATAGTCCCTTGTTCCTTGATCGCCGGAGCCTCACGCGGGCGCTCAATCACGCCCGAGATTGCCACACCATTGGCAAACGACTTATTGGTGTACTGCCGGACCGCCTGGGCGAGGCCTACCGACTCGGCATGCAGCTCAATCGGCGACATACCCATGTAGTTGTTGGTGCTACCCCAACGCACATGGTGAATCATGCGCATCGGCACCGGCTCACCGGCACCCACACGGTAATAGGGCAGCATGTCGCCGCCCTTCAAAACCTGGGTCTTGTCATTGTCCAGCGGCCAGAGCGCCGTGACGTTGCCGTCTTCACGGCGGTCAATCCAGCTGAAGCCATTGCCGCGCAGCCCGAGCGCAATCTGCCGCCCTTCCAGATATTCGTATGGGGTCTGAAAACCGTTGGGCTGGTAGCGCAGAACGTCATACAGCGGGTGGTTGATTGCCGGCTCGCGCTGGCCTTTCTCTTTACGTTCGTAGACCTCAAGCGGCAGCTGAGCCATGCTTTCTGCCAGCAGCGTGACGCAGTTCTGCAGGATGGGCAGACTCAGAGCCGACTCCGGCGTGACAACCACCCCCGCACTGTTGCGAGCAGAGCCGATCAGGCCTCGCCACGACCCGTTGCCTACGTCCGTCAGACTGCCCTGGCCGAGACCAAGCGCACTGGAAAGAAACATGCTCAAGCCCCTTTATTGTTGAGCTGCACGGCGGCAGCGCGGTCAGCTAGCCGCGACCAGCACAGCAAGCCGATGCCCGCAACAATGCAGGCAGCCGGCACGTTGAGCTGGGCCACGCCCGCCACCATGAGGCCGAAGCCCAGCAGGCCAGCCACCCAGGATGCGATGAGCAGTTTCATATACCGACACCTTGATCATAAATTGAGGTGCCCCCACCAACCGAGGCGGAACCACTGATACCGGTGGACATGACGGCAGCAACAATGCCGTCGATGCGCCCGGTGGCCTTTGACTTATCGACCTTGCGGTTGCCCGCAGGGTCTGAGGTGATCACCGCGTTGCCGGCGCACCAGGTCATCACCGGGTTGCCGTCATGGCGAAGGGTCTCGACCACCTCAGCAGCGGCATCACTGACCAGTTCCCAGTCTTCTGCGTTGAGGTCAATCACCTCGGTCGGCGCGGCCATGCCGAGTAAGCGGCGCTCAAACTCATCAACGGCTGGTGACATCGACTGATAGCCCTGGCCGAAGCCTTTCATTGGCGGCAGGCTGATGTCGTGTTCCTCCATCAGCTGCAGCAGATCCTCAATACGCCAGCGGTCATAGGCGATCTGATCAACACTGAAGTAGGCGCAGATGGTCTGCAGACGCCGCAGCACATGCAGCTTGCTGATAGCCCGGCCGGGCGTTGTTTCTAGATGCCCCTCACGAATCCATACGCCATAGGGCACCTGGTCGCGCTTCTCACGCTCTTCAAGCTCGTGATCGGGTATCCAGAAGTACGGCAGAAGCCGCCAGTGCGGATCTGCAACAGTCGGGTAGAACAGCAGCACGAACGCTGTCAGGTCTTGAGTACTGGCCAGATCGAGGCCAGCAACACACGGGCGATCTCGGAGCATGCGCATTGCCACTGGCTCGCAGGCTTCAGTCCATACGTCATAAGCGATCCACGGTGACGTTGCCTGGGTCCACTCGCAGAAGTTCAGCCGCCTAACCACTGACTCTTTGCTGGGCATGCCGCGTGCTTCCTGCACCTGCTCTCGCAGGTACTGGCGACCAGGGATGCCATCGGTCTGGCCTTCTGCAATGAAGTCCAGCGAGGGGTTCACCTTCGCCCAGCAGCTTTCATCCTTGATCGGGTCATCGCCCTCATCAAGGGAGCAGATGAATGCAAAGAGGCTGTCGCCTTCCTGCGAGCCATTGCAAACGCGAATACCGAGTTCATGGTACTGGCCGGCAACGCTTTTCTTGTCTGAGCCGCTGTTGGTGATCATGGCGATCAGCGCTTTACGGCGGTTCTTTGTGCCTGCGCGCATCATGTCGATGGCGCTGGCGTTCTTATGTTCGTGCACCTCATCGATCAGCCCCATGTGCGGACGCGGGCCTGACTGGCCTTCGTCGGAGCTGATCGGGCGAAAGAATGAAAAGCTGTTGGGGTAGTAAAGGTTCCAGACCTTTTCATCGCGGCCTGACTGCTGCAGCCGCGCACTCAGGTGCGGCGACAAGTTCACCATGGCCACCGCATCGCGGAACAGGATCATGGCCTGGTCACGCTTGGTCGCGGCAGCATAGATCTCAGCGCGCTGCTCACCATCAGCAGCCAGGCCGTACAGGCCAATACCCGCCAGCAACGGCGACTTACCAGACCCCTTGCCCGTCTCGATGTAGGCGATCCGGAAACGCCTAAAGCCTTCCACGTTGTACCAGCCGAATAGCGAGCCAACGATGAAGGCTTGCCAGGGCGCAAGCAGGAATGGCTGCCCCTCGTACTCGCCACCGTTGAGGCACAGCACCTCTTCAAAAAATGCAATGGCCCGGTTGGCCGCTTCCAGATCCCAAACCAGCCCGCGCAGCGGGCCTTCAACTAGGTCACGCAGGTGGCGCTTGCAGGCGTTTCGTACATCAGGCCCGGCCACGGTCAGGCCATCCAGCACCGCATTCGCAAAGCCTGTAACACGATCAGCCAGCTCAGGTGAAGAAGCGCTCGGCGGCGTCTTTTGGTCCATTTGGGAATAACTCACCTTGCGGCGCAGAAGGCTTCAGGCCTCGGCGGGCAAGCGGCGTGAGGCCGAACTGGCGGCCGAGGTCATCGGCACGCCGCTGGGCGTCATTGCGCAGCTTGCGCCAGATGGAGAGATCCTTGGCACCCGTGCGGTATGTCTGTACGTCGCCGCCGCGTGGCGTCAGCACGTTGTTGTTGATCTCACGTATCGCAAGGGTGAAACGCTGGTACTCGGCCACCGCTTCGCAATACTGACCAAGCGCCTGGCCATCCAAGCGGGTGACCAGCCCCAGCGTGAGCAGAGCAGGGATCAGCTGATCCCACTCGCGGCCAGCAGCGTCATCAAGCCAGTCAGGCTTATCTGGTGCCGCAACGGGAACGGCAGGCTTGGCGACTTCCTCAAGCAGATCCTTGGGGTTGCGTTTGCTCCGGTTACCTTGGAGCAGGTGCAACACAGCAGGCTGGGCTGTACGGCCAGAGTTGCCATTCCCAGACATAGAACACCTCAGATTTCACGTAGCAACGCGTACCACCAGAAAGGGGTCACCCCCCATTTTTCCCGGCGTTGCGAAGCGAGTTCCCCCCGTCGTTCGACATCCGAATTTTTGAGGGTTTTTAACCCCCCCTACCCCCTGGGGCTTGGAGGTTCCAGTGGTGGCGCGGATCGCGCGGGCGGCCAGTCTCGGCGCAGCCACGGTGACCCGACTTCTCCATCCGCTGCTTGGTCGAGTCGTGGCAGGTCTTGCACAGCGACTGCCAGTTGGTGCGATCCCAGAACAGCTTCCAGGCCTTCGCAATCTGGTCAGGGCAGCCACTCAACTTGGCGTCACCCAGCTTGTGGGCAACGATGTGGTCGACAATCGAAGCGGCGACCAACAGATCCTTTTCCTGACAGAACCGGCAGAGCGGGTTGCGGCGCAGGAAGTCAGCGCGCGCCAGCTTCCACCGGTAACCGTAACCCTTGAAGGTTGAGCTGGGCTTCTTGGCAGGACGCATCAGCCACCCAGCCCGGCGCGCTTGGCCAGGTAGCGGGCGTAGATCCCACCCACGATGTCCGCGCCAAGCAGGCCAATGCCGATGCCAGCAGCACCAGCAAGGTAAGCGTTGTTCCACCAGGCCAGGCCAACCATCAGGGCGGCCATGCCGAACAGAGCAGAGCTACCGAACCGCAGCACCACACGCTTGATGATCTCAGTCATCGCAACACCCGGCACATCAGCCTGGCGCATCTCGCCAACCAAGCCAGCCAGCGCAACCAGAATCAGCAACCAAGTGGGCAAGTCGGCCAAGCCCTGTTGCATCTGCTGTTCAGTCGACATACCGGGCTCCTAATGCCAGAAACAAAAAAGCCCCGGCAACTGCCGAGGCTCGAATAGGTAGCGCATCCCTGCGCAAGGCACCGCAACCACGGGGCGCCATAAACAACAAACCCGGCGCGGTGGCCGGGTTTGTAGTGAAGCTGCCCTTGCGGACCTCTTCGAAGATGGCTGATTTATACCCCTCGATTCCGGTGGCAGCAAGGGCCTAACGCTGCCACCCCAGCAATGCACCAGCAAAGCGACAACAAAGCACCCGCAATGCACCGCACATATAACAAACCCCGGCTACCGCGCCGCAGGCGCAACCCCACATGACCTACACCGCTTTCAAGGTGGGGCAACGCTACACCCCGCGTCCCTACTAACTGTTCCCCACTTCCCTACCTTTCTAAAGGAATAAGTAGATTGTGTGAGCGCGCGAGCACGCGTGCGCGTGTACACACGCGTCGTACCTGCACATACGTGCCCATAGGAAAGGTGGGGATGTTGGACGCAACCAGCAAACACGCGGCCTCAAGCGTGCCCCACAGGCAAAACCCGGTAGGGCAAGTGGGGTACAAACGAAAAGCGCGCCTCATGCGGCGCGCTTCCGGTTGATCAACTCACGCTCCAGGCTTTCATGCGCCTGGTGCAATCGCTGGTAGTACTGCGTTCGCTTACACCCACACACCGCCCACTTCTGCGAGTCCAGGCTGTCGTAGTTGGTGTAATGCTCGATCACCACTTGTCGTTCCTTATCCGGCAGATGCCGGTTCACCAGCAGCTCGATCTCGGCTGCCTGCTCAAGCAGCACACGGCTGCCATGCGTACTGCGGATCAGCACGCCGCGCGAGTCTATCAGAGCCGCCAGCGAACACCCACCAGACCCCGGCCCGATCCTCTCCACCCCATGCGGCGGGTGCAACTCGGCCGCCCACAGCTGCAGCGCATCATCCAAATACTTGATCATGCGAACGTCTCCCGCTGCGCCAGTGGCATCTGGCCTGGCTCCTTCCAGCTGTCCGGGCGCACGTACTTGTAAGGCCTCACCCCGCCCCGGCCCTCTGGTGCCATGCGCTTTCGACGCCATTTGAGGCGATGCATAATCTGCCCCAAGCGCGTCTGGTCCGGCCGCCCCCAATGGCCAGGGTCAAGCATCAAGGCCTTCTCCAGCAAAATATCACCACCCACGCTCTCGCACGGGTTCGCCTGCAGCCAGGACACAATGCGCGGCTCCCACGCATCACCCTGGAAGCGCACATCCTGCTCCTCCTCAAACATCACCTTTTCATCATCCTGCGGCCACCATGGCTCACCGGCTTCGTACAGGTGCAGCGCCTCGGCCCACAACTGATCGCGCACCGCGCGCAGGCCGGCCAGGTTCACCTTCATGCACAGCACCGGCCAGTAACGGCGGTTCCCGGTCGGGTCGCGCAGGTACTCATCTTGGTTCGTCGAGCCAGCGAACACACACTGACGCGGCAGGCGAATGTTCCGCCGCCCATAGCTCGGCCTGAAGATATCCACCTCAGCCCCGAAGAACGACTTCGCCTTGGTACTCTCAACCTTGTTGAACGCATCCAGCTCGGCCAGCTCGATGATCCACATACCCTGAATAGCCTGATAAGCCTCTTTCTCACCCAGGGGGATCGGCGTATCCATAAACCACTCGCCACCCAGCACTCGCAGCGCAGACGACTTATTCAGCCCCTGCTCACCCTCAAGGATGATCACGCAGTCAGCCTTCGCCCCGGGCTTCATCACCCGCGCCACCGCCGACACCAGGTAGCGCATCCCCATGATGCCCGGATACTGATCGTTCCCAGCCAACGCAACGCCACCCAAGTAATCCTTCACCCAAGACGCCAAGCGCGGCGTGCCATCCCACTTCAAACCCTGCAGGTAATCCCGCACCGGGTGAAACGGGTTCTGGTTCGCCACCACCGCCACAGCCTCCAGCACCGCCAGAGACTTCACCTGCAGCCCATACTGCTCGGCCAGCCAGATAGCCGTGCGCGTGTCATCGAGATCCGACCACTCACCGGCCCGACCGCCATAAGGCGTTGCCCGACGCTTCACCGTGCGCCCCGCAAACAGATCCTCACCGATCACGCCCTTCCAGCGCTCATCGTTCTCCAGAATCAACACCACGTTCGCCACCACCGACAGCAGCGCGCCCTTGCCGTTACGATGCAGCGCAAACTTCCACTCGGCATCAGCAGGCGGCCGCACAGCCACCAGCACCTGGCGACGCACCGCATCAAGCCCCTCGGCCAGCTGCAGGTCATTGAAGTCTGTCCACTTGTCTTCACGCTCACCGCTGAACACCGGGAACACCACCCGCCCGCCGACAACCTTCGCCGCGTGCTCGGCCTTCTCGATGCCAGGGTTCCACGGCTCGCCCTTGGCCGTCTTCGTCTTCCAATCGTCATCTGCGCAGAACAGGAACTGCCGACCAGGGAAGCGCTCACGCAACCCCTCGGCCACCGGCATCAAATTACCCGCAGTAAAGGCTGCGCAGGCGCATAGGCCAGTAGCCAGATGCACGCTTGCTGCCGTCGCATACCCCTCACAGATCAGCACCGGCTCACCTGGCTCCGGGTGCGGGCCGAGCAGATGGAACGCCCCAACCGGGTCAACACCGGCCGGCCAAAAGCGCTTGCTCAGCCCGTCCGCATCCGGCTGGCCGAACAGCACCTGCAAGCCCACAACCTTGTCGTGCACATTCATCATCGGCACCAACGCCGTATCCGGCTTGCGGCCGAACTTCAGGCCAACAGCCGGCACCGCCTTGCGCTCTAGGTAACCGCAGCGCCCGCGCTCCGGCAGCGTCTCCCACATCCGCGCTGCACGCCGTCGAGCACTCGCTGCGCGGGCTAAGCGCTTAGCATCCTCTTTCGCCTTCGCCGCCTCGATACGCGCCTTGATAACCTTGCGATCCTCATCACTCATGCGCCCGCCAACGGGCTTGAGCTTGTGGAAGTCGCCTTTCTCACCCTCACGCCACGAACCGAACGCACCCGCGTAATAGGTGCGGCCCTCGTTCCTGTGCTCGTAGATCACATAGAAGCCGGTCTTCGTCCTGCCCTTGTCGCCACCGGCCCGGCAGCGCGTGCGCACATCCAGCATCAGCGGCAGGTCAGGATCTAGCCCCGCGTCCTGCAGCTGGGCCAGCACATCGTCGAGTAGTTCATGACGGTCAGTCATTGGGCACCTCCAGACGCTTTTGAGTGAAGCGCGACGGGGACCAATCGCAGGACTCATCGGCCGGAATGTGGCCGAACATCGTGCAGCAGCGACGGCAGTGGGCGCAGTCTGCGCACGTCTTACCCTCAGGCAGATCCATAGCGTCACCGGTTCTCGGCAGTGGCTCACGTTCAGCCGGTGCCGGCTTGTTCCAAGCCTCGGCAAGTCCATCTGCTGTGAATGCCGTAACCTCTCGCCGGCATTCCGGGCATGCCAGCGAGAGGAAAATGTCCTGATGCTTCATACCTAACAACTCACCCTCATGGCCGCAGTGGCAGCGGCTCAACGGCACGCTCATCGCCCGCCCCCTTTCCGCTCAAGCAGATCCTGGCAATCGATACACATCACGCAGTTGTGCCCAGCCAACGCCTCACGGCGGGCCAGCGGGATAGGCACCCCACACCCGTCGCAATAGTCCTGATGCACAGGCGCCGGCTTGGCCAGCTGCGATGCAAGGCGGGCTTGCTCGTATACGGCGTATTCATCCGCCGCCCGATCAGCGTTATCAGCCATCAGCCTGACCCTCATCATGCTTGTGGCGTACAACGGCCCGCAGCCGGAACACCGCCTGCAGCATCCGCACGGTCAGCATCTCGAACTGAGCCAGCTCATCATCGTCAAGATGGTTATCAGCCATCGCCTTGGTCAGCTGCTCGCTCAGGTCGTTCTCGCTATGTAATAGGCCAGTGATGCCCGCCAGCAGCGATTGCGGCGTGTCCGCATCCCCCATCTCGGAAACATCAATGCCCACCCAGCCAATCGGCTGCAGCAAGGCATCAACAATGCGAGGGTCGCGGGTCAGGTCGAGAATCAGCTGCAGCTCATCGATGTTCACCCGATGCTTCGGGTTCGCACTGGTCAGGCTCAGCTTGTGGTTCAGGGTTGAGGCGCTTATGGCGCCGTCGACGGCAGCAATGGCGGTGGCACCGCCGGGGTAATCGTGCGCGGCATGGTGCAGCGCCTGTTGCAGGGTCAGAATCGAGCGCTTGGCGCGCTCAACACTGCCCCAGCGGGAACGGTAAGGCATGGCAAAAACTCCCGGCCCCATACCCGTTGGTATGGCGCCCCTAGTCAGGTGGTCGCATACGGCCGGCAAACCGACCGCACCCCAGACAAGGCCCATGCTCCGCACAGGCCCCGCCATAACAGCCAGCCCGCTGGTGGTGGCAGCGAATTGGCAACCCCAGGCATCCCAGCCCAGGCACAGCGCGCAGTGGTGGTGCGCGCATCGGGAGTGGCAGCCGCCGTAGCAAGCTGCCAGTGACCCCGACATGACGTGTTGCTATAGTCACGCCGTGGCTCCCCTTAGTCAGGTGGTCACAGCTAGCCTGCTGATCTGTGGTGGAGAGGCAGGCAACACAGAGCCCTCGGGCTCCGGCGGTCACCGCTTCAACGGTGGCCGGGAAACAGGGCGCCTAACGGCGCCTTTTTTCTAAGCGGCCTGCCCTGCAGTAACGGGCTCACAACCGAAGACATCAGGACGAAGCCGATAACGACTAACCCCGGATATAGCCTCAATCGCAAGCACCCACTCTGCAGGGCAGCGCCCTTTGACGCGCAGGTGGTGATGTAACAACTGCTGAGAAACCTTGCGCCCCTTGGCGGCCAGGCTTCGCGAAAGTGCCGACTGCCCCTTGGCAGCCTTTACGGCCTCGGCAAACGCCTGGGCCATCAACTCTTCAGGACTCATTACAGGAACCTCTTGTGAAGCCAGGCCCAAATCTACAAACAAAACTGTTAATTGGCAACAGGCAATTCTGTTTGCCGCCTTACAAATAGATTTGTAAATTCACCCCATGACTACACAAACCCAACGCCTTCAGGTCATCGCTGACCTATTCAAGAAGCGCCGCACCGAACTCAAGATGAGCCAAGGCGACGTCGCAACAGGCGTGCGCGCCCTACTCGGCGGAGGCGCGGCTTTCACTCAGCAGTCCTATGCAGCCATTGAGAATGGGAAAACCAAGCACTCGAAATACCTGGCGCAGATAGCCCGCGTGTTAGGCATACCGCCCCAAGCGGTAGACCCAGCACACTCCGGCCCTAATCTGGTTCGGGAAACATCGATCCCCTACGGCGCATCGACAGCCGTTGTAATCGGGGAAGCAGGAAGGAAACTGCCAGTGATTGGATCAGTAGCAGCAGGCGCCTGGTGCGAGGCCATCGACAACTTCCACCCCGGCGACGCCGAGGAATGGATTGAAGCCCCAGGCCCAGTAGGGCCAAACGCCTTCGTGTTGCGCATCGAAGGCTTCAGCATGCACAACCCGACTGACCCGGTAAGCTTTACCGATGGCGATAAGGTAGTTATCGACCCCAGTAAAGAGGCCAACTCGGGCGACTTCGTAGTGGCCAAGCTGACGAACTCGGAAACCGTCACATTCAAGCGGCTGCGGCAGGAAGAAGGTCAGTGGTATCTGGAAGCCATCAACCCAGACTGGAAACCTCGGTACATCCACCTAACCGAGGAATGGCACATCTGTGGGCGCGCAATGTGGAAGGTCCAGCAGCTTTAACAGGCATCAACAAACAGCTCCACAAACAAAACTACAAACAAAACTGTTGACCGAACTACAAAACCGCTTGTAGATTTGCCTCGTCTCTCCACCACAGAGCCGAGGTAAACCATGTCTGCATCTGTTCACGCGCTCCCGTCATGCCCGACCGAGCGCATCTTTGAACTACGCCGCGCCGCCCTGGCCACCGGCTGCCAGTTCTCTCGCGTAAAACCCAAGTTCCTTTTCGCCACCAGCCACGTCGACTACCTGCCCAAGGAAGTCGCCGAGCGGCGCTACATCGCGACCACCAAGCCGCCCTTCGATCCCAACGATGGAGGGCACGCAGCATGAAACCAACCATCGAAGAACTGCTGCTGCAGATTGTCAGCACCGCGCTGATCATCAACCAGCAAGGCAATTGGCACGCCTTTGTCGACCTACAGGGTCACGTCCGAGCTTTCTACGTTCGCGTTTGCTTGGCCGACACCAACTATCAGGACACCAGCTACGAAGCCGCCCAGCGGTCCGGCTACTGGCACCGCCTGCCTTTCGAGTGGCACCCAGAGAACCAAGCGCTACAAGCATGCCACGACGAGCTGACCAGCACGCTCAACTGGCTGCAAGGCTACCTCGGCATGCCCACCGTACCCGCGCAGGAGGTGGCAGCATGAACTTCACCCTCCCCGAAGATAACCTGCTGCGCCTGCAGGCCCAGATCAACCTGACCGGCACTTTCAACCACACCGTTTCGCGAATGCCCTACAGCCGCGAGCAGGTGATGTTCCGCATCCAGATCGAGCGCGGTCAACCCAACACCGCAGTGAAGATCGAGATGGGCGGCCAGGTGCACAGCCTCGACGTGCAAACCGCGCACCCCGAGAAACACCTGCAGGTCGCGGACTTCATCGACGCCATCGCCAACGGCCGCGTAGACAGCGCCGAGGTGGCCCCGGCCCGCGTCACCCGCACGCCCCTGCTGCCTGAACCTGACGGCCTGCTGGATGACACCCAGCTCGGCCGCCTCAAGCACATGGTTCGCCATGGCGGCTTTGCCAGCCTTGAGACCGGTCATCAATGCCCAATCAACGTGGCCGTGCACCGTACCCGCCCGGCCCAGGGCGTAACCGTCATTGCCAGCATCGGCAGCGCCCGCCCACGCACCAAGTGCTTCACCGTGCGCGGCGA
Source organism: Pseudomonas sp. SL4(2022) (assembly GCF_026625725.1). Taxonomy (NCBI): domain Bacteria; kingdom Pseudomonadati; phylum Pseudomonadota; class Gammaproteobacteria; order Pseudomonadales; family Pseudomonadaceae; genus Pseudomonas; species Pseudomonas sp. SL4(2022). Next base: position 1,120,455 of record NZ_CP113060.1, read on the forward strand.
TGAGCGCGAATGCCTCAAGCGCCTGCTGATCAGCATCGAGGATCTGCACATCATCGCCACGCCCCAGCGCGCGGCCGCTGCGTAGGAGGTCACCATGTCCCACTCCCTCAAAGACACCGCCGAACGCCTGGGCCTTAAGCATCGCGAGCTGATGAAGCGCATGCGCAACCGTGGCCTGCTGGACAAGTTCAACCGCCCGGCCAACCCGGAGATGACCAAGCTCTACCTGGTCACGCGCGAATACCGCTACGAGCACCCCAGGCTCGGTGTGCAGTACCCGCGCACCACCCGCGTCACTGACGCAGGCATCCCGTGGCTTGCCGACAAACTCGGCATTGAGCGTCCGATGCCAGAACCACAGGCAGATCCACGCTGTGCCGCCTGACATCAAATACACAACCCCGGATGGGCGCGAGATCACACCGATCTGGGCGCGCCAATGGGTGGCAGCACTGATGAAGCTGCCCACCCACGCCGAGCGCAAAGACGCCATCCGCGACCAAGTACCCGAGCACCTGCGCGAGCTGGTCCGCACCATGGGCCGCATCGCATGGGAACACCCAAGCCGGAGCAAACAATGAAAGACTCAAAGCTACTCGACGACACACTGACTGACCTGCTGCGCATGCCCGAGGCCAAGCGCACCAGTGAAGTCATCAGCAGCGCCCTACACCTGGCAGCCACCGCAGCCGGCCTGCGCCTCGGCCAACCGTCTGACCTGCAGCTGCAGCACATGCAGCTCGAAGGCGCGGTGGCACGCCTCACCTCCACCCTGGGCGATGGCTTCACCCACCGCACCACCCTTCGCCTGGGGCCAGACGTAGCCGGCATTGAGCTGTTCGCCTCAATCGAGGCCATCGGCCGTGCCGACCTGCGCTTTACAGGCTTTGGCTCGACAGCCCATGGCGTGCTCAACAAGCTCCAACAGGCCATCGCCGCACACGGCATCAACATCGGCCCGGCCAAGCGCAAGGTGCGCCACCCCGACAAAAACCCGCTGCGCATGCTCCCGCGTGAGGCCCGCCGAGCATGAGCCCACCAAACGACCATCAGCAGCCCCTGCGCCTGCTAGTCGCGCCCAAGGCCAGCACGGTGGACATGCTCTTTCGCATGTTCGGCACCGTGCTCATCCCACTGGAGGCAGTAAGGGCCGCGCTGTTCCGCAACCTCAACGCCGACCGCTTCGGCCGCGTGGTTGCCACGCCTCGCCTGCCTCTCCCAGTCACCACTCTGGAAGACAGCACCAAGGCCCAGCGCTTTATCGAGATACACCACCTGGCTGCCCACATCGAACAACGCGCCGGCCATGCCGACGACACGCTGGCCAAGACGCTGGGCAGCGAGCAGGAGACCTGAGCCATGTACCGCTACTGCCGTGAATGCCGCGCCGAACTCGGCGAGTTCGACCACAAAGAGATCGGGCTTTGCCAAGAGCACATACAACTCTGCGAGGACTGGAAACGCTTTGATGACCTGCGCGAGGACGGCCACAGCACCTATGCCGCCAAGCTGATGGCCGGCCTCGCAGATCCACCAGACCCCGACGCCGACTGATCCACCCAAAACCACCTGACAGCCGCACCCGCTGCCACCACCAGCGACCGGCCAACCCGAGGAGTACCACCATGACCACACCGCAAATCTATGGCCTGTTTGCCATGCTCACCGTCGCCGCCATCGCCGGCTTGATCTTCTACTGCATCGGCCTGCGCACAGGCAAAGGGGCTGGCTATGAGCTAGGCCACCAGACCGCGAAGAACTACTGGAAGAAAATCGTCTGCAACGCTCGGTCCCAGCTGGGCGAGGCACGCGATCTGCTCGATGCCCGCACCCGCGAGATGGCGACCCTGCGCCAGTGCATCGAACAGGAAACAGCCGACCACACCGCTGCAGTGGCCAAGCTCAAGCAGCAGATGCACTTCGCCGAGAACGACCGCGAGAACGTCATCCGGGATCTGACCGAAGAACTGATGCGCCAGTACGCCAACCGGCTCACCAATGACGACTGGCTAAACCTCAAGCTGGCCGCCAAGCAACTGGGCATTGCTGCCAACACATTCACCCGCAGCGGCAGCAACAAGACCAACCAGGCCGCGCAGGCCCACGCCTTCATCACCGCACTGGCCGAGCGCGTCAAAACCATCCTTGATCAACCACCATGCACTGCTCAGATGTGCGAGCACGGCATCACCGACACCGACATCATCGAATGGCTGAACACCAACGCCGACTGCTGGGCAGAGATCGACAACGCCACCCTGCGCTTTGATGTAAACAGCCCCGAGGAAGGCTTCGAGCACCTGCGCGACGTGCTCACCCTGGCCATCCAGCAGAAGCTGGCCGACACCGACAGCGCCACGAATACCATCAGTACCTGGCGCGAGCAGGAAGCGGAGCGTGCAGCATGAACCGCAATTACCCCCTGCTACGCCTCACCCCTGACCAAGCCGGCAAGCTGCAGCACGACTTCAACCGCCTGCAGGCCAACCACACCGAACTCAAGGCCCAGCTAGCCGCGCTGGAGCAGGCCATGCGCGACCTCTACGGCACGCAAGCCTTCCTTGCACTGCGCAACCACGCCCGTAACCAGGCCCAGGCCGCGCTGCTGAAACAGGAGATCGCCGCATGAGCTGGATACTCACCCACAGTGGCAAGCCGTTTGACTTGCACCAGCCCCAGGCCGAGCAAATCAACATGCTCGACATCGCGCACGCCCTAAGCATGCTCTGCCGCTTCAATGGTCACTGCTACCGCCACTACTCAGTGGCACAGCACAGCCTGTTGGTGGCCGATATCGTCCAGAGCCAGGGCCACGGCCCGGAGATTCAGCTGCAGGCCTTACTGCACGATGCGCCCGAGGCATACGTAGGCGATGTAACGCGACCACTAAAACAACTGCTGTGGAGCACTGGCGGATTCTTTCAGTACGTAGAAGGGGGCATCTGGCACGCCATCTGCGAACACTTCGGCCTAGACCCCGAACTGCCCGAATGCATCCACACCGCCGACATGATCGCCCTAGCCACCGAGAAGCGCGATCTGCTGCCCGACCACCCAACGGCCTGGGAATGCCTGCAAGGCATCACCCCGCACCGCATCGAGCTGGAAAACTGGACACCCGGCCAAGCCCGCCAGGCCTTCTACGACCGGCTGCTTGAGCTGCTGGCCACAACCCACCGCGCGAGGTCTGCAGCATGAGCACTCCACTAGAAACCCCTGTGCCACCGTGTGCAGAAGACGTTTTCCAGAAGGGCGTTAGTGTTTGTCTGATTGGCGATGTTCCAAAGCACGCAGCCGAGACGATCTGCAAAAGCCTTTCCGAGGTCACCGGCTGGAAAATCGACTGGCATTACATTGGCGGCCGCACGCACATCAAAGCGCTGCCGCCTGCATCCAAGGACATGACCGCCGACACCTTCCTGACCCTAACCGGCGAGATCACCAAGGCACGCCGCACCCAGGCAACACTTGCCGAGAAGGCAATCGCGCTCTGCGACGCAGTAGAGAACAAAGACGATCTGCCGCTGACGAAGTACGCCCTACGCGCCGCGCGACTGGTTAACGAGGTGCGCCACCTGGCAACCGATCTCGGCCGCGCCCAATCCGGCTCGCCCGCAGGGCTCGATAACCAACAGCCGGAGGCAGGCCAATGACCCTAGCCACCGCAACCACAACAGCCAAGGCCGTGCGTCAGCACGGCGGCGGCCTGGTACATGCCACCCTGCCGCGTGCCGCTTTGCGCGGCCGCCAGCAATGCCCGAGCGGTGGCGTTAAAAAGAGTCTCTGCTGCGCAGCAGCAGGCATTAATGCTCTTGATCTGCAAGCCACCACCGCCCTCGCATACCCCATGACAGGCGTGCGCCAGGCGCAAAAGTTGAGCACCCCGCTCCGCTCCCCCATTCGCCCGCCCGCGCAGCTTGTCGTGGGGTATAAGGCCTCAAGTTTTCGTGCAGGAATCAATACATTCCCAGGCATTGGTTGCCACCACATGAAGAAGGGCCTCGTCCGTCAACCCGTGCTCGCCAGGGTTGTAGACCAGCCTGCGCTCAAGGCAATTGATCAGCGTTGCAATGGGTTTTATCAGCCTTTCATCAGGCAAATTCATAAGGTCGATTCCCCTCATCGCAATCAGGGCGCTGTACGCAATCTGCTCCAGACGCTCATTTCGTTTCGGCATACCGATCTTTCCACGAAGCTCTTTATCGATTTTCAGGAAACATTCGAAAGCCTCCCTGGAGATTATCGAGATAGCTTTCTTTGCCGTGGTGTTCCTGACTACGGCCTCTTTATCAGCGATACGATTCTGATTGGTTGCCAGCCAAATCGTGGTGAAGATCGCACCGACTGTCCCCAGGCCGGCAAGCAAGGACGCGTACGCGTTTACTATCCGCTCAGGTACAACCAGCGGAGTGACAACGAAAGCAATAGCAGCAATCACCGCGCCCGCGATGATCAGAGCCAGCCTGTAACGCACCCAAAAGGTTTGTTTCTTACGCATTTTCAGACCCTATATCCGTCACTCGATCGCCCGAGCTTGCCGACACCCTGCCACCATGTCCAGCGGGGTGCAGCATGACCACCCACAACATCGTCAGCGTCTCCGGTGGCAAGGACAGCACCGCCACCCTACTGGTGGCCATCGCCCTGGAAACCGAAAACCTGCAGGCCGTGTTCGCCGACACCGGTAACGAGCACGAACAGACCTATGCCTACCTCGACTACCTGGAACAGGCAACCGGCATCCATATCACCCGCGTGCGCGCTGACTTCACCCGGCAGATCGCCGGAAAGCGCCGCTTCGTTGAAACAAGGTGGCGAGAACAAGGGGTTGCCGAGGAAATTGTGCAGGCTGCGCTTGAGGTGCTGCAGCCCACCGGCAATCCCTTCCTCGATCTGTGCATCTGGAAGGGCAGATTCCCCAGCCGCAAGGCCCAATTCTGCACCATGGAACTCAAGCGCGACCCGATGCTTGAACAGGTGGTAATGCCACTGATGGGCCGAGGCGACATGCTTTTATCCTGGCAAGGCGTACGCCGCGACGAGTCGTTGAACCGGCGCTACCTACCAGAGTGCGATGAGGTGGGAGGCGGCCTATTCAACTACCGGCCGATCCTCAAGTGGGATATCCCCGCCGTGTTCGAGGCGCACCGCTACATGGGTATCAAGCCAAACCCACTCTACAGCCAGGGTATGGGGCGCGTCGGGTGCATGCCCTGCATCAACTGCCGCAAGGATGAGCTGCGCGAGATCGCCCAGCGCTTCCCCGAGGTGATCGACCGCATCGACCGCTGGGAAAAGCTGACACAGCAGGCATCCAAGCGAGGTGCGGCCACCTTCTTTGCCGGCAGCAATGCCAAGCATCCTAAAGGCTCAATCGCGGATATGACCGCCATTGAAGTGATGGAGATTGCAAGCATCCGCCAGGCCGTCGAATGGTCCAAGACCACACGCGGCGGCATCCAGTACGACCTGATGATCAGCGAGGCAGACAGCTCGGCCTGCACAAGCGCCTACGGCCTGTGCGAGGGCAGCTGGGAGCCAGTCAAGATTATGGAGGCGGCATGACGGACCAGAACATAGATATTCTGATCAAGCTGCCCGAGGTCTGCCGTCAGGCAGGCTTTGGCAAGTCGGCCATCTACGCCATGATCAAAGCGGGCACATTCCCAGAGCCGATCAAGCTCGGCTACGGCTCGCGCTGGTCGCAGCAAGAAGTGCAGGCCTGGGTGAGAGAGTTGAGGTTGCGCAGGGTTGCGGCGTGACGCCCAGAAAACAAAAAGCCCCGCAAATGCGGGGCTTAATCTACAGCTACTTGAAACAACTCAAGCGGCTTTTTTACCATGCTTTTTTTGCAGGTCGCTCTCAAGCTTGTTTGTCAGCGCACCCAATGCGGCGCACTCGGCCTGAAGAGCCTTAAGAATACGACGGCGTTTAATTTCATTCTTCACAAGAAGCTCCTTCTGTTTAGCAATTCACATTGACGATCAAGTGCAATTACATCATCGGCATCAATCGCATCAGCTAAAGCCTGGACTAGATCGCAGTACTCGTGCGCTTTGTCGACGGTCCACTGGTCGCCAAACCCATCGCACTCATCCAAGCCTCTCATCAGAGAAACAATCACACGCATTCTGCGCGCTATCTCACCGATGGTCGGGTTCTCTTCTTTGAGGCTCTCAATGCTAAAAAGCCGGCACTGCCTCAGAACTCGTATTGCCACGTCGAGAACAATTGTATAAGCCTGCTCAACGTTTTCTGGTGGGTTGTACTGAATATGACCTTCGATAACTTCAAAGGTTTCGGTTTCCTGGGTCATCCATCCCAACCAGAGTGCGAATGCACGTAATAATAAAGGGCCGCAAATTCTACCGAAGAATTATTTTGATGTCAAAGCAGCACTACATCTGCTTCGCCCACTAAAACCTCCCCTTCGTCGAAACCTTAACTCAATAATTAGGGCCCTTTGACGGCGGTGTCAAGGCTATGACACCTTGTTTCTGACGCTTAGGCTTCAAACAATTGATTTAGAAGGCATAATAATTATCGCCCTTTCAAGCAGAGCACTAGATATCTAGCCTATCCGCCCACTCCATCATCATACGCCTACGCTCATCCAGATACTGAGCATGATTGTAGGCTGCACGCGACCCACTCCGCTCAGCATGAGCCAGCTGCAACTCGATCACCTCAGCACGCCACCGCCCCGACTCATACAGGTGCGTTGAGGCCGTAGCCCGAAAGTCGTGGCAGTGCCAACCATCCATGCTCAGGTACTCAAGCGCCCGGTTCAGCGTTGTCGGACTCAACGGTTTGTCAGGGCTGACCAGGCCAGGGAAGCACAGCTCACCGGGCGTAATCCGCCGCAGCTCCCTCAGCAGCTCAACAGCCTGCGCCGGCAGCGGCACCAGGTGCTTGCGCCGCATCTTCATTCGCTCGGCCGGGATCTCCCACACGGCCGCATCCAGATCGAACTCATCCCAGCGCGCGCACCTCAGCTCGACAGTGCGGGTGAACAGCATCGGCAGCAGCCGCAGGGCAATCACCGTTACGCGGTGCCCCTTGTACTTGTCGACGGCAGCGTAGTACTGCCTCAGTTGCTCCAGCGTCATTGGTTTGCTGTGGTTTACCGCCTTGCGCACTACCGCGCCCTTGAGCGCAGCAGCCGGGTCTGCATCCGCACGCAGGGTGGCCACCCCAAACCGAAACACCGCCGAGATCCACTGGCGCACCTGCAGGGCAAGCGTGGTCGCGCCCCGGCCATCCATAACCCGCAGCACATCAAGCACCAGGGCGGCCGTCACCTCACGCATCGGCAGGCGGCCGAGCTTCGGGTACACGTCACGCTTAAATGCGCGCTCTACTTGGTCACGGTAGGTGGCACTGCGCTGGCTTAATCGCGCCTCGATCCATTCCTCAGCAACGGCCTTAAAGGTGTTGCGGTTTTCAGCCAGCTGCTGGGCTTTCTCAGTCTGCCGAACGTGTGACGGGTGCCGACCGGCACGCACATGCTCGCGCGCCAGCTCACGCTCAGCACGCGCATCAGAAAGGGAGACTTCAGGGTAGGAGCCGACAGCAAAGACGTTCTCTTTGCCTGCAATCCGGTAGCGATAGCGCCACAGCTTCGAGCCGTTCGGCCGCACCTCAAGGTACAGGCCGGCACCATCAGTCAGCTTGATAGCAGCCGTACCAGGCTTGGCCTGGCGGATCTTAATGTCGGTAAGAGGCATGAGGGTATGCGGGTATCGGTCGAAGGATACCCGCTTTTATACCCGCATTTTTTGAGGCTGTCTGCGGAAAGCTGCGGACAACTAAGGAGAGGAAGCCCGCGCAGTGCGGGCATCATAGCGAGAGAAAAGGAAAAGTCCGGACTACTGCGGATGAGTATCGAAGTTATCGATCATTAAAAGCATGGCGTAACCCCTTATTCGGCAGTCTGTTCGGCGAGAGCAACGGCGCGGAACATGGCGCGACGCTTGTTCAGGGTTTCTTCCCACTCCAGTGCAGGCACCGAGTCGGCGACGATGCCGGCGCCGGCCTGCACATGCAGTTCGCCATCTTTGATCACCGCTGTACGGATGGCGATGGCGGTGTCCATATTGCCGTTCCACGCCAGATAACCCACCGCGCCTCCGTAGACGCCGCGCTTGACGGGCTCCAGCTCGTCGATGATTTCCATGGCGCGAATCTTCGGCGCGCCGGACAGGGTGCCCGCCGGCAGAATGGCGCGCAGCGCGTCCATAGCGGTCAGGCCTTCCTTCAACTGGCCGGTGACGTTGGAAACGATGTGCATAACGTTGGAATAACGCTCGATCACCATCTTCTCGGTGAGTTTGACGCTACCCGTGCTGGCCACCCGACCGACGTCGTTGCGGCCCAGGTCGATCAGCATCAGGTGCTCGGCGACTTCCTTGGCATCGGACAGCAGGTCTTCTTCAAGAGCCCGATCCGCCTCTTCGTTCGCACCGCGTGGGCGGGTGCCGGCAATCGGGCGCACGGTGACCAAGCCATCTTCCAGACGCACCAGCACTTCCGGCGAGCTGCCGACCACGTGGAAGTCGCCGAAGTTGAAGAAGTACATATAAGGCGTCGGGTTGATGCAGCGCAGCGCGCGGTACAGATCAATCGGCGCGGCCTTGAACGGGATCGACATGCGCTGCGAGATCACCACCTGCATGCAGTCGCCGGCGAGGATGTACTCCTTGATCGCCTTGACCGCATTTTCGTAGTCATCGCGTTTAAAGCTGGAGATAAAGTCCGGCTCAGCACCGGCCGGTGCCGACAGGTCCACGCCCAGGCGCGGGGTAATCGGCTGACGCAACTTGTGCAGGATGTTCTGCAAGCGCGCCTGCCCCTGTTCCAGCGCATCGGTTTCGCTCGGGTCGACCAGCACAATGGCGTGCATCTTGCCCGCCAGGTTGTCGAACACCACCACGGCGTCAGACACCATCAAGAGGATATCCGGCGTGCCCAAGGCATCAGGATTAACGCCTTTGGCCAGCTTGGGTTCGACATAACGCACGCTGTCATAGCCAAAGTAACCGACCAAACCACCGTTAAAGCGCGGTAACCCGGCCAGCGTAGGCACCTTGTAGCGGTCCTTGAACTGCTCGACAAAGGCCAGTGGGTCTTCGCAGTGATGCCGTTCTACTTCGACACCGTCGACGCTGATGCTCACCTCATGCTCATAGGCACGCAACACGGTGCGCGCCGGCAGGCCGATGATGGAGTAGCGCCCCCACTTCTCGCCGCCCTGCACGGATTCCAGCAGGTAGGTATTGGCCTCATCGGCCAGTTTCAGGTAGATGGACAGCGGCGTGTCGAAATCCACCAGGGTTTCGCAGGCAACAGGAATGCGGTTATAGCCGGCAGCGGCTAAACGCAGAAATTCTTCGCGGGTCATGAGCAGCCTCGTGGCTTGAGGTAATACGGTCGAATGCAGGCGGGCTTTGCTTAAAGCCAAGATCAGGTCAGAGGCGCCAGCGCCAACGGGCCAGTGCCTTGATGATTTTCATGTCGGTGCTTGCCGACCAGCGCGTGCAGGTGACCACCACGAAACTCTCTTAATTCAGGCGGGAGTGAACTGCGGCCACACTAGCGCAGGGCCGAAAGCGAATCAACCCGCAAGACCCGGCAAAAGCACAGGCTCGGCGGGACGCAGCAGGCCGCTCAGGCAATCCAGCACATACGCCGGGTGCTCCTCGGCAATCGGCCGGCCATGGTTGTAGCCATAACTCAGCGCTACGCAAGGTACCCCGGCGGCATTGGCTGCAAGCACATCATTGCGGGAATCACCGACAAACAGCGCCTGAGCAGCCGGCACACGCGCCAGCTGCAACACATGCCGCAGCGCCGCCGGATCAGGCTTCTGCTGGGGCAAAGTGTCGCCCCCGACAATCCAGCGGAAATAACCGCCGAGGCCTTTTTCATCGAGCAACGGCGCGACAAAGCGCTCGGGCTTGTTGGTGACAATCGCCAGCTCGACCTGCTGCTCACGCAGCCAGTCCAGGGTTGGCCGCACGCCAGGGTAGACCTGGGTCAGCGCGTGGTTTTCGGCGTAGTGCTGCATAAACAGCTCCAGCGCCTGTTCGGTTCGAGCCTCATCTATATGCTCATGTTGCAGGCCGCCCGCGAGGGCACGGCGTACCAACACCCGCGCGCCGTTGCCCACCCAGTCGCGCACCCGCTCGATGCCTGCTGCCGGCAGGCCAAGCCCGCGCAAGGTCTTATCGACGGCGGCGCTTAGATCCGGCACCGAATCGACCAAGGTGCCGTCCAGATCGAACATCACCAGGCGCGGCAACTCGCCGTTAAACAACCCGCGCAGCAAACTCATCCGCGAGCCTGAGCCAATTCGGCACGCATCGCGTCGATCACCGTTTTGTAGTCCGGCTGGTTGAAGATCGCCGAGCCTGCGACAAAGGTGTCCGCACCGGCAGCTGCGATTTCACGGATATTCTGTACATTCACCCCGCCGTCGATTTCCAGACGGATTTCACGACCAGAGGCGTCGATCAGCGCGCGAGCTTCCTTGAGTTTATCTAGGGTATGGGGAATGAATTTCTGCCCACCGAAACCTGGGTTGACGCTCATCAGCAGGATCATGTCGACCTTGTCCATGACGTGCTTGAGCACCTCCAGCGGGGTGGCCGGGTTGAACACCAGACCGGCCTTGCAACCACCGTCGCGAATCAGCTGCAGCGAGCGGTCGATATGCTCGCTGGCTTCCGGGTGGAAGGTGATGTACGTGGCACCGGCCTCGATAAAGTCGCCGATGATGCGGTCAACCGGCTTGACCATCAGGTGCGCGTCAATCGGCGCGGTGATGCCGTATTTACGCAGCGCCGCGCAGACCATCGGGCCGATGGTGAGGTTGGGCACGTAGTGATTGTCCATCACATCGAAGTGCACGATGTCGGCACCGGCGGCGAGCACCTTGTCCACTTCCTCGCCCAGGCGGGCGAAATCGGCAGACAGAATCGACGGAGCAATGGCGAAGGGTTGCATGACGCACCTCGGTGGTATTCACGGAAGGCGCGCATTGTACCAGCCCGATCCAAGGCCTGGCGTGCGTGAACGACACCTGACAAAGCCGAGCGGAAAAGGCTAGGCTGCTGAAACACGATGTTCGCCGGAGAACCCCATGTTTTCGCGCCACGCCGCCCTGACCCTGAGCCTGTTGCTATCGATCAGCCCACTGCAGGCGGAAGAACAAACGCCCACAGAAGAAGCCCCCGCAACCACCGACAGTTCACCCGCACCTGCGGCAGAAGTCCGCGCCCCCCTACCCGAGCGCAGCGAAGTGGATGCCACTGCGCTGGAGCAACGTCTGGAGCAGAAGGAACAGCAGCAACTGCAGGCGGGCGATGAACGCTTTCTGGCCCTCTGGTTACCTGCCAATGTCGCCGACCCCAGTGGAGCAGTGATTCTCGTACCGGGCGATGATGAGAATGCCGACTGGCCGCAGGGCGTTGGCCCACTGCGCCGCAAGCTGCCCAATGGCGGCTGGCACAGTCTCAGCCTGACTCTGCCGGACCCCAACAGCGATGCCCCTCCCCTGCGTGACGTCGCAACGGAGTCCGCCACACCCGCCGCAACCGACACGGAGGCCAACACCGACAGCGCACCTGCCAGCGAAGCCGCACCAACTGAAGCGCCAGCCGAAACGGACGCATCCGCAGCTGCAGCCAGCACGCCCGCTGCCAGCGCAACGCCAAGCCCGGAAGCGCGGCAGAAGACGCATGCCGAACGCGTCCTGGCACGCATTGAAGCCAGTATTGGTTTTGCCGAACAGCAACAGGCCAAAACCATCGTTCTGCTCGGCCATGGTAGCGGCGCTTACTGGGCCGCGCGCTACCTGGCCGAACGCAAGCCGGCCAAGGTCAGCAACCTGCTGCTGGTCGCCGCCGAACTGCCCGCAGGTTTCACGCCTCCTCTGGATGAGCTGATTCCGCAACTGCAGCTGGCCACAGGCGACTTTTACTACAAGGACCAGGTCGCTGACCGCCAGGCAGCACTGAAACGCTCACAAGCGGGCAAACGGCAGAAGCATCCAGCCTATATCCAGGTGGCCATGAAGGCGCTGCCGGGCAATCGCGAGGCCGAACAGGAACAGCTTTATCGGCGCATCAAAGGCTGGCTGACCCTAAAACTGCAGGCGAAGTAATCCGGCCACGCAGCCCTTGCCGCGCCACAGTAGGCCTAGCGAAAACCGTGACGTTGGCGGATCAGGTCATAGGCCTGGTGCAATTCACGGGTGCGTTCGGTGGCTTCGCGCACACGCTCAGGCGTTGCGCCGCTGCCCGCCAGCTTGTCCGGGTGGTGGCGGCTCAATAAACGCCGGTACGCCTGCTTGATCTGCGCAGGCTCGGCATCGGCAGTTACATTCAATAACGTGAGGGCACGCTGATAGGCGTTGCTGGCCGTCGACACCAGCGGGCCTTGCTGTGGTGCACAAGCGTCACTCAGCTGCGTTTGGGTTGCCGAGGAAACCTGCAACCATTTGCCCCAGAGCATGATCAGCTCACGCTCCGCTTGACTGACCTGACCATCGGCCCAGGCCATCCGCCAACAGGCGCGCAGCAGGGTTTCAGCCCGCGCCTGCTGACGGCGCAACGGCCCACGCAGGCTATCGCGCCCGGTCTTGCCTTGCGCAAACGCTTCAATCGCCTGACGCTGCGCCTCGGCACTCAAACCCAGCCGCTGCATCTCTGCCCGCGCCTGTTGGATATGTGCAGGTAGCACACACCCACCGCTTTTCGCCAAACGCCCGAGCAGCACAAACAGCAGCCACTCATCGCGCGGTGCCGCCCGACCACCCAGGCGTTCACGCAGCGCCGCCCAGGACTGCAGCCGCAGCCGCCGATCCAGCACCTGACCGAGCAAACCGCCGAGCATGGCTCCAGGAATACTGGCCACCGCCAGCCCGGCAACAGCACCCAACAAGGTGGCGGGCCAAATCATCTTAAGCCCGCGTCTCAAGCAATCGTTCGACTTCAGCCAGGCGCTCATGCGTGCCCACATCCACCCAGCACCCGGCAAACTGCTCACCGGTGACCTGACCTGCAGTCATGGCCTGGCGCAACAAGGGCGCAAGTTTGAACGCCCCAGGCTGACACTCGGCAAACAACGCAGGCGACAATACCGCCAGGCCGCTGTAGGTCAGGTTGACTCCCTCCGCCTGGACATCACTGACCCGCTCGCCCTGCAGGCAGAAATCACCGCTCGCGTGATGCGTCGGGTTGGCCACCAGCACCAGGTGAGCCAAACCGCTTAACGGGCGGCGCAACTCGGCAAAGGGGTAGTCGGTGAAAATATCGCCATTGACCAGCACAAAGGGTTGATCGCCAAGCAACGACAGGGCCTTGAAAATCCCACCGCCGGTTTCCAGGGGCTCGCCTTCAGCGGAATAGGCAATGCGCACACCAAAGCGCGCACCATCACCCAGGTAATCCTCGATCTGCTGCCCAAGCCAGGCATGGTTGATCACCAGCTCGGTAAACCCGGCGGCCGCCAAGGCACGGACGTGGTATTCGATCAACGGTACACCAGCAGCACGCACCAGCGGCTTCGGCGTATGCAGGGTCAACGGCCGCAAGCGCTCACCTTTGCCTGCAGCCAGAATCATCGCCTTCATACAGGCTCCTGCGGCAAACTGGCCAGCAGCTCACCCAGCTCGGCCAGCTCAGGGCGCCGCGCCAGCACCCCTTCTATATAAGCGAAGAAACGCGGCACGTCCCCCAGGTACTTGGGCTTGCCATCACGGTGGCAGATCCGCGCGAATATGCCGATCACCTTGAGGTGGCGCTGCACCCCCATCAGGTCGCTGGCGCGCAGAAAGTCATCAAGCTGCGGCTGAACCGGCACACCAACAGTGCGCGCCTGCTGCCAATATTGTTCGAGCCAACTGCGTACACGCACCTCAGGCCAGCTGAGGAAAGCATCCTTGAACAAACAGGTGATGTCGTAAGTCACTGGACCGTAGACCGCATCCTGAAAGTCCAGCACGCCGGGGTTCGGTTCGCTGCGCATCAGGTTGCGCGGCATGTAGTCACGGTGCACCAGCACCTTGGGTTGCGCCAGGGCGCTGTCAATCAGCACCTGGCTGGCGCGCTGCCAGAGCGCCAACTGCGCAGCCGTCAACGTCACGCCCAGGTGACGCTGTACATACCACTCAGGAAACAGCTGCAGTTCACGACGCAGCAATGCATCGTCATAGCTGGGCAATGGCGTGTTCATCGACAGCTGCTGGAAAGCCAAAAGTGCCTGCATGGCATCGGCAAACAGCTCATCCGCGTTGCCTTCATTAATCACATCCAGATAGGTCTGCCGCCCCAGATCATTGAGCAGCAAAAAACCTCGCTCGAGATCCGCAGCGAGAATTTGCGGCACATTGAGCTGTGCTTCAGCCAGCAACTGGGCAACCTTGACGAAGGGCCGACAATCTTCCTGCGGCGGTGGCGCATCCATCACAATCAGGCTACGCCCCGCCCCCTGCCAGCGAAAATAGCGGCGAAAACTGGCATCACTGCTAGCCGACGTCAGGGTGGCAGCGGGCACAGCACCCCAGCCCTGCTCGGCAAACAGCCCAGGCAGCTGCTGATCCAGCCAGTTTTCGAGGAGTTTCAGGCGTACATCTTCATCAGGCATTACAAGGTCTCCGACGGCGCTAGCCGTTGCGCGGGTCATGCTTTATTATCCAGCATCTTTTCAAGCCCATCGAGAGGCGTGCGGCCTCAGGGCCAATGGCGCGCAGGAAGCCCGGAAAAAATAAGATGGCAGTAAAATACCCCGCGTTTCGTAAAAAATTCCCTCTACTGGTTACTGGCAGCCTTCTGGCGCTACAGCCTGTAGCCGTCCCTTTTGCCGTCGCTGCCGAGCAGTATGATTGCCAGGTTTCCGCCTCCGGCGGCTGGGCATGCGCCCCGAAAGCCAGCAATGCTGCACTGCCCGCCCGGCCAGTACAACGTGATTCGGTTGCCAGCAGCAAGACCGCTGATGGCAGCACTGCACCTGGCGAGAGCCAAGCAGCGCAAACCACGCTGGTGACCGAAAGCCTTGGTAAAGGCCTGGCCTCACGCAGCACTGATTACAGCCACCTTGACTGGGTGCCGCGTGAAAACCTCACCGCCGCCCAGCTGGCAGAAGCCGGCCCCTATTGCGCCGGTGCGTATGTAGAGCCGATTCGGCCAGGCATGGACGACAAGACGCCAATGGACGAAGCGCCGATGTTCGTATCGGCCAAGGCTTCGCGCTATCAGCAAGAGCAACAGATTGCCACCCTCGCCGGTGATGTCGTCGTACGCCAAGCGGGTATGCAGGTTGAGGCAGACGAAGCCAACCTGCACCAGGCGGAAAACCGTGGTGAGTTGGTCGGCAATGTACGCCTGCGTGATCAGGGCATGCTGGTGGTGGGTGACCGTGCAGAGCTGCAACTGGACAACGGTGAAGCCAAGGTCGACAACGCCGAATACGTCCTGCACAAGAGCCATATTCGCGGCAACGCGCTCTACGCCAAACGTGAAGAAAGCGCGATCATCCGCCTGAAAGACGGCACTTACACCAGCTGCGAACCGGGCAGCAACGCCTGGCACCTGAAGGGCAACAACATCACCCTGAATCCGGCCACCGGTTTTGGCACCGCGACCAACGTGACCCTGCGGGTGAAGAATATTCCGGTGTTCTATACACCGTATATCTACTTCCCGATCGATGATCGTCGTCAGTCCGGTTTCCTGCCGCCCAGCATCGGCAGCTCCAGCGACAACGGCCTGACCCTGCAAACGCCTTACTACTTCAACCTGGCGCCAAACTACGACGCCACGTTGTATCCGACCTACATGAGCGATCGCGGCTTGCTGATGGAAGGCGAATTTCGCTACCTCACCAAGAACAGCGAAGGCCAGTTCGGCGCAGCCTACCTCGACGACAGCAACGACGACCGCAAACTGCAGTCCGAGTACGAAGATCAGCGCTGGATGTACAGCTGGCAGCACAAGACCGGCCTGACCTCGCGTTTGCTGGCTGAGGTCGATTACACCGACATCAGCGACCCGTACTATTTCCAGGACTTGAATACCGACCTGGGCATTGGCGCGACCAGCTATGTGGACCAACGCGGCACCCTGACCTATCGAGGCGACAGCTACACCGCGCGGTTGAACGCACACGCCTATGAACTGGCCAATATCACTGATGTTACCCCTTACAACCGCCTGCCACAGCTGACGCTGGATGGTGTACTGCCATTCAAGCCGGCCGGAGTGAACTTCAGCTACGGCACGGAATATGTGCGTTTCGACCGCAGCTTGCGTAAAGGCAACTTCATTAATGAGGACGGCGTAGTTGAACAGCCATGGTACGACACCCGCCTGCGAGGCTTGGCCCGTGCCAATGGTGAACGCCTGCATGTAGAGCCTGGCGTCAGTTTGCCACTCAACTGGAACTGGGGCTTTATCACACCTCAGGTCAAGTTCCTGCAAACCAGCTACGATCTGACCCTCGATCAGCAAGGTAAGAACACCCTGCTTGCCGAACAGACATATAAAGGCAACCAGAACCGCAGTGTTGGCATGTTTAGCCTGGACAGCGGCCTGTACTTCGACCGCAGCACCCAGTGGTTCGGTAAGTCCTATCGGCAGACCCTCGAGCCGCGCCTGTTCTACCTCTATGTGCCAGAAGAAGACCAGACCGATATCCCAATTTTCGACACTGGCGAGAGCACGTTCAGCTACTCCTCGCTGTGGCGTGAAAACCGCTTTTCCGGGAAGGACCGTATCGGCGACGAGAACAAACTGTCGCTGGGCGTAACCAACCGCTGGATTGAGCCGAATGGCTTTGAGCGTCAGCGCTTCAGTATCGGCCAGGCCTTCTACTTCGAAGACCGCCAGGTGCAGCTGCCCGGCATCGATTACCGCACACGCAGTGACTCGACTGCATCGGTATCGCCTTACGCCCTTGAGTATCTCTACCGCTTTAACCGCGACTGGCGCTTCTCATCGGACTTCAACTGGGATCCGGATAGCGGCAGCACGCGCTCGGGTAGCGCGATGTTCCACTACCAACCAGAAGACAACCCGAACAAGGTGGTCAACGCTGGCTATCGCTATCGCAACGACACCGTGCGCTATGACGAAGCGACCGGTAACTGGGTTGTGGGCGGTGGCGACTACGGTACGCCTGGCAGCGCAAATTACATCAAGGACTACTACAAGATCAGCCAACATGACTTCTCGGTTATCTGGCCGATCGTGCCGCAGTGGAGCGCAATCTCCCGCTGGCAATATGATTATGGTCGCAACCGCACGCTGGAGGCATTCGCCGGCTTCGAATATGACAGCTGCTGCTGGAAACTGCGTCTGATCAACCGCTACTGGATTGACTACGACGAAGTCAGCCTGAGCCCATCGCTGAACGACCAGGCAGATCGTGGGATTTTCCTGCAGATCGTGCTCAAAGGTCTGGGTGGTGTAGTCGGCAATAAAGTTGAGACTTTCCTCGACCAAGGCATTCAAGGTTATCGTGAACGTGAAGACAAAGCTTTCTGATTGCGTGCGCCCCCTGCTGTTGGGCGCGCTGTTTATGGGTACTGCGGCACACGCTGAGGTACAACCGCTCAACCGCGTTGTGGCGATTGTCGATAATGATGTGGTGATGCAAAGCCAGCTCGATTCACGCCTGCGTGAAGTGCAGCAAACCATCGCCCAGCGCGGTGCCGCACTACCGCCTGAGCATGTATTGAGCCAGCAGGTGCTTGAGCGCCTGATCATCGAGAACATCCAGCTGCAGATCGGCGAACGCTCCGGCATTCGCATCACTGACGAAGAGCTGAACCAGGCCATTGGCACCATCGCTCAACGCAACGGCATGAGCATCGAGCAGTTCCGCGCAGCACTGGCTGCGGACGGGCTGTCTTACAATGATGCGCGTGACCAGGTTCGTCGCGAGATGATCATCAGCCGCGTGCGCCAACGCCGTGTGGCCGAGCGTATTCAGGTTACCGACCAGGAAGTGCAGAACTTCCTCGCCTCGGACTTAGGCAAGATGCAGCTGTCCGAAGAGTTCCGCCTGGCCAACATCCTGATCCCGGTCGGCGAAGGGGCATCCTCTGAGGAAATCCAGGCCGCCGACCGGCAATCACGTGAACTGTACGAGCAACTGCAACAGGGGGCGGACTTCGCCCAGCTGGCGATTGCACGCTCGGCCAGCGAGACCGCACTGGAAGGCGGCGAAATGGGCTGGCGTAAAGCCGGACAGCTGCCACCGCCATTTGACAACATGATTGCAGCGCTCTCAGTGGGTCAGGTGACCGAGCCGGTGCGTACACCGGGTGGTTTTATCATGATCAAACTGCTGGAGAAGCGCGGAGGCGGCAATCAGGTGCGCGACGAAGTCAATGTGCGCCATATCCTGATCAAACCCAGCGAAATCCGCAGCGAAGCCGAGACCAAGCGCCTGGTTGAGCGCCTCTACCAGCGCATCCTGGCGGGCGAAGACTTTGCCGAGCTGGCAAAGAACTTCTCCGAAGACCCAGGCTCCGCACTTAATGGCGGCACACTGAGCTGGATCGACCCGAGCGCGTTGGTCCCAGAATTCCGCGAAGTGATGAACAACACGCCGGCAGGTGAGTTGTCCAAGCCGTTCAAGAGCCCTTACGGCTGGCATGTGCTGGAAGTCATGGGTCGTCGCGCGACAGACAGCAGCGCACAGTTCCGCGAGCAGCAAGCCATGACCGTACTGCGCAACCGCAAGTACGATGAAGAGCTGCAGGCCTGGCTGCGGCAAATTCGTGATGAAGCCTACGTCGAGACCAAACTCTGACAGGCATGGCCACTCGCCCCGCGACAGATCAAGCCCGGTTTATGCCCATGCATAACCGGGCTTTTTTCTGAGCGTGTAGTTAACTGCGCCAAGTCCTTGTAACGACGCATAATGCAGCGCACCTAATCAATGACGCCCGCTGACACCCTCGAGAGCACCCGTCGATGAACACTGCCCGTCTCTTTGCCCTGACCCCCGGTGAACCTGCCGGAATAGGCCCTGACTTGTGCCTGCTGCTGGCCCGTGAAGCGCAGCCGCATGCCCTGATCGCCATTGCCAGTCGCGACTTGCTGGCTGAGCGCGCGCACATGCTTGGCCTAAACATTGACCTGATCCGTGTCGCACCCGAGACCTGGCCAATCCATGCAGCGCCCGCTGGTAGCCTGTATGTCTGGGACACGCCTCTGGCTGCAGCGGTCAGCCCCGGCCAGTTGAACCCACAGAACGCCCAATACGTGCTGCAGACCCTGAGCCGGGCCGGCCAGGGCTGTCTCGATGGCCACTTTGCCGGAATGATTACCGCCCCCGTGCACAAGGGCGTAATCAACGAAGGCGGAATTGCCTTCTCCGGACACACCGAGTTTCTCGCCGAACTGACTCGCACCGAACAGGTGGTGATGATGCTCGCCACCCACGGCCTGCGCGTGGCACTGGTGACCACGCACATGCCACTCAAGGATGTGGCCGACGCCATCACCCCCGAACGCCTCAGCCGGGTCACGCGCATCCTCGACCACGACCTGCGCACGAAGTTCGGCATCGCACAGCCGCGCATTCTGGTCTGCGGCCTCAACCCGCATGCCGGCGAAGGCGGCCACCTGGGCCGGGAGGAGATCGAAGTCATCGAGCCCACCCTGCAGCAACTGCGTAGCGAAGGTATCGACCTGATCGGCCCCCTGCCGGCCGACACCCTGTTCACCCCCAAGCACCTCGAGCAGTGCGATGCAGTGCTGGCGATGTACCACGATCAGGGCTTGCCAGTACTCAAGTACAAGGGCTTCGGCGCAGCGGTCAACGTTACGCTAGGCCTGCCGATCATCCGCACCTCGGTCGATCACGGCACTGCACTGGACCTGGCTGGCACCGGCAAGATCGACTGCGGCAGCCTACAGGTCGCCCTGCAAACGGCCTATGAAATGACCGCCAGCCAGCTGAAAAGCGGCTGACAGCAGCGCCCATCACAGGGCGCAAGCCGCCAATGCTGTTAAACTGCCGGGCTTTCTACCCGCGTTACATTCGCTTCACACCCCTGGCGTGAAGCCTGGAGCTGCTGCATGTCCGAGTACCAACACCGCGCGCGCAAGCGTTTCGGCCAGAACTTCCTGCATGACGCCGGGGTGATTCACCGCATCCTGCGCGCCATCCACGCCCGCGAAAGCGAACACATGCTGGAAATCGGGCCAGGCCAGGGCGCACTGACTGAAGGCTTGCTGAACAGCGGCGCGCAGCTAGACGTGATCGAACTCGACCGCGACCTAGTACCGATCCTGCAAGGCCAGTTCGGCGACAACCCGCGATTCCGGCTGAATCAGGGCGACGCCCTCAAGTTCGACTTCACCCAACTGCAAGCTGCGCCGCACAGCCTGCGCGTGGTCGGCAACTTGCCGTACAACATTTCTACGCCGCTGATCTTCCACCTGCTGGATAACGCTGCCCTGATTCGCGACATGCACTTCATGCTGCAGAAAGAAGTGGTCGAACGCCTGGCCGCCGAACCAGGTGGTGGCGACTGGGGCCGCCTGTCGATCATGGTGCAGTACCACTGCCGCGTGGAACACTTGTTCAATGTCGGGCCTGGCGCGTTCAACCCGCCACCGAAGGTCGATTCGGCCATCGTCCGCCTGGTGCCGCACGAGGTGCTGCCGCATCCGGCCAAGGATCACCGTTTGCTTGAGCGCGTGGTGCGCGAAGCCTTCAATCAACGCCGCAAGACCTTGCGCAACACCCTCAAGGCGCTGCTGCCCGCTGAGGCCATCGAGGCCGCTGGTGTTGATGGCAGCCTGCGTCCCGAGCAACTGGACCTCGCTGCGTTTGTGCGCCTGGCAGACAAACTGGCCGAGCACACCAACGTCACCTGACTGCAGCTAGACTGGCCTTCTGCCTACCGAGTTAATTACGCATGAGCGATTCGCGTTACCACATCGACGTCAGCGTCGTCACCCGCTACCTGCCGGAGCAGTCGCAACCGGAGCAGAACCGGTTTGCCTTTGCCTACACCGTCACGGTGAGCAACAACGGCGAATTGCCGGCCAAGCTGCTGTCCCGCCACTGGGTCATCACCGATGGTGATGGCCGTGTGCAGGAAGTCCGTGGCGCAGGCGTAGTTGGTCAGCAGCCGCTGATCGCAGCCGGTACCAGCCACACCTACAGCAGCGGCACAGTGATGACCACCCGCGTCGGCATCATGCAGGGCAGCTACCAGATGCTCGCCGAGGACGGAAAACGCTTCGATGCCGTGATCGCGCCCTTCCGCCTGGCGGTGCCGGGCTCGCTGCACTGATGGCCACTTATGCAGTAGGCGACCTGCAAGGTTGCCTGAAACCCCTGCAGTGCCTGCTTGAACGTGTGGCCTTCGACCCTGCGCAGGACCAGCTCTGGCTGGTCGGTGATCTGGTCAACCGTGGTCCTGAATCGCTGGCGACGCTGCGCTTTCTCTACAACATGCGTGATGCACTGACCTGCGTGCTGGGCAACCATGACCTGCACCTGCTGGCCGTGGCGCACAACATCGAACGCCTGAAGAAAGGCGACACCCTGCGCGAGATCATCGAGGCACCGGATGCCGCCGATTTGCTCGACTGGCTGCGCCGGCAAAAGCTGCTGCATTACGATGAGGCTCGCGACACCGCCCTGGTGCATGCCGGCATCCCGCCGCAGTGGAGCATGGACAAAGCCCTCCGGCGCGCCGCCGAAGTAGAAGAGGCCCTGCGCGATGACGCGCGCCTGCCGCTGTTTCTCGACGGCATGTATGGCAACGAGCCGGCCAAATGGGACGGCGACCTGCAGGGCGTGACGCGCCTGCGGGTAATCACTAACTATTTCACCCGCATGCGCTTCTGCAAAGCCGATGGCACCCTTGATCTGAAAAGCAAGGAAGGCGTCGGCAGTGCCCCGGCCGGATATGCCCCCTGGTTCAGTTACAAACAGCGTAAAACCCGCGGCCAGCGCATCATCTTCGGCCACTGGGCGGCGCTTGAAGGACAATCCCCAGAGCCTGACGTAATCGCCCTGGACACCGGCTGTGTATGGGGCGCAAGCATGACCCTGATGAATATCGATAGCGGCGAGAAATACAGCTGCGACTGTAAGGAGCAAGCATGAGTGAGTTCAAACGCATCCCCCCCGAGCAGGCACAAGCATTGCGCCAGCAAGGTGCGGTGGTGGTCGACATCCGTGACCCGCAGAGTTTTGCGGCAGGGCATATCAGTGGCTCGCAGCACCTCGACAATCATTCACTGCACGCCTTTATCACCCAGGCCGATCTTGATGCCCCACTGATCGTTACCTGCTACCACGGCAACTCCAGCCAGAGTGCGGCGGCCTATCTGGTCGGCCAGGGCTTCAGCGATGTCTACAGCCTCGACGGCGGCTTTGAACTGTGGCGCGCGACGTTCCCCAACGACACCGCACATAGCGCGGAAGAATAATTTTCTCCACGCCCAGGCCGCACCAGCTGTGGCCTGCCGGGCATTGCCGAGCAGCGGCAATAGCCTGTTATCGTTGCTCGGCCCTTGACCTCGCCGATTCCGAACTATCCTTTAGCTCAGGCCATCCAAAACAAGGTAGAGCCGGCCAAACGGCATCGGGCCATCGGTATGACTATTTGGTGTTCTGGGGGTTTTACCCGGCGGCATCCGCACCGGGGCTACCAAGCGCCTGACCGAACCCGCACCGGCTCTGCGCATCGAGCGAGGTGAAGTCATGAGCATATTCAGCCACTTCCAACAACGTTTCGAAGCGACTCGCCAGGAGGAGTTTTCCCTCCAGGAGTACCTCGAACTATGCAAACAGGATCGCAGCGCCTACGCCTCGGCAGCTGAACGCCTGTTGCTGGCCATCGGTGAGCCGGAACTGCTCGACACGTCAACAGACCCACGACTCTCCAGAGTTTTCTCCAACAAGGTGATTCGCCGTTACCCGGCGTTTGCCGACTTCCATGGCATGGAAGAGTGCATCGACCAGATCGTCTCCTACTTCCGCCATGCGGCTCAGGGCCTGGAAGAGAAGAAGCAAATCCTCTACCTGCTCGGCCCAGTAGGCGGCGGTAAATCCTCACTGGCGGAAAAGCTCAAGCACCTGATCGAGAAAGTACCCTTCTATGCCATCAAGGGCTCGCCGGTGTTCGAATCGCCACTAGGGCTGTTCAGTGATGCTGAAGACGGTGCCATCCTCGAAGAGGATTACGGCATCTCCCGGCGCTACCTCAACAGCATCATGTCGCCCTGGGCGACCAAGCGTCTGCAGGAGTTCGGCGGCGACATCAGCCAGTTCCGCGTGGTCAAACTCTACCCCTCGATCCTCAACCAAATCGCAGTGGCCAAGACCGAACCAGGCGATGAGAACAACCAGGACATCTCCGCACTGGTCGGCAAGGTGGACATCCGCAAGCTGGAGGAATACCCGCAGAACGACGCCGACGCCTACAGCTACTCCGGTGCACTGTGCCGCGCCAACCAAGGCCTGATGGAATTTGTCGAGATGTTCAAGGCCCCGATCAAGGTGCTGCACCCACTGCTCACCGCCACCCAGGAGGGTAACTACAACAGCACCGAAGGCCTTGGCGCGATTCCGTACAGCGGCATTCTGCTGGCTCACTCCAACGAGTCGGAATGGCACAGCTTCCGCAACAACAAGAACAATGAGGCGTTCATCGACCGCATCTACATCGTCAAGGTGCCCTACTGCCTGCGCGTTTCCGATGAGATCAAGATCTACGACAAGCTGCTGATCAACAGCTCCCTGGCCAAGGCCCACTGCGCGCCGGACACCTTAAAGATGCTTGCACAGTTTTCCGTGCTCAGCCGCCTGAAGGAACCGGAGAACTCCAACGTTTACTCGAAGATGCGCGTATATGACGGCGAAAATCTCAAGGACACCGATCCCAAGGCCAAGTCGATTCAGGAATACCGCGACAGCGCCGGTGTAGATGAAGGCATGAACGGCCTGTCGACCCGCTTTGCCTTCAAGATCCTGTCCAAGGTCTTCAACTTCGACCCGCACGAAATCGCCGCCAACCCAGTGCACCTGCTCTATGTGCTGGAGCAGCAAATCGAGCAGGAACAGTTCCCCGCAGAGACCCGTGAGCGCTACCTGCGTTTTATCAAGGAGTATCTGGCACCGCGCTATATCGAGTTTATTGGCAAAGAAATCCAGACCGCCTACTTGGAGTCCTACAGCGAATACGGCCAGAACATCTTCGACCGCTATGTGCTGTACGCCGATTTCTGGATTCAGGATCAGGAATACCGCGATCCGGAAACCGGAGAAATTCTCAACCGCGTAGCCCTCAACGAGGAACTGGAGAAAATCGAGAAACCCGCCGGCATCAGCAACCCGAAGGATTTCCGCAACGAGATCGTCAACTTCGTGCTGCGCGCCCGGGCCAACAACAATGGCAAAAACCCGACCTGGCTCAGCTACGAAAAACTGCGCGTGGTGATCGAGAAGAAGATGTTCTCCAACACCGAAGACCTGCTGCCAGTCATCAGTTTCAACGCCAAAGCGAGCAAGGAGGACCAACAGAAACACAACGACTTCGTCACTCGCATGGTCGAGCGCGGTTACACCGACAAGCAGGTACGCCTGTTGTCCGAGTGGTATCTGCGGGTTCGTAAATCGCAATAAAGCGGCCTGACGCGACAGGCCGCCAGCGGGTACAGGGCGCGCGACAAACGCGGCCCTGTGCTGACTGCGCCTGATGTCTGCAGCGCACGGAGGGCAGTTATGAGCCATGTGATCGACCGACGCCTGAACGGCAAGAACAAGAGCACGGTAAACCGCCAGCGCTTCCTGCGGCGCTACCGCGACCACATCAAAAAGGCCGTGGAAGAAGCGGTCAGCCGCCGCTCCATCACCGATATGGAGCACGGCGAACAGATCAGCATCCCCGGCCGCGATATCGACGAGCCAGTCCTGCACCACGGCCGCGGCGGTCGCCAGACCACCGTGCATCCCGGCAACCGCGAATTCACCACCGGTGAGAAGATTGCCCGCCCGCAAGGCGGTGGACAAGGCGCGGGCAAGGCGAGCAACTCCGGTGAGGGTATGGACGAGTTCGTCTTCCAGATCACCCAGGAGGAATTCCTCGATTTCATGTTCGAGGATCTGGAACTGCCCAACCTGATCAAACGCCACCTGACCGGCAGCGACACCTTCAAGAGCGTACGCGCGGGAATCAGCAACGAAGGCAACCCATCACGCATCAACATTGTGCGCACCCTGCGTTCCGCCCACGCCCGACGCATCGCCCTGTCTGGTAGCAGCCGCAACAAACTCAAGAACGCCCAGGCCGAACTGGAACGCCTGAAGCGGGAACAGCCCGACAACCTCGGCGATATCCAGGCGCTTGAGGAAGAAGTCAGCAAACTGCGCGCGCGGATCAAACGCGTGCCCTTCCTCGACACCTTCGACCTCAAGTACAACCTGCTGGTCAAACAGCCCAACCCCAGCTCCAAGGCGGTGATGTTCTGCCTGATGGATGTTTCCGGGTCGATGACGCAGTCGACCAAGGACATCGCCAAGCGCTTCTTTATCCTCTTGTACCTGTTCCTCAAGCGCAACTACGACAAGATCGACGTGGTATTCATCCGTCACCACACCAGCGCACGCGAAGTGGACGAAGAAGAGTTCTTCTACTCCCGCGAAACCGGCGGCACCATCGTCTCCAGCGCACTGAAACTGATGCAGGAGATCATGGCCGAGCGCTACCCGGTCAACGAATGGAATATCTACGCCGCCCAGGCGTCGGATGGTGATAACTGGAATGACGACTCACCGATCTGCAGGGATATATTGATCAAGCAGATCATGCCGTTCGTGCAGTACTTCACCTACGTCGAGATCACCCCGCGCGAGCATCAGGCGCTGTGGTTTGAATACGAACACGTCAGCGAAGCCTTCGCCGACACCTTCGCCCAACAGCAGTTGGTATCGGCCGGCGATATCTACCCGGTATTCCGCGACCTGTTCCAGCGGAGGCTAACCACATGAGCACGTCCGACAGCAGCACCCGCGAGAGAAAGCGCCAGCCGATCTCTACCGGCTCGGAATGGACCTTTGAACTGATCCGTCAATACGACCGGGAGATCGCCCGTATTGCCGAGCGCTATGCGCTGGACACCTACCCCAACCAGATCGAGGTGATCACCGCCGAGCAGATGATGGATGCCTATGCTTCGGTCGGCATGCCGCTGGGCTACCACCACTGGTCGTACGGCAAGCACTTTCTCAGCACCGAAAAAGGCTACAAGCGCGGGCAGATGGGCCTGGCCTACGAGATCGTGATCAACTCCGACCCGTGTATTGCCTACCTGATGGAAGAGAACACCATCTGCATGCAGGCCTTGGTGATCGCCCACGCCTGCTATGGCCATAACAGCTTCTTCAAGGGCAACTACCTGTTCCGCACCTGGACCGACGCCAGCTCGATCATCGACTACCTGGTGTTCGCCAAGCAGTACATCATGCAGTGCGAGGAGCGCCACGGCATCGACGCCGTGGAAGACCTGCTCGATTCCTGCCACGCCCTGATGAACTATGGTGTGGACCGCTACAAACGCCCCTACCCGATTTCCGCCGAGGAAGAACGGCGGCGCATGAAAGACCGCGAGGAGCACCTGCAAAAGCAGATCAATGACCTCTGGCGCACGATTCCAAAAAGCGCCAACAAGGGTGAAGGCAAAGACAGCAAACGCTTTCCTGCCGAGCCGCAGGAAAACATCCTCTACTTCCTGGAGAAACATGCGCCACTGCTGGAACCCTGGCAGCGCGAGATCATTCGCATCGTGCGCAAAATCGCCCAGTACTTCTACCCACAACGCCAGACCCAGGTGATGAACGAAGGCTGGGCGACCTTCTGGCACTACACCCTGATGAACGACCTGTACGACGAAGGTCTGGTCACCGATGGTTTTATGATGGAGTTCCTGCAGTCGCACACCAGCGTGGTCTACCAGCCGCCCTTCGACAGCCCCTACTACAGCGGCATCAACCCCTATGCCCTGGGTTTTGCCATGTACCGCGACATCCGCCGCATCTGCGAAGAGCCCACCGAAGAAGATCGACGCTGGTTCCCCGACATTGCCGGCAGCGACTGGCTGAGTACCCTGAAGTTCGCCATGACCAGTTTCAAGGATGAGAGCTTTATCCTGCAGTACCTGTCACCCAAGGTGATCCGCGACCTCAAGCTGTTCAGCATTCTCGACGACGACCAGAAGGACGAGCTGTACGTCCCCGCCATTCATGACGAGCCCGGCTATCGCAGCATCCGTGAGACCCTGGCTGCGCAATACAACTTGGGCAACCGCGAACCCAATGTGCAGATCTGGAGTATCGATCGGCGTGGTGATCGCTCACTGACCTTGCGTCATCAGCAACATGACCGCAAGCCGCTGGGCAACTCGACCGAAGAAGTGCTCAAACATCTGCATCGTCTGTGGGGCTTCAACATCCATCTGGAGATCTATCAAGGCGAGCAGTTGGTCAGTACCCAGCACGTGCCGCCTCAAAACGACAACGCACATGACACCGACTACCCACGCCTCGACCTGATGATCCCGCCCATTTGATCGGTTGCGTGGGAGTGAGCGCGAGCAGCAGCATGGCCAACAGACCAATCGGAAGCATGCTGATGCGCCTGTTTATCGTACTACTGCTGTGCCTGGCACTCGCCACCTGCAGCAACCAGTTGCCACGCGCCCAGGTACTCACGCCGGCCAGCCAGGCGCTAACAGGCAAACACCGCTTCAGCCTGATCGCCGCCGAGCAGGCGGTACAGGGCCAGGTACCGTTTGCCGAGCGCTACGAACAGCTTGAACAATTGCTGCGCGAAGGCCTCAGCAACCGTGGCTACCAGGCCAGTCCGCAGGCACAGATTCAGGTGTATTACTGGCTGGCCGTACAGGACAGCCCACTGGACTTCAAAACCGATGCAGCACCGCCAACCCTGCTCGGCCCCTACCAGGCCATCCATCGTCTGCGCGATGAAACCGGCACCCTGCGCCTGCGCCTGACCACACCCAATCAGGATATTCTCTGGGAAGGCCTGATCAGCACCGGCCTGAGCCCCGCCAGGGACAGCGCCGAACTGCTCGAACGCGCTACCCAGGCGCTCTTGCAGCAAATTCCACGAGCCCGCCCCTAGCCCGACTGCGTCTCTAAGGGCGGTTCAGAACGGCATCCAGGCTACCCTTCGTCAGCGACCAGCCGCTATCCTCCGCACTTAGAGGAGGAACCATGATGCAGATTTACAAAGTCGGCGGTGCCGTACGGGATCGCCTGTTGGGTCGTGAAGTCAGCGAAATCGACTGGGTCGTCGTCGGCGCCAGCGCCGAACAGATGCTTGAGTTGGGCTACCGCCCGGTGGGCGCCGACTTTCCGGTGTTTCTGCACCCGCAGACCGGCGAGGAATACGCCCTGGCCCGCACCGAACGCAAGAGCGGGCGCGGCTACGGCGGCTTTACCTTCTTCGCCAGCCCGGACGTGACCCTGGAAGAAGACCTGATCCGCCGCGACCTGACGGTCAATGCCATGGCCGAAGACGATCACGGCACGCTGATCGATCCCTACGGTGGCCAACGCGACCTCAAAGCCCGGCTGCTGCGCCACGTCTCCCCGGCCTTCGCCGAAGACCCACTGCGCGTATTGCGCGTCGCCCGCTTTGCCGCCCGTTACGCACCACTGGGCTTTCGCGTAGCGCCTGAAACCCTGGTGCTGATGCGCGAACTGAGCGAGTCCGGCGAGCTAAGCGCGCTGACACCAGAACGTAGCTGGAAGGAAGTCTCCCGCGCCCTGATGGAATCGCGCCCTGATGTTTTTATCCAGGTGCTGCGTGACTGCGGCGCCCTGCGTGAACTGCTGCCCGAGGTCGACGCGCTGTTCGGCGTGCCACAACCCGCCGCCCACCATCCGGAGATCGACACCGGCGAGCATGTACTCAGCGTGCTGCGCCAATGCGCCGAACACCAGCAACCGCTGACCGTACGCTGGGCCTGCCTGCTGCATGATGTCGGCAAAGGCCTGACGCCGGAGGCCGAATGGCCCCGACATATCGCCCACGAACACACCGGCCTGAAGCTGATCCGCGCCATCAACCAGCGCTGCAAGGCGCCCAAGGATTGCCAGGAACTGGCCTTGCAGGTTGGTGAATACCACACCCACGGTCACCGCGCTCTGGAGCTGAAGGCGTCGACCCTGCTCAAACTGCTGCAAGGCTTCGACGTGTTCCGCCGCCCGCAGCGCTTCGAAGAATTTATCGCCGCCTGTGAAATGGACGCCCGCGGACGCCTGGGCCTGGAGCAACGCGCGTATCCACAAGCAGATTATCTGCGCGCCGCCATGCAAGCAGCACGCGCTGTGGCCGTACAACCCTTGCTAGAGCAAGGCTTGAAAGGCGCCGAACTGGGTGAAGCGCTAAACCGAGAGCGCCTGCAGGCACTGGTAACGTTCAAGGCAACAGCCTCCGCCAGTACCGCGCAGGACTAACGGACCGGGTAAAGCGCAAGCAATTCTGCAGGTGTTAGCGCTTGCTCATGCCACGTAAACGCCACAGGCCAAAGCTGCTGCTCAATCTGCGCGGCCTGCCAGAGCTCGGCAAAGCTGCGTTGTTGCGCCGGGTGCATAACATCCGGCACCAGCAGGGCCAGCGGCCAAAGCACGAATGCGTTCTTGAGGATTTCTGCACGCGGCAGGATCAAGCCATCGAAGTTGCCAACCAGATCGCCGTACAGCAGCACATCGATGTCCAGTGGCAGCCCCTTGCGCTCCGGCGCATAGCGACCGTTATCGGCTTCGATAAACTTCAGCCGACGATCCAGCTCGCCCAAAGGCAGCTCACTGTAGCCGGCCACCACCAGATTGAAGAACGGCCCGCTCTTGATGCCGACCGCCTGGCTTTCAAACACCGGCGAGCAGCGCATGTCGCTGAGCAACCCGGCGAGTGCATCAAGGCCAGCGCGCAGGTGCGCTTCACGCCCGATGTTGCTGCCCAGGCCAAGTAGAACGGGAGTTAGCGACATCCGCGCTCGATCTCCACGCCCACCCCACCTCGGGCCGCCGGTACTGCGCCGGGCTTGGTCAGTTTGAGCCGCACCCAGGGTATCTGGAACTCAGCCATGAGCAACTCGACCAGCCGCTCGGCAAAGGTTTCCACCAGGATAAAGTGCGAGCCACTGGCAAACGCCTGAATCCGCTGCGAAACCTTGGCGTAATCCAGTGCTTTGTCCAGCTCGTCACCGACGGCAGCCGGACGATTATCCCACCCCAGGTACAAGTCCAAACGCAAACACTGGCGAATGGTGCGCTCCCAGTCGTAGGCACCGATCACCGTGTCGACCTCCAGCCCCTCGATAAAAACTGTGTCCACGCACGCTCTCCGCGGCACGACAAGGCTGCCGCACCTAGTTAGAATCAGGGCTCCCTTGCCCGGAATGGATACCATGTTTTGGCTGTTGGCGGCCCTCGCCTACCTGCTCGGCTCGTTGTCCTTCGCCATTCTGCTCAGCCGCCTGGCCGGCGGACCGGACCCGCGCGCCAGTGGCTCGGGTAACCCCGGGGCCACCAACATGCTCCGGGTAGCCGGCAAACGCCTGGCCATCCTCACGCTGATCGGCGACCTCCTCAAAGGCCTGCTGCCAGTAATACTGGCCAAACTGCTCCAACTCAGCCTGCAGGAACAAGCCTGGATCGGCCTGGCCGCCGTTATCGGCCACTTGTATCCGCTGTATTTCAACTTCCGTGGTGGCAAAGGTGTCGCCACCGCCGCCGGCATGCTCCTGGGGCTGTATCCGCCCGCAGCCTTACTGGCCGTTGCCGCCTGGTTACTGACGTTTGTCCTGACCCGCACCAGCTCACTGGCCGCCTTGATCGCCACCCCACTGACCCTGCCACTGCTGGCCTGGCAACAACCCGCAGCACTGCTACCGGTCTGTGTCCTGACAGGACTGATCGTCTGGCGCCATCGCGGCAATTTACGCGATCTGTTCGCCGGCCGTGAGCGGCATTTCTAACGCCACAACCTGAATCTGATTCGTCATGCCGCCGCTTACAGCGCCGGCAGCTGTTCCATCGGCCAGCGCGCCTGCACCTTGATCGCCAGCTCTTCGTGCTGCCCCGCCAGCAAACGCTGACAGCCGGCATAGGCAATCATCGCGCCGTTATCCGTGCAAAACGCCGGACGCGCATAGAACACGGCCCCCTTCAATTCGGCGAGCATCTGCTCCAGCGCCTGGCGCAGCGCCTTGTTGGCGCTCACCCCACCGGCGATCACCAGGTTGTTCAGGCCCGTCTGCTTGAGCGCACGCTTGCATTTGATGGTGAGGGTATCAACCACCGCCTGTTGAAATGCCAGGGCGATGTCACAACGGGTCTGCTCTGAGTGATCACCCTCAGCCTGGCACTGCTGCCAGGTATTCAGAGTGAAGGTCTTCAGACCGCTGAAACTGAATTCCAGGCCAGGCCGATCCGTCATCGGCCGCGGAAATTTAAAACGGCCAGGCGTGCCACTTAGCGCTAAGCGGGCAATCTCGGGGCCGCCGGGGTACTGCAAGCCCATCAGTTTGGCGGTCTTGTCGAACGCCTCACCCGCCGCATCATCCAGAGACTCGCCAAGCAGCTGGTATTGACCAATGCCATCCACGCGCACCAGTTGGGTATGCCCGCCCGACACCAGCAAAGCGACGAACGGAAAGGCTGGCGGTTGTGCTTCCAGCATCGGCGCCAACAGGTGGCCTTCCATGTGATGCACACCGAGCGCCGGGATACCCCAGGCAAAGGCCAAGGCCTGGGCACAAGAAGCGCCAACCAGCAAAGCACCGACCAGGCCAGGGCCTGCGGTGTAGGCGATGGCGTCGATGTCAGTCGCCACGCAGCCGGCCTCGCTCAACACCTGACGGATCAACGGCAACATCCGCTTGACGTGGTCGCGCGAGGCCAATTCAGGCACCACGCCACCATAGACGCGGTGCAAATCAATCTGACTGAACAGCGCGTCCGCCAGCAGGCCGCGCTCGCTGTCATACAGCGCGACACCGGTTTCGTCGCAGGAGGTTTCCAATCCCAGAACCAGCATGGACAGTGCCTTGTAGTAGTGTGTGCAACTTCGAAGGCGCGCATGATAATGGCCGCTGGCGCGAACCGGCCAGCGCTTTTCGATCAGAGGCTTTGCATTCCTCGCGATGAGGCGGTAACATCCGCAACCCTTAAAAACCTACGTTCTCCAGCGCCAAATGCCAGGAGCAACGTTACCCCCGGTAATAAAGAAGGTACGCCCTGGATGCCAGCCGTCAAAGTTAAAGAGAACGAACCCTTCGACGTAGCTCTGCGTCGTTTCAAGCGCTCCTGCGAAAAAGCCGGTGTTCTGGCTGAAGTTCGCAGCCGTGAATTCTACGAAAAGCCAACTTCCGAGCGTAAGCGCAAAGCAGCCGCTGCTGTTAAGCGTCACGCCAAGAAAGTGCAGCGCGAGCAGCGCCGCAGCGTTCGCCTGTACTAATTCGTACACGCAACGTCTGAATGCCCGCTTTTAGCGGGCTTCGCTTTAAGACTCCGCGCCACCTCCGGGTGACGATCGGAGTCTTTTAGTTTTTGCTTCTCTCTGGTCTGCACGCAGGTGCAACAGTATTCTGAGCGCCTATGGCCGGCCTGATCCCACAGTCTTTTATCGATGACCTGCTCAACCGCACCGACATCGTCGACGTGGTCGCCTCACGCATCCAGCTGAAAAAGGCCGGCAAAAACTACACCGCCTGCTGCCCCTTCCATAAAGAAAAAACCCCCTCGTTCAGCGTCAGCCCGGACAAACAGTTCTATTACTGCTTTGGCTGCGGCGCCGGCGGCAACGCCCTGGGTTTTGTCATGGACCATGACCAACTGGATTTCCCCCAGGCAATCGAGGATCTGGCCAAGCGCGCCGGCATGGAAGTGCCTCGCGAGGAAGGCGGACGCAACAACAAGCCACGCCAACCCACCGACTCACCGCTATACCCACTGCTGACTGCCGCCGCCGAGTACTACAAACAGGCACTGAAAAATCACCCACAGCGCAAAGCCGCGATTGACTACCTGAAAGGCCGAGGCCTGTCCGGCGAAATCGCTCGCGACTTCGGCATGGGCTTCGCGCCGCCAGGCTGGGACAACCTGCTCAAACAACTGGGCGGCGACAGCCTGCAGCAAAAAGCCATGATCGATGCCGGCCTGCTGATTGAAAACGCCGAAAGCAAACGCGTGTACGACCGCTTCCGCGACCGCATCATGTTCCCGATCCGCGACAGCCGCGGCCGGGTGATTGCCTTTGGCGGCCGCGTACTGGGCGACGAAAAGCCGAAATACCTGAACTCACCGGAAACCCCCGTCTTCCATAAAGGCCAGGAGCTCTACGGCCTGTTCGAGGCACGCAAACACAACCGCGACCTCGACGAGATCATGGTGGTCGAAGGCTATATGGACGTCATTGCCCTGGCCCAACAAGGCCTACGCAATGCAGTCGCCACCCTCGGCACCGCCACCAGCGAAGAGCACCTCAAGCGCCTGTTTCGCGTCGTACCCAGCGTGTTGTTCTGCTTCGATGGTGACGCCGCCGGACGCAACGCCGCCTGGCGCGCCCTCGAGGCGACCTTATCGAGCCTGCAGGACGGCCGCCGCGCGCGCTTTCTATTCCTGCCCGACGGCGAAGACCCGGACACCCTGGTACGCAGCGAAGGCACCGACGCCTTCCGCGCACGGATCAACCAGCACGCTCAGCCACTGGCCGACTACTTCTTCCAGCAACTCAGCGAAGAAGCCGACCCGCGCTCACTGGAAGGCAAAGCCCACCTGATGACCCTGGCCGCGCCGCTGATCGACAAGATCCCTGGCAACAACCTGCGCACCCTGATGCGCCAGCGCCTGAGCGAAATCACCGGACTGTCCAGCGAAGCCCTGCAGCAAATGGCGCCAACTGCGCGCAGCAGTCAGCCAAGCCAGAGCAGCGCACCGCCTAGCGACTACCCGGATTACCCACAAATCCCCGACAGCGCCTATTACGATGTCGAACCGAGCCGCAACGAATACGAAAACCCCAGCCCCGCGCCACAGTTCGAACACAACAGCGGAAAAGGCAAGGGCAACTGGAAGAAAGACGGCGGCAAATGGAGCAAGAAAGGCCAAGGCGAGTTCGCCCCGCGCGCGCCACGTACCGCTGTCAGCGTCGAATCACCCCACCTGAGCGCACTGCGCACACTGCTACACCATCCGCAACTTGCACAGAAAGTCGAAGATGTAAGCCACTTCGCCGCCGAAGACGACACCTACGCCCAGCTGCTGGTCGCCCTGCTCGGCGCACTGCAGAAAAACCCCAAGCTGCGCTCACTGCAACTGATTGCACGCTGGCATGGCACGGAGCAAGGCCGCCTACTGCGCGCGCTCGCGGAAAAGGAATGGCTGATTTCAGTAGACAACCTTGAACAACAGTTTTTCGACACTATAACTAGTCTTGTAGCCCGCCAACGTGAGCGCAGCCTGGAACATTTGCTGCGCAAAGCCCGTCAAAGCGAGTTGAGCGCAGAAGAGAAAAATCAGCTGCGCAGCTTGCTGAGCCGTAATGCATCACCGGTAACCCCGAGTTCAACTGGCGCTTAGGTGCGTTGCTCGGGTATAATCCGCGGCTTGTTTTTTGCCCGCCAAGACCTTCAGTGGATAGGGTGTTATGTCCGGAAAAGCGCAACAGCAGTCTCGTTTGAAAGAATTGATCAGCCGCGGTCGTGAGCAGGGTTACCTGACTTACGCGGAGGTCAATGACCACTTGCCGGAGGATATTTCCGACCCGGAACAGGTGGAAGATATCATCCGCATGATCAACGACATGGGGATCAACGTATTCGAGAGTGCTCCGGATGCGGACGCCCTGTTGTTGGCGGAAGCCGACACCGACGAAGCCGCCGCGGAAGAAGCGGCGGCTGCACTCGCGGCCGTTGAAACCGATATCGGCCGAACCACCGACCCGGTGCGCATGTACATGCGCGAAATGGGCACGGTGGAATTGCTAACCCGCGAAGGCGAGATCGAAATCGCCAAACGCATCGAGGAAGGCATCCGCGAAGTCATGGGCGCTATTGCCCACTTCCCCGGCACTGTCGACAGCATTCTCGCCGAATACAACCGCGTCACCACCGACGGTGGTCGCCTAGTTGAAGTGCTCAGTGGCTACATCGATCCAGATGACGGCATCGTACCAGCCGAAGCTGCCGCCCCCCTGCCGGTGCAGGATGGTGAAACGGCTGACGAGAGCGACGACGACGACGCAGAAGCCAGTGACGACGAGGAAGAAGAAGGCGACGGCGGCCCAGATCCAGAAGAAGCACTGCGCCGCTTCACCGCGATTGGCGAAGCACTTGAGCTGGCCAAGAAAGCCCTGAAAAAGCATGGCCGCAACAGCAAGCAGGGTGACGCTGCGCTGAAGGATATGGCCGAGCTGTTCATGCCAATCAAGCTGGTGCCCAAGCAGTACGATGCCCTGGTTGTAAGAGTGCGCAGCTCCCTTGAGCGCTTGCGCGGCCAGGAACGCGCCATCATGCAACTGTGCGTACGTGACGCTCGCATGCCCCGCGCCGACTTCCTACGCCTGTTCCCTGGCAATGAAGTTGACCAGACCTGGACAGAGCAACTGGCCAAAGGCAAGGCCAAATACGCCGAAGCCATCGGCAACCTGCAAGGTGATATTCAGCGCTGCCAGCAAAAGCTGTCTGCCCTGGAAGCCGAGTGCGAGCTGAGCCTGGCTGAAATCAAGGACATCAACCGTCGCATGTCGATCGGCGAGGCCAAGGCCCGTCGCGCGAAGAAAGAGATGGTTGAAGCGAACTTGCGTCTGGTGATCTCCATCGCCAAGAAGTACACCAACCGCGGCCTGCAGTTCCTCGACCTGATTCAGGAAGGCAACATCGGCCTGATGAAGGCCGTAGACAAGTTCGAATACCGTCGCGGCTACAAGTTCTCGACCTATGCAACCTGGTGGATCCGCCAGGCGATCACTCGCTCGATTGCCGACCAGGCGCGCACCATCCGTATTCCGGTGCACATGATCGAGACCATCAACAAGCTCAACCGCATTTCCCGGCAGATGCTGCAGGAAATGGGTCGCGAACCGACCCCGGAAGAGCTGGGTGAACGCATGGAGATGCCTGAGGACAAGATCCGCAAGGTACTGAAGATCGCCAAAGAGCCGATCTCCATGGAAACACCGATCGGTGACGACGAAGATTCGCACCTGGGCGACTTCATTGAAGACTCCACCATGCAATCGCCTATTGATGTGGCGACCGTGGAAAGCCTCAAGGAAGCCACCCGCGAAGTACTCTCCGGCCTCACCGCGCGTGAAGCCAAGGTACTGCGCATGCGCTTCGGCATCGACATGAATACCGACCACACCCTTGAGGAAGTCGGTAAGCAGTTCGATGTAACCCGCGAGCGGATTCGTCAGATCGAAGCCAAGGCGCTGCGCAAGCTGCGCCACCCGACGAGAAGCGAGCACCTGCGCTCCTTCCTCGACGAGTAACACCAAAACCCCCGGCCTTGCCGGGGGTTTTGCATTAGAGGCCCTCCATCACCTCCAGCGTGAAACCGGATCACCACCCTGCTTTCAAACCGCACACCAGAACGACAACCGGACAATTGCACAAAAAAATCAGATCCAGCAGCTCTACACCGTCATCTGATTGGCGCTAAAGAAAGAGCACCGGTATAATCCGCCCGCCTCTGAGGGCCCATAGCTCAGTTGGTTAGAGCAGAGGACTCATAATCCTTTGGTCCACGGTTCGAGTCCGTGTGGGCCCACCAACTCCAAAGCCGCGCACTGCGCGGCTTTTTCATGCCTGCCAAAAGTCCCGCTGAACTTGCTCGTCAAATCCGCCCGAAAAGTGAACTTAGCCACAGCGGAAAAATCCCATGGTGCTCAGAATGCCGACACCTCTGGCACAAGGACGACAGCCATGGCAAAACCCGCCTCCCGCCTCAGTGATTTAAATGCGTGTCCCATCCCAGGGCATGGCACCAACCCGACCACCACTGGTTCGCCTGATGTCTTGATCAACAGCCTGCCGACCTTGCGTGTGGGCGACAGCACGGCCTGCGGCGATGCGGTCACTGAAGGCATTGGCAGCATCCTGGTCAATGGCAAACCCATCGCGTTTCTGGGTAGTGCCACCGCTCACGGCGGGCTCATCATTACCGGTTCAGGCGACGTACTGGTCGGCACTCAAGCGGGCAGCGCGCCGTTCAGTGCCCCCGAGATCCTGCCCAGGCACAGCGAGCAGTATCAGCTGGTAGACAGCCATAGCGGCCAGCCGGTCGAGGATGCGTTGTATTGCGTCGAGTGCGGCGATGGCCAGCGCTTTGTCGGTTACACCAATGCCTACGGCAACACCGAACGTGTGTTTACTAAAGATCCGCAAGCCGTGGTTGTTCGTTGGGGTCGAGAGGCCGCCAACCACCTCAAGCAAAAAGGCATTCGCTTCTAAGGACAGATGCAATGACAGCACCTCATCAGGGCAAAACAAGTGCCCAGCATTCAATACAGCAGATCCCAATTTCTCTTCAGCGTGACTTCATCACCGTTGTCGGTGCCTCACATATGACTTTGATGGAGAGGCTGCGAGAACAGAAAGGCAACAAGATGCGCTTTATCAATCAGGGTATCCGGCAAATTCGCCTTTATCCGCCCGCAAGCGCCAACGATGCCACCCAGCGCATTTTTCTGATTTTCACCAAAGACTATGAGCGCCCCTTGCTCGATGCAGTGAAGGGTGTGGTCGAAACCCGCTATGGCGCGAAATACCGGGAACTCGACTCCATTGCCCAACTGCTCGACTTCATCAACTTACGCATCAGCAAAAAGCGCGAGATCAAGCAGCTCGACCTATTCGCCCATGGCCTGGTCGGCACCATCGAGTTTGGTTATGAACTGGACAAGGCCGACAGCTACCGCCTGCGTGACGCCCAGGCCCAGATGCTCAAGCCTGAAGCGTTCGACCTGAGCGCCAAGATTCACTCCTACGCCTGCCGTACCGGCCTTGGTATTCATGCCGACGTACACGTCAGCGAGAGCGAAGACCCGCTGTACGAGAAGAGTCTGGCGCAGTTGATCGCCAACACCGCTCAGACCCCTGTTTGGGCATTCCCGCGGCGCAGCAATTATGACCAGACTTATGGTAACGCCACAGATCGCGCCGGTTTGGAGGGTGCAAAGCAAAGGGTCCGGGCGGACAAGCTGGCCATGGATCGTTATGAGTTACAGCGCAGCCACTATCAAAAGCGCTTAGCAGCGCATCGTCAGACCAGCAAAGACGCCAACGCCCAGCTGCCTAATGAGTCGGCCCCAAGACCGCCGCTCAAAACTGCCAGCGCGGAAGATGAAACGCTCGCGCGCCATGCCAATAGCCGCGATAGATACCAGCAATCCATCGGCTACCCACTGGACGCAGACGGTGCGTTACGCCCCGTACGTGCCGGAGACTCGCCCACTGGGGTACCGGCCACTTTGCTGGAATACAAACCGCTATGAGGCGCTTGAACAAGCCGCTGTTATGGAGCATTGCCCTGGCCGTTAGCTTAGCGACGGGGCTTTATCTAAATGCCAAGGAGAGCGAGATGCCCAAGAAAATCATGATGTATTACGGCGGTTTCGAAATCGAAGAGATGTTCGATGCCAGCCAGTGGTTTGTCAGTGGCATGTATAAACCGCGCAATATTGAAGCAGATGGCGGGGCCAGCAATGACACCATGCTGCGCAGCAAGCCGCTGCCTTTTACAGCGTCCGAATACGCGGAACTACCTCTGATAGCCAGTAGTGAGTTGCGGGATGAATACCCAGAGCTGGATAGAACGACGCTAATCGACAACCCTCCGGACCTTCGCCAACGTGTTCGTTATGCCTACAGCGCGTTCGCCGAACCCCACAAGCCCGAGGACTACCACAACATCTACCTGGAGTTAGTCGGCAGACGCTTTGTGGTCACTTTTTCACGCGATGCCCAGACTGGCGAAAACCTAACCGGGAAATACGTCAGCGAAGTGATCGGGGACTATGCATCCCAAGCCGAGCATCGCAAAGCCTTTGCCGAAATAGCTGAGCAAGAACGCAAAGCCCGCTAACTAACGCGCCGACCTCACCATGAACAAGCGCCGAATCGCCCTGCTCGCGAGCTGTGTTCTGCTGCCTTTGATCGCTCTGGCGACGTATGCAGCCGTTACCCGCATCAACTCCAACAACCAGCATGCGGTCGGCGATCAGCTTGATGAGTTGAATGGCGTGGCGATTTACTACAACGGCGGGGTCAATACCGTGCAGGGGCGCAACCTGAGCAAGGACGGTTACAACCTCGGGCTGCGCTACCAATGCGTGGAGTTTGTGAAGCGCTATTACTTCGAACGCCATGACCACCGCATGCCCGACAGTTACGG
Source organism: Pseudomonas sp. SL4(2022) (assembly GCF_026625725.1). Classification (NCBI taxonomy): domain Bacteria; kingdom Pseudomonadati; phylum Pseudomonadota; class Gammaproteobacteria; order Pseudomonadales; family Pseudomonadaceae; genus Pseudomonas; species Pseudomonas sp. SL4(2022). The sequence continues at coordinate 1,159,914 of NZ_CP113060.1, forward strand.
GCATGCCAAAGACTTCTTCGACCCAACGCTCAGTGACGGCAGCCTGAACACCAAACGCGCCATGCTGCAGTTCCGCAATGGCAGCGCTGCGCAACCGCAAGCAGAAGACTTGCTGGTGTTCGCGCCCACACTGTTCAACCGCTATGGGCATGTGGCGATTATCGCCAGCGTCGGCAGCGACTCCTTGCAGATCGCCCAACAGAACCCCGGCCCGTTCGGTCGCTCCAGAGAAGACCTGCCACTCACCCAACGCGAAGGGCGCTGGTACATCGGCCAAGCCAACGTACTCGGCTGGCTCAGGTTAACGCCGGCCGATGCAATGCTCGCACCTGAGCTGAGCGACATCAATCGAATACTCCGTGGATTTCATCCAGCGTGGGCATGGCGGCCGACACCACATTGAGCTCAGCGTCGAGGGCCGCCAGCACGCGTGCATAGGCCATCATTCCCACCGAGAGGTCGCCCTTCTCAATAGCGATAACCTTTTGCCGGGTGATGCCCGCCAAGGCAGCGAGCGCAGCCTGAGTAAGCCCGCGATTGCAGCGGCGCTGCCGAAGCTGATCGCCGAGGCGCTGCGTGATTATGGAATAGTCCATGTCATGAATACGTTACTTAATTGATTAAATGTAACGTATACATGACCTCGCAGAAAATCAACGCCGCAGCGGCTACTCAGGCAGGGAAGCGCAAAGGGTTTGTGAGCCGAATAGCCGGAATATTCGGCTCACGCAATGAGGCGAATGTCGTCATTGAATACGTTCGTCCAATTACCCTTACTTTCGGTACTATCCGAAATATCGAAGGATTACCGAAGGTTGAGAAATGGACTTCACCCCTATCATCGCCCAGGTCTGGGGCACGCTCGGTTGGGTTATCCCGCTGATGCTGCTGCTCGGCCTGCTCAAGTCGCCCTGGGCCAAGGGCCATATCGGCGAACTCCTGGTGCGGCTGTTTGCCCATTGGCAGCTGGACAAGCAAACCTACCGCCGCCTGCACAACGTCACACTCAATACGCCCGACGGCACCACGCAGATCGACCACGTATTCCTCTCGCCCTACGGCATCTTCGTGCTGGAAACGAAGAACATGAGCGGTTGGATCTTCGGCAGCGAAAAGCAGCCACAGTGGACGCAGAAGCTCTACAAACGCACGTTCAAATTCCAGAACCCGCTGCGGCAGAACTACAAGCACCTCAAAGCACTGGAAGCCACCCTTGGCGTTAACCCCGAGCACCTGCACTCGGTCATCACCTTTGTCGGCGGCAGCACTTTTAAAACCGAAGTCCCAGCCAACGTGACCCAGGGCATCGGCTTTATCCGCTATATCAAGTCATTCCAGCAGCCGCTATTCAGCGAGGCTGAAGTCGACGCCATGCTGCACGCACTGCAAACCGGCCGCCGTGCGCCGACCCTCGCCACTCACCGCGAGCATGTGCAAAACCTTAAACGCCGTAGCGACCCAACAGCCGAGCGGCAATGCCCGAAATGCGGCAGCGCCCTGGTTATTCGCATCCGTAAAACAGGGGCTAATGTCGGCCAACAATTCTGGGGCTGCTCAACCTTTCCCAAATGCAAAACCATGCAGTGCCTTTAGCACGAGGCCCTAACATCAATCCTGCGCCTGGAGTCGCAATGTCCGTCCCTACCTACGACCAGTTCATTGAGCCGATCCTGCGCTACCTGGCCGCCACGCCCGAAGGCGCGACAGCACGTGACGCCCATGAAGCCGCTGCGGATGCTCTGAACCTTTCGGAAGCTCAGCGCCAAGAGCTGATTGCCAGCGGCCAGGCCACCTACAAAAACCGTGCAGGCTGGGCCCATGACCGTCTCAAGCGCGCCGGTTTGTCCAGCAGCGCCAAGCGTGGGTACTGGAAGCTGACTGACGCAGGCATTACCTATGCCGTCCAGCACCCCTACCCTCTGGCTGCAGATAAAGTCGAACAGCTCGCTATCGCGTTCATGAATGTAAAGCTCAGAAACCCGACTGACGCCGTCCCCCTCGATGGACAAGAACAAACTGCGCCCGCGCATAGCTCAGCCACTATTAGCCCTGACGACCGCCTGGAACAGGCTCTACGTGAGCTACGTGAGGCCACGGCTGCAGACCTGCTGGATAACCTTCTGCAAGTCAGTCCTAACCGCTTTGAAGTCATCGTATTGGATGTGCTGCACAGTCTTGGCTACGGCGCTAGCCGTAACGACCTGCAGCGTATTGGCGGCAGTGGCGATGGTGGTATCGACGGGGTTATTTCGCTCGACAAGCTCGGCTTGGAAAAAGTCTACGTCCAGGCCAAACGTTGGCAAGGCACAGTTGGGCGGCCAGAACTGCAAGCCTTCTATGGCGCTCTCGCCGGACAGAAAGCCAAGCGTGGCGTGTTTATCACCACCTCAGGCTTCACGGCCCAGGCAATCGACTTTTCCCGCTCCGTAGAAGGCATGGTGCTGGTTGATGGCAGTCGGCTGGTCAATTTGATGATGGACTACGAGGTCGGAGTAACGTCGCGCCTACTTAAGCTGCCAAAGCTGGATAGTGACTACTTCGATGAGGAATGACCCCAAATCACCTATCCATCATTTGCAGTTAGTGGCTGGCCACTCGGTCAGCCATTCCTTAGAGAACGACATACCTGCGATAGACGGTTAAGAAAAATGGACCTACATACATTGAAGGCCCGCCTACAAGCCCATTTAAGCGATGGACTTGTCACTATTGTGGGATCAGGGCTTTCTTGTGCAGAGGGCTTGCCTGGTATGGGTGAGCTTGCTGATCACCTGCTCGAAAACGTCGGTAATGCATTAACCGGTGCTGACGCTGCTGCGTGGAAGGCCGCAGCGGAGCTTATAACGACCAAAGGCTTGGAAGCAGCATTATTAGCTGCGCCACCCACACCACCGCTTGAGGCATCGATATCGGCCGAAACAGGCCAACTTATATCAGAGCGGGAGCGTGCCGTCGTTTCTGAGTTATTTGCAGGGACTCGAACGCTAAGGCTGACACGACTGCTGGGCCACTTAATCAAACCAGCAATAGGCATGGTAATCGTAACGACAAATTATGATCGCCTCGTCGAGATAGCTGCAGAGGAAGCGGGTATTGGTGCAGACACAATGTTTGTCGGCCGATTTGCAGGGCAGCTAAACGAACGCGAGAGTCGAATGAGCTTCTGTCGCGAAGCGACAGTCAAACCCCGCACAAAAATAGTTTCACTGCAGTACCGGTCACGAGCACTAATCTGTAAACCGCATGGAAGTCTTGATTGGTATGTTCGAGATGGTCGCCCTGTCTTCTATGCAGGTGACCTACCAGGAGCTACTCGGCTAATTATTACACCAGGTCAGAATAAATTTAGAAACGGCTATGAAAGCCCATTCGATCTTCATCGTACACGAGCTAATGATGCAATTGATCGTGCTGGCCGCTACTTGATTCTTGGTTACGGCTTCAATGATGACCATCTTGAAACACACCTGACACCTGGCATTAAAAGTGGCAAGCCCACACTGATGCTCACACGATCCTTGTCGCACACGGCAAGACACCTTGCGCTCTCGCACTCCAATGTAATCGCACTTGAATACTCAGTAGTGGATGGGATCGAAGGTACAGCTGCCATTGTTGAAAAAAAGGAGTTCTTCTTTCCGAAAACCGGAATGTGGGACGTAGGTTTATTTGTAACGGAGGTTTTGGAACCATGACAGCTATTCCCGCCGCGCTGCAATTTGTTGATACTGACTTGCTCGGTCGAGTTTCTTCTGTTGATACAAGCCGGGTCGCTATCGACGTTTCGAACTCCACACTGCTAACACGAATTGGTATCGGTAATCTCATCGCCATTAAAGGCAGCACTGAACGTGAATTCCTAATCGCGATTGCCGAGCGCGTTACACGAACGCTGAGCGATGACCTTCCTGACGAGTTCCCTCCTGAGGGTGAAGAGCTGTCTCTAACGGCCTTACCGACAGATACGGTTCGGGGGGCACTGATTGGAACCTTTCGGACAGTCGACGGGGTTAAGAGCAACACGTTTAAACGAGGAGCTGATAGCTTTCCGCAGATCGATCGAGAGTGCTATGTAATTGAGGGTGCGAACCTTCAAAGATTCATGGGCATCCTTGGCGCGGATTACCCTGAAAACGAACGTCTGAAGCTGGGTTTTTTTGTCGCTGACCGTACAGCTGAAGCGATTGTTAGCGGCGATAAATTTTTTCAGCGGCATGCAGCAATTCTGGGTAGCACAGGCTCAGGTAAAAGCTATGCAGTGGCGCTAATTCTGGAACGCGCAGCTCAACTCAAGTACCCGAATATTATTGTTTTTGATATGCATGGCGAGTATGCCCCGCTTGCCGACAAAACCAATGGCGGCTACGCGACACGCCTGCGTATCGCAGGGCCTGGTGATTTGACGAACCCAAGCGACGATGCTCTATTCCTGCCCTACTGGTTGCTTAATCGAGATGAAATGTTGTCGATGATTCTCGACCGTAGCGACCAGAACGCGCCAAACCAGGCATCAAGATTCACGTCTCACGTACGCGCACTAAAGCAGAAAACCCTTGAAACTGAGGGTCAGGTCGATGTGGCAAAGACTTTCACCGTTGACTCGCCAATCCCCTATGCAATCGAAGATCTCCTTTCTGTCCTGAATATAGATAACACGACAAAAGGTGTGGGTAAGACCGGCCCTGTTAAAGGTGAGTGGGAAGACAAGCTGACACGCTTCATCTCAAGAATGGAAGCAAAGCTAGATGACCGGCGCTACGGGTTCATGTTCACGCCCCCTGCAGTAGCTAATACGTATGGCTGGCTGGCAGCGCAAATCACCAGGCTACTTGGTGCGGCAGGTGGTCAAGGCATCAAGATCATCGATTTTTCAGAAGTGCCTTCTGATGTGCTGCCTGTTGTAACTGGGACGCTAGCGCGGCTGCTATATGACGTGCAGTTCTGGATGGCCTCAGAGAAGCGCACTCCAGTTACCTTGCTCTGTGACGAAGCCCACCTTTACTTACCTGTTCGCGACGATGCTGACGCAGTTCAACGGCAGGCCCTTGGGGCGTTCGAGAGAATTGCCAAAGAAGGACGAAAGTACGGCTTTTCACTACTTGTAGTAAGCCAACGGCCCTCAGATGTTAGCCGGACTATTTTGAGTCAGTGCAACAATTTTCTATCGCTACGACTCACAAACGATATGGATCAAGGCGTCATCAAACGACTAATGCCTGACTCGTTAGCAGGTTTAACTAGCATTCTTCCTCTATTGGACACTGGTGAGGCGTTGATGCTTGGGGACGCAGTGCTTTTGCCATCGCGTATTAAGTTAGATCTGCCCACCATCCGACCAGATAGCGCGACTCGGGATTTTTGGAAAGATTGGGGCTCTCAGGCTCCTGATGTAGAAGCGCTAACTAAAGCAGTTGAGGCGCTAAGGAGCCAGACTAGAAACACTTAACTGATCATCGCTCAGTCAGAACAGATAGAGCAACCAAGCATTACATGCTCATGAAAACCAGCCAAAAAAAACCAAGAAGATAACATGTCGAAATTCATAAGCCCTGAAATTCAGAAGTTACTGCACGAAATAACAAACGAAAGCGATTTATCACGAATATTTTCACTGTGGTCCTACAACAGAGAAAAACTTGAAGGCCTAAGACTACTTACAAACTTGGAAAATTACAGCTCGAAAATAATACCCGAATACATCAAAAAAACCGTATTCGAAGGAAAATCAAAGGTTTTCGTACAAGAGTTTTACAAGAGCGAAAATCTATTTGCCTTAAGCAATGAAATACTGGACAAACATCAGAGCAGCGCATCACTTGCGGTTCCAATTGATTACTCACTGCTCCTTGATTCTAACTACGTAGGCTCGGCAGATTTATTTCTCAGAGGAATCTCGCTCGGCAACAACCATGAAGCCTTTACAAAATCAATCCACCACATAACACAAAACAAAATAAACTGCGACGCACTTCCTTATTTATTAGAAAACGCCGAGCACATCACAGAGCGAATGAATGACGTCAAAAGAACATTTGCAAATTTCTTGCGTATAACATCTGCGACGCCGAAAGGAGAGCATATTCACACAATAGATGATTTAGAATTTAGTTTAACTGAAGCTGAGTCACTCTCCCTTGCGGATCAAAGGATTCAGAATTTCTTTGGTGATAAAGAGATCCTTCAGCATCAGATTTCGCGTCAAAAAATAGATTTTTACTTGATTCTTTCAATAATACATATTGAGCACCAGACGAAGGGTAGCCTGGAGGAGAAATTCTTAGCCCTAATAAAGATCATGCACACAGAGCTCCCAGGCATTGCTTTAAGAGAGCTAGCCATAGCCTACAAGTACTTCAAAAACAACAACTCAATTTTCATATTGGCAAACGTTGGCAAGCTCATAAAAGAAGAAGAAGACGCTCTTAAGGCAATAAGAAACATAAGCTGGGACTTTCATTTTTTTCGTCTAATGGAGACGTGGGCGTCAGACACATCAAAAGGAGCGTTCTTTATACCTATATTTGTAACTTTAGATAAGCGCTTAGCCAACTTAAACGAGATACATCCAATCAAATATTCTGTATTCCATGACACCGAAAGAAAAATGTATACCGCACCAACATATAGCATCAAGGATCAGATAGATAACAAGGCATGCCGCCTTATACTCGAGGAGTATTTTACCACTCAAAAAATAAATCACAGATCCCAAACCAAACATTTATCACCAGATGCAATTGAAGAGCGTATCACACAGAAAGGCTCTGACTTGAATGCCGTTTTTTAACTGCATAACAAGTGGTATCCAGGGCTCATTGATTGCTGACTCGAACTACGCAAGGAACAGATCGGAATACTCCGTTTATCCGAGTATATTTCTGCAAGCGATCAGCCGCCCTGCATTACCCAAATCACATGGTGAGACAGGCTGATGACCCGCAACGTCCGCATCATGCCATTCCTTGGAGAGAAGCAGCTGCCGGTTCCAGAAGCGGCGCGCGGTACAAAAAACAGTACGCTCGCGGTACAGTGCCCAGCTTTTACAGACTTCGCTAAATTACGCTTAACCAGCTCTACAACGCTACTTTCAGCTAACTGTACCTGCGCTAAGCCACGCCCGATTTCACTGGACTTGCAGCGTTTCTAGGCAACTCATAATCCTTTGCTCCACGGTTCGAGTCCGTGTGGGTCCAACAAACAAAAGCCGCGTATTACGCGGCTTTTGCAGTCCTGCTTAGCGCTACGCGCCTGTCAGCCATTCTGGCGTTGCACAAAAGCGCTGAAAGCCTCAAGTGGCAGGGGCTTGCTGAATAGGTAGCCCTGAAACTGTACACACCCGTTACTCAGCAGAAACTGCTGCTGCGCGGCGGTTTCCACGCCTTCGGCGATCACCGACATGCCCATGCTTTGCCCGAGCGCGATAACAGTGCGCACGATGGTTTCACTGCTGCTGTCGGTGAGTACGTCGCATATAAAGGATCGGTCGATTTTCAGCGTGTTGAGGGGCAGTCGTTTGAGGTGGCTGAGGGAGGAAAAACCGGTGCCGAAATCATCCAGGGAAAACCGCACGCCGCGCTCACCGAGCACCTGCATCTTGTTCAGCAAGTCATCGATGTCTTGCACGATCAGCGTCTCGGTCAATTCCAACTCCAGGCGACTGGTCTCAATCGCCTGTTCATCGACGAGTTTCAGCAGGTCGATTGCAAAGTCGGCCTGATGAAACTGTTTTTGACTGATGTTGACCGCCAGCCCCAAGGCGGCGTGGCGAGGGTCATCTTTCCAGCAATGCAATTGCTTGACGGACTGCTCCAGCACCCACTGACCGATCGGGATGATCATCCCGGTTTTCTCGGCGTGATCGATGAACTCCGCAGGGGGGACAAGACCCCGTTGCGGGTGCTGCCAACGGATCAGGACTTCGGCGCCGGTAACGCGGCCCACGTGGTTCAGCTGAGGCTGGAAATACAGCACGAACTGCCCGTCCCGCAGCGCAATCTGTAGATCACGGTCGAGAATAGAGCGCTCCGCCGCATCGCTTTGCAGGATGTGCAGCAGCACAAAGAGCATCAGCATGGCGGCACCGCCTTGGAACCAGGAGCCCACTGCTCTCACTTCATCGGGCAGGCTGTAGGCATGGGTTGGACTCCAGGGAGAGGATGCCAGGGCGGTAAACAGCACCAGGCACATCAAGGCAACACCGTAGCGTAGCCACAGGCTTTCGTTGCGAAATGACATCAGGGCGGCCACAGCCAGTGGCAAGAGGTACAAATGGGTCGCACGCGGCGCGCCGGCTGTGTGCGGGTCAAGCACCAGGGTCATGCCGACGATCACCAGAATGATCACCCCGAACAACAGCAAATTGGCACTGCGAACCTTGTTGCGCAGGGTGAGGATAAATACACCCAAGCCACACAGGATCAGGACAATGTCCATCAGCACGATGGCCCAGTAACCCCGTAACGCAAAAAAAACGCCCCAAAAACTACCCACCAGCAACAGCACCAAACTGGCCAGCACCCGCATACGCCGCTCACGGCGTTCGCCGATCAGGGCCAGATCGGTGGAATACCAAAGTTTGATGATTTGCCGGATAAAGGCCGAAAGGGCGCTCATTGAATGTCTCTAATAGACCTGTTTTGGAGCCGCGCAGGCGAATGGAGCACCCCGGAGCGCCCGAGTCAGTGTAGACGGCCATGCCGCCGCGTCATGTGCCATCGCTCGGCCCACGCGACACATCAATAACTGAGTCGCGGTACACCAGGCGATTACGGCCCTGTTCCTTGCCCCGGTACAAGCGCTTGTCCGCGCAGCGATACAGTTGTTCCGCGCTTTCACCATCGGTGGGCCACTCGGCTAATCCGAGGGTCACACTGAGGAAAATCTGCTGTTCACCATAGAGCAACGCTCGGCTGGCGATCTGTTCACGCAGCATTTCCACCAGCGGCACGGCGGCTTGCTGATCCGTGTTGCGCAGCAGCAGACCAAATTCTTCACCGCCCAGGCGACCCAGGCTGTCGGTGTTGCGCAGGCGCTGGCTGAGGCTGTTGCAGATGTGGCGCAAGGCCTGATCGCCCGCATCGTGGCCGTACTGGTCATTGACCGCCTTAAAGTGGTCAACATCGAGGATCACCAGCACCAGACGCCCCTGGCTACGCCGGACTTCGCGCACACTCTGTTCCAGGCTCTGCTGGAAGCTGCCACGGCTGGCCACCCCCGTCAGCGCATCGGTTCGAGCCATTTGCTGCAACTGCTGGTGGGCCAGGGCACGCCGGGTTTCGTAGAGGTGCACGAAGATGATGATCATCACCCCGCAGAACACGGCATTACCCAAGTCGATCAGGCCTTCGGCATCCCAGCGTAGCGGATAGGTGTAGAGGTAAAGCAGGCAGGCGCCGAGTACAAAGGGTAGCGCCAGCAAGCTGCCGCGCGTGCGCCCAAGCAGTAGATAGGAGAGCACGGGGATGCTGTATACCCAGACGAAAGCCGTCTTGGAGGCATTGGGAATGACGATGATATACAGCAGAAAACTGAAGGTCGGCAGCAGGTAGAGGTACACCCAGGGCAACAAATTTCGCACCCGGATAATTCGCCAGGCGCCCCACAGCAAAATCCCGGTGACCAGTAACTCGAAACTGGCAAACAGGTAATTGCCAGCCATGAACTGCAACATGCAGAACACGCCGAGGGTCAGCCCGGTGGCAGCAAAGATCATGCGGATCAAGGAACGCTGGCCAATGTCCTGCATATCGTCGACAGCAGCACTTTTGTCAGCGCCCCGCTTGGCTCGCGATCGGAAGAACATGGCTCGGCCCTGCCCGGATGGCGGAGTGATGGCTCACTGTGCCTCAACTCGCGCCCTCAATACCAGATGGTTGCTGCACCGCAGTCAACCACGGGCGGTTGACGTGCTCGCCACAGCCGGTAAAGTGCCGGCCCATGCACACACGTCATCTCTGCCCCATCGCTGCGTTTTATTACGCCCTGCTCCCTCTCACCAGGCGGTAGATGCGTTGTTGCATGTCCGATCCGCCTGAGGCGGCCCGGATAGCACACCCTCACTCCAGTCTCCTCAGGCCTTTGCCTTCACCAGGAGACACCTATGTCCAGCAACACCTTTGATCTGCTCGACCAGCTTGATGCCCGTGGTTTTATCCACCAGAGCACCGACCTCGATGGCCTGCGCCTGGCGCTCAACCAAGGCCCGCTCACCTTCTACCTTGGCTTTGATGCCACGGCGGACAGCCTGCACGTCGGCCATTTGCAGGCGTTGATGCTGGTGCGCCACCTGCAACGCGCCGGGCACAAGCCGATCCTGCTGATTGGCGGCGCGACCACGCGCATCGGCGACCCGAGCTTTCGCGACAGCAGCCGACCAGTGCTGACGGAAGCGCAGATCCAGCACAACATTGCCGGAATTACCGGCTGCTTTGCCCGCTACATCCAGCTCGGCGATGGCCCCTGCGACGGTTTGGTGGTGGACAACGCCGACTGGCTGGACGGCATCGGCTACCTGCAGTTTCTCGATCAGGTCGGCCGGCACTTTTCCATCAACCGCCTGTTGACCTTCGACGCCGTGCGCAACCGCCTGGAGCGTGGGCATTCGCTGAGCGTTCAGGCGTTCGGCTACACCCTGCTGCAGGCCCATGACTTCACTGAGTTGGCGCGCCGACACAATTGCACCCTGCAACTGGGCGGAGCCGACCAGTGGGCGAATATCATCAATGGTGTGGAGTTGGGCCGGCGCCAGGACTGTCAGCCGCTGTTCGGCCTGACCATGCCGCTGCTGACCACCCGTGACGGGCGCAAGATGGGCAAATCCGCCAGCGGCGCGGTGTGGCTGAATGGCGACAAGCTCGCGCCGTACGACTTCTGGCAGTTCTGGCGGGATTGCGATGATGCCGATGTCGGGCGCTTTCTCGCCCTGTTCAGCGAACTGCCGCTGGATGAGGTGGTGCGCTTGAGCGCCCTCAAGGGCGCCGAACTGAACCAGGCGAAGATCATCCTGGCCAACGCTGCCACAGCCCTGGCCCACGGTGAACAAGCTGCCCGCGACGCCGCAGCCACCGCTCTGGCGTTATTTAGCGCAAAAGACACGGCTGCCGAGCTGCCGCAGCTAAGCGTCAGCCCGGAAGACCTTGCTAGCGGTTTGAGCCTCACCGATCTGCTGCTACGCCATAACGTGCAGCCCTCACGCAGCGCAGTACGCCGCCTGGCGAGCGGCGGCGGCCTGCTGCTGGATGGCGAACGTCAGAGCAACCCGGACCAACCACTGCAGGCCTGGCAACTGGGCCGGCGGCTGAGCCTGGGCAAGAAGCGTCATTACCTGTTGCAGGCGCGGTGATGCACCGGTCATGGTTTTATCGCGGGAGGGGCTGGGCGGCATTCCGCTTTAGCCGCGATAACAGCCGTTAAAAGCTCGCTGCTAAAGCGCCTCCCACACACGACACAGGACAGCGTTAGCGTAGGGTGGACCCCGCTGCACCGGTCCACCAAGGGCAACCGTGCGGACGCCCAGGGTGGAAATAAAACGCGATTTCCAGCCAACGCCCGCTAGGTTTTTTCACCCAACTTATGCCGCGCGGCATACAGGCATACCAACTCCATCGCCACGGTGGCGCCCGCCAGTGCGGTAACTTCGGCGTGGTCGTAGGGCGGCGACACTTCCACCACATCCATGCCGACCAGATTGATCCCGCGCAGGGCGCGGAGAATTTCCAACGCCTGATGCGTGCTCAGGCCGCCGCACACCGGCGTGCCGGTGCCCGGGGCGAAGGCTGGGTCGAGGCAGTCGATATCAAAGGTCAGGTACACCGGGTGATCACCGACCCGCGCGCGGATTTGCGCGGCGATCTGCTCCGGCGTGCTGCGGTGCACCTGACGCGCATCCAGCACCTGAAAGCCCATCACGTCGTCATTGGTGGTACGCAGGCCAATTTGCACCGAGCGCGAAGGATCGACCAGCCCTTCACGGGCCGCGTGGTAGAACATAGTGCCGTGGCTGACGCCTTGCTCGCTGTCATCACTGTCCGGCCAGGTGTCGCTGTGGGCATCGAAGTGCACCAATGACAGCGTGCCGTGTTTACGCGCATGGGCCTTGAGCAGCGGGTAGCTGATGAAGTGATCGCCGCCCAAGGTGAGCATGGCGCAACCGGCCTGCACGATATGCTCGGCGTGCGCCTCGATGGCCGCCGGAATCTTGTGCGGCAGGGCGTGATCGAAATTGCAGTCGCCGTAGTCGATCACCGCCAGGTGATCGAAGGGGTCGAACTCCCAGGGGTAATGCCGCTCCCAGGCGCTGGTGATCGATGCCGCGCGAATCGCCCGCGGACCGAAGCGGGTGCCGGGGCGGTTGGTGGTGGCGGTGTCGAAGGGCACGCCGCTGACCACCAGATCCACGCCGGCTAGGTCGCGACTGTAACGCCGGCGCATAAAACTGGTGACGCCCGCATAGGTCGGCTCGGAGAAGGTGCCGTAGAGGCTGTCGCGGGTGAAGGCCAGGTCGTTGCCGTTGAATGCTTCCATTGCCTTGTCCTCAATACTGACTGCGGAAAGTGGTCCAGATGCGCGTGCGTTCACGTTGTTGGCGCAGCGGCATCAATTGCTCGGCAAACAGGCGTGCGCGCACCGCTTCACCGGGGTAGATATCGGCATCGCCGCTGATCGCCGGGTCAACCAGCGCCGTGGCAGCCTGGTTGGCGTTGGCGAAGAACACGTTGTTGGTCAGCTCGGCGATGGCCTCGGGGCGCAGCATGTAATCGATAAAGGCGTGGGCGGCCTTGGGGTGCGGCGCATCGGCCGGGATGGCCATGGTGTCGAACCACAGCAGCGTGCCTTCACGCGGGATGCGGTACTGCACCTCGAACGGCTGCTTGGCCTCAGCGGCGTTGGCCGCGGCCATGTAGGCGTCGCCGTTGTAGGTCAGCGCCAGGCAGATTTCGCCCTTGGCCAGGTCATTGATATGCCGGCCGGCGCCGACGTAACGCAGGTTCGGTTGCAGCTGGGTGAGCAGCTGCGCCACCGCATCGAGGTCGGCGCGGTCGCTGCTGTAAGGGTCTTTGCCGAGGTAGTTGAGGGCAATGCTGATTACTTCCTGCGGCGAGTCGATCACCGCGATGCCGCAGTCCTTGAGCTTGCTGGCGTACTCGGGCTTGAACAGCAGATCCAGGCTGTTCAGCGGCACGCCGGGCAAACGCTTTTCGAGCGCCTGAAGGTTGAAACCCACGCCAACCGTGCCCCAGGTGTACGGCAGGCCGAACTGGTTGCCGGGGTCGGCACTGGCGAGCTTGCTCAGCAGCGCCGAGTCGAGGTTCTGCAGATGCGGCAGTTGCGTGCGATCCAGCGGTTGCACGGCCTTGGCCTGAATCGCCCGAGCCAGGCCGCTGGAAGCCGGGAAGACGACGTCATAACCGCTGCCGCCGGTGAGCAGTTTGCTGTCCAGGGCTTCGGCACTGTCGAAGATGTCGTATTTGACCGTGATCCCGGTTTCATCCTTGAAGCGCTGCAGGGCTTGCTCCGGCAGGTAGGCGGACCAACTGTACAGGTTCAGGGCTTTTTCTTCGGCCTGAGCGGCGAAGGCGCAACACAGCAGCAACGGAGCAAGGGCCTGACGCATGGGAATGACCTCGGTAAAGGGGTGAGCTGAGCACATCCTGCCTGCCGGTTTGCTTAGCTTAAATATGAAGTGTTCTACTCTGGCATCGACATACATCAATGTTAGGCCCTGCCATGCTCAGCCAGTTACGCGACCTCGACCTGCAGTTGCTACGCCTGTTCGTCACCGTGGTGGAGTGCGGCGGTTTCAGTGCCGCCCAGGGCGAACTGGGGATTGGCCAATCGACCATCAGCACGCAGATGGCCAAACTGGAAACCCGCCTGGGCTTTCGCCTGTGCGAGCGCGGCAAGGCGGGCTTTCGCCTGACGCCCAAGGGTGAGCAGGTGCTGAGCGCCACACGCCGACTGTTCAGCGCCATCGACACCTTCAAGGACGAGGCCCAGGGCATGGCCGACAAGCTGCTCGGTGAGCTGCGCATCGGCCTGTCCGAAGGGCTGGCCGCGCAGGTGCTGGAACAGGTGGCCGAGGCCATCCAGCGCTTTCGCGCACGCAACCAGGCGGTGCAGATCGAACTGCTGACTGCCATGCCCGCCGAACTGGAGCGCCGCCTGTTGCAGAACCAGCTGCACCTGGCCATCGGCTACTTCTCCGGCAACCAGAATGCACTGGACTATCACCCACTGTTTCACGAACGTCAGGTGCTCTACTGCGCCGCTGAGCATCCGCTGTTCAGCCGCCGACAGATCAGCCAGGCCGACCTGCAGCAGGCGGACAGCGTGCGCCACCCCTACCGCTTTGTGAAGGCGCGCGAGCCGTTGCAGAGCAGTACCAGTTCGGCACAGACCGAACAGGTCGACGGCGCCCTGGCCTTTATCCTGTCCGGCAGGCACATCGGCTACCTGCCCGTGCACATCGCCGCCCCCTGGCAGGCCGCCGGGCGCCTGCGCGCGATCGAAGCCGACAGCCTGGGCTTCGACGTGCAGTTCCACCTGGCCAGCCACCGCGGCCAGTATCCTGGCGATGCGCAGCGGGCGTTTGTCGAAGACCTGCTACGGGCGTTCAGCGCCAGCCCATCGGCCAGCCCTTAACGCCGCTGCACAGGCTCATGCACAGGCGCCTGCCGCAACTGCTTACTCAGGCGGTCAATGGCGGCAATCGTCTGGCTGATGTCGCGGTGGATGCTCGGCACGCCCAGGCACGGCCAGGGCGATGCGTCAGCCGATAGCGGCTCGGCCTCCAGTTGCAGCTGTGGGTCGAAGAGATCGTGGGTCAGGGGAAGCAGGTGCATGACAGACTCCTTGCCGGACAACCCGGCGTGACGGTTAAGGTCAGGAGGCAGTAAACAAGTGGCCAATCGGCCTAGCGGCAAGTCTTGTTGCTATGGCCCAAGCATCGGCGCCCGAAGTGACAGGTTGATGACCGCGCGGAGCCTGCCTGTTCAGACTCCGCCGCGAAGCCAGCGGCGTCAACCCACCTGCGCGCCATTGGTCGCATGCAGCAGTGGCGGGATCGGACAGTCCAGCAGGTCAGCCACCGCGCGCAGCAACTCGGCCTCGGCCACCTCGATACGCCCATCATGCTCAATGCAGCGCGCCATGGCCTTGAGCAGCCGTGGTTTCTGCAAGGGCTGCAGCTGGTTAAGCCGTTTGAGGGCGGCCTCCAAGGCTTTCAGATCGCACTGCGCTGCCGGTAGCAGGTTAAGCGCGTTATACGGCAGTTCGCCCGCCGCCTTTGCCAACGCTGCTTGCGCCTGGTCCGGCGGCACATTGCCGGCATGGGCCAGAAACGACAGCAACACCTGAGCGTCATCCAGCACTTCCAGCAGGTGAAAATGCCCACTGAGCCGCCGACTGGGGGCCAGGTTGCGCTCGACGATGCGCAGCAAGGTCCATTCCAGCAGCTCAACCTGGCCATCGGCACGGATCAGCCGTGCCATCACCGCACACAACGCGGCCGCCTGCTCGGCGCCCAGCTGCTTGAGCGCCGGCATGGCCAGGTCCAGCAGGGTCAACCGTTGGTTGCCTGGCAACTGGCGCAGCGGTTGTTCCAGCGCCTGCACATGTTCCATCAACTCGGCGCTGAGCAGTGGCTTGAGCATCTGCAGTTGCTGGTCACGCAAGGGCGTCACAGGCGCCAGCAACAAGCCATAGACCAAGGCCTGTGCGCCGCTGCCATGGTGCGCGGCCTGACGCAGCGCCGGGTGCAGCTCATCCAGCACTTTATGCGCCTGCTGCAGGTGGGCCGCACGTGGCTCCCCAATGCTGGCGATGGCCGCCGTGGCCGAGGCGGCGCTAAAGCCGGTCAAGGCCTGATCCCAGCCCTGGGCCACAGCACGTTGGTCTGCCGTGGCATCGGCAGGCAGCAGACTGAGGATCGAGACATCCGGGTAGCGCCCATCCCACTCCGGCGTGACGCGACGAATCCGCTCATCCAATGGCGGATGGGTCGCCAGCATGCCCTCCAGCGCCCGGCTGATACCGGCGGCGAAGTACATATGACTGAACTCGGCCGCATGTCCGGCGCGCAATTGCGAGCCATACTGGTTGCCGCCGATCTTCTGCAGCGCCCCGGCAATGCTCTGTGGATTGCGGGTGAACTGCACCGCCGAGGCATCGGCGAGAAACTCGCGCTGCCGGCTCACGGCAGCCTTGATCAGGCTGCCGAAGAACGTCCCGGCATAACCGAGCAGCCACAAGGTAGCGCCCACCGCGATGATCGCCGCCGCCGAATTGTCACGACTGGAGCGCGAACTGCTGCGGGAGCTGCTACGCAGCAGAAACCCACCGATCAGCCCCAGCAACAGAATGCCGTGCAGCACCGCCACCAGGCGTGTGTTGAGGCGCATATCGCCGTGGAAGATATGGCTGAACTCATGGGCAATCACCCCCTGCAGCTCTTCACGCGAGAGCAGGCTAACCGCCCCACGGGTAATTCCGATCACCGCATCCTGCGGCGTGAGGCCAGCGGCAAAGGCGTTAATGCCCGCATCATCCAGCACATACACCGGAGGCACTGGCGTGCCCGAGGCCAGGGCCATCTCCTCCACAACATTGAGCAGGCGCTGTTCTTCCAGGCTCTGTGGCGCGAGGTTGATCAACCGCCCACCCAGCCTTTCGGCCACTGCCTTGCCGCCGCGACTGAGCTGCAACCCCTTGTAGACACTGCCCAGCAGCACCACGCCGATTACGACCAGCGCGACCATCGCCACCTGCGGCCAACTGGGCAGTAACGTGCGCGGTCCATCCAGCAAGCCGAGAGACTGCGGGTCAGGACCGAATACCTGCCAGACCACGCCCAACGCCAGGCTGGTCAAACTGATCAAGCTGAGTACCGCCAGCACCATCAGGATCAGCAGGCGGCCGCTGTTACGCCGGGCGCGATCCTGTTGCTCGAAGAAATTCATCCCTGAGAGTCCTTAGAACGATACCTTCGGCGCTTCCTGAATCGCCGCGCTGTCGGCGAACTCCAGCAGGCTGGCGTCCTGGGCGTGGCCAAAGCTGGCAGCCAGCAATACCGGTGGAAACGCCTGCTTGTAGGTGTTGTAGGCCATAACTGCATCGTTGAACGCCTGGCGGGCAAAGGCCACCTTGTTCTCGGTGCTGCTCAGCTCTTCACTGAGCTGCTGCATATTGGTCGACGCCTTGAGGTCCGGGTAAGCCTCCAGGGTCACGTTCAGGCGACCCAGGGCACTGTTCAGCAGCCCTTCCGCGCCGCCCAGCTGCGCCATGCTCTGCGCGTTGCCCGGCTGCGCAGAAGCAGCCTTGAGCCCGGTCACGGCATTGTTGCGCGCGGCAATCACCGCCTCCAGCGTCTCGCGCTCATGCGCCATGTAGCCCTTGGCGGTTTCCACCAGGTTGGGGATCAGGTCATAACGGCGTTTGAGCTGCACCTCGATCTGCGCAAAGGCGTTTTGAAAACGATTACGCAGGGTCACCAACTGGTTGTAGATGCCAATCACGTAAAAGATCAGCGCCGCGACAACAGCCAGGAAAATCAGCGTGGAAATGGACATGGGGAAATCCTTATCAGCATGCGAGAAAAAGCAGATGGTAGCGGAAAAGTGTCGCAGCGAATGCTCAACGGCACAAAACTACACCCCCTGAACCTAGGCGTGGCCAACCTGGTGCTTGGCTTATGCGGTGGTATCCAGATGCCGCATGGTGGATAAATCCCTTGGCAAAATAGACCGACCGGTCTATATATTCACCTATGAAAAAGATCTCGACCCGCGACAAACTGATCCACGCCATGGCCGACGCCCTGCAGCGCAAAGGCCTGCACGGTGTTGGCCTGAATGAACTGCTGGAGGTAGCCGGCGCGCCCAAGGGCAGCCTTTATCACCACTTCCCCGGCGGCAAGAGTGAGCTGGCGGTGGCGGCTATTGACCATATCAGCCGGCATATCGACAGCCTGTTCAGCCAGCTCTTTACCCAGCAGCCAGACCCGCTCAAGGCGCTGCATAACTGGCTGCAGGGTGCACTGCAGCAGCTGGAAAACAGCCAGTTCGAGCGTGGTTGCCCGCTGGCCACCATCGCCCTGGAAAGCGGCCCGGAAGATGTGGAGATTCGCGCCGCACTGCAGCGCAGTTTTACCGCCGTGCGCCAGGCGTTGAGTGTGCAGCTGCATGCCTACGGCTATCCCCGCGAGCAGGCGGATAACCTCGCTGCACTGTTTGTCGCGCTGTATGAAGGCGGGCTGCTGCAAGCCCGCGTTGCTGGCAGCAGCGAGCCGCTCAAGCGTGCCGCGACTGCCCTGTTCAACCTGACCCGCGAACAGTTTCCGGGAGGAGCCTACCCATGAGCCTCAATACCCCTGCCATCCTTAGTGAAACCGTGCAGTTGCCGGCACTCGACGGTTATCCGCTCACCGCTACCCTGTATCACGCCCCAGAGCCGGTCGCGCAGCTGGTGATTGCCGGTGCCACTGGCGTGCCGCAGGGCTTCTATCGACGCTTTGCCGAGTACGCGGCGCAGCGCGGCTACAGCACCCTGACCCTCGACTATCGCGGCATCGGCCAGTCGAAGCCGGCCAGCCTGCGTGGCTTCAAGATGGACTACCTGGATTGGGCCCACCTTGACCTGGCCGCTGCCGTCGATCAGCACCGTCATCCGCAGCGGCCGCTGTATATGGTGGGCCACTCCTTTGGCGGGCATGCCTTCGGCCTGTTGCCGAACCACGATCAGGTTCAGGGCTTCTACACCTTCGGCACAGGTGCCGGCTGGCACGGCTGGATGCCCAAGACCGAGCAGCTGCGTGTGCTGACCATGTGGCGACTGATCGGCCCACTGATGACCCGTTACAAAGGTTACCTGGCCTGGAGCAGGCTGGGCATGGGCGAGGACTTGCCGCTCGGGGTTTACACCCAGTGGAAACGCTGGTGCAGCTACCCGCGCTACTTCTTCGAAGATCCGCAGATGCCAGGCCTCGCCGAGCGTTTCGCTCAGGTCAGCACGCCGATCATTGCCGCCAATGCGCTGGACGACCTGTGGGCCCCGCCCGCCTCGCGCGATGCCTTTATGGCAGCTTACAGTTCCGCGCCCTATCAAGCGCGCACCATCGACTCAACCGCCAGCATTGGCGCCATCGGCCATATGGGCTACTTTCGCCCAGCCGCACAGACGTTGTGGGATGACACGCTGAACTGGTTTGCTGACCTGCAGGCGCAGCGCCAGGCTGCCTGAACAGCCCCAGCCAGAGAGGTGTCGCGGATGAGCATGATCCCCGCAGGCTTTACACCGCTGTTTCGCAGCAGCCCCTTTCTGGATCTGCTCGGGCCGATCTACAACCAGCGCAGCGATACAGGCCTGGTGATCGGCCTGCGCGCTGAGGCCAAACACTGCAATGCCCGCGGCTTGGTACACGGCGGCGTACTCAGCAGCCTGGCGGATGTTGCCCTGGGCTATAACAGCGCCTTCGCCGAAGAGCCGCCAACCCCGCTGGTCACCAGCAGCCTGACCATCGACTACGTCGGTACCGCCAAACTCGGCGACTGGATAACCATCGAAACCGATGTGCAAAAGGTCGGAAAGAGCCTGGCGTTTGCCAATTGCTACTTTGTCGTCGAATCGGTGCGAATTGCTCGGGCGAGCGCGGTATTCAGCGTGCTCTCGCGTTGAAAGCGCACACAGGATAGACAGTGCACGCTGATGGCGGCCAGAAAGGGCCTGAAGGATAAACGCAAAAATACATGGGGCAGAAAAAAGAAAACCCCGCATTGCGGGGCCTTTGCAGACTGTTTGCTGACATCCTTGATCTGCTTGCCTTCCTGGCAGCTGTCCCACGTTTCCCTGTTGCTAAAGTGCGCTTCCTGCGCGACGTCCATGTGGGGCAGATTAGCCATCACCCGGCAGCGGGCATAGTGGCAATCGCCAGCACGCCGTGTAAGCCATGGCTTACACACGTAAACACGGACAACCAAGCAACTGCTCGGCTTTATTTTGTGACGCAGGTCTTGTTAGACTCGATCCTGTCTTACAAAAACAACAGACCCCGTCAACGGTGGTCACTGGGGCCATCCATGCGCTCATTGCTTCTTGCCATCGGCTGCCTGACAGCCAGCATCAGCCCACTTGCATTCGCCAATGGGCAAAATCAGCTTTCCGATCCCAAAGCCGCCGTGCAACTGTTCTGGAGCCAAGTCTATGGCCAGGGCGGGACGTCGCTGTATTGCGGCAAGGCGTTCAGTGAAGAGAACGGTCAGTTCAAGGCCAGTCCGATCTACAGCAGCAAACAGCTGAAAAGCGCGCTGCGCTGCGTGACCGATCGCCAGTGCGGAATCATGAACCCGCGTTATGTCTACATGGCATCGGACCTGCACAACCTCTACCCCGCCATGACCCGCGTCGAACTGGTGCGGCGCAATGCACAGTTCGGTGATCTGGATGACAGCGTACCGAGCAAGTTCGCCGACATCGGCTGTGACCTGAAAACCAGTTTCCAGCTCATAGAGCCACGCGATGAAGCCAAGGGCAATATCGCCCGGGCGATCTTCTACATGCACGTCGAATACGACTTGCCCATCGTCGGCCAAGTGCAGATGTACAAGAAGTGGCACCAGATAGACCCACCGGATGCCGAAGAAAAAGCGCGCAACGACAAGATTGCCGGCCTACAGGGCACGCGCAACCGCTTTATCGATAATCCCGAACTGGTCGAGCAGCAGATCAAAAACTGATAGGCACTAGCGGTGCAGCGTGTGCAGGGAGCGTAATTTATAGCGGTCACCCGGATGAATCAGCCGGGCGTAGCTGATCAAGTGATCGCCCGACCAGGTCCGGCGGGTCACGCTCAGGCACGGCGTGGCCACGTCGATATCCAGCCAGCGCGCCACAGCCTGATCCACCCGCACCGCCTCAACCACATGTTCGACATCGGAAATCGGGCAGCTGTTGACCAACACCTCGTTGGGCGTCTGCTTGGCAAAATCGCTTTGCAGATAATGCGGAACCCAACGCGGGTTAACGAAGCGGTCTTCCAGCTGAATCGGCACACCGTCTTCGCGGTGCACCAGCATGCTGTGAAACACCTCAGCGCCCACACGTAACCCCAGGCGCAGCGCCACTTCATCATCCGCCGCCAACGCTTCACAACGAATGATGTCATTGCTGTAGGCATGCCCACGGCCGCGCACTTCATTGGCAATGTTCAGCACTTCATGCAGTGAGGATTCGGCCTTACGGTCGGTGACAAAGGTACCCAAGCCCGCTTGGCGCAGCAGATAGCCTTTTTGCACCAGATCGCGAATGGCTTTATTGGCGGTCATGCGGCTCACCCCAAAATCCCGCGCCAGTTGCTCTTCCGGCGGAATCTGATGATGAACCGGATAAGCGCCGCTATGGATGCGCTCCAGCAGGAACGCTTCGATGGCTTTATAACGCGGGGTGGTACTGCTCACAGCGGCTCCTTGGGGATGCTACCCGGTGCGCGGATGATAACGCCCGCCACAGACGACGGGCAGCCCCGCCTGATGCCTTGGATGGTCAGGAGTCGGATGTAGGTTGGGTTGAGCGCAGCGAAGCCCAACAGGCGGAGGCTCTGGCAACCGCGTAGCCTGCCAGGCAGCCGTTGGGCTTCGTCGCGTTGCTCCTCAACCCAACCTACGCCAGCGACGGCAACAGGCCGCTCGGCAGTAACGGAGTCAGCACGCGGCTCGCCAGCAGTTGATTGGCGGCCTCGATATCCGGAGCAAAGAAGCGGTCTTCCACATAATACGGAACCTGCGCACGCAAGGCGTGGCGCGCTTGCTCGAGCAGCGGCGAGCTGTGCAGCCCCTGGCGGAAGTCCAGGCCCTGGCAGGCACCCAGCCATTCGATGGCCAGCACGCCACGGGTGTTGGCGGCCATTTCCCACAGGCGTTTGCCAGCGGCCGGAGCCATGGACACATGGTCTTCCTGATTCGCCGACGTCGGCAGGCTGTCGACGCTGTGCGGATGGGCCAGCGCCTTGTTCTCGCTGGCCAGGGCAGCAGCGGTGACCTGAGCGATCATAAAACCGGAGTTGACCCCGCCATTGGCCACCAGAAACGGCGGCAATTGCGACATATGTTTGTCCATCATCAGCGAGGTTCGGCGCTCGCTCAGTGCGCCGATTTCGGCAATCGCCAGGGCGATATTGTCGGCGGCCATGGCCACGGGCTCGGCGTGGAAATTGCCGCCGGAAATCACATCGCCCTCAGCGGCGAACACCAGCGGATTATCCGACACGGCGTTGGTTTCCACCGCCAGCACCTCAGCGGCTTGGCGCAGCTGGGTCAGGCAGGCACCCATCACCTGCGGCTGGCAGCGCAGCGAATACGGGTCCTGCACCTTGTCGCAGGCTTCATGGGAGCGGCCGACCTCGCTGCTGTCGCCGAGCAGGTGGCGATAGAGGGCCGCTGCATCGATTTGCCCGCGCTGGCCACGCGCCGCATGAATGCGCGGGTCGAACGGTGCACGCGAGCCCAGCGCAGCCTCCACCGTCAGTGCGCCGCAAACAGTGGCGGCGGCAAACAGATCCTCAGCCTCAAACAAGCCGCGCAGCGCGTAGGCGGTGGACACCTGCGTACCGTTAAGCAGCGCCAAGCCTTCTTTGGCGGCCAGGGTCATGGGCTGTAAACCGGCGATGGCCAATGCCTCTGTGGCGGGCAGCCATTGCCCCTTATAGCGCGCCTGACTTTCCCCCAACAGCACCAGCGACATGTGCGCCAAGGGAGCCAGATCGCCAGATGCGCCGACCGACCCCTTGAGCGGAATATGCGGGTAGACCTCGGCATTGATCAGGGCGATCAGGGCGTCGATCACCTGCAGGCGAATACCGGAAAAACCACGCGCCAGGCTGTTGACCTTGAGCAGCATGATCAGCCGCACCATGGCGTCGTCCAGCGGCTCGCCGACGCCGGCGGCATGCGACAGCACCAGCGAACGCTGCAGCTTTTCCAGATCCTCATTGGCGATACGGGTCGAGGCCAGCAAGCCAAAACCGGTGTTGATGCCATAGGCCGTGCGGCCCTCGGCGATGATGCCGTTGACGCAGGCCACGCTGGCCTCGATGGCAGCGTGAGCGCTAGGGTCCAGACGCACCTGCAGCGGGGCTTGATAGGCGGCACGCACATCGGCCAGGCTCAGCTGACCGGGGTGCAAGGTAAACAGGCTCATGCGGGGGGCTCCTTGGGTGGCGGCAATCATGGGCAGGTCGAGGCCCTGTTCGCGGGCGCAATCGACAGCCATTTCATAACCGGCATCGGCGTGGCGCATCACCCCGGTGCCCGGATCATTTCTCAATACTCGGCCCAGACGGGCGCGGGCGTCGGCGCTGCCGTCAGCGACGATCACCACCCCGGAATGCTGCGAAAAGCCCATGCCCACCCCGCCGCCGTGGTGCAACGACACCCAGGTCGCGCCGCCCGCAGTATTCAACAGGGCGTTAAGCAATGGCCAGTCAGACACCGCGTCGGAGCCGTCCTGCATGGCTTCGGTTTCGCGGTTGGGGCTGGCCACCGAGCCGGAGTCCAGGTGGTCGCGGCCGATGACGATCGGTGCCTTCAGCTCGCCGCTGGCGACCATGTCGTTGAAGGCTTGCGCCAGACGCGCGCGATCTTTCAGGCCGACCCAGCAGATACGTGCGGGTAACCCCTGGAAACTGATGCGCTCGCGGGCCATGTCCAGCCAGTTGTGCAGGTGGGCGTCGTCCGGGATCAGCGCTTTGACCTTGGCGTCGGTTTTGTAGATGTCTTCCGGATCACCCGACAGCGCCACCCAGCGGAACGGGCCGATGCCCTGACAGAACAGCGGACGGATATAGGCCGGGACGAAGCCGGGGAAATCGAAGGCGTTATCGACGCCCTCCTCCAGCGCCATCTGGCGGATGTTGTTGCCGTAATCAAAGGTCGGCACGCCCATCTGCTGGAAGGCCAGCATGGCGCGCACGTGCACGGCCATGGACTGCTTGGCGGCGTTGACCACCCGCGTTTCCTCGGTTTTGCCACGGGCCACGTATTCGTCCCAGCTCCAGCCGGCCGGCAGGTAACCGTGGCGGGGGTCGTGGGCGCTGGTCTGGTCGGTGACCATGTCCGGACGCACGCCACGGCGCACCAATTCCGGGAGGATTTCAGCGGCGTTGCCGCACAGGGCGATGGACACCGCTTGGCCTGCACGGCAGTAACGGTCGATACGCGCCAGGGCGTCGTCCAGATCGCTGGCTTGCTCATCGACGTAGCGGGTCTTCAACCGGAAATCGATGCGCGACTGCTGGCATTCGATGTTCAGCGAGCAGGCACCGGCCAGGGTTGCCGCCAACGGCTGCGCGCCGCCCATGCCACCGAGTCCTGCGGTGAGTACCCAGCGGCCCTTGAGGTTGCCGCCGTAATGCTGGCGACCGGCTTCAACGAAGGTTTCATACGTGCCCTGAACGATGCCCTGGCTGCCGATATAGATCCAGCTGCCGGCAGTCATCTGCCCGTACATGGCCAGGCCCTTGGCGTCCAGTTCGTTGAAGTGTTTCCAGGTGGCCCAATGCGGCACCAGGTTGGAGTTGGCCAGCAGCACACGCGGCGCGTCTTTGTGCGTTTCAAACACGCCGACCGGCTTGCCGGACTGGATCAACAGCGTCTGGTTGTCTTCAAGGCGGGTGAGCACCTCGACGATTTTGTCGTAGCACGCCCAATCGCGCGCGGCGCGGCCGATGCCGCCGTACACCACCAATTCATTTGGGTTTTCGGCCACGTCCGGATCGAGGTTGTTCATCAACATGCGCAGCGGCGCTTCGGTCAGCCAACTCTTGGCGGTCAACGTGGTGCCACGGGCGGCACGAATGGTGGTGTCGCGATAACGGTTCATGGCGCGCTCCTAGTTGAGGGGTGAGGTAAGCCAGTCAGGCTCAGCAAATGGATGAGACGAGCCGCGACCTTGGCGGTGCGGCTGTCGATGTCGTACTCCGGGTTGAGTTCGGCCAGATCAATCAGGCGCAGCTTGCCGCTGTCGCGCACCACTTCCAGCAGCGGCTCGAGCAGCACCAGCGGCACGCCACGCGCGGCCGGCGCACTGACGCCCGGCGCTTCGCAGGCGGGCAGTACGTCGATATCGATGGTCAGGTAAACCGCATCGCAGCCGGCCATAAAGCCTGAGAGTTCGGCGCTGATGGCCTGCAAACTGGACTCGCGAATCTCGCGGTCTTCGCGCACCAGCACGTTCAACTCCGCGGCACGCTGGAACAGGGCGCGGGTGTTACTGGCGCGGCTGATGCCCAGGCAGGCATAGGCGAACGGCCAACCACGGGCAGCGCAATCGTCGGCGATTTGCGCAAAGGGCGTTCCCGAGGAGTGGGCATGCGCCGGGTCGCGCAGGTCGAAATGCGCATCGAAATTGATAATGCCAATACGTGGTGCGGCCATCCGTGGGGCGGCTATTTGTGAAGAGCTATCCGCCATGTGCCCGGCCAGGCCCAGCCAACTGCCAAAGGCCACTTCATGGCCGCCGCCGAGCACAATGGGCAAATGCCCGGCATTCAACAGTGCACAGACGTTATGGCCCAGACGCACCTGGGCGGCGTCCAGATCGCCATCGGCGCACAGCACATCGCCAGCGTCATAGGCCGCGCCCTGACGGTGCCAGGCCAAATTGGCCAACGCCTTGCGCATGGCCGGCGGGCCATTTACTGCCCCGACGCGCCCCTGATTGCGGCGCACGCCTTCATCGCTGGCAAACCCCAGCAACGCCAAGCCCGGCGCACTGTCTGCGGCGAGCGGCTGAATGCGCTGATGCCAGCGCGGGCTGTCCGCTTCGGGGTCAATCCGACCCTGCCAAAGCGACA
Organism: Pseudomonas sp. SL4(2022); assembly: GCF_026625725.1. Lineage (NCBI taxonomy): Bacteria > Pseudomonadati > Pseudomonadota > Gammaproteobacteria > Pseudomonadales > Pseudomonadaceae > Pseudomonas > Pseudomonas sp. SL4(2022). Next base: position 1,185,751 of record NZ_CP113060.1, read on the forward strand.
TGCAGTGACGATCAGCGTGCATGATGATCAACCTCGATGGGGTGGCAGATAACGCCGTTGACGATGCGCTGGCGTAAGCGCCCCGGTTGCACGGCATACGCCAGTTCGGCAGGCTGCTGCACAGCCCACAGGCACAGATCGGCAGGCGCGCCCACGGCAATCCGCCCCAAATCCGGCCGACCTAGCGCGCGGGCCGCGTGCGCCGTCATGCCGGCCAGCGCCTCGCGTGGGGTCAGGCGAAACAGGGTGCAGGCCAGGTTGAGGGTCAGGGTTGGGAAGCAAATAGGCGCAGTGCCGGGGTTGGCATCGCTGGCCAGGGCCATGGGGACGCCGTATTGGCGCAGCAACTCGATGGGCGGTAACTGGGTTTCGCGCAGGGTGTAAAACGCCCCCGGCAATAAGGTGGCGACCGTGCCAGCGGCGGCCATGGCCTGTACGCCGGCCTCGTCGAGGTATTCGATATGGTCGGCTGACAAGCCCTGATAACGCGCCGTCAGCGCGCTAGCGCCTTGATTGGACAATTGCTCGGCATGCGCCTTAATCGGCAAGCCATGACGCTGCGCCGCTTGAAAAATCCGCTCGCACTGCGCCGGGCTGAAGGCGATGTGCTCACAGAACACATCCACCGCATCGGCCAGCCCTTGCGCGGCCACGGCAGGGATCATGCTCTCGCACACCAACGTCACGTACTCATCCGCGCGCTTGTGGTATTCCGGCGGCAGTGCATGTGCGCCCAACAGCGTGGTCAACACACGCACAGGGCGCAACTGGCCCAGTCGACACGCCGCGCGCAACAGCTTCAGCTCGTCATCGAGGCTCAGGCCATAACCGGATTTGATCTCCAGCGTGGTCACGCCATCCGCGAGCAAGGCATCCAGGCGCGGCAGGCTGGCGGCGATCAGCTCGTCTTCACTGGCTGCACGGGTGGCGCGCACGGTGCTGAGGATACCGCCGCCGGCCCGGGCAATATCGGCGTAACTGACACCCTCAAGACGCTGCTCGAATTCACGGGCGCGATTACCGGCGTACACCAGATGGGTGTGGCAATCGACCAGACCCGGCGTCATCACCCCGCCGCGCCCCACCTCACGCGCATCGCTGAGCGCCGCCGCGTCGAACTCAGCCTCCGGGCACAGCCCGGCGATGCGACCGTCTTGCACCCACACGGCCATGGGTTGCGGACAGGTTTGCTCGCCATCAAACAACACAAGGTCACGCCATAACTGAATGGAGGATGCACGTGGCATGGTCAGGCTTCCGCTTTATTTGTATATACAAATAAACCTAAAAAACCTTTTTATCAACCAAAAGACCAATAAATGACTATACAAATAGACCGTAATGGCTTCCGACTTTAAAACCGTCACCGCGCTTTTCAGGCCGCCAAAACGCAAAACCCCAGCACGAGGCCGGGGTTTTGCGGTTACCAGACAGCGTTTAGAACTGCGCCGCGTCCAGCAGGTAGAGCGACTCGCTACCGGCCTTGACCGACGCAGTCAGGGAGTGGATACGCGGCAGCAGGCGGGCGAAGAAGAAGCGCGCGGTGCCCAGCTTGCTGACGTAGAACTCGTCCTGATCCTGCTTGGCCAGTGCGGTACGGGCCATCAACGCCCACATGTAGGCGTAGGCGGTGTAACCGAACACTTGCAGGTACTCGACCGAAGCGGCACCGACTTCATTCGGGTTGGCCTTGGCGCGCTCCAGCAGGTCGCTGGTCATCAGTTCCAGGTTGGCGATGGCGTCTTTCAGCGGGTTGACGAACTCGGTCAGCGAGGCGTCGGCGCTGTCGGTGAAGGCTTTGATCTCTTCAGCGAAGTGCTTATAGAACGCACCGCCGCTGCCGACCACTTTACGGCCGACCAGGTCGAGTGCCTGGATGCCGTTGGTGCCTTCGTAGATCTGGGTGATGCGGCAGTCGCGGATCAGTTGCTCTTGGCCCCACTCGCGGATAAAGCCGTGGCCGCCAAAGATCTGCTGGCCGTGCACGGTGGTTTCCAGCGCCATGTCGGTGAGGAAGGCTTTGGCCACCGGCGTCAGCAGAGCAACCAATTCTTCGGCGCGCTTGCGGGTGGTGGCGTCTTCGCTGTACTTGGCGGTGTCCAACTGCATGGCCACATAGCTGGAGAAGGCACGGCCGCCTTCGTTCAGGGCTTTCATGGTCAGCAGCATGCGGCGCACGTCCGGGTGCACGATGATCGGGTCGGCGGCTTTGTCTTTAGCCACCGGGCCGGTCGGCGCACGGCTCTGGATACGGTCGCGGGCGTATTCCACGGCGTTCTGGTAGCTGCGCTCACCCAGGGACAGGCCCTGAATGCCGACGCCCAGACGCTCGTAGTTCATCATGGTGAACATGGCGGCGAGGCCTTTGTTCGGCGCATCGACGATCCAGCCGGTGGCGCCGTCGAAGTTCATCACGCAGGTGGCCGAAGCCTTGATACCCATTTTGTGTTCGATCGAGCCGCAGGACAGCGAGTTCTTCTCACCCAGCGAACCGTCGTCATTGAGCATGACTTTCGGCACCAGGAACAGCGAGATGCCTTTCGGACCAGCCGGTGCGTCCGGCAGTTTGGCCAGCACCAGGTGGATGATGTTCTCGGTCAGGTCGTGCTCACCGCCGGTGATGAAAATCTTGGTGCCACTGATCTTGAAGCTGCCGTCGGCTTGCGGCTCGGCCTTGGTGCGGATGATGCCCAGGTCGGTGCCGGCATGCGGCTCGGTCAGGCACATGGAACCGGCCCAAACGCCGGAGTACATGTTCGGCAGGTATTTTTCTTTCAGCTCTTCGCTGGCGTGCGCGTTGATCGACAAGCAAGCACCAGCGGTCAGCATCGGGTACAGGCCGAACGACAGGTTGGCCGAGTTGACCATTTCTTCGACCTGCGCGGAGATCACCTTGGGCATGCCCATGCCGCCGAACACCGGGTCACCACCGACGCCAACCCAGCCACCTTCGGCATAGGTCTGATAAGCCTCAGGGAAACCGGCTGGGGTTTTCACCACGCCGTTGTTCCACGAGCAGCCCTCTTCATCGCCACTGCGGTTAAGCGGTGCAATGGTGCCCGCCATGACTTTGCCGGCTTCTTCGAGAATCGCTGCGGCGGTGTCTTCATCCACCACCTCGGCCAGGCCCGGCAATTGGGCCCACAGCTTGGACACTTCAAACACTTCATTGAGCACGAAGCGCATATCGCGCAGGGGAGCTTTGTAGTCAGCCATGGAGCAATCCTCGAACAAACCAACAGGTATACGGAAGTGTTTGAAGTCTAACCGAACACTATTTCAGACACATAGGGTCGCGTCGTGACCAATAATCCACAAAACGTTTGATCGGCACCCCACAGCAAAAACCCGCCTACTGGCGGGTTCTTAGCTGTGCTTGCCGCTCGTCAGAGGGCGAAACTGGCGGCAGGCAAATCCATCATGCAGGCACTGCCCGCCTGTGCGGCGGCAAGGTGCGCCGCCGTGCGCGGCAGCAGGCGCTTGAAGTAAAACTCGCAAGTGGCCAGTTTGGTTTGGTAGAAGGCCGCATCGCCTTCCCCGGCCGCCAGTTTGGCCTGTGCCACCAGTGCCATGCGCAACCAGAAGTAGCCCAGAATGACGTATCCGGAATACATCAGGTAATCCATCGAAGCAGCACCGACTTCGTCCGGGTTCTTCATGGCGGCCATACCGATCTGCTGGGTCAGTTCCCCCCACTGCTTGTTAAGGCCCGCCAACTGGCTGACATATGCGGCGAACGGTGCTTGCTCAGCCTGCGCCTCACAGAATTTATGGATGATTTTGCTAAAGCCACGCAGCAACTTGCCCTGGCTGCCCAATACTTTGCGCCCGAGCAGGTCGAGGGCCTGAATGCCATTGGTGCCTTCGTAAATGAGCGCAATGCGGCAGTCACGCACCAGCTGCTCCATGCCCCACTCGCGGATAAATCCGTGGCCGCCATACACCTGCATGCCATGGTTGGTCACTTCCAAACCGGTCTCAGTCATAAAGGCTTTGCAGATCGGCGTGAGGAAGGCGAGCAGGTTTTCCGCTTCTTCACGTTGTTCGGCACTGCCGGCCAGGTGTGCTTGATCAAGCAACTGTGCGGTGAAGTAAGCCAGCGCGCGGTTGCCTTCGTTGAAGGCTTTCATGGTCAAGAGCATGCGCCGCACATCGGGGTGCACGATGATCGGGTCGGCGGCTTTCTCCGGGGCTTTCGGGCCGCTGAGGGCGCGCATCTGCAAACGATCGTTGGCGTATTTGAGCGCACCCTGATAGCTCGCCTCACCCAGACACAAGCCCTGCATGCCCGTGCCCAGGCGGGCATGGTTCATCATGGTGAACATGCAGTTCAGGCCTTTGTTCAGCTCACCGATCAGGTAGCCAGTGGCACCGTCGAAGTTCATCACGCAGGTGGCCGAGGCCTTGATGCCCATTTTGTGCTCAATCGAGCCACAGCTCACGCCATTGCGCGCGCCCGCTTCACCTGCCGCATCCGGCAGGAACTTGGGCACGATAAACAGCGAAATGCCCTTGGTGCCCGCCGGGGCATCGGGCAACTTGGCCAGCACCAGGTGCACGATGTTCTCGCTCATGTCGTGCTCACCGGCGGAGATGAAGATTTTGCTGCCGGTGAGCGCATAGCTGCCGTCGGCCTGGGGCACGGCGCGGGTCTTGATCAGGCCAAGGTCGGTGCCGCAATGGGCTTCGGTCAGGCACATGGTGCCGGTCCAGCGACCTTCGGTGAGCTTGCTCAGGTAGGTCTGCTTCTGCGCCTCACTGCCGTGGGCGTGAATCGCTGACATCGCGCCGTGGGTCAGGCCCGGGTACATGCCCCATGACAGGTTACTGGCGCCGACCATCTCGCTGATCATCAAGCCCAACGATTGCGGCAGGCCCTGACCACCGTATGCTGAATCAGCCGCCAGGCCATTCCAGCCTCCTTCAACATACTGGGTGAAGGCTTCCTTGAAGCCCTTGGGCGTGGTCACGTTGCCATTGTTGAATTGGCACTCTTCTTCGTCACCGCTGCGGTTCAGCGGCGCTAGCACCTGCTCACAGAATTTCGCGCCTTCTTCGAGAATCGCGCTGACCATGTCCGGGCTGGCATCACTGGCCCCCAGTGCGGCGTAACTGCCATGGAAGTCGAAGACATCATCGATCAGAAAACGCATGTCGCGCAGCGGGGCTTTGTAGTCAGGCATGGTGAGGCTCCAGCAGATTCATGGGGTCGCTTCAGCCCACCACGCTACGGCGTAGCGGGCCGCGCCAACAACGACCGTAGAACTGCTGAATACAGCGCCATAAGCGCGCCGCCTTACTGGCGCGTACCGGGCGACAGCTTGACCGCCCCTCGTCGCTGACCGTGGCTACGAATGCAATTGCGCCCGGCACTTTTCGCGCTGTACAGCGCCTGGTCAGCAGCCTTGATCACCTCATCCGGGCTGGCCTGCTCCGCACCACGCTCGGCAACGCCCATGCTAATGGTCACAGCCACCTGGGACGCTGCCTTACCCGCCCGACGCTGACGCCCCTGCTTGTCGTCCTGTGGACGCTGCTGCTGATCACGCAGCTGCAGGCGATAGTGCTCGATAGCCTGACGCACCTGTTCGAGATGCGGCAGACACTCCTCCAGCGTCTTGCCGGGGAACACCAAGGTGAACTCCTCACCGCCATAGCGGTAGGCCTTGCCGCCCCCGCCGATCTTACGCAGCTGGCTGGCGACCAGACGCAGCACCTGGTCGCCGACATCGTGGCCATGGGTGTCGTTGAATTTCTTGAAATGATCCACGTCGGCCATGGCAATCACATAGATGCGTCCCAGACGCTGCAGCCGCTCATTCAGTGCACGCCGCCCAGGCAGGCCGGTCAGTTCGTCGCGGAAGGCCATCTGATAGGCCTCATGGGCCAATGCCGCCACCAGCACCAGCATGATCTGGCTGCTCATCACATTCAGCGCATTGGGCAGGGTGAAGGTATTCGGCAACATCCACAGCAGCCCGCCTAGACCGAGCAACTGGGCTGCGTGCAGGGGACGCGGTGCACGCAGGTACTGCACCAGCAGCACAATCAGCCCAAGGACAAACACCGGGTAGGCCAGCTGCACCAACGCCAGCCAGTCGGCCTGCAATGCCGGCCAACGTACCCGCGACAACCAATGCAGCAGCGCCTCGGGAAAGCGCTGCGCCAGCCCCACTGTCACCGCCCCGAAGGCAAGCAACACCGCCGCACGCGCGACCATGTCCTGCAGCAAATGCGTACGCTCTTGCCAGGCTGCATACAGGCTGTAGAGCAAAGGTAGCAACAGGCTGCACAGATGGAAGATCAATGCGGCATCGGTACGCACCTGGCCGGTGGCACGAAAATGATCAACCTGGGTATCAAGCAGGAAATAGCCGAGGTACAGCGTCAGCAGCAAAAACACTTCGCGCTGACGCCCGTAAACCAGACAGAACGCCCCGCCGAGCAGCAATAGCAGCGTCGGCAATACATTGAACAATGAAGCAAAGAACTCACTCAGCACCGCCAAGCGCGCTAGAAACACCCCGCCAAGCAGAAGCAGCAACGAAGGCAGAAAGTGACTGAAGCGCACAGCAGCAAAACGCGACAAGGCAAGCCCCACACGACGGCAAAAGTAGACAACGCCTTGCAGTTTGCCTGTAAAAGCAGAATTTCGCACGGAGCCCGGCGGCTAAAAAGCGACCGGTAAAGTTTTTACCCCAGCCTGAATAGCGCACATAAAAAAACCGCCACCCCAGGGGCAGCGGTTTCTTTGACCTGAAAAGGACGGAGGCTTAGTAGCCCAGGGCGAAGTCTTCTTCGGCCATGTCCATCAGGTTGTTGGCGCCAGACAGCATGGCTTCAACGTGCGCACGGGTACGCGGCAGGATGCGCGCGAAGTAGAAGTTGGCGGTCTGCAGCTTGGCTTTGTAGAACGCCTCGTCTTCAGCACCGGCAGCAATCTTCTCGGCAGCCAGGCGAGCCATGTCAGCCCAGAAGTAAGCCAGGCAGGCATAACCGGAGTACATCAGGTAGTCCACCGAAGCGGCACCGACTTCTTCGCGGTCTTTCATAGCGGCCATGCCCACTTTCATGGTGATGTCGCCCCACTCCTTGTTCAGCTTGGCCAGCGGCTCGACGAGGCCTTTGATGGCGTCGTTGGACTCGTTGGTCTGGCAGAACTTGTGCACGATCTTGGTGAAGTTCTTCAGTGCGCCGCCCTGGGTCATCAGGATCTTACGACCCAACAGGTCGAGGGCCTGAATACCGGTGGTGCCTTCGTACATCATGGAAATACGGCAGTCGCGAACGTTCTGCTCCATGCCCCACTCAGCGATAAAGCCGTGACCACCGTAGATCTGCATGCCGTGGTTGGCGGCTTCGAAGCCGACTTCGGTCATGAAGGCTTTGGCGATTGGCGTCAGGAAGGCCAGCAGTTCGTCGGCCGCTTTCTTCTCGGCTTCGTCTTTGCTGTATTTGACGATGTCCACTTGCTTGGCAGTGAAATACACCATCGCACGGTTACCTTCAGCGAAGGCTTTCATGGTCAGCAGCATGCGACGCACGTCCGGGTGGACGATGATCGGGTCAGCGGCTTTTTCTGGCGCTTTCGGGCCAGTCAAAGAACGCATCTGCAGACGCTCGCGAGCGTACTTCAGGCCGCCCTGGAAACCGACTTCAGCGTGAGCCAGGCCTTGCAGAGCGGTACCCAGACGGGCCGTGTTCATGAAGGTGAACATGCAGTTCAGGCCTTTGTTGGCTGGGCCGATCAGGAAACCGGTGGCGCCGTCAAAGTTCATCACGCAGGTGGCGTTGCCGTGGATGCCCATCTTGTGCTCGATCGAGCCACAGGAAACGGCGTTGCGCGCGCCAACAGAGCCGTCAGCGTTAACCGAGAACTTCGGCACGATGAACAGCGAAATACCTTTGGTGCCTTGCGGCGCGTCCGGAAGGCGAGCCAGTACGATGTGGACGATGTTATCGGCCATGTCGTGTTCGCCAGCGGAGATGAAGATCTTGGTGCCGGACACTTTGTAGGTGCCATCAGCTTGCGGCTCGGCCTTGGTGCGCAGCATGCCCAGGTCGGTACCGCAATGTGGCTCGGTCAGGCACATGGTGCCGGTCCACTCGCCCGATACCAGCTTGGTCAGGTAGGTGTGCTTCTGCTCGTCGGTGCCGTGCTCGGAGATGGTGTTCATCGCGCCGTGCGACAGGCCTGGGTACATGCCCCACGACCAGTTGGAAGAACCCACCATTTCGCTGAGTACCAGGCCCAGCGACTCAGGCAGACCTTGACCGCCATGGTCAACATCATGCGCCAGGCTCGGCCAGCCGCCTTCAACGTATTGCTGGTAGGCCTCTTTGAAGCCGGCGGGGGTTTTCACGCCTTCCGGGGACCAGGTGCAACCTTCGGTGTCACCTACACGGTTCAACGGGGACAGCACTTGCTCACAGAACTTGGCGCCTTCTTCAAGGATGGCGTCGACCATGTCCGGAGTAGCGTCCTGGCAGCCAGGCAGGCTTTGATAATGCGCTTCGTAGCCGAGCAGTTCGTCGCGTACGAAACGGATATCACGCAAGGGGGCCTTGTAATCAGGCATAGCGGTTAACCTCTGCGGTGGATTCTTAGTGTGTAGGTGACCGGATATTCGGTCGTTTTCGGGAGCAATCCCGGCGCTCGCCTGCCCCTTGGCAGTCGAGTCAATCAAACAAGCGTTTGAAACATACGTTTATGCCTATTTAAAGTCAAGCACCCCAAACACTGATCAAGCCACCAGATCGATAACTGAAACCGGCTCCCGCAGATCGCTCAGTTGCTGGTAAAGATCAAGACTAGGTGGTGGCGGTCGATCCTGCTGCACAGGTGCCTTGGATTTATCCTCACCCTCATCGTCTTGCTCATCGGCTTTGCGCTTTTCCGCACGCGCCTCACTGGCAGCTTGAACATCGCCACGCTGCTGTTGCGCCAGTTCGACACGGGCTTCGGCCATCTGCAGCTGGGCTTGCGCGGCAATCTGCCGGTCCTGCGCAGAGGGCTCAGCGGGCGCCAATGCAGCACGGATGACAACTTCCATCTTGCGCAGGGTGGCTTCCGGATCATTAGGGATCGGGCTGGTGTCGATGCTCACTTCACCACCCACTGCATAGCGCTTGCCATCCGGCCCGCGTTCATAGGTGTAGCTCGGCGCTCCAGCATAACGACCACCGACAGCCGCATGCGCCTGCTCGTGGGTGCGCACCTCTTGGTCACGGCTGACCAGCTTGGCGATTTCCAGTTGCTCAAGACGTTGCTGCTGCGGATTGGATTCGCCTTCGCGGCTTTTGGCTTTATCGGGATTAGCCGAGGAATCAGCAGGTTTATCCGCCTCTTCACGCGACGAGGCCGACTGCCCATCGGCCAGCGGCTGGGCAGCGGTTATAGGTGCCTGCGCGGCGCGGGTGATATCGGGGGACACATCTGGGGAAACATTGGACGCGAGAAGCCGAGCCGGCAGTAGAGTTGCTGCAGGCGCAGGATAAGACGTTGCGCCGCCAATCTGCATGCAATGACTCCTCGCCCCGCAATTACTGCCTCATTGCCAGGCATGAGTACGCTCGGGGCGGGCGACTCAGGCCGTTGTATCGATCAGGGTGCCGAGCACCTCATCGGCAGTTTTCACCACCTTGGCACCCGCTTCTGCCTCATTCTGACCTTGACGCAGAGCAACCAGGCTTTCCGCCAGATCGGGACGGGTCTGCTCGGCCGAACTCGGCGCAGGGTTGACCTGATTGGCCGGCGGCGTGGAGGTCGGCTGTTTTGGCTGGGTAACCGCATTGCTGGCGATATCTGCCGCAGCCTGATCGACCCGGCGTTGTCCGGACTGAATGGTGCTGATGCCCGACTTGAAGGCGCTTCCTGAAATTTCCATGCCCAAGCTCCCACTATGGCAAACCTCTAACGGTTTCAATTGAAGCAGAAGTTGCTCGAAAAACGTACAAGTAAAAGGCTATGGCACTGGGCCTGCTTATAGCGCTCGGTGCAATAGATCGAGACTGAGATAGCCAGAAACCGCAGCCGGCGTGACTTCGGCCAGGCGCGGCAGATAACCCAGACAGGGCGCCGGCAGGCGCTCAGCCAGGGTCGCCAGATTGTCCTCAAGCCGCGAGGTGTGCGGGTCAACCAGATTGGCCACCCAACCGACCAGCGACAGGCCGTCACGCAGGATGGCTTCGGCGGTGAGCAGCGCCTGATTGATGCAGCCCAGACGCACACCCACCACCAGAATCACCGGCAGCTGCAGGGCAATCGCCAGGTCCGACAAGGCTTCCTGCCCGGACAATGGCACGCGCCACCCGCCGGCCCCTTCAATCAGGGTAAAGTCTGCCTGCTTGTCCAGAATCGCCTGCACCGGCACCTGCAACGCGGCAACATCCAGCAATACACCCACCTCGCGCGCTGCCAGATGCGGGGCAATCGCCGGTTCGAAGGCCAGCGGATTGACCTCCTCGTAACGCAGCGCCAGGGTGCATTCGCCCAGCAGCGCCAGAGCGTCATCATTACGCAGGCCATCCGCCGTTCGCACACAGCCGGACGCCACCGGTTTGGCAGCCGCCGTGGACCAGCCGCGCAAGCGCGCTGCATGCAGCAGGCCGGCGGCGATGGTGGTTTTACCAATTTCGGTATCGGTGCCGGTGACGAAAAATGCTTGGCTCATAAGGGTCTCTGACGAGGGGGTTGGGCGACGCTCTGGGGGCACTCAGAACAAACCGCGCTGATCTCAATCCTTACGCAGTACGCCGTACACCACCTGATAGGTTGCCGGCAGGCCCTGCGGCTGGCGGAATTGCTCATAGGCCTGAAGCAGCGCCAACATGCGCGCCCGTCCGGTCAAACCGCCGGGCCGACCCGGGTTGAGGTTATGCGCGCCGAGGGCTTTCAGTTCATGGGTCAGGCTGCGTACATCCGGGTAGTAGAGGACTTCTGGAGTGGTTTGCAAGCTCACACACGTCAAGCCACTGGCAGCGCACAGGCGCTGATAATCCTCGAAACGGCGGAAGCGGTTGACGTGCACAAAGCCATCCACCGCCAGCCAGCTGTCACGCAACTCCTGCAGGGTGCCAACACACAGGCTGCTAAACATCAGCACACCGCCAGAGCGCAGCACCCGTGCACCCTCAGCAAGCACCGCGGAAAAATCCGCACACCATTGCAGCGCCAGACTGGAAAACAGCAGGTCGCAGGACGCGCTTTGCAGCGGCAAGCGTTCGGCATCGCCGGCAATAAACTGCTGTGCGCCGCCCAACGGCCGAGCGTGCTGCAACATGCCTTCGGCGATGTCCACAGCCACGCCCTGACTGACGGGAAAATGCGCGCCTAAAGCACGGCTGAAGTAACCGGTGCCGCAGCCCAGATCGAGCCAGCGCGCTGGGCTGATCGCTGCAGGCAGCTGCGCCAGCAACTGCTGGCCGACATTGCGCTGCAGGGCGGCGACACTGTCATAGCTTTCAGCCGCACGTGAGAACGACGCCGCTACCTGGCGCTTATCCGGCAGGCCGCCAAGTGGGTCATGCGCCAGATCAGTCATCGCCGGCCTCATGCAGAAAGGCCTGAATCGCCGCCGCAATCTCATGCGGGCGCTCCAAGGCAAAGGCATGGCTGGCGTGATCAATCAGGCCGATCTCGACATCCGGCAACAGCGCCAGCAAGGCCTGCGCAGCGCTCGCCGGGACCAGGGCATCCTGGCCGGCGAACAGGTGCAGCTGCGGCCCGACAAAGGCTTGCAGCGCTGCCCGCGTATCCAGGTTGGCCAGCAGATCCAGCCCGGCCAACAGAGTGGCGGACTGTGGCAACGGAGCCGCGCCGAACAACTGCCGCGACAGGCCACGGGCATCCGCAGCGCCTTGGGCGCAAAGCAGGGAGAAACGCTTCAGGGTAGCGGACACATCAGCGGCGCAGCCCTGACGGAAAGCCTTAAACGTCTCGGCGGGCATAGCCGCAGACCAGCTTGGCTCGGCGACAAAACGCAGATTGCTGGCCAGGGTCACTAGACCGCTGCAACGTTCGCCACGACGCGCCGCCAGTTCGGCGGCGAGCATGCCTCCGAGGGACCAGCCGCCGAGCCAGGCGTCCTTTGGCAGATTGGCATCCAGCTCATCCAGCCAGTCGGCCGGATCGCAGGAATCCAGCGGCGACAATGGCTCTATTTCGACATGCAGGCGCGGATCGAGGCCGCGCAAAGCCTCGGCCAGCGGCTGCAAGGGTGCAGTGCCGAGCCCCCAGCCGGGCAGCAGAATCAGTCGATCACGCATGTACGGCCGCCTCACCCGTCAGCAGCGGCCAGCACTCGGCCAGGGCCTCCAGCAGCAGCTCCAGCTGTTCCAGGCTGTGCGCGGCGGACAGCGTGACGCGCAAGCGCGCGCTACCTGTCGGCACGGTGGGCGGACGAATCGCCGTCACCAACAGACCGCGTTCACGCAACAGCTGCGACAACTGCAGAGCGCGCGCGCTGTCACCAACCAGGATTGGCTGAATCGGCGTAGCGCTGTCCATCAGTTCCAGGCCGATGGCCTGCGCGCCGTCGCGAAAGCGCTTGATCAGGGCATTCAGGTGTTCGCGCCGCCAGTGCTCGCTGCGCAGCAGCTCCAGGCTTTGCAGGGTGGCACAGGCCAGCGCCGGCGGCTGGCTGGTGGTGTAGATATAGGGCCGGGCAAACTGCACCAGCGCCTCGATCAAATCGTCACTGCCAGCGACAAACGCACCGGCCGTGCCGAAGGCCTTGCCCAGGGTGCCGACCAGCACCTGCACATCATCCAGGCCCAGGCCGAAGTGCTCGACAATGCCGCCGCCGGTGGCGCCCAGCGGGCCGAAACCATGGGCATCATCGACCATCACCCAGGCATTGGCGCGGCGCGCTTCGGCACACAGCGACGGCAGGTTGGCCAGATCACCGTCCATACTGAACACGCCGTCGGTGACAATCAGGGTATTGCCACTCACCTTGCGCAAGCGATTGGCCAGGCTGACGCCATCGTTGTGCAGGTAACGGGAAAAGCGCGCACTACTGAGCAGACCAGCATCCAACAGGGAGGCATGGTTAAGGCGATCTTCCAGCACCGAGTCGCCCTGCCCGACCAGTGCAGCAACCGCACCGAGGTTGGCCATATAACCGGTGGAAAACAGCAAGGCGCGGGGTCTTCCGGTGAACTCGGCCAGCGCTTCTTCGAGCTGGTGATGTGGCGTGCTGTGACCGATCACCAGATGCGAGGCACCGCCGCCCACACCCCATTTCTCCGCGCCGGCGCGCCAGGCTTCGATCACTTTGGGGTGATTGGCCAAACCGAGGTAGTCATTGGAACAGAAGGCCAGCAACTGCCGACCATCGACCTGCACCAGCGGCCCTTGCGGTGACTCGAGCATGGGCCGCTGACGGTAGAGATTGGCGGTGCGGCGCTCGGCGAGGCGGGCGGCAAGGTCGAATGACATAGGCAACCTGGATAGTAAGGACGCAATACCGTGGGAGAGGCCGGGGACGATCCACTCTAGCCGCGACCGACCTTGCGCCTGATCGCGGCTAAAGCCCCTCCCACCTATTCAGAGCACAGCTATCAGACCGCTGCGTTATAGAACAGCTTGGAATCGCGCTGTTCGACCAGCGCCTGCTCAATGGCCGCCTGATGCACTTCATCAGCGTGCTCTTCGCGCGCTTCCGGCTTGATGCCGAGGCGGGCAAACAGTTGCATGTCTTTGCTGGCTTGCGGGTTGGCAGTGGTCAGCAGTTTTTCACCGTAGAAGATCGAGTTGGCGCCGGCGAAGAACGCCAGGGCCTGCATCTGCTCATTCATCGCCTCGCGGCCGGCGGACAGGCGCACATGCGACTGCGGCATCATGATCCGCGCCACGGCGAGCATGCGGATAAAGTCAAACGGATCGACATCCTGCTCATCGGCCAGCGGCGTGCCTTTGACTTTCACCAGCATGTTGATCGGCACCGACTCCGGATGCTCCGGCAGGTTGGCCAGTTGAATCAACAACCCGGCGCGGTCGTCCAGCGACTCGCCCATGCCGAGAATGCCGCCGGAGCAGATCTTCATCCCCGAATCACGCACATAGGCCAGGGTTTCCAGGCGCTCGGCGTAGGTGCGGGTGGTGATGATGTTGCCGTAGAACTCCGGCGAGGTGTCCAGATTGTGGTTGTAGTAGTCGAGGCCAGCAGCGGCCAGGGCCTGAGTCTGCTCTTTATCCAGCTTGCCCAGGGTCATGCAGGTTTCCAGGCCCAGGGCTTTGACACCCTCAACCATTTTCAGCACATAGGGCATGTCCTTGGCCGACGGGTGCTTCCACGCCGCGCCCATGCAGAAACGGGTAGAACCGATGGCCTTGGCCTCGGCGGCAGCCTCCAGCACCTTCTGCACTTCCAGCAGTTTTTCCTTTTCCAGGCCGGTGTTGTAGTGGCCGGACTGCGGGCAGTACTTGCAGTCTTCCGGACAGGCGCCGGTCTTGATCGACAGCAGGGTCGAGACCTGCACGCGATTCGGGTCGAAATGCGCGCGGTGCACGGTCTGCGCCTGGAACAGCAAGTCGTTGAACGGTTGCTCGAAGAGCGCCTTGACCTCATTAAGAGTCCAGTCGTGACGCAGGTTGGCGGCGATGGTAGCGCTCATCGGATATTCCTTGTTATTGGCAGCGGCTTGCTAGAGTCAGCAAGCACGACACGGATGTTCGGCATAGTTATGGAAGGCGTATGCGCTGTCAACCCAACTCAAAACACCAGGTTTACAACTGGTTAAAAAGCAAGCAAATCTGTTTACTGTGCGATGAACACACAGACAACGACCAGGCCATCTGCAGTTGCTGCGAAGCCGAGCTACCGTGGCTTGTCGGGCATTGCCAGGTCTGTGCCCTGCCGCTGCCCAGCCAAGGCTTGGTATGCGGGGCCTGCCTAAAGAAGCAGCCGAGTTTTAGCAAAGTCGAAGTGCCCTGGCGTTACGCCTTCCCCGTCGACAGCCTGATTACCCGTTTCAAGCATCAGGCCAAGTGGCCATTAGGACGTCTGCTCGGCGAGCTTTTGTCACACCATCTACAGCATGCATTTGATGAAGGGCTGCCGCGCCCCGATCTGCTGCTGCCGGTGCCCCTCGCCGACAAACGTCAACGCCAGCGCGGCTTTAACCAGTCCGACCTGCTCGCCGAATGGCTGAGCGCCAGCCTACAACTGCCGCAACAGGCACACTGGCTGCAGAGGGTGATCGACACACCGGCGCAACAGCAACTGGATGCGGCCACCCGTAAACGCAACCTGCGTAAAGCCTTCGCCCTGGCGCCGGGTAGCACAGTCAGCGGTCTGCATGTGGCACTGATCGATGATGTGCTGACCACCGGAGCCACCGCCGAAAGCCTGGCGCGGCTATTAAAGAAGGCCGGCGCGGCGCGGGTTGATGTGTACTGCCTGGCGCGCACACCAAAGCCAGGCGACTGACTAATTAGTTGCAGGAAAGAGCCTGTTCAAAGGCTCGCGAGCTAGAGCCTTGCAAGGCGCTACGTAGTAACAGCCTCCGGCTGGTCAAAACGGCGAGGAAGCAGAATTTACGGGTGTAAATGAGCATTCCGAGCCTGTTTTTAACGCAGCAGGGCCGACGCGCAGCAGACTTTGGACAGGCTCTAAGCGGTACACTTTGCGGCCCACCTGCTGGAGTTACCCATGTCCCATCCATTTGCCGCACTCACACCCGACCTGGTGCTGGATGCCGTGGAGAGCCTCGGCTACCTCAGCGACGCCCGCGTACTGGCACTGAACAGCTATGAAAACCGCGTCTATCAGGTGGGCATCGAGAACGAGACACCACTGATCGCCAAGTTCTACCGTCCGGATCGCTGGACGGATGACGCAATTCGCGAAGAGCACAGCTTCAGCTTCGAGCTGGCCGAATGCGAAGTACCGGTTGTAGCGCCCCTGGTACGCGACGGCGCAACCCTGTTCAGTTACCAGGGCTTTCGCTTCGCCCTGTTCCCCCGCCGTGGCGGCCGCGCACCGGAACCCGGCAACCTCGACCAACTGTACCGCCTCGGCCAACTGCTTGGCCGCCTGCATGCGGTCGGCTCACTCAAGCCGTTTGCTCACCGTGAAGCGTTGCAAGTGAGCAACTTCGGCCATGCCTCACTGGCCACCCTGCTGGATGGCAACTTTATTCCACGCAGCTTGCTGCCGGCCTACGAGTCAGTGGCGCGTGACCTGCTCAAGCGCCTGGAGGTGCTGTTCACCGCCAATCCGGTGCAGGCGATCCGCCTACACGGCGATTGCCACCCCGGCAACCTGCTGTGCCGCGACGACACCTTCCATATGGTCGACCTCGATGACTGCCGCATGGGCCCGGCCGTGCAGGACCTGTGGATGATGCTGGCCGGCGAGCGCCATGAGCGCCTCGGCCAGTTGTCCGAATTGATGGACGGCTATCAGGAGTTTCACGACTTCAACCCCCGCGAACTGCCGCTGATCGAGGGTCTGCGCGCCTTGCGCCTGATGCATTACAGCGCCTGGCTGGCACGCCGCTGGGATGACCCGGCCTTCCCCATGAGTTTCCCCTGGTTCGGCAGCGAACGTTACTGGGGTGAGCAGATTCTGATCCTGCGTGAGCAGCTGTCGGCTTTGGATGAAGAACCGCTAAAACTGTTTTGACGCCACGCACGTAGCCCAAATGCAGTCAGGGCTACAGGGCTGACCACTACAGTTAGCCCTGTAGCCGTAACATCGTTGTTACAGCCAAGTGGCGTAAGCCGCCGAAGAAAATCCTGCCCACCCAGACAAGCCCGCGCCGCGCCGACTAGAATCGCAAGCCTCTCGTTAGCCGCCTAAGCAAGGACCCAGCATGGCCACCGCCAACCCGCGTCGCGGGTATATTCTCGGCCTGACCGCCTACATCATCTGGGGCCTGTTCCCGCTCTATTTCAAAGCCATCCAGAGCGTGCCGGCACTGGAAATCATCGTCCATCGTGCACTCTGGTCCGCGCTGTTCGGCGCGTTGTTGCTGCTGGTATGGAAGCACCCCGGCTGGCTGCGCGAGCTGCTCAACAACCCCAAACGCTTTGCCGTACTGGCCTTGAGCGGTGTGCTGATCGCCAGCAACTGGCTGGTGTATGTGTGGGCGGTGAATAACGAGCGCATGCTCGAAGCCAGCCTGGGCTACTACATCAACCCGCTGGTGAACGTGCTGCTGGGCATGCTGATTCTCGGTGAACGCTTGCGCCGCCTGCAGTGGCTGGCCGTGGCCCTGGCCACGCTGGGTGTATTGCAGCAGCTGTGGCAGGTCGGCAGTATTCCCTGGGTATCCCTGGTGCTGGCGCTGACCTTTGGCTTCTACGGGATTATCCGCAAACAGGCGCCGGTTGCCGCGCTGCCCGGCCTGGTGGTGGAAACCTGGTTGCTGCTGCCACTGGCATTGGGCTGGTTGTTGCTGCACCCCGCAGCAATGAGCACTCAAGCTGACTTCTGGAGCACCCCGGAAGCGCTGTGGCTGATCGCCGCCGGCCCGATCACCCTGGTGCCGCTGGTGTGTTTCAACGCAGCCGCCCGCCATCTGCCCTACACCACCCTGGGCTTTCTCCAGTACCTGGCGCCGACCCTGGTGCTGCTGCAGGCGATTTTTCTGTTCGGGGAGCATTTCGACCCGAGCAAGCTGCTGGCGTTTATCTGCATCTGGGCGGGGCTGGCGATCTACAGCGTGGATGCCTGGCTAAGCCTGCGCAAACGTCCGACTGAGTAAAAAACAACCAGCCAGCTGTAGCGCCCGCAGCCGCTGGTCTGCAGCCAGTTGCCCCCGGCTTATCCACAGAAGCATCCCCGGCCTTTGTGCACAACACGCCACTAAGTGCTTAAAAAATAAGCACTTAGCAAAAAGCCCCGGGGCACTAGGCGGCGCTCCGGGGCTCCTCATGCTACGCACAGAGTTATCCACATCGATCGTGGATAAGCAGTGGCTCTAGCGGGATGTTGAAGCGTAGGCGAGGCAGGCAAGACAAGGCAAAAACTGGCGAGGAAGCGGAGTTTGCTGGTGCAAATGAGCATTCCGAGCCTGTTTTTAACGCCGTATTGCCAACGCAGGTAGTCTTCAACGGCCTGCTAGTCTTCAGCCTGCAGCTTTAGCTCCACCATCAGATCATCAGCCAGGGTTTCCAGATGCGTTTGCAACTGCTCCAGACTCAGGCTCTGCGGTACGCCCAGCAGGGCCTGAGCCTGGAACAGCAACTCACCACTCATGGGCGTCGGCACCACTTCGGTGTTCAGGCTCTCGACGTTGACCCCGTGACGGCTCAGCAGACGAGTGATATCACGCACGATGCCTGGCCGATCATTGCCCACCAACTCCAGGCGAATAGCCTGCCAGACAACTGCCGGCTCGGCGCCACCAGCAGCAACCTGCACACGAATGCCATGGGCCTGCAATTGCTCCAGCGCCGCGACCAGGCCGGAATGTGCAGCCAGCGGTACATCGACCCGCAGGATCCCGGCGAACTGCCCGGCCATACGTGACATACGACTCTCCAGCCAGTTACCACCGTGTTCACTGATGCACTGGGCGATGCGCTCGACCAGACCCGGCTGATCCTGGGCAATAACCGTCAATACCAGATGATCCATATGTAACTCCTTATCCGTGGCTCACTTCAACGCCAGCCAGTAGGTATAGAACACCTCATCACGCACATAGCCCAGGCGTTCGTAGAGGGCTTGGCCTGGCAGATTGCTCTTTGCCGTCTCCAACTGCAAACCGCAGGCACCAGTGGCCTCGGCGTGCGTACGCGCAGCGTTCATCAACGCCTCGCCGACGCCCTGCCGGCGTACCTGCGGGCTGACGTAGAGATCACTGAGCAGCCAGGCCGGCTGCAGAGCCAGCGAGGAGAAGAAGGCGTAGAGCTGGACAAAACCCAGCGCAACACCCTGGTCATCGCGGGCCAGCAGAATGACCGAGTCCCCCTGGTGCAGGCGCGCAGCGAGAAACGCCTCAACCTCTACCGGCGGTTTGGCCACCTCGTAAAACACCAGATAAGCGCCAAACAACTCGCTAAGCGCCGGCAGATCCGCAGCCGTAGCAGTCCGTATGTGCATGAGTCACACCCTCCATAACGATGCCGAGGCAGTATAGGCAGAAGCCTACTGCCGGTTAGCGAGTAACACAGACAATAAACTGTGTACTGTTTTAAAATTTATATGAAACAATATTCAAAATTTATCGCGACAAAAAGCCACATGTAGTGACTGCAAAGCACTTCTTGGTCGCATAGCGACGCGCACCCACTGATTTTCCCCTGATCTTGATGTAGTATGCCGCGCCTCGGACTACATGATTTATTTCCCATGTACGACGCGGCTATTGAGTAGAGCTGAGCAGAGTGAGGCAAGTGATGACTGAACGCGTTCAAGTAGGCAGCCTGCAGGTTGCCAAAGTGCTGTTCGACTTCGTGAATAACGAAGCCATCCCCGGTACCGGCATTGCTGCCGAGACGTTCTGGGCGGGTGCCGAAGCGGTGATCAATGACCTGGCCCCGAAAAACCGTGCGCTGCTCGCCAAACGCGATGCGATTCAGGCGCAGATCGACGGCTGGCACCAGGCTCGTGCGGGCCAGGCCCATGACGCGGCAGCCTACAAAGCCTTCCTCGAAGAAATCGGCTACCTGCTGCCGGAGCCTGCCGACTTCCACGTCACCACGCAAAACGTCGACGAAGAAATCGCCCGTCTGGCCGGTCCGCAGCTGGTTGTACCAGTGATGAACGCGCGCTTCGCCCTGAACGCCTCCAACGCCCGCTGGGGCTCGCTGTACGACGCGCTATACGGCACTGACGTGATCAGCGAAGAAGGCGGCGCTGAAAAAGGCAAGGGTTACAACAAAGTCCGTGGTGACAAGGTCATCGCCTTTGCCCGCGCCTTCCTTGATGAAGCCGCACCGCTGGAAGGTGCCTCCCACGTCGATGCCACCGCCTACACCGTGGTTGACGGCCAACTCGCTGTTGCACTGAAAAACGGCAGCCGCACCGGCCTGACAAACGTCGCCCAGTTCATCGCCTTCCAGGGCGATGCTGCTGCGCCGACCGCTGTATTGCTCAAGCACAACGGTCTGCATTTCGAAATCCAGATCGACGCCAGCACTCCAGTCGGCCAAACCGACGCCGCCGGCGTCAAAGACGTGCTGATGGAAGCCGCGCTGACCACCATCATGGACTGCGAAGATTCCGTTGCCGCCGTGGATGCCGACGATAAAGTCGTGGTCTACAAGAACTGGCTCGGCCTGATGAAGGGCGACCTGGCTGAAGAAGTCGCCAAAGGCGGCAAGACCTTCACCCGCACCATGAACCCGGACCGCGTCTACACCAAGGCCGACGGCAGTGAACTGACCCTGCACGGCCGCAGCCTGCTGTTCGTGCGTAACGTCGGCCACCTGATGACCAACCCGGCCATCCTCGACGCCGCCGGCAACGAGCTCCCGGAAGGCATTCAGGACGCCCTGTTCACCAGCCTCATCGCCATCCACAACCTGAATGGCAACACCCGCCGCAAGAACACCCGCACTGGCTCGGTGTACATCGTGAAGCCAAAGATGCACGGCCCGGAAGAAGTCGCTTTCACCAGCGAAATTTTCGGCCGCGTTGAAGACGTTCTTGGCCTGCCGCGCAACACACTCAAAGTCGGCATCATGGACGAAGAGCGCCGCACCACCGTCAACCTGAAAGCCTGCATCAAGGCCGCCAGCGAGCGCGTGGTGTTCATCAACACCGGCTTCCTCGACCGTACTGGTGACGAAATCCACACCTCCATGGAAGCCGGCGCTGTCGTGCGTAAAGCGGCCATGAAAGCTGAGAAGTGGATCAGCGCCTACGAAAACTGGAACGTCGACATCGGCCTGGCCACCGGCCTGCAAGGTCGTGCGCAGATTGGTAAAGGCATGTGGGCCATGCCTGATCTGATGGCCGCGATGGTCGAGCAGAAAATCATGCACCCACTGGCCGGTGCCAACACCGCCTGGGTACCGTCGCCGACCGCCGCTGCCTTGCACGCCTTGCACTACCACAAGGTTGACGTGTTCGCCCGTCAGGCCGAATTGGCCACGCGTGAGCGCGCGTCGCTGGACGACATCCTGAGCATTCCGCTGGCCAAAGACACCAACTGGACACCCGAGGAAATCCAGAACGAACTGGACAACAACTCGCAGGGCATCCTCGGCTACGTGGTGCGCTGGATCGACCAGGGCGTGGGCTGCTCCAAGGTGCCGGATATCAACGATGTCGGCCTGATGGAAGATCGCGCGACCCTGCGTATCTCCAGCCAACTGCTGGCCAACTGGCTGCGTCACGGCATCGCCACTGAAGAGCAGATCGTGGCCAGCCTCAAGCGTATGGCACCCGTGGTTGACCGTCAGAACGCCAGCGACCCGCTGTACCGTCCGCTGGCGCCGAACTTCGACAGCAACATCGCCTTCCAGGCGGCGCTGGAGTTGGTCGTCGAAGGCACCAAGCAGCCGAATGGCTACACCGAGCCCGTTCTGCACCGCCGTCGTCGCGAGTTCAAGGCCGCCAACGGCCTGTAACCCGCAGCTGCAGCCCCATAAAAACCGCCCTTCTGGGCGGTTTTTTATTGTTGGCAATTAACCGAGCAGAACTCGACGACAGGTGGCGACTGCGCTCTAGACTTACGTCCAATGGCCACGGCGACAGCAAGGGCCGATCATGCCTGTACAGCTAACTCCCGAGGCCGCCCATGAGCCGCGCAGACGCAATCGCCCTGGCAGGCAAGACGGCGGTGTTGCAGAACATCCATGGCACCATAGCCTTTTTGCAGAAATTCCCGCCGTTCAACCAAATGGATACTGCGCACTTGGCCTATCTGGTGGAGAACTGCCAGCTGCGGTTCTATGGCGAAGGTGAAACCATCATCAAGCCAAGCGACGGCCCGGTTGAGCACTTCTACATCGTCAAACAGGGCCGCGTGCATGGCGAGCGCCCGCATTCAGCGCGGCGCGGCACAGAAACCACCTTCGAGATCACCAGCGGCGAATGCTTCCCGCTGGCCGCGCTGATCGGCGAACGCGCCACCCGTACCGAGCACCTGGCCGCCGAAGACACCTTCTGCCTGCTACTGAACAAGCCGGCCTTTATCAAGCTGTTCTCGTTGTCTAACCCGTTGCGCGACTTTGCTCTGCGTGGGGTCAGCAGCCTGCTCGATCAGGTCAACCAACAGGTGCAGATGCGCGCGGTGGAAACCCTCGGTGCGCAGTATTCGCTCGACACCCGCCTCGGCCAGCTGGCCATGCGCGCCCCGATCAGCTGCGCCCCGGACATGCCACTGCGCGACGCGGTCAAACTGATGCACGAGCGGCAGGTCGGCAGCATCGTGATTGCCGACCCAGCCCTGAAACCGCTCGGCATTTTCACCCTGCGCGACCTGCGCCGCGTGGTGGCCGACGGTGTTGATCTGTCACAACCTATCGCCGACCTGATGACCCAGGCACCCTTCCATCTCCCCCCGGATGCCAGTGCCTTCGATGCGGCGATGGCGATGACCGAACGGCATATCGCCCACGTTTGCCTGGTTGAGCATGACCAGCTGTGCGGGGTGATTTCCGAGCGGGATCTGTTCAGCCTGCAGCGGGTCGATCTGGTGCATCTGGCGCGCACCATTCGCCATGCCGGGCGGGTGGAAACCCTGGCGTCGCTGCGCAGCGATGTACGCCAACTGGTCGACAGCATGCTCGCCCACGGTGCCAGCTCGACGCAGATCACCCAGCTGATCACCCTGTTCAACGATCACACCGTCTGCCGGGTGATCGAACTGACCCTCGAAGACATGGGCACCCCCGGTGTGCCATTCACCTGGCTGGTGTTCGGCAGCGAAGGCCGCAGCGAGCAAACCCTGCACACCGACCAAGACAACGGCATTTTGTTCGAAGCCGCCGATGCAACCGAAGCCGCAGCCATTCGCGAGCGCCTGCTACCGCTGGCCCAGGAGATCAACCACCGCCTGGCGCAGTGTGGCTTTACCCTGTGCAAGGGCAACATCATGGCCGGCAACCCCGAGCTGTGCCTGTCACGTCAGGAGTGGTCGCGGCGTTTCAGCAGTTTTGTCCAGGAAGCCACCCCGGAGAACCTGCTAGCTTCGAGCATCTATTTCGACCTGCGCGCGGTATGGGGCGAAACCGAGGGTTGCGAGCAGCTGCGCCAGGGCCTGCTGCAACAGGTGGCCGACAATAGTCTGTTCCAGCGCATGATGGCGGAGAATGCCCTGCGCCAACGCCCGCCGGTGGGCGTGTTTCGGGATTTCGTGGTGGCCCGCAAGGGGGCCGAAAAGGACACCCTGGACCTCAAGGTGCAGGGCCTGACGCCCTTCGTTGACGGCGCGCGCCTGCTGGCCCTGGCCCATGGCGTGACCGTCTGCAACACCCTGGAACGGCTGCGCGCGCTGATTCAGCAAGGGGTGATCGAGACTCAGGATGGCGCGGCCTATGAAGAGGCTTATCACTATATTCAGCAGGCACGGATGCAGCAGCACCAGCTGCAGGCACGCAATAGCCAGCCCTACTCCAACCGGGTTGACCCTGACCACCTCAACCACCTCGACCGGCGCATCCTGCGTGAGTCTTTCCGCCAGGCGCAGCGGCTGCAGAGCAGCCTGGCTGTGAGGTACCAACTATGAGCAAGTTCACCTGGTTTAGCGGGCGTGGCCCCGCGCTGACTCAGGCGCAACTGGAGCGGCGCGGCAACCTGGCCGCCCCCCGCACACACGATGAGCGTCCGCTGCAGCAGCAGCGCTTCGTGGTTCTCGACCTGGAAACCAGCGGTCTGAATATGCGCCGCGATCAGGTGCTGTCGATTGGCGCGGTGGTGATCGACAACGGCGCAATTGACCTCAGCCAGCAGTTCGAATGCACCTTGCTCCGTGAAGGCCACCAGGCCAGCGCCAGTACATTGATCCACGGCATCGCCCCCAGCGAAATCGCCAATGGCGAAGACCCCGCACAAGCCTTGCTGACGTTTATGGAGTTTGTCGGTAACAGCCCGCTGCTGGCCTTTCATGCTGGGTTCGACCAAGGCATGTTGGCCCGTGCACTGAAGCAGACGCTGGACTACCGCTTACAGCACCGGTTCTTCGATGTCGCTGAACTGGCGCCGATGCTCTGCCCACAGGCCGACATCCGCCACGGCGGGCTCGATGACTGGACCCGCTATTTCGGCCTGCAGGTGCATCAACGCCACCACGCCAGCGCCGACGCCCTGGCCACCGCCGAGCTGGCGCTGATTCTGTTCAGCAAGGCACGCAGCCAGCAGCTCGACAGCCTGCACGCGCTGGAACAGCAGCTCACGGGTTACCGTCGACGGCAGCACGCGCACTCGCTGTAGTGGCGCACCCTACAGATCGCGCATCAGCAACGCGTACTCCAGCTGCACCTCAGACGGCACCGGCAGGTACAGCATGTGACCGTCGCCCGGAGCGACTGACATGGCTTGGCCCTGACGGTTTTCCAGCTGGTCCAGGGTAAAGCGCAGATTGCCCTGGGGCGTCATCAGCTCCAGCCCATCGCCCACGGCAAAGCGGTTTTTCACCCGCACTTCAGCCAGCTCACCACGCCGCTCGCCGGTCAGCTCACCGACAAACTGCTGCTGTTCCGACACCGAACTGCCGCGCTCATAGTTCTGATATTCATCGTGCACATGGCGGCGCAGAAAACCCTCGGTGTAGCCGCGATGGGCCAGGGACTCCAGGGTCGTCATCAGGGATTTGTCGAAGGGCCTGCCGGCCACCGCATCATCAATGGCCTTGCGGTACACCTGAGCGGTGCGCGCCACGTAATAGTGGGATTTGGTTCGGCCCTCGATCTTCAGCGAATGCACGCCCATCTGCACCAGGCGCTCAACATGCTGTACCGCGCGCAGGTCCTTGGAATTCATGATGTAGGTGCCGTGCTCATCCTCAAAGGCAGCCATTTGCTCGCCAGGGCGGCTGGCATCTTCCAGCAGAAACAGCTGCTCGGTCGGCGCCCCCACGCCTAAGGTCGGTTCGACAATCTGCACCACCTCACCCAGCTCGTTCTCGCCGGCAGGAGTGGCCTGGTACTGCCAACGACAGGCATTGGTGCAGCTGCCCTGGTTGGGGTCGCGCTTATTGATATAGCCCGACAGCAGGCAGCGCCCGGAATAGGCCATGCACAGCGCGCCGTGGACAAACACCTCCAGCTCCATGCCCGGCACTTCACTGCGAATCTCGGCAATCTCCTCCAGCGACAGCTCGCGCGACAGAATCACCCGGCTCAAGCCCTGCTGTTGCCAGAACCTCACGCTGGCCCAGTTCACCGCATTGGCTTGCACCGACAGATGAATCGGCATTTGCGGGAAGTGTTCGCGCACCAGCATGATCAAGCCGGGGTCGGACATGATCAGCGCATCCGGGCCCATCAGCACCACCGGCAGCAGGTCACGCAGAAAGGTCTTCAGCTTGGCGTTATGCGGCGCGATGTTGACCACCACATAGAACTGCTTGCCCTGGGCATGCGCCTCACGGATACCCGCCTCCAGGTTGGCGTGGTCGAACTCATTGTTGCGCACCCGCAGGCTGTAGCGCGGCTGCCCGGCGTACACCGCATCCGCGCCATAGGCGAAGGCATAACGCATGTTTTTCAGGGTGCCGGCTGGCGAGAGCAGCTCGGGGTAACGCGGAATCGATGCCATGGGAAAACGCTCAGCCAACGGGGCCGCCCACTCTAGCGCGCGGGCGGTTAACGGCTATTGATCTGCATCTATGTCATGAACGGGCACACCTGTTCGGTGACGTGCCTGAGCTGACCACCCAGACGCCACACCTGAGCCTGCAGAGTGGGTCGAAGCTGTTGAGCATCATCGGCCGGAGGAAGTAGTGCAGCATTTCGCTTTATGAGGACGACGAACCCAACGGTGTGCTGGCGATTACCGCCGGCACCGAGCCGAATGCCTCGCACACGTTGATGCTCGATGCGCGCAGCGGCGGGGCGGTTGAAATGCCAGCGACCAACGGCCCTGGTACATGGATGCGCTGTCGATGTCGCAGCCGCTGCATTTGGGCGACTACGGCGACATGCCAATGGAAATTCTCAGGGCGGTGCTGGATATGCGGACCATCATCGGGCTCGGCAGCGGCCTGTAACGCTGCTGGGTTCGCCGGCAAACTCCATCCACACAACCTGAGCACGCGCAGGCCACAGCATGCACTGGCGTCAGTCGACCTTGGCCCTGCCACTGCTGATTGTCCTGCTTGGCGCCATCGGCCTGATCAGTGCGCGGCTGGGTGATAGCGGCTGGGATGCTGCGGCCTGGCGGGGCCTCGGCTTGCCCGCCGTATGAGGGGGTTGGCCACGGCTGCGACGCTGAGGCCCATGTTCTGTGGGCTACGACCTTGGTCTAGAACACTGAAAGCTACGACTAAGGTCGTCTGTCACTCCGCCGGCGTGAGCCTAGAGTAGGCTCATCACCCCAACGTCGGAGGACAACAATAATGCACGACGACAGCTACGCGCGGATTCAATCAAATCCGCGCTTCCAGGAACTGGTCGCCAAGCGCGAACGCTTTGCCTGGACACTCTCAGCCATCATGCTCGGCCTGTACGTGGCCTTTATCCTGCTGATCGCCTTCGAGCCGCAATTGCTCGGCACGCGTATCAGTGCCGACTCACCGATTACCTGGGGTATTCCCATGGGTGTCGGTTTGATCCTCTCGGCCTTCGTGCTGACCGGTATCTACGTGCAACGCGCCAATGGTGAATTCGACACCCTCAACCAGGCCGTACTCGACGAGGTGCAGAAATGATCGCACGCATTCTCACGGCCATCGGTCTGATGGCGCTGGCCCCTGCTCTGTGGGCCGCTGGGGCGCTGGAAGGCGATGTCCAGCGCCAGCCACTGAACACCTCGGCCATTGTGATGTTCCTCGCCTTTGTTGGCGCAACGCTGTACATCACCTACTGGGCGTCCAAGCGCAACACCTCGACTTCCGACTTCTATACTGCGGGCGGCAGCATTACCGGCTTCCAGAACGGCCTGGCGATCGCCGGCGACTACATGTCGGCGGCCTCGTTCCTGGGTATTTCCGCGCTGGTATTCACCTCTGGCTATGACGGCCTGATCTACTCGATCGGTTTCCTGGTCGGCTGGCCGGTGATCCTGTTCCTGATCGCCGAACGCCTGCGCAACCTTGGCAAGTACACCTTTGCCGACGTCGCCTCCTACCGCCTCGGGCAAACGCAGATTCGTACCCTGTCCGCCAGCGGCTCGCTGGTAGTCGTCGCGTTCTACCTGATCGCACAGATGGTCGGTGCCGGCAAGCTGATCGAACTGTTGTTCGGCCTGGAATACCACGTGGCGGTGATCCTGGTCGGCATCCTGATGGTGCTGTACGTGCTGTTCGGCGGCATGCTGGCGACCACCTGGGTACAGATCATCAAGGCCGTACTGCTGCTTTCCGGTGCCTCATTCATGGCCCTGATGGTGATGAAACACGTCGACTTCGACTTCGCCCGGCTGTTCAGCGAAGCCATCGCCGTGCACCCCAAAGGCGAGGCGATCATGAGCCCCGGCGGCCTGGTGAAAGACCCGATTTCGGCAATCTCCCTCGGCTTGGCGCTGATGTTCGGTACCGCTGGCCTGCCGCACATCCTCATGCGCTTCTTCACCGTGAGCGATGCCAAGGAAGCGCGTAAGTCGGTGTTCTACGCCACGGGCTTTATCGGCTACTTCTACATCCTGACCTTCATCATCGGCTTCGGCGCGATCCTGCTGGTCAGCACCAACCCGGACTTCAAGGACGCCACCGGCGCTCTGCTCGGCGGTAACAACATGGCGGCGGTGCACCTGGCCAACGCCGTGGGCGGCAGCTGGTTCCTCGGCTTTATCTCGGCCGTGGCCTTCGCCACCATCCTCGCGGTGGTAGCCGGTCTGACCCTGGCCGGTGCCTCGGCGGTGTCCCACGACCTGTACGCCAGCGTGCTGAAGAAAGGCAAAGCCAACGAGAAGGATGAGCTGCGCGTATCGAAGATCACCACTGTGGCCCTCGGCGTCCTGGCCATCGGCCTGGGCATCGCCTTCGAGAAGCAGAACATTGCCTTCATGGTCGGTCTGGCCTTCTCCATCGCGGCCAGTTGCAACTTCCCGGTGCTGATTCTCTCCATGTACTGGAAGAACCTGACGACCCGTGGTGCCATGATCGGCGGCTGGATGGGCCTGGTCACCGCAGTGACCCTGATGATCCTCGGCCCAACCGTCTGGGTGCAGGTGCTGGGTAATGCTCAGGCGATCTTCCCTTACGAGTACCCAGCGCTGTTCTCGATGGCCATCGCCTTCATCGGTATCTGGTTCTTCTCGGTGACGGATAAATCTGTGGCGGCCGGCGATGCCCGTGCCCGCTTTATCCCACAGTTCGTACGCTCGCAAACGGGCCTGGGTGCCAGCGGTGCCAGCGCCCACTAAACAGGGGTGATGCAGTACAAAAAGGGCAGCCTCAGGGCTGCCCTTTTTTATTGCGCGCCGTACGTGGTTCACTCCAGGCTACAACTTCTACGATCATTACCATGCGCAGCCACCCCACACTTCAGGAACCCACAATGTCCAACCCGAGCATGACCCTGTTCTACACCGCCACCTCGCCCTTTGTGCGCAAAGTCATGGTGCTGCTGCACGAGACTGGCCAGCTGGGCCGCGTGCAACTAGAAGAAGTGCAACTCAGCCCAACCAGCCCCAGCAGTGTGGTTAATGCCGGCAACCCGGCCGGCAAGATTCCCGCCCTGCGTCTGGCTGACGGCTCGGTGCTGCACGACAGCCGGGTGATACTCGACTACCTCGACCGCCAGCATGTCGGCGAACCCCTGATCCCGCACGATGGCCCGGCCCGCTGGCGGCGCCTGACCCTGGCCTCACTGGCCGATGCAGTCCTCGATGCCGCCGTGCTGATCCGCTACGAAACCTTTCTGCGCCCCGAAGAAAAACGCTGGGATCAATGGCAGGCCGCGCAGCAGGAGAAAATCGAACGCGCCCTGCAGCAGTTTGAAAGCGAGGCGGTTGCCGAGCTGGCCAGCCACTTCGATATCGCCGCCATCACCCTGGCCTGCGTCTTCGGCTACCTCGACCTGCGCCAGCCCGAGCTGAACTGGCGTGAACGCTACCCACAACTGGCCGGCTGGTATGCCGACGTCAGTCAGTTGCCGTCGATGCAGGCGACCGTACCTCAGCAATGAGCCACGTCGGCTCAACCGTAGTAGCCAAAAACGATCAGGCCCTGGGCCGGAATCAACAGCAGGATGCCCTCGGGCTTGATGCTGTAGAAACTGCCTGGGCTCTGCATCGCCACATTGATCAGCTGCTCCAGGCGCTCACTGGGTGAGGCGCAGGCCAAGGACAGCCAGCCGCCATCAGCATTTAGCTCGTCCGGCACCGGGCTCGGCTGCCAGGGATCGAAGCGGTAATAAGGCTCGCTATAGCCACGGGCCTGCCGGGCCTGAGCGAGAAACCCCAGCGCGTCCTGGTGCAAGGCCAAACGGGTGTGCGCCGACATGCGCCACACTGCGACCCCACAACCTTCGCGCACGCCACTTTCACCATCGATCAATAACACCGAAGTCGGCTCCAGCGATGCCGGCAGTACATCGACCATGTGCTGTCGCTCAAACAGCTTATAGGCCAGGTACAGCCCCAGCAGTAGCCAGATCAACAGCTGTAAGCCATACACCGTGCCGCGATACAGGGCCTTCAACCCACGTTTGCTCGACTCCATGGATAACCGATGCGTCGTCACCTCACCAGGCTCCCGCATAGAAATAGAACAGCCACAGGCCAGCCATGCTTAGCCCACCCAGGCCCGCGGCGCCGACGTAAGCCTCACGATCAGCCGTAGCCAGCCAGCGGTAAGACAACCGCTGCAACCACAAGCCAAGCAGCGCCAGCGGGGTGAACAGCGTATTGAACGGCCAGGACGGCAGCAAAGCCCCGAGCAACAGCGCCAACAGATAACCCGCCTGCTGCCCCATCAGCAGCCCTTGCAGAACGCCCCAGCGCCGGCTCATCGCGGCGAACCTGCAGGCAACACTGGCAGACGCACGCATGAACGTCGTGTCGACACCGCCGGGGCAAACAAGCGGGCAATCCGCCGCGCCAGCAGGTGCCCGGCGCGCGACTCTTCGCGCAAACCAATATGCCCGCTCATCGTACGTACCACAGGCGAAAAAACCCGGCGGCCAGCAGCAGGCCGATTTGCCCGAGCCCCGCACACAGGCTGAGAAAGGATTGCAGCGTAGCGTTCTGCGCCGCATCGCTCAGGCCGGTCAGTTCGAACCAGAAGCCTTGCGGCAGTTGCAGGCTGAGCAGCGCCAGCGGCTTGCCGCTGAGTATCAGCGTATCGATCACGCCAAATTGACCACAGAACATCAAACCCAACAGCACCAGTAACGCGACCGCCAGGCCGAGGGTGCTGCATGCGGCAAACTGCACCAGTAAACGCATCATGATTGGCTCTCCAAGATGGGCGCAGCCTGGACTGCGCCCGGGTTGATCAAAGGCTGCTAGCCGGGCTGGCTTTGCCTACGCCGTACCAGTCGAGTTTGCGGGTCAGCACCATCACGCCGGTCAGCACGCCGAACACCAGGATCGAGCCCATCAGCAGCGCGTAGTCCTCGGCACTCAACAGGGCGAACAGCAAGCCGTACAACGCCGCCAGCAACAGGCCGAAGGCACCGCCACGCACAGCGCTGTGCAACACATGGCTGACGTAGAAACCGATCAGCGCCACACAGGCCAGCGCCGAAATACCGTAGGCAGTGGCGAAACTCAGGTGCTCGGACAACGACAACAGCAGCAGGTAGAACAACGCCAACGACATGCCGACCAGGGCGTATTGCACCGGGTGCACCGCCATACGTTTGAGCACTTCAAAGAGGAAGAACACGGCGAAGGTCAGGCCGATAAACAGCAGCGCGTATTTGATCGCCCGCTCGGTTTTCAGGTACTGGTCCACCGGGTCGACAAAGCTCACGCCGAAGTGGCGTGCGGTCAGGGCATTGCAGCTGTCACCGCGAACACAGTCGGCCAGTGCTTCCTCCAGGTTGGTGGCGAAGAAACTGGTCTGCCAGTGCGCCTTGAAGCCCTTGTCTGTCACTTCACGGCTGCTCGGCAGGTATTCGCCGACAAAGCTCGGGTGAGGCCAGCCGGAGGTCAGCTCGACTCGGCTATCGCGCCCCACCGGGGTGATGCTCAACTGCTCAGTGCCCTGCAATTTCAGGTCGAAGGCGAACTCCAGGGTTTGCCCGCCCTGGGTATCCAGCGGCGGCAGCGGCGCATGCACACCGGCACCGAAACGCTCCTCGGCGCTGCCGGGGGCGAAGCTCAGGGTCATGCCGTTGAAGCGCAGCTGCAGGTCATTGCTGATCCCGCGGATATCGCTGATGCCGACCGAGAGAAACGGCTGATCGAACTGATACAGACCCAGCTCATCGCCCAGCCCCAGACGCGCCGGCAACTTGAAGGCGCCATTGATCTGGTTGTCGCTGCGGTACAACAGCGCCTTGTAGATACCGCGCGCACGCTCCTCGGTGCTGACCTGACCATTGAGCACAAAACGCTCCGGCAGGAAGTACAGGCGCCCCCGGCTCTTCTGCTCTTCCAGGTAACGCTCGCCGGTCTTGGCGTGGGTCTTCCACTGGTTCCATACCTTGGTGTAAGGCATCACCAGAATCGGCCCGGTGAGCTGCTGGCGGTAGCTGGAACTGCGCGCGATGTCCTGCAGCACCTCGGCGCGTTGGTACTGCCGCTCGCTCACCAGCCCGCCGATCATCGACAACGGCACCAGCAACAACAAAATCAGCAGGGCAATGGCGCCCAGCTTGAAACCCAGGATACGGCTCATGGTGCAACTCTCCGCGACGGTTAAGGTAGGCAGAGTCTGGGCGGCGCAAATGGTGGCTTTATGGAGAGCAGATGGAGAGTGTGTGGAGATACCGCACAGCTGCAAAGCAGGCCAATAGACAGCCGTCAGGGAAATGCGTAGCGTGCCGCTGATCGCCAAGTAAGGATGAACGGCCATGACCCAGCACAACCCCTACGCCAGCCCGCAAGCCAGCGTCGTCGACGCAGAATCACGGGTATCCGACGAGCAGATCGCCGCACTCCCCATCTCGGATAAATGGAAACAGCGCTTTAGCGCGATCCACCATGCCGGTGGCATCAAGATGCCCAAGTTCAAGCAGCTGCCCGCCGAGGAGCGGCGCATGGCCTTCAGCTTCAACTTTCTGGCGTTCTTCTTTGGGCCGATCTACTACGCCATCAAGGGCATGTGGAAAAAGGGCCTGGCACTGTTCCTGGTCTGCGCAGTGGTGGTGATCACCCTCGGCATCGGCCTGGACTACCTCGGTTACAGCAAGATCGCCAACGCGCTGGGCTATGGCATTGGTGCGGTATTCGCCGTACGCGCCAATATCGATTACTACAAGAAGATGCTGCTAAACGATAACGGCTGGTGGTAGAGGTCCGCGCATGATCCCCAGGGTATATGGCAGTCCTCATGGGCGACCACTGTTCTATTTTCATGGTGTGCCAGGCGCAGCGGTCGAAGCGGCGATGCTGCATCAAGCCGCCTTGACGCAGGGCATCAAGCTGCTGGTGGTGGCGCGCAACCTGCCGGGCGAACTCGACCGCGAGGACTACCTGCAACAGCTGGCGCAACAGGTCATGCAGCACGCGGCAGGCCAGCCGATTCACCTGCTCGGCTTCTCCATCGGCGCCTGCCTGGCGTTGCGTGTCGCTACACGCCTGGGCGAGCAGGTGGCCGCCGTTCACCTGCTCTCCGCCGCCGCACCCTGGGAAGTGGCCAGCAACCGCGTCGGCATGGGCGCCGGGCGTTACACCTTTGGCTGGGCGCAGCATTCCCCACGACTCTTTCGCGCCTTTGCCAGCTACCAGGCACTGCTGGCGAATGTCAGCCCGCGCTTGTTGCTCAATCTGCTGTTCGCCGGTGCCGGCGGCAAAGACCGCGAGCTGCTGCGCCAGAGCGCGACAGTGGACTGGCTGAAAACAATCCAGCGCGACTGCTTCCGACACGGCATCCACTCTTACGCACGGGACATCCACCTGTATGTCGAGCCCTGGGCCGCCGAGTTGCGTAACGTCACGGCCGCAGTCAACCTGTGGCATGGCGAAGCTGACAACTGGGCACCGATTGCCATGTCCATTTACCTGCAGCAGCAGTTGCCTGTGGTCACAGCCTTTACCCGCTGCGCCGGCCAAGCTCATTACACGTGCCTGTTGGAAAACGCCGCAGCCGCGATGGCCTGCGTGCAAGGCCGAGCAGACCACCCTCTACCCCGCTGAACACCCGCCAAGGATGGAGCATGAGCACACTCGCACTGCCGCTGATCAACCTGCTGACACTCAGCGCCGACACCGTTCAGGGGGTGATCGATCTGTATATCCTTGCGGCGCTGGCCGGTGTGTGGATGTACCGCGACGGTCGCGCGCGGGGCAAATCGTTGGCCTACCTGGCGCCATTCTTCACCCTGACGGCAGTTTTTGTGTCAGTCGGTCTCTTACTTTACTTGGTGCTCCGCGCCTGGCCGCACACTGATACAGCAAACGGAGAATGCCAGTGAGTAGCCACGCACTGCTCAGCTCCTTGCTGCGCTACAAGGCCTGGGCCGACCAGGAACTCTTTGCGGAACTACAACGCCTTGACCCCATTACCCAGCACAGCGAACTGCACGCGGCCCTGCGCATTCTCAACCACATCCATGTGGTCGAACGGATCTTTGTCGCCAATCTGCAGGGCATCGAGCACCGCTACAGCGCTACCAACACCCACGAAACGCCCACGCTGGCAGCACTGCAACAGGCGGTGGAGGAAACTGATCGCTGGTATCTGGACTATGCCGCAGGACTAAGCGCCGAACAGTTGGCCGAACGCCTGAGCTTCACGTTTGTTGATGGCGATGCCGGCTGCATGAGCCGCGAGGAAATGCTCGCGCATATCGTCACCCATGGCGGCTACCACCGTGGCGCGGTCGGCCGGATCATGGCGCAGCTGCAACTGGCGCCGCCGCGCGATATCTACACGCGCTTTCTGCATGAGGACCAGCCGCAGCGGCGGAAACAGCAATGAGACGGGAGAATCAACCGCCACGAATGTACTGCTCCAGCTGCTGAATCAGGCTGGCCTGGTCAGCAATGGTGTGTTTGACCAGGTCACCAATCGACAACAGACCAATCAGCTCGCCGTCAGCCAGTACAGGCAGATGCCGCAGGTGGCGGTCGGTCATCAGTTGCATGCAGTAACTTGATGTGTCACGCGGGGTGACGGTCAGCACATCGGCGGTCATGATTTCGCTGATCGCCACATCAAACGAAGAACGCTCCAGCAACGCGACTTTGCGCGCATAGTCGCGCTCACTGACGATACCGGCCAAACGGCCTTTCTCATCCAGCACCACCAACGCACCAATGCCCTTCTCGGCCATCAGCTTAACCGCGTCCAAAACCGAGGTACTGGGGGTCACGCTGTAGACGGCAGCCTGGGGTTTGTTACGAAGAATCTCGGCAACTGTTCTCATGCGGCGGCTCCTGCTCTGTTTCTTATTGAGACTCTGAGGATAGTGCGCGGGGCGAGTGTTGCCTGGCAACCCGACAGCCCGATCAGAGCATCTGTGTGCGCTCAGCGCAACCATTACAAACGAGCAAAGTCAGTGCCAAGCTGTACGTCAGTTGCCCGATGATGCCGGCAGTCGCAGACGTGCTTCAACCCCTCCCGCGACATTGCCAATGTGCAGCGTGCCGCCATGCAGCTGCATAACTTCCTCAACAAAGTTCAGCCCCAAACCGGTGCTCTTGCGACCGTTGCCGGGGCGCGGCAGCGAGTAGAACCGCTCGCTCAGGCGCGCCAGGGCGTAATCGGGAATCGCCTCGCCCTGGTTGAACAGGCATAACTCGACCTGCCCGCCAAGGGCTTGAGCGCTAAAGCGAATCAGCCCGCCCGACGGGGTGAAATCCAGCGCGTTATCCAGCAGATTGGCCAGTGCCTGGCGCAGCAAAAAGGCCTCGCCGCAGGCGCTTAATTGAGCGCCGATGGTGTTTTCAATCTGCAGACCGGCGGCTGCGATGCGCGCCATTTGTGCCTGCAACAGCGACTCGACCAGCGCGCGCAAAGGCACTGCCACTTGCTCTTCGAGGCCCTGGCGTTGTTCGACTTGAGCCAGGTGCAGCAGGCGCTCGATCAGTTGCTGCATACGCGCGCTTTCCTGCTCGATATTGGCCACGAAACGCTGCCGTTGCGCCGTCGGCATCTCGCTGTCGAGCAACTCGGCTGCGCCACGAATCGCAGCCAGCGGGCTTTTCAGCTCGTGGGTCAGGGTGTGCACGTAACGTTCGACGTAGGCTTTGCCTTCCAACTCGGTGCGCATACGCTCGATGGCCTCAGCCAGTTGCGCCAGCTCGCCACCGCGCACGCTGGGCAGTTCGGCACGTTGCCCGGCGCTGACCGCCTGGGCGTAGCGAGTCAGCTTGCGCAATGCACCACTGAGCCACCAGGACAGCAGTGCACCGACCAGCAGACCGAGCACAATCAGGCCGCCGCCGAGCCAGGCCAGGCGCTGTTCGGAGCGTTCGATATAGGGCTGCAGGGTGCGGTTGGGCTTGGCCACCGAGACCACGCCGATGATGCGCTCGCCATCCTTGATCGGCGCGGCGACGTACATCACCGAGGAGTCGGGGTCGTTCGGGTCTTCCTTGGTCGAGCGTGCGCCGTATTCACCGCGCAGGGTCAGCAACACATCGTTCCAGCGCGAATAATCCTGGCCCACCGCCGCACCGCTGGAGTCGAGCAGGACGATGCCCTTGGCGTCGGTGACATAGATGCGGTGGTTGACCTGGGTTTTCTCCACGCCCCAGATCTGCGCCTTGGGCTGACGTTGGCCGTAGGCCTGCAACAAGGCAGGCAAGCGGCTCTGTTGCAGGCTGCCTGCCTTAACCTCATCACGCAGAATCTCCGCCAACAGGTTGGCGGTATCGACCAGGGTTTCTTCGGTGCTTTGCCTTACGCCGGGGCGGATTTCGTCCATCACCGTGCTCAGCACAAACCAACCGGCCAGGCCAACAAAGAGGAAGTAGACGAGAAAGATGCGAATCCCCAAGGGCATCTCAGGCGTGCCTCGGCGAATAGCTGTAACCCAGGCCACGATGAGTTTGGATCGGCTCGGCCGCAGCGGCCACCTGACGCAATTTGGCGCGCAGACTCTTGATGTGGCTGTCGATGGTGCGCTCGTAGCCAACATCGGCGGCCACGCCCAGGCCATCAAGCAATTGCTCGCGGGAGAACACCCGTTCAGGCTGCGCCAGCAGGCTTTGTAGCAGGCGAAACTCATGGCGCGTCAGGCTCAGTAACTGGCCATGGTAATGAATCTGTACCCGTTCGCTGTCCACCTGAAACGGCCCACTGATCACGTTCACAACCGGGCTGACGGCCGGCGCTTCACGCGGGGCCATGCGTTTGAGGATGGCCTTAACCCTTGCGGCCACCTCGCGCGGGCTGAAGGGTTTGACCACGTAATCATCCGCGCCGATTTCCAAACCGACCACACGATCAATCTCTTCACTGCGCGCGGTGAGAAACATCACCGGCACCTCGGAGAACCGGCGCAGGCGCTTGCAAGCCTCAAAACCGCTGATATCCGGCAGGCCGACATCGAGAATCAGCAAATCCGCAGGGTTGCGCTGTTGCTCGGCCAGCGCCAGCTCGGCGAGGCTCAGCCAGGTGGTGGTGAAGCCTTCGCTTTGCAGGGCAAAGATCAGGGTGTCGGCGATCGCGGCTTCGTCTTCGACAATCAGAATATGCGGCATGGCGTCCTGCTCGTGACAACTCGGCGGGGAGCCTGCGGCAGGCTGTGCAAAGCGTCAAGGGCAGCCTAGGCTGGGCGCGCTGCAGGCCCATACGCGCACCTAAATAGACAAGTGCAGCGCGAACATGGGCCGATCTGCTTTAGTCCAGCTTGAAGCGTGCCGTGTTCTGTGCCAACACCCGGCTACCCTGCCCCAACTGCTCGGCCGCCGTGCTGACAGCCTGGGCCCCCTCAAGCAACACGTTGGCGGCCTGATCGACCTGCTGAATGCTGTCGTTGACTTCATCGGCCGTGGCCGCTTGTTGTTCCGCCGCCGTAGCAATCTGGGCCAGGCGATCGGTCACCAGCTGCACCGATTCAACAATCGCACTGAGATCCTCGCCCATGGCCAGCACGCTGCCGACATCGCCTTCAGCCTGACGCACGGCATCTTCCATCTGGGTGACCGACTGCCCCACCACACGGTGCAGATTAGCCACGGTATCGGCAATTTCGGCGGTGGAGTTCTGCGTGCGCTGCGACAGTGAGCGCACTTCATCGGCGACCACGGCAAAACCACGCCCTTGATCACCGGCACGCGCAGCCTCGATCGCCGCATTGAGCGCCAGCAGGTTGGTTTGCTCGGCAATCCCCTTGATCACATCCACCACCCGGGTGATCTGCTCGGTCTGGCTACGCAACTGTTGCAGCGTGGTGGCGCTGTCGCCCAGACGAATGCTGAGCTGGCGCATGCTCTGGCTGGTACGGGCGCTGCGTTGGTTGCTCTGGCTGGCGATTTCGCGGGTCTGGCTGGCCTCAACCGCCGCCTGCTCACAACTCTGCGCCACACTTTGCGCGGTAGCCGCCATCTGCGTGGCGGCGGCGGCAATCTGGCTCATTTGCGAACGCTGCTGCTCAACCGACTGCAAAGCGTTGCGCGCCTCACCATTAAGCACCTGCACGGTGCTTCCCAGCTGCTGGCTCTGTTGATTGACCCCGAGCATGGATCCACGCAACTGGCCAACCGCGGTATTCAGGGCCTGGGCAATGTTGGCCAGGTCGTCTAAACCATACACCTGCATGCGTACACGCAGATCACCATCACGCAAACCTTCAGCCGCCTCGATAATGCCGGCGGTGCCGCGCCGAATCGAAGCGTTGAGACAGAACAGCACATAGAGCGCCAGCAGGGTCAGCAGGCTGAACACAATGATCACTTCAATCATGCCGACCAACGCTTTGTGCCGGTACTCGCCCAGGCTCAGCGCGAACTGCGTATAAAGCGCACGTTGCAGATCACGTAGCTGCGTTTCGAGTTCACTGACGCGTTGCACAAACTGCTCTGGGGTCAGCGCCATCGGGCTGGACTCGAACATGTCACGGTCAATGCCTGCCAGGAAGGCTTCGTAGCCTTGCAGCGCTTCGTCATAAGGAGCTTTCATCTGGCGCATCGCCTGGGGCGCTTCAATACCCAGGGTCGACTGGGCCTTGCGCAACTGGCTGCGTGACTCATCCAGATTGCGACGCAAATCGCGAATCAATACCCGACTCTGCAGCGTGAAATGCTTTGACACCACCGCACCATAGCCTTGGCTGGCAAAGCTGCCCAATTGCTCAAGCAGGCGCGGCAAGGTGTAGGTGAGTTGCTCCATCATCAGGTACGTGTCGATATGCGGATCGAGAATCAGGCCGCTGTCAGTGGCCACCTGTTCACGCAGGGCCAACAGATTTAGCAACCCCTTCTGATAACTCTCCAGCGCATCGGGTAATGCCAATTTGCCCAACACATCCACGGAAAGCCCGGCCTTTTCGTTATTAAGACTCTGCAAGCGCTGGCGGGCATGATCCCCGTACAAGGCAGACTTGAGCGGCTCATCGAGCTTCAACAAGGCATTGTCCAGTTCATCGGTGCGAGCACGCAACAGGGCTTCGGCCGGTTTATCGGTGCCCTTCCAGCGTGACAGCAAGGTGCGCTGATCAATCAACTCCTGCTGCACACCGGCCATCAGCTGCAACGCACTGATCCCTTCCAGCTCACTGTCGATAAACGTGAGCCGAGACTTGAAGTTGCTGCTGATCACCCAAAGGGAGAACATCAGTGGCAAGGCAAACAAGACAAACACCAACTGAAATTTGCGGGCGAAGCTGAACCGTTCCAGCAAACGCATACCGGGTTTGAGTACTCCAGTCATACACACCTCAGCCTGTAGAGCACGCCAGCGTCAATAGCGTGCCAATTGCATACACAAGGCAAAAACACGCCTGATTACCTGGCAATAAAATCTCATGCTGCGGTGAGCATAGTTGAGTGACCGGGGGCTCACAGCTGATGACAACATGCCTGGCACCCCGAGGTATCAGCCCGTGATGCCGCTCCACAATTCATCGACGTTGCGAAACCCCCAGTTCTCGGCTGACTCACGCCCGACAATTTTGTCGCGGCCCACCAGCTTGTTGAGGTCGAGCACTTCCTGGGGGATCGGGGTTTTCGATTTGGCAGAAAAGAACACCTTGACCTTGGGCGCCAGCAAGGACTTGGCCTGCTGCTCCAGGACCACACCAATGCGTCCGCTCTCCAGACGCACCAGCGAACCGACCGGGTAAATGCCCACGGTTTTAACAAAGGCCTGAAACACTACAGGGTCGAAATGGCCCTTCCACTCGGCCATCTTGCGGATCGACTCGGCCGGGTCCCAACCGCGCTTGTAGGGCCGGTCAGAGGTAATGGCGTCATACACATCACAGACCGCCCCCATGCGCGCATACAGGCTGATCTGCTCACCCTCCAGACGATGAGGGTAGCCCGTACCGTCGATCTTTTCGTGGTGGTGCAAACACACATCGAGCACCAGGGCACTGACCTGTTTGCTTTCCAGCAACATGCGTGAGCCTGCCTCAGGGTGGTTACGCACCGTGGCAAACTCACTGTCGGTCAGCTTGCCGGGCTTGTTCAGCACTTCGTTGGGGATGGCCATCTTGCCGATGTCATGCAGCAAGCCCGCCAATCCGGCTTCACGGACCTGGCCCTCGCTCAATCCCAACTGACGCGCCAGCGCAATCATCAGGGCGCACACCGCAACGGAGTGCATGTAGGTGTACTCGTCTGCATTTTTCAGGCGTGCCAGGCTGATCAGGGCATTCGGATGACGCATGACCGAGTCGGAAATTTCCTCGACCAGTTCGCCCGCCTGCTCAAACTGCAGCGCCTGCCCCATGCGCGCATCACTGAACATGCTGATCACCGCGGCCTTGGCATTGGCACACAGCTTGGCCGCACGGCGAACCTCGTCATCCATCGAGACGGCCAGGCTGACCGGCGTGCTCTGCACCGCAGCCAGCAGGTTGGCCTCGGCTTCGGCGGCAACCTCTTCAGGGCTTACGCTGGCGGTGCCGTCTTCAACATCCAGGCCTTTGCTGACATCAATCCATAACTCGCTGATGCTGCTGCTCTTGATGCGTTGCAGGTCTTTTTCAGAGTTGAGGAGAAACTTAGACTTCCAGAAGGGGTGGTCCATCCATGCGCCACAAA
Source organism: Pseudomonas sp. SL4(2022) (assembly GCF_026625725.1). Lineage (NCBI taxonomy): Bacteria > Pseudomonadati > Pseudomonadota > Gammaproteobacteria > Pseudomonadales > Pseudomonadaceae > Pseudomonas > Pseudomonas sp. SL4(2022). Next base: position 1,226,085 of record NZ_CP113060.1, read on the forward strand.
ACTCGTGGATATACATACCGACTCGCACGTCGGCCACCGCAATGCACTTCAACATGGACTGCACTCAAATGAGGTCAAAACTAAGGCTTAGCAGTCAGTTTAGCTGACCAGTCAGAATGCATTGTTATGGCCACGCCAGTTAATGGCAATAGGCTGCAGGCCGCCTGGGACGGGCTTGGAAGCTATGACACGAGTGCTTATCATTGCCGCTCTCGCGCACACAAGGAGTTGCCATGCGCCCCCTGATCACAGGGCTAAGTGTCCTCATTCTGCTGCTGCTCAATACGCTGGCCCTGATCGTCCCGCTGCTGCTGATCGCCCTAGGCAAGTTCGTCCTGCCAGGCAAGGCCCTGAAAACGGCCAGTTCGCGCGGCGTAATGTGGGTGGCGGAAACCTGGGCGGAGATCAACAAGCTGATCTTTGCCGCCCTACTGCCCGTGCGCTGGGATATTCGCGGCAGCGCTGACCTGCGCCCAAGCACCTCCTACCTGGTTATCAGCAACCATCAGTCCTGGGTGGATATTCCAGCGCTGGTGCAGGCATTCAACCGCAAAACACCGTATTTCAAGTTCTTCCTCAAGCAGGAGCTGATTTGCGTGCCCTTCCTTGGGCTGGCCTTCTGGGCGCTGGATTACCCCTTTATGAAGCGTTACTCCAAAGCGTTTCTGGCCAAGCACCCGCACATGCTGGGCAAGGACCTGGAAATCACCAAGCAGGCCTGTGAGAAGTTCAAGGACCTGCCGGTGACCGTGGTCAACTACCTCGAAGGCACCCGCTTTACCCCGGCCAAGCAGGCGCAACAGGGCTCACCCTTCCAATACCTGCTCAAGCCCAAGGCCGGCGGCGTGGCCTTTGTGCTGGCGGCATTGGGTGAGCAGCTGGATAAAGTGCTGGACGTGACCCTGGTGTACCCCGGCACCCGCACTCCCGGTTTCTGGGCGCTGATCAGCGGACAGGTGGACAAGGTGATCGTCGATATCCAGACCCGCGAGCTGGACCCGGCACTGTGGCAGGGCGATTACGAAAACGACCCAATCTTCCGCCAGTATGTGCAGAACTGGGTGAACACACTCTGGGAAGACAAGGATGCGCGGATTGCGCAGATTCGCGCGGAGCTGTGAGGTTTTTGGCGCGGCAAAAGCCCCTCCCACAAGAGCACTGCAAATCTGTAGGAAGGGCTGGGCGGCATCCGCTTTAGCCGCGACGGTTTAATGACCGCTGGTCAAGCCGCGCTGAACAGCTTGTGCGGATCAATCACGAATTTCTTCGGCACGCCGGCATCGAACTCGCCGTAACCACGCGGCGCGTCGTCCAGGCTGATGACCTGCACGCCCACCACTTCGGCGATATTGATACGGTCCCACATGATCGCCTGCATCAACTGGCGGTTGTACTTCATCACCGGGGTCTGGCCGGTGTGGAAGCTGTGGGATTTGGCCCAGCCGAGGCCAAAGCGGATGCTCAGGCTGCCGATTTTGGCAGCGGCGTCCACCGCGCCCGGATCTTCGGTGACATACAGACCGGGAATGCCGATCTTGCCGGCGACCCGCACCACACCCATCAACGAGTTGAGCACCGTGGCCGGCGCTTCGTGTTGCACGCCTGCATGGCCGTGGCCACGGGCCTCGAAGCCCACCGCATCCACCGCACAATCGACTTCCGGCTCGCCCAGCAGTGCCGCGATCTGTTCGTGCAGCGGGGTGTCTTGCGACAGGTCGGCAATCTCGAAGCCCACTGCCTTGGCGTGGGCCAGGCGCACCGGGTTGACGTCACCGACAATCACCACGGCCGCACCGAGCAAGCGTGCCGAGGCAGCCGCAGCCAGACCGACCGGGCCGGCACCGGCGATATACACCGTGCTGCCAGGGCCAACGCCGGCCGTCACCGCGCCGTGGTAGCCGGTGGGCAGGATGTCGGACAGGCAGGTGAGGTCGCGGATCTTCTCCATGGCCCTGTCGCGATCCGGCAGTTTCAGCAGGTTGAAGTCGGCGTACGGCACCATGGCGTATTCGGCCTGACCGCCGGTCCAGTCGCCCATGTCGACATAGCCATAAGCACCGCCAGCACGTGCCGGATTGACCGACAGGCACACGCCCGTGTGTTGTTCTTTGCACGAACGGCAGCGGCCGCAGGCGACGTTGAACGGCACCGAGACCAGATCACCAATTTTCAGGTTTTCCACGTCGCGGCCCTTCTCGATCACCTCGCCGGTGATTTCGTGACCCAGCACCAGGCCGGTTTGCGCCGTGGTGCGGCCGCGGACCATGTGCTGGTCGGAGCCGCAGATATTGGTGGAGACCACACGCAGGATGACCCCGTGCTCGATCTTGCGACCGCGCGGGTCCTGCATTTTTGGATAGTCGATTTTCTGCACTTCGACCTTGCCAGCGCCGAGATAGACGACGCCACGATTACCAGACATACGTATTTCTCCTTTCTTGTTGTGAATACAAAGGCGCAGCCAACGGTCGCGCAGCCTTGTACTGGAGCGTTTAAGTCTGTTGCCGGGTGGGCCGAGAACTTGGCAGTCGGTGATCCACCCGTAGCGGGATTCAGCAGTTGCGGTTTAGGCGTGCAGCACCACTGTGCGGCCGTCATTGAGGAAGACACGGCGTTCAAGGTGATAGCCGATGGCTTTGGCCAGGGTCTGGCACTCGATGTCGCGGCCCTTGGCGATCAGGTCTTCGGGGTAGTGGGCATGGTCCACCGGTTCTACGCCCTGGGTGATGATCGGCCCTTCGTCGAGGTCGTTGTTGATGTAATGGGCAGTGGCGCCGACCAGCTTGACGCCCTTCTCATAGGCCTGGTGATAAGGCTTGGCGCCTTTGAAACCGGGCAGCAGCGAGTGGTGAATATTGATCGCCCAGCCATCCAGCTGGCGGCACAGTTCGGGCGACAGCACCTGCATATAACGGGCAAGCACCACCAGCTCGGCGCCCGTGTCTTCGATCACCTGCAGCACTTTGCGCTCTTGCGCGGGCTTGTCTGCCGGGTCGAGCGGGAAGTGGTAATAGGGGATGTCGTGCCAGCATGCCAGCGGCTCCAGATCCGGGTGGTTGGACACCACCGCCACCACGTCCATGGCCAGATGGCCGATACGCTGGCGGTAGAGCAGGTCATTCAGGCAATGGTCGGCCTTGCTGACCATCAGCACCACTTTCGCGCGATAGCCCGGCGGGGTCAGTTCGACCTGCATGCCGAAAGCGCTCAGGCGATCATTCAGCCCGGCGCGAAAGGCCTGCTCATCGAAGTCATCCGGCTGGCGGAATTCCACACGGATAAAAAAGCGCGACGACAGGCGATCATCGAAGGAGTGGTGCTCGGTGACATAGCAGCGCTGCTCGAACAGAAAGCGTGTCACCGCATCCACCGTGCCGAGCACGCTCGGGCAGTGGGCGGTGAGAATCCAGGTGTCGGGGGTGCGGCTCATGGTCAGTCCCTCGGTAGAACTCGTGGGAGATGCTGGGCGGCATTCCGCTTTAGCCGCGAAAAGCAGTCGCGGCTAAAGCCCCTCCCACAGGATGTTTGTTGCTGTCAGGCTTTGATCGCCAAGCCGTATTCGGCGCTGGCGTCCTGCAGCCACAGCCAGAAGTAGTCGGAGAAGCTGCGGCGGATCAGCAGTTCCCAGGTGTCTTCGCCGGTGTGGCGGATTACCAATTGCGACTTGGCGAAGTGGGTGCCCACCGCCTTGCCGACCGGGAAGTTGCTCGGGTGCACGTCATAGCTGGTGGACTTCATCAGCACTTCACGCACCTTCGGCCCGCTCAGTTCCAGCAGGGTCTGCCCGCCGCTGACATTGACGATCGAGATGTGCTGGCCCTCCAGCGCCTCGCGCAGCTTCTGCTCGACCGCGAACTCGCTGCCGCCCGGCACAATCAGCAGCCATTCATCCGGTGCCAGCCATTGCAGCGAGGTGTCGCCGGCGCTTACCACTGTCAGCGCCGACGGCAGCTCCAGCCCCAGCGCCTTGTGCACACCACCGGCAAACGCCGGGTCCTTGGCGTCACCGCGCAGGGTCAGGTGACCGAGCAATTTCTTCTCGCGCACCGTCACCCCGGCGCTGGTAGAGCCTTTACCCGCCAGCTGTGCAAGGCCGGCGTGGAACAGAGGCGATTCGGCATGCGCCGCAGCCGGGCGTTGCTGATAAACGTTGATCAAGTTAGACATTCTGGCGATCCCCTTTCGGGTCATAGAACACGGAGCTGACGATTTCGGCTTCGATCAGGCTGCCATCGGCCAGCGGTGCAAACACCCGCTCGCCAATGCGTTTGAGGCCGCCCTTGACCACACCCATGGCGAAGGAATAACCCAACGCCGCGCTCATGTAGCTGGAGGTGACGTGGCCGACCATCTGCATCGGGATGGACTGTTTCGGGTCGAACACCAGTTGCGCGCCTTCCGGCAGCACCTTGTTGGGGTCGACAGGTTTGAGCCCGACCAGCTGCTTGCGGTCTTCACGCAGGCTGTCTTCGCGGTTCATGCCGCGCCAGCCGATCCACGAGAACGGTTTGGTGCGGCCCACGCACCAGCCCATGTTGAGGTCGTCTGGGGTGACCGAGCCGTCGGTGTCCTGACCGACGATGATGAAGCCCTTTTCGGCACGCAGCACGTGCATGGTCTCGGTGCCGTAAGGCGTCAGGCCGTGCTTCTGGCCGGCTGCGATGATTTTTTCCCACACGCCCAGGGCGTAGTCGGCCTGCACGTTGACTTCGTAGCTCAGCTCACCGGTGAAGGAGATGCGGAACACCCGCGCTGGCACGCCGCCGACCTGGCCTTCCTTCCAACTCATAAAGGGGAAGGCGTCTTTGTCCAGATCAATGTCGGTGACCTCGGCCAGCAGCTTGCGGCTGTTGGGGCCGGACAGGGTCATGGTCGCCCAGTGGTCGGTGACCGAGGTGAAGTACACCTTCAGCTCCGGCCACTCGGTCTGGTGGTAGATTTCCAGCCATTCCATCACCCGCGCGGCACCGCCGGTGGTGGTGGTCATCAGGAAGTGGTTGTCGGCCAGGCAGGCGGTCACACCGTCGTCGAAGACCATGCCGTCTTCCTTGCACATCAAGCCATAGCGCGCCTTGCCCACATCCAGCTTGGTCCAGGCGTTGGTGTACACGCGGTTGAGAAACTCGCGGGCATCCGGGCCTTGAATATCGATCTTGCCCAGCGTCGAAGCATCGAGAATGCCGACCGCGTTACGCACCGCCAGGCACTCGCGGGCCACGGCGGCGTGCAGGTCTTCACCGGTTTTAGGGAAGTACCAGGGGCGTTTCCACTGGCCCACGTCTTCGAACTCGGCACCGTTTTGCAGGTGCCAGCTTTGCATCGCGGTGTAACGCTTGGGCTCGAACAGCGCGCCACAGTGACGACCGGCCACCGCGCCGAAGGTCACCGGGGTGTAGTTCGGGCGGAACATGGTGGTACCCATCTGCGGGATGCTGATGCCCAGCGAACGGGCGGCAATTGCCAAACCGTTGATATTGCCCAGCTTGCCCTGGTCGGTGCCGAAGCCCAGCGCGGTGTAGCGTTTGACGTGCTCGACCGACTCGAAGCCCTCGCGGGTGGCCAGCTCGATACCGGCAGCGGTGACGTCGTTCTGCAGGTCGACAAACTGCTTGGGCGCACGCGCCGTCGGCTTGTCGTGCGGCACTTGGAACAGTGCCAGGGACGGCTCTTCCATGCGCACGGCCACCTGCGGCAGGCTGGCGGCAACGGCTTTAAAACCGGCTTCGGCGGCGGCTGAAACACCGGCCTCGAAACCATCGGCCAGGGCATCACCCAGGCTGAACACACCATTTACAGCACCGGCGCACAGGCGCTTCTGAAAGCCGCCCTCGCCCGGCACAAAGGCCAGAATATCTTCACGCCAGGTCGGCCGGCCGCCCAGGTGCGAGGCCAGGTGCACCACCGGGCTGTAGCCGCCGGAGCTGACGATCAAATCGCAGTCGAGCACCTCACCCGGGCTGCTGACCTTATGGCTCTGCACATCGATGGCGCAGATGCGCGCAGCGGTCACGCGCTTGCTGCCGGCGGCTTCGACCACCGCGCTGCCGGTGAGGATACGCACACCCCGTGCGCGCGCCTCTTCCACCCAGCTGCCGCGTGGGTTGCTGCGGGCATCGGCCACCGCCACCACCGGCAAGCCGGCATCCAGCCAGTCGAGCACCACGCGGTAGGCGTAATCGTTGTTGGTCGACAGCACCAGCTGCTTGCCCGGCGCCACGCCATAACGGCGCACGTAGGTGGACACCGCATCGGCGAGCATGTTGCCCGGCACGTCGTTGTTGGCGTACACCAGCGGCCGCTCGTGGGCGCCGGTAGCCAGCACCACACGTGTGGCGCGTACGCGGTGCATGCGCTGGCGCACCATACCCATGGGTGCAATTTCACCGAGGTGATCAGTCAGGCGCTGGTGAATGGTGAGGAAGTTGTGATCGTGGTAACCGTTGACCGTCGAGCGCGGCAACAGAGTGACTTCAGGCATGCCAGACAGCTCGGCAATCACCTGCGCGGCCCAGTCGGCGGCCGGTTTGCCGTCGAGGGTTTCGCGGGTGCTGAGCAGGCTGCCGCCGAACTCTTCCTGCTCATCGGCCAGGATTACCCGTGCACCGCTGCGCGCAGCCGCCAGCGCTGCGGCCAGGCCCGCCGGGCCGGCACCGACCACCAGCACGTCGCAGTGCTGGTTCATGTAGTCGTAGCTGTCCGGGTCCACGGCGGTTGGCGCGCGGCCAAGCCCTGCAGCCTTGCGGATGTATTTTTCGTAGGTCAGCCAGAGGTTCTGCGGGTACATAAAGGTTTTGTAGTAAAACCCCGGCGGCATCATCTTGCCGCCGACCTTGCCGAGAATGCCCATCAGGTCGGTGTTCACGCTCGGCCAGCCGTTGGTGCTGCTGGCGACCAAACCGGCATACAGCGCCTGCTGGGTGGCGCGCACGTTGGGGATCTGCGCCGCTTCGGTGCTGCCAATCTGCAGCACGGCGTTCGGCTCTTCCGCGCCGGCGGCAACGATGCCGCGCGGCCGCGAATACTTGAAGCTGCGCCCGACGATATCCACGCCATTGGCCAGCAAGGCGGCGGCCAGGGTGTCACCGGCAAAGCCCTGGTAGCGCTGTCCGTTGAAGCTGAATGTGAGGGGCTGGCTGCGGTCAACGCGGCCGCCGCTGGCAAGACGATTGACCTGGCTCATGCCGTTACTCCTTGGTCGCTGGCCTTTTTCTCGGCCGTGCCAGCAGCGGTGACGCTGGGCTTCTCACCGATCTTGTAGGTTTCGAGAATTTCGTAGGTCACCGTGTGACGGGTGGCGTTGAAGTACTTGCGGCAGCCGGCGGCATGCACCCACAGCTCGTGGTGGATGCCGCGCGGGTTATCGCGGAAGAACAGGTACTCGCCCCACTCGGCATCGGTGCAGGCAGCCGGGTCCAGCGGGCGCGGAATATGCGCCTGGCCCTTGGCGTGGAATTCCTCTTCGGAGCGCAGTTCGCCGCAGTGAGGGCAGAAGATATGCAACATGGGGAAGCCCTCTTAGTGAGCCACGGCAGCAGCGCCGTGCTCGTCGATCAATGCGCCGGTGTGGAAACGGTCCATGGAGAACGGCTTGGCCAGCGGGTGCATTTCGCCCTTGGCCAGGCTGGCGGCGAACACGTGGCCCGAACCCGGCGTGGCCTTGAAGCCGCCGGTGCCCCAGCCGCAGTTGAAGAACAGATTGGGCACCGGGGTCTTGGAAATGATCGGGCAGGCGTCCGGCGAGGTGTCGACGATGCCGCCCCACTGGCGGTTCATGCGCACCCGCGAGAGCACCGGGAACATCTCGACGATGGCCTGCAGGGTGTGCTCGATGGTCGGGTAGGAGCCGCGCTGGCCGTAGCCGTTGTAGCCGTCGATACCGGCGCCGATGACCAGATCGCCCTTGTCGGACTGACTGATGTAACCGTGCACGGCGTTGGACATGATCACGCTGTCGATGACCGGTTTGATCGGCTCGGATACCAGCGCCTGCAGCGGATGGGATTCCAGCGGCAGGCGGAAACCGGCCAAGCCGGCCATGTGCCCGGAGTTACCGGCCGTAACCACGCCCACGCGTTTGCCGCCGATAAAGCCCTTGTTGGTTTCCACGCCGATGCACACGCCGTTTTCCTTGCGGAAACCGATCACCTCGGTCTGCTGGATCAGGTCCACGCCCAGTGCATCGGCGGCGCGGGCATAGCCCCAGGCCACGGCATCGTGACGGGCCACGCCACCACGGCGCTGCACGGTGGAACCCAGCACCGGGTAACGGGTGTTCTTGCTGCAATCGAGGTACGGAATCTCGGCGGCCACCTGCTTGGCATCCAGCAGTTCGCCGTCCACGCCATTGAGGCGGTTGGCGCTGACGCGGCGCTCGGAGTCGCGCATGTCTTGCAGCGTATGACACAGGTTGTAGACGCCGCGCTGGCTGAACATGACGTTGTAGTTGAGGTCCTGGGACAGGCCTTCCCACAGCTTCATCGCATGCTCATACAGGTGCGCCGACTCATCCCACAGGTAGTTGGAACGCACGATGGTGGTGTTGCGCGCCGTGTTACCGCCGCCCAGCCAGCCCTTCTCGATCACCGCGACGTTCTTGATGCCGAACTCTTTGGCCAGGTAATAGGCCGTGGCCAGACCGTGGCCGCCACCGCCGACGATGATCACGTCGTACACCGGCTTGGGCGTTGGGTTGCGCCACATGCGCTGCCAATTTTCGTGGTGGCTGAACGCGTGCTTGAACAGGCCGAAGCCGGAATAACGTTGCATGGGATGCTCCTGAAATCGGGGTACTGCAATCTCTGTCGCCCGTGAAATGGATCTGCCTTTATCCATCCCCTCGGCCGCAACGGTGGATGTAAAAAGCGACATCCACCCTACAAATCAATCAGGCCGTAGGGTGGATCACGCTTTACCGATCCACCAAAACCGCCACACGCGTCAGCGATAAACCGGGTAATCGGCGCACAGCCCTGCCGCCAAGGTCGCCACCTGTGCCTCAACATCGGCATCGCCGAGGTGGTCGAGGATGTTGCAGATCCAACCGGCCAACTCGATGCTCTGTGCCTCCTTGAAACCGCGTGTGGTAATCGCCGGGGTGCCGATGCGCAGGCCCGAGGTGACGAACGGCGACTGCGGATCATTCGGCACGGCGTTCTTGTTGACCGTGATGCCGGCACGGCCCAGGGCGGCATCGGCGTCTTTGCCGGTCAGGCCCTGACGGATCAGGCTGACCAGGAACAGGTGGTTGTCGGTGCCGCCGGAGACCACGTCGTAGCCGCGCTGGATAAACACCTTGGCCATGGCCTGCGCGTTTTTGATCACCTGCGCTTGGTAGTCCTTGAAGCCCGGTTCCATGGCTTCCTTGAAGCACACCGCCTTGGCCGCGATCACATGCATCAACGGGCCGCCCTGAGCACCAGGGAAGACCGCCGCGTTAAGCTTTTTCTCGATGTCGGCATTTGCCTTGGCCAGGATCAAGCCGCCGCGTGGACCGCGCAGGGTCTTGTGGGTGGTGGTGGTGACCACATCAGCAAAGGGAATCGGATTGGGGTACAGACCGGCAGCCACCAGACCGGCGACGTGGGCCATGTCGACAAACAGCAGCGCGCCAACCTTGTCGGCGATGGCGCGGAAACGCGGGAAATCCAGGGTTTTCGAGTAGGCCGAGAACCCGGCAACGATCATCTTCGGCTGGAACTCCACAGCCAGGCGCTCGACTTCGTCGTAATCGATCAGGCCGGTGGCGGTGTCGATGCCGTACTGCACGGCGTTGTACAGCTTGCCCGAGGACGACACCTTGGCACCGTGGGTCAGGTGGCCGCCGTGGGCCAGGCTCATGCCGAGGATGGTGTCGCCGGCATTGATCAGCGCCAGGTACACCGCGCTATTGGCCGATGAGCCCGAGTGCGGCTGGACGTTGGCGTAGTCGGCACCGAACAGCGCCTTGGCGCGGTCAATCGCCAACTGCTCGACCACATCGACATGCTCGCAACCGCCGTAGTAACGCTTGCCCGGATAGCCTTCGGCGTACTTGTTGGTCAGCCCGCTGCCTTGGGCCTGCATCACGCGCTTGCTGGTGTAATTCTCCGAGGCGATCAGCTCGATATGGTGCTCCTGACGCGCCTCTTCGGCGTTTATGGCGCGGAGCAATTCATCGTCGTAACCCTGAATCTGGTCGTGCTTGCTGAACATCGCGAATCTCCTGCGGCAGCCACTGCGGCGCATCTGGTCGATCGGGGAACGAACCCCAGTTGCCACCGATGGTATGACTCACCCCGCAGCGCCAGATGCCTAGGCGCGCCACGGGGGATTGCGTTTGCGACATGCACGCGTCGCAATTGCGTAGGCGAGCAGAAGACAGCACGTTGCGGCTTCGCTTGCATGGCCGAGGATGTCGCCCTGATATCTGCACAACGGCGTGACCGCCGATACAGTTAATGCATCGATACAAGGCACCTCACAGACAAGGAACGCCCATGCCCGATCTCTCGCAACAATTCGCCAGCGACAACTACTCCGGTATCTGCCCGGAAGCCTGGGCCGCCATGGCTGAAGCCAATCAGGGCCACCAGCGTGCGTACGGCGATGACGAGTGGACGGCGCGTGCCGCCGACCACTTCCGCCGCCTGTTTGAAACCGACTGCGAAGTGTTTTTCGCCTTTAACGGTACGGCGGCCAACTCCCTGGCCCTGGCGTCGTTGTGCCAGAGCTACCACAGCGTGATCTGCTCGGAGACCGCCCACGTCGAAACCGACGAATGCGGCGCGCCGGAGTTCTTCTCCAATGGCTCCAAACTGCTGCTGGCCAAGACCGAAAACGGCAAGCTGACCCCTGCAGCCATCCGCGACATTGCCCGCAAACGCCAGGACATCCACTACCCCAAACCCCGCGTGGTAACCCTGACCCAGGCCACGGAAGTCGGCACGGTCTACAGCCCCGATGAAGTGCGGGCGATCAGCGCGGTGTGCCGCGAACTGGGCCTGCACCTGCACATGGACGGCGCGCGCTTCTCCAATGCCTGCGCCTTTCTCGGCTGCAGCCCCGCCGAGCTGACCTGGAAAGCCGGTGTGGACGTGCTGTGTTTTGGTGGCACCAAGAACGGCATGGCGGTGGGTGAGGCGATACTGTTCTTCAACAAGGACCTGGCCGAAGACTTCGACTACCGCTGCAAGCAGGCCGGTCAGCTGGCCTCAAAGATGCGTTACCTGTCCGCGCCCTGGGTCGGCATCCTGCACAACGATGCCTGGCTGAAATACGCCCAGCACGCCAACCGCTGCGCGCAACTGCTCGCCGAGTTGGTCAACGACATTCCGGGGGTCAGCCTGATGTTCCCGGTGCAGGCCAACGGTGTGTTTTTGCAGATGTCGGAACCGGCGCTGGAAACCCTGCGCGGCCAGGGCTGGCGCTTCTACACCTTTATCGGGGCCGGCGGCGCACGCTTTATGTGTTCCTGGGACACCGACGAAGCACGGGTGCGCCAGCTCGCGGGGGATATTCATCAGGCGATGACGGCCAGCTAAGCAAGACGCTCACAGACGGCCGCTGACGCCTGCATCAGACCCTCAGGAAGGACGGGGAACCAGCGCGGGCAGCAAGGTGCGCGAGATCGCCTCACGCACATTCGGCAACAGCGTGGCGCTGCCACCCAGCAACTCCTCCACCAGCCTGCGCAGGGCCAGCGCGCGCTCCGGGCTGAGCCCGCTGACGGCATGCTCGCACGCCTGCTCGGCGGTGACGCCAGGTGGAATCGACAACCCCAGCGCCACCAGGCGTTCGCGTAGGTCCTCCTGATCGATCAGGTCGGCGTGCATCATGATCCATTCCTCCAATGGTGGCGTGCTAGCGCAGCACGCCTTCTTCCAACAGCAACTTGAAGATAGCCTCGGCACCAGCCTGTGGCGAGACATCCTTGAGCACCTGCCCGCCGCCGCCCGACGCTTTGGCCGTAGCGGCTTTCATGCGTTCGGCGCCGGTCTTGGCCTTGATCACCTTAAGGCGTTTGGGGCGCGGCTTCGCCGGTTGCAGCTGGGCGCTGGCCAACAGTGGATCGGCCACCAGCGCCACCTCTTCAGCGGTCAACAGGCCGCGCCGCGCCGGGCCGAAAGCGCTTTGCCGGGCAACGGGCGCGGCGTTATCCACGCTGGCGACAAACGGCAATCGCACCTGCAAGCGCCGGCGCTGACCGCGCGGTAAGGCTTGCAGCACCTGCGCCACGCCATTGCTGACCTGCTCCACCGCCGCCAGCCCAACCACCAGCGGCCAGCCGAGGCGTTCCGCCAACAGGTAAGGCAACATGCCGGAGCCTTCGCCGGTTTCCGCTTGGCTGCCGGTCAGCACCAACTGCGCGCTGGAGTCAGCCAGGTAGTCGGCGAGCACCGGCAGCGCATCGCTGTGCGCTGGCTGTTCAAGAATTTTGATCTGATTGAGGCCCATGCCCAGGTAAGCACGCAATGCTTCCTGCTGGGGATCGCCAGCATGCAGCACCTGCAACCGCTCACCGGCCAGACGCAGCCCCAGCTCGACCGCGCGGGCATCCTGCTCGGCGCGGCGTGGCCGGCCGGAGGTGGGATGCGCACCGACAGAAACCAGCGTAACGACCTGCAAATCAGTCATGGCGCAGCTCCGTAGGGTGGAAGACGCTGTTTTCTTTCACCATCGCGGTGTGGGCAAGGGTGGATGGGTGAAGCGTCATCCACCCTACTGTTTGGTTACGCCACATTGCGTTCTGCCCCCTGCCGGTAGGCTGCAACCCGCTCAATCAATGCCTGCAAAATCGCGGCGGATTCGCCGATCACCGACAGATCAGCGCGTTTGATCATGTCGCAGGTTGGGTCGAGGTTGATCGCCACCACTTTGTCGCAGGCACCGATGCCTTGCAGGTGCTGGATCGCCCCGGAAATCCCCACCGCCACGTAAACCCGCGCGGTGACCCAGATGCCGGACGCGCCGACCTGGCGTTCACGACCCATAAAGCCATCGTCCACCGCCACCCGTGAGGCGCCTTCGGTCGCGCCCAGCGCCGCAGCGGCCTGGTGGAACAGCGCCCAGTCCTTCACGCCATTGCCGCCGGAGAGGATAAATTCGGCCTCGGCCATGGGGATCTGCGCGGGATCAACCGCCACCGCGCCCAAGTCCTGAATCCGTGGCAAGTGGCTGACCAGCGCTTCACTGAGCGCCAGCGGCCGCACTTCATGGCGGGTTTCGCTGACCGGCTCGGCGCATTCCACCGCTGCCAGAATCAGGCGGGGCGCTTGTTGCACCAAATCTTCCCGTCCGGCCCCCGCACGCCCGCTGGCCATGCCCTCGGCCACCTGCCAAACCCGTGTGGCCGGGCGTTCGCCGAGCTTGGCAGCCAGGCGGCGACCCAGCTCACCACCGCCATTCCGACTGTCGGGCAGCAACCAATGCCGCGGCGACAATTGCCGTTCTACAGTGCCGAGTGCCAATACCCGCGCTTCCGGGGCGTAGCCGTCGAAACTGTCGCCCTCAAACTGCAGCAAGCGGTCGACGCCGTTGCTGTCGAAGGCACTTTCCTTGTGCTCGCCAAAGATCACCGCCACCACCGCACCGTCGCGACCGGCGAGCTTGTGCGCCAGGCCGAGCAGGTCCTTGTCATGGCTGCTCAGGCGGCCGCCGACCATGTCCGGCACCACGGCGATATAGAACGCCGGTTGCTCGACCACATGCAGCGGCAGCTGCACCACGGCGCTGGCCGTCGAGCGCTTGGCCGCGCCGCCTTGCTGCGCGCCAGAGCGGTCGATGCGTTTGAGGCCATTGGGGCCAATAAAGCCGACCGCATGCGGGTTCTTGCGCAGCACCCCGGCGGCGCTGAGCCAGCTGGGCATCGCAGGTTGTGTGGCGGCATGCAGCGGATGCAGGCGGTTACGGGCAATCCATTCAGCCCGTGGGTCACGGCGGATCAGGTCGCTCATGCACAGGACTCCGCGAGGTGTTGACGAAACCTAGGTTGGGTTGAGGCGCGCAGCGGCGAAGCCCAACACGCGTGCGCGAGAGAGAACATCGAGCCGCGCGCTACGTGCGCCCTGTTGGGCTTCGCTGCGCTCAACGCCAACCTACAACCGGCGTGTACCTTCATCACTGCACCTCCGCCCGCTCGGGTTTTACCTGCACAGGCTGCTTCGCCTCGACCACACCCTCGATCAATACATCGGCCACCAGCTCGGCAATGTCCTTGACCTCGGGGCGCGGACCGACCACGCCTTCGAGCATCGCGGTGCATTGCGGGCAACCCACAGCGACCAGCTCGGCGGCGGTTTCCTTGATATCGACCATGCGCATATCGGGAATCCGCTGCTTGCCGGGGATATCGGTGATTGGCGCACCGCCGCCACCGCCGCAGCATCGCGAACGGAAGCCCGAACGCTGCATTTCCTTCACTTCGATGCCGATGGCATTCAGCACATTACGCGGCGCTTCGTACTCACCGTTGTAGCGGCCCAGGTAGCAGGGGTCGTGGTAGGTGACCGAGCCGCCTTTGTGCTGGCCGAGGTTGAGTTTCTGGGCGCAGATAAGCTCGTCCATATAGGTGCTGTGGTGCAGCACCGAATAGCGACCGCCCAGCTCGCCGTATTCGTTTTTCAGCACATGGAAACTGTGCGGGTCGCAGGTGACGATGCGCGTGAACTGGTACTTGGCCAGGGTGGCGATATTGCGTTTGGCCAGCAGCTGGAAGGTCGCTTCATCGCCCAGACGGCGCGCCACGTCGCCGCTGTCGCGTTCTTCCAGACCGAGCACAGCGAAGTCGACCTTGGCGGCTTTCAGCACTTTGACAAAGGCGCGCAGGGTGCGCTGATTGCGCATGTCGAAGGCACCGTCGCCGACCCAGAACAGCACATCGACGTTCTGCTTGTCGCTCATCAGCGGCAGGTTGAGATCCGCTGCCCAGTTCAGTCGCCCACCGGGGGCGAAACCGCCGGGGTTGTCGGTGGCGATCAGATTGTCCAGCACCTCGGCGCCCTTGTTCGGCGTCGCGCCTTTCTCCAGCGTGAGATGACGGCGCATATCGACGATGGCATCGACGTGCTCGATCATCATCGGGCATTCCTCGACGCAGGCGCGGCACGTCGTGCACGACCACAATGTTTCCGCATCGACCAGGGCCTTACCATGCAGATTGACGATGGGCAGATGGGGGCCGCCGCTGTGCTCGCCAATCGGCTTACCCGGATAAGGCGAACCGGCAAACTTGGCGTCGGTGCCACCGGCCAGGCCGACCACCATGTCCTGAATCAGCTTTTTCGGGTTCAGCGGCTGGCCGGCAGCAAAGGCCGGACAGGCCGCCTCGCACTTGCCGCACTGCACGCAGGCGTCGAAGCCGAGCAGCTGGTTCCAGGTGAAATCCGTAGGCTTTTCCACACCCAGCGGGGCTTTAGGATCGTCCAGATTGAGTGCCTTCAAGCCGGTCGAGCGACCACCGCCAAAGCGCTCTGAGCGGCGGTGCCAGGCCAGGTGCAGGGCACCGGCGAAGGCGTGTTTCATCGGCCCGCCCCAAGTCATGCCGAAGAACAGTTCGGACACACCCCAGGCCACGCCGACGGTCAGCAGCAGCGCCAGTACCCAGCCGCCAAAGCCATCCGGCAGGATGCCGGCAACAGGAAGCGTGGCGATAAAGAAGCTGCCGGCAAACATCAGCAGGCTTTTCGGCAAACGCATCCACGGGCCTTTCGACAGCCGTGAAGGCGGGTCAAGACGGCGTTTGGCGACAAACAGCGCGCCGCCGAACATCAGCGCGGTGGCCGCCAACAGCGCAAAGCCGAGGATGCGACTCTGCAGGCCAAACCCGTGCACCAGAATCGCCAGCACCGCCGCCAGGACAAAGCCGCCTGCCGTGGCCACGTGGGTGTTGGCAATGTATTTATCGCGTGCCACCACATGATGCAGGTCGACCATATAGCGGCGCGGCATGGCCAGCAGGCCACCGAGCCAGTCGACCTGGGCCGGGCGACCGCGACGCCACATCAGAAAGCGTTTAATAGCCCCCATCACCGCCAACGCCAGCGCGGCGCACAACAGAATGGGCAGGATGGTGTTCAGCATGGCCGCACCCTTCAGATGATCCGTAGGGTGAATGGACGAAGCCATCCACCGTATTCAATGGCGCGTGACCTGCGGTGGATAAGCAGAGCGTTATCCACCCTACACAGGACACAGCGCTTCAGCCGTTAAGTGGCGCCGAGGGATGAGCGAAGCGATCCCCCGAACCCTGATTTAGAAATCCTTACACAAGCGCAGCGCGTCATAGATCGCCGCGTGGGTGTTGCGCTGGGCCACGCAGTCGCCGATGCGGAACAGCAGGTAGCCGTCGCCCTTCTCAGCCAAACAAGGTTGCGGCTTGATCGCGAACAGCGCTTCCACATCGATCTGGCCCTTGTTGCGCGAGCCGTCCTTGAGGGCGTAGTAGAGGCGCTCATCCGGACGCACGCCGTTTTCCACCACCACCTGATCGACCACCCGCTCTTCTTTCGCGCCGGTGTATTCGTTCTCCAGCACCGCCACCAGCTTGTCGCCTTCGCGGTAGACCTTCTCCAGCATCAGGTCGCCGGTCATGATCACTTCTTTCGGGTACAGGCTGCGGTAATAGGTCGGGAAGCTGGTGCCGCCGATGGCCACGCCCGGTTTGATGTCGTCGGTGACGATCTCCACTTTCGCGCCCTTCTCGGCGATAAAGTCGGCCACCGACATGCCGGTGAACTCGCAGATGGTGTCGTAGACCAGCACGTTATGGCCCGGCGCGACCGTGCCATCAAGGATGTCCCAGCTGCTCACCACCAGGCCTTCCGCCGCGCCCCAGTGCTCGTTCTGCTCCAGAAACGGATGGCCGCCGTTGGCCAGCACGACGATATCCGGGCGCAGGTCGAGGATGCTCGCCTCGTCCGCGCCGGTGCCCAGGCGCAGGTCGATGTTCAGGCGCGCCAGCTCCAGCTGGAACCAGCGGGTGATGCCGGCCATCTGATCACGCTGCGGCGCTTTGGCGGCCAGGCTGATCTGCCCGCCGAGGCTGTCTTTCTTCTCAAACAAGGTCACGTCGTGGCCGCGCTCGGCAGCAACACGCGCCGCTTCCATCCCGGCCGGGCCGCCACCAACGATCACCACCTTGCGCTTGGGCCCCGTGGTTTTCTCGATGATATGCGGCAGGCCCATGTACTCGCGGCTGGTCGCGGCGTTCTGGATGCACAGCACGTCCAGGCCTTGATACTGGCGGTCGATGCAGTAGTTGGCACCGACGCACTGCTTGATCTGGTCGACCTGGCCCATCTTGATCTTGGCGATCAGGTGCGGGTCGGCGATATGCGCGCGGGTCATGCCGACCATGTCCACGTAGCCGCCTTCAAGAATGCGCGTGGCCTGATTCGGGTCCTTGATATTCTGTGCATGCAGCACCGGCACCTTGACCACTTCCTTGATCCCGGCGGCCAGATGCAGGAAGGGCTCCGGCGGGTAGCTCATGTTCGGGATGACGTTGGCCAGGGTGTTGTGGGTGTCGCAGCCCGAGCCGACGACGCCGATAAAGTCGATCATGCCGGTGGCGTCGTAATAGGCCGCAATCTGCTTCATGTCCTCATGGGACAAGCCGTCGGGGTGGAATTCGTCGCCGCAGATGCGCATACCGACGCAGAAGTCGTCGCCGACTTCCTTGCGCACCGCCTTGATCACTTCCAGGCCGAACTTCATGCGGCCCTCAAAGGTGCCGCCCCATTCGTCAGTACGCTTGTTGACGCGCGGCGACCAGAACTGGTCGATCATGTGCTGGTGCACGGCGGACAGCTCAACGCCGTCCAGACCGCCTTCTTTGGCGCGGCGTGCAGCTTGTGCGTAGTTGCCGATCACCCGCCAGATTTCTTCGACCTCGATGGTCTTGCAGGTGGCGCGGTGCACCGGCTCGCGGATACCCGATGGCGACATCAGGGTCGGCCAGTGAAAGCCATCCCAACGCGAGCGACGGCCCATGTGGGTAATCTGGATCATGATCTTGGCGCCGTGCTTGTGCATGGCGTCGGCGAGATTCTGGAAGTGCGGAATGATCCGGTCGGTGGACAGGTTGACCGAACTCCACCACTGCTGCGGGCTGTCGATGGCCACCACCGAGGAGCCACCGCAGATCGCCAGGCCGATGCCGCCCTTGGCCTTCTCTTCGTAGTACTGCACATACCGTTCAGTGGTCATGCCGCCGTCGGTGGCATACACCTCGGCGTGCGCAGTGCTGAGCACGCGGTTGCGGATGGTCAGCTTGCCGATTTGAATCGGCTGGAACATTGCTTCGAAAGCCATGACTCGATCCTCGACTTAGCGCGGCTTGACGATAAACAGGCCATCGTCGTGGCCCTCTTCGGAACCGCCATAGACCTGCTCGGCCACGGTGCGCAGTGTGCTGCCCTGGGCCTGGAGAATCTGGTCCATGGCGCCGGCAAACCAGCCGGTGAACATGTAGTCGACCTTGCGCCCGCATTTGCCGTAGACGTAGACGAAGGCCGAATGCTTGAGCTTCACCGAGGCGGTGCCGGCGGCCAGGTCGATGGCTTCAATCTCGAACAGCCCCCAGCCGCGTTGCGACAGGCGCTTCATGTAGTGCTCGAACACCGCCACGCCAGACAGACCGTGGCATTCGGCCTCTTTCTCACACCAGTGCCAGGCGGACTTGTAGCCGGCCTTGTAGAGGATCTCGGCATAGGCCTCAGCGCCCAATACCTCTTCGATACCGATGTGGTTGTTGACGAAGAAATGCCGCGGCACATACAGCATCGGCAGCGCATCGGTGGTCCAGACGCCGGTTTCGTCGTCGACCTGGATAGGCATTTCGGGTGCGTGGGTGGCCATGTGTTCAGTGCTCCAGAATTCGTTTTCTTGCGTATTTGAAAGGTGCCGATGAATGCCTGTGGAGCCGTAGCGAGCACACCGAGAGCAAGGAGACCCGCAGCGACAAGCGAGAGCAGTACGCATGTACGGCGAGCTTGTCGCGAGGACGCGACGCAGCTATCGGTGGGCGCAGTAGGCTCCGGAGGTATTCATCACTCGCCCCAGACGTCTGCCAGTACGCGCACCCAGTTCTCGCCCATGATCTTGCGCACCACGCGCTCGGAATGGCCGCGTTTGAGCAGGGTTTCGGTGAGGTTGGGGAATTCGCCGACGGTGCGGATGCCCAGCGGGTTGATGATCTTGCCGAAGCTGGTCAGGCGGCGGGCGTAGCCCTTGTCGTGGGTCAGGTACTCGAAGAAGTCCTGGCCGTGACCTTGGGTGAAATCGGTGCCGATGCCGATGGCGTCTTCACCGACGATATTCATCACGTACTCGATGGCTTCGGCGTAGTCGTCGATGGTCGAGTCAATGCCTTTGGCCAGGAACGGCGCAAACATGGTCACGCCGACAAAACCGCCGTGATCGGCGATAAATTTCAGCTCGGCATCGGACTTATTGCGCGGGTGCTCTTTCAAGCCCGACGGCAGGCAGTGGGAATAGGTGACCGGCTTTTTCGATTCAAGGATGACTTCCTCGCTGGTCTTGCTGCCTACATGGGACAGGTCGCACATGATGCCGACGCGGTTCATCTCGGCAACGATCTCGCGGCCAAAGCCGGACAGCCCGCCGTCACGCTCGTAGCAACCGGTGCCAACCAGGTTCTGGGTGTTGTAGCAGAGCTGCACAATGCCCACGCCGAGCTGCTTGAACACCTCGACATAGCCAATCTGGTCCTCGAACGCATGGGCGTTCTGGAAGCCGAAGAGGATGCCGGTCTTGCCCTGCGCCTTGGCCGCACGAATGTCGGCAGTGCTGCGCACCGGCATCACCAGGTCGCTGTTTTCGCGGATCAACTTCTGGCTGGCGGCAATGTTGTTCACCGTCGCCTGGAAGCCTTCCCACACCGACACGGTGCAGTTGGCGGCGGTCAGGCCGCCTTTGCGCATGTCCTCGAACAGGTCGCGGTTCCACTTGGCGATGATCAGCCCGTCAATAACGATGCTGTCGGCGTGTAATTCGGCTGGGCTCATCAGGCAGTCCCCTTTTTTAGCGGTGTCGCCAAACCCGTTGTTGGCGCTTTGGACTGAGCATATCCCTGGGGGCTCGGGCGACCCGGTGCAAAAGCGACCGGGGTATTGCCGAAAGCGTCAAAGCGGGGTCGCCTACGAGTAAGCCACCGAGCGAGCGCCCAACCGACTGCACGGCCTGGCGTGCGGAAAGGTCGCGAGAGGAAGGAAAACGAAACCGCAGAAAGCACAAAGGGGAGCCTAGGCTCCCCTCTAATTGGGTGTGTGCTTTATTTTTATTATTGGGCGACTGTTATTGTTGTTTTATCGCTGTTTGTTGCGTCATCGCTTTCGGTGATTCCAAGTGGAACCAAGGGCAAACGTATTTTTTTGGGTACTGATACAGCAATCGCCATTGCCAAAACCCCTGCAATGATCCAACCGGCACACCGAGCTACCTCAAGGTAGTTTTATTCTTTTCGGCCTGGTTGCGGGAAAACCCGAATCACATACCCTTTCCAAAAAAATCTGTTTGCGACTCGTGGGTACTCTTGTTTTTGTTGTGCCTTGAGTCGGTACGATAGTTCTGCTGATGTTTGTTATTGTTTTTGTGCAGGAAACAAAGCATTCAGCGTGCCAACTTTAAAAATAACTTATAAATCAATGCGATATGGAAATTCCAGGCAGCAAAACTGACACAAGCAGTCACCATTCTGGGGTGCTGCTACTCGTTTGTGTTCCCGTTGCTGGCTGAGCGGTAACACTTGTGCGCAGGTAATGGCGCACATTGGCGGGGCTAAAAAAATGCCCGCAGCAGACTGCGGGCAACAAAGTGGCCATGAAGGCCTCAGTGTGGAGCCGTTCCGGCGGGCGACCAACCCGCCAGCTCCGTTACTCGGCGGCAACCCCTTTCAGGTAAGGCGCTGGCGCCGCGCCAAGGTTGTTGAGCACGCGCTCGCTGTACCAGTCGATAAAGTTGACCACGCCAAACTCGTAGGTCTTCGAGTACGGGCCGGGCTGGTAGGCGGTGGAGTTGATGCCACGCTGGTTTTCTTCGGCCAGGCGACGGTCCTGGTCGTTGGTCGCGTCCCACACCTGGCGCAGGCGGGCCACGTCGTAATCGACACCTTCCACGGCATCCTTGTGCACCAGCCATTTGGTGGTGACCATGGTTTCCTGGGCGCTGATCGGCCAGACGGTGAAGACAATCATGTGATCGCCCATGCAGTGGTTCCACGAGTGCGGCAGGTGCAGGATGCGCATCGAGCCGAGGTCCGGGTCGGTGATGCGGCCCATCAGTTTCTTGCAGCCTTGCTTGCCGTCCATGGTCATCGACACAGTGCCCTTGAGCAACGGCATGCGCACGATACGGTTGCGCAGACCGAAGCTGGCATGGGCGTAGGGAATGTTGTCTTTGTCCCAGCGCCCCGTGCATTCGGCCACCTGATCCTTGAACGCCTGAGTGGCGCGCGGGTCGGTGACGTCATCCCACTCCAACAAGGTATTGAGCAGTTCCGGGTGCGAACCGTTGCAGTGGTAGCACTCGCGGTTGTTCTCCATCACCAGCTTCCAGTTGGCTTTTTCCATCAAGGTGGTTTGCACCGCCACCTTGGTGTTTTCCATGTCGTAGGGCTCCATGTAGTGAGCCAGGGTGCTGAGGAATTCGTCGATGGCCGGCGGGTTCTCCGCCAGGGAGATAAAGATATAGCCGCCTGCCACCTTGCAGTTGACCGGTTTCAGGCTGTAGTCCTTGAGGTCGAAATCCGCGCCCATTTCGGTGCCGGCGAACAGCAGGCGACCGTCAAGTTCGTAGGTCCACTGGTGATAAGGACAGACCAGCTTGGCCACCTTGCCTTTGTCACTGGTGCACAGACGCGAACCCCGGTGACGACACACGTTATGGAACGCATGCACCACGCCATCGGCACCGCGAATCACCATGATCGGGTTGTCGCCAATCTGCAGGGTGAGGAAGTTGCCCTTGGCCGGGATCTCGCAGGTCATGCCGGCGATCAGCCATTCCTTGTGGAAGATCTCCTGCATGTCGATCTTGAACAGGCGCTCATCGCTGTAGAAGGGTTGTGGCAGCGAGAAGGTGCGCTCGCGGCTTTGCAGCATTTCGGCGGTGGCCTTGCGTGCGGGCTCCAGCGGGTCGCCCAGGCTCAGGGTGGAAGTGACGTCCATCGGTTACTCCTCAATGGCCGTCGCCTGCGACGACGGCCGTAAAAGTGGCTAATTCAGCAGGGGTCTGCTGACCCTCACGCAAGGTGGCGGCATGGCCCCGCTCAGCGCCTGCCGAGGGCGCGTGCGTGATCGGGGCATTCGCTCTTAACCTTATAATTCGGCTGGTTTTCAGTGTGGCGCTGAGGCAGGGCCAAACCTTATCCATGGACGACATGGTCACATCCGTTTCCGACGCGACACACCCCGCACCATGGGCCAGGTCGCGATAAGCATGTAAATGTCGCTGGCAGATAAATGAGCGCGTCGGTCGATGCGCACAATCGATTTCAACAGGCCTGCCAACGGGCCGCTGTGCGCGAGAAAAGCCATGTCCAACGACTTCCTCAACCCCGTCACCACACAGACTTGGAGCAATGGCCGCCATTTGGTGCGCTGCGTCAAAGTCATCCAGGAAACCTGGGACGTGCGCACCTTCTGCTTTATGGCCGACCAGCCGGTGTTGTTCTTCTTCAAGCCGGGGCAGTTCGTCACCCTGGAACTGGAAATCGAAGGCCAGCCGGTGATGCGCTCCTACACCATCTCCAGCTCGCCGTCGGTGCCCTACAGTTTCTCCATCACCATCAAGCGCGTGCCCGGCGGCAAGGTTTCCAACTGGCTGCATGACAATCTGCAGGAAGGTCAGGAACTGCCGGTACACGGCCCGGTCGGGCTGTTCAATGCCATCGATTTCCCCGCCGAGAAGGTGCTTTACCTCAGCGGCGGCGTCGGCATCACGCCGGTGATGTCGATGGCGCGCTGGTTCTACGACACCAACGCCAATGTCGACATGGTGTTCGTGCACAGCGCACGCTCGCCGAAGGACATCATCTACCACCGCGAGTTGGAACACATGGCCGCGCGGATCAGCAACTTCAGCCTGCACCTGATCTGTGAAAAGCACGGCCTGGGCGAGGCCTGGGCCGGTTATCGCGGCTACCTCAACCAGAAGATGCTCGAGCTGATTGCCCCGGATTATCTCGAGCGGGAAATCTTCTGCTGCGGCCCGACGCCCTACATGAGCGCGGTCAAGCGCCTGCTTGAAGCCAACCAGTTCGACATGGCGCATTACCACGAAGAAGCCTTCGGCCCGACACCGCCCGAGGTGCGTGCCGAGGTCAAGGAACTGGCTGCAGAAGCTGCCGTAGCGCCCCCCGTACCCGCCGCCGAACAGCATCAGGTGGCGTTCACCAGCACCGGCAAGAGCATCCGCGTCGACCCGGGCGAAACTGTGCACGCCGCCGCCGCCAAACTTGGCCTGCATATCCCCAAGGCCTGCGGCATGGGCATCTGCGGCACCTGCAAGGTGCTGAAAACCGCTGGCGAAGTGAGCATGGAACACAACGGCGGGATCACCGACGACGACGTCGCCGAGGGCTACATCCTCTCCTGCTGCAGCGTGCCGCAGGGTGATGTGGCGATCGAGTACTGAGCAACGCGTATCGACCACCACGCATGCAGCAAAACGCCGCACTCGCCTTCAAGGCCAGTGCGGCGTTTTTGTTTTGTGGGAGGGGCTGGGCGGCACTCCGTTTTAGCCGCGACGAGCGATTAAAAGCTCGCCGCTAAAGCGCCTCCCACCCTACGCTCTCGACTCAGAACCTCAAGCTCTCGCGAGCTAGAGCCATACAAGGCGCTACGTTAGTAACAGCCTCCGGCGGGTCAAAACAGGCGAGGAAGCGGAGTGTACTTTTGTACATGAGCATTACTCGTTTCACTCGCCCTTCGGATCGCGCTAAAGCGCGTTAGCCACAAGCGGCTTTCCGAGTCTGTTTTTAACGCCGTAGGGCCGACGCGCAGCAGATCGTAAACAGACTCTTAAAGCCTGACGCTGGCAAACGTCGACTCCCCCTGCGCACGCGTCAACGCGGCCATGGCCGAGGACGTTGAAGGGCGCATCAGGTCTTCCGGCATCGGCAGCAGTGCCACCACATTACTGCCCTGCTGACCGGCGCGCTCGTCGCGGGGCGGGATGCCGAAGTATTCGCGGTAGCACTTGGAGAAATGCGGGGTGGAGACAAAGCCGCACACCGAGGCCACTTCGATGATCGACATGCTGGTCTGCTTGAGCAGCTGCCGCGCACGGATCAGCCGCAGCTTGAGGTAGTAGCGCGACGGCGAGCAGTGCAGGTACTTCTGGAACAGGCGCTCCAGCTGGCGGCGCGACACATCGACATACAGCGCCAGCTGATCGAGGTCGATCGGCTCCTCCAGGTTGGCTTCCATCAGCGCAACGATTTCCTGCAGCTTCGGCTGGTTGGTGCCGAGCATGTGCTTGAGCGGCACGCGCTGGTGGTCCTGCTCGTTGCGGATGCGTTCGTAGATAAACATCTCGGAGATCGCCGCTGCCAGTTCGCGGCCATGC
This sequence comes from Pseudomonas sp. SL4(2022), assembly GCF_026625725.1. Lineage (NCBI taxonomy): Bacteria > Pseudomonadati > Pseudomonadota > Gammaproteobacteria > Pseudomonadales > Pseudomonadaceae > Pseudomonas > Pseudomonas sp. SL4(2022). The sequence continues at coordinate 1,250,649 of NZ_CP113060.1, forward strand.
TCGCGGCCGATCACGTGCAGCATCATGTCCATCGGTGCGGTGCCGCCGGAGCTGGTGTGGCGGTTGCGGTCAATCGAGAACAGGCGGGTGCTGACGCCGGCGCGGGGGAAGGCTTCCTGCATCGAGGCCAAACACTCCCAGTGCACGCTGCAATCGAAACCGTCGAGCAGCCCGGCCTTGGCCAGCGCCCAGCTGCCGGTGCACACCGCGCCCAGTTGTGCACCATGACGCGCCTGGCTCTGCAACCACTGCACATGCTCGCGGGTGACGCTGTGCTGGATGTCCACGCCACCGCAGACGATCACTGCATCCAGGCGCGGCGCGTTGCTCAGGCCTGCGTCCGGGGTAATCTGCAGACCATCACTGGCGCAGACGGGTTGACCGCTCTGGCTGAGGGTGTGCCAACGGTAAAGCTCCTTGCCGGACAGCTGGTTGGCCATGCGCAGCGGCTCGACGGCCGACGCCAGGGAAATCAGGGTGAAGTTGTCGAGCAGGAGAAAGCCGATGGATTGCGGAGCACGGCTCTGGGGTTGTGCCCCTTGAGTGAACTGTGACATCAGGTAAACCCTCACGCGAAGCAAAGCACGGTAGTGAGCCCCTCTGTAGGGTGGCTCTTCTTATGATTCTGGGACTGCATGGCACCAGACTGACAGGCTGCATAACGCAAAGGCCGTGCCTAAATTGATTGGTCGTTCAATTAAAAATATCAGCCGTTACCCAAGGCTAGTGCCACTAGGCGTTGGCAGGAGCGACAGAAGCATTCTGATTACGACCGTAAACGCCCGGTCGGCGGGCGCTTGAGCATTTCGGTAGCACTGCCGAGCAGGTGCTTTGTCACCCCGCTACGCAGAGTAAAAACAGTGCGGTAACGGACCAACGGTCAGGCCGTATTCAGCAGCGCTGCATTGCCCTTTTCCGCCGCGCCGAACAGCCACGCACCATAATTGAGCGCGACACGCTGTACGCACTCAATTGGACACGCCGCCCTCGCCGCGAGGGCGGCCGCAGAATCACCGCCTCAGCATTCCACCGCGCTCACTGCCAGCCCGCCGCGCGAGGTTTCCTTGTACTTGTCATGCATGTCGGCGCCGGTGTCGCGCATGGTACGGATCACCCGATCCAGCGAGATAAAGTGCTCACCGTCGCCGCGCAGGGCCATCTGCGCGGCGTTGATTGCCTTCACTGCAGCAATCGCGTTGCGCTCGATGCATGGCACCTGCACCAGACCACCGACCGGGTCGCAGGTCAGGCCAAGGTTGTGCTCCAGGCCGATCTCGGCGGCGTTCTCCACCTGACCCGGCGTCGCACCGAGAATTTCCGCCAACCCGGCCGCCGCCATGGCGCAGGCTGAACCAACCTCACCCTGACAACCGACTTCTGCGCCGGAGATGGATGCGTTTTTCTTGCACAGAATGCCGATGGCCGCTGCTGCCAGCAGGTAGTCGACCACATGGGCCTCACTGACCGCCGGACTGAAGCGCACGTAATAATGCAGCACGGCCGGAATGATCCCGGCCGCACCATTGGTCGGCGCGGTGACCATGCGCCCGCCGGCGGCGTTTTCCTCATTCACCGCCAGGGCAAACAGGTTGACCCACTCCATACCGCTGAGCGTGGAGCCGATCACGTTGGGTTTACTCATTTCCTGCAAGCTGCGGTGCAGCTTGGCAGCGCGGCGTTTGACGTTGAGTCCGCCGGGCAAGGTGCCCTCATGCTTCAGGCCCTGCTCGACGCAGTCACGCATCGCCTGCCACAGGCGCATCAGCCCGCTGCGGATCTCCGCCTCACTGCGCCAGGCCTTTTCATTGGCCATCATCAGTTCGGAGACGCGCAGACCATGGGCCTTGCACAGGCGCAGCAGCTCTTCCGCACTATTGAAGTCGTAGGGCAGCTGCGTGTGATCCTGATCCAACTGGCCGCTGGCGGCCTGCTCGGCGTCCACCACAAAACCGCCGCCCACCGAGTAATAGGTGTTTTCGTGCAGCAGGTTGCCATCGGCGGCAAAGGCACTGAGGGTCATGGCGTTGGGGTGATAGGGCAGGTTTTCGTCGAGCAGCAGCATGTCACGCGCCCAGTCGAAGGCGATGCTGACGCGCCCGCCAAGTAACAATTGGCCGCTGGCCAACAGGTCCGCAATACGTGGTTCGATCGTGCTCGGATCGACCAGATCTGGCCACTCGCCCATCAGCCCCATGATCACCGCGCGGTCGCTGCCATGGCCAACACCGGTGGCCGACAGCGAACCGTACAGGCGTACCTGCAAGCGTGCCGTGCGCTCCAGCAGGCGCCGCTCGCCCAGTGCAGCGCTGAACAGCGCCGCCGCCCGCATCGGCCCGACGGTATGCGAACTGGACGGCCCGATGCCGATCTTGAACAAGTCAAACACGCTGATAGCCACGACACTCTCCTGCACTGATGCTACGTACAGGCCATGATCAGGATTTCGCTAGCAGGCCGCCACCTCACACCGACCCGCCCATGCCTAAATCCGTCAGCGCACCTGCCACATGGCGAGCGGTCGCAGCACCGCTAACAGCTTCACACCTTCAACCGCCGCCGCAGCCAATCACGACAGCAGCGTTCTAGTTGCGACTTCACGCATAGGCAGCGGAGGAAATCTGTCGGCATGATCGCCGCGCCCATGGACCGGCAAGCCGCTGCTCGCCCTGCCCACCCCGTGGCCGACTGCATGCCTTCACAGGCGCGCCCTGCCACCGTAATCGGGAGAGGCTTGATGACACTGAATATGCGCGGCTGCCTGCTGGCGGCTGCTCTGAGCACACCACTCATGGCCCAGGCCGTGGAACCGGCGCAATGCGACGTGATCCGCTTCGCCGATGTCGGCTGGACCGACATCACCGTGACCACCGCCGTCACCCGCCAGGTACTCAGCGACCTTGGCTACCGCACCCAGGTTAAACGCCTGTCCGTGCCGGACACCTACCAGGCCATGCAGGATGGCAAGATCGATGTATTCCTCGGCAACTGGATGCCGAGCATGGAAAACGACATCAAGCCCTACGCCGCCAACGGCTCGGTAAAGACCCTCGGCGCCAACCTTATCGGTGCCAAATACACCCTGGCGGTGAATCAGGCGGCCTATGACGGCGGCGTAAAAAACTTCGCCGATCTTGCGCGCTTCAGTAAAGAATTGGGCAACAAGGTGTACGGTATCGAACCGGGCAACGACGGCAACAAGCTGATCCAGCAGATGATCGACAAGAACGCGTTCGGCCTGCAAGGCTTCAGCCTGGTGGAATCCAGCGAGAACGGCATGCTGGCCCAGGTCAAACGCGCTGAGCACCTCAAACAGTGGGTGGTGTTTCTCGGCTGGGCGCCGCACCCGATGAACAACCAGTTGCAACTGTATTACCTGGATGGTGGCGATGAGTTCTTCGGCCCCAATTATGGCGGCGCCACGGTCTACACCAATGTGCGTGCCGGCCTTGGCGAGCAGTGCCCGAACGTAATCCGACTGCTGCAGAACCTGCGTTTCAGCCTGGAGATGGAAAGCCACCTGATGGGCGCGATCCTGAATAAGAACACCAACCCGCGGCGCGAGGCCAAAGCCTGGCTGAAGGCCAATCCGCAGGCGCTGGCCAGCTGGCTGCAGGGCGTCAAACAACGCGACGGACAACTGCCCAAAGCGCCGCCGAGCCTTGCCGCAAATGACTGATTTACAGTTTTCTCGATCACGCCACAGCCCACGGGTCATCCTGGTTGTGGCCGACTCAACGATGGCAAACCAGACCCGGCGCGGCTTGCAGCCTTGGCCAGGGGGCAAAAAAGTCTGTTATGGTTTTTAAAGCGTCTGTCGCCGCGCAACACGTCAGGGTCGCAAACCGACAATTGCGACAGGCCGAAGACTATATCGTTGAGTCAGCCGATTTCGTCGCTGTCAGATTCCGGCAGGTTGTTGAAACGTAGCGAGCGAAGGTTAGGCAAGGCGGAATCAGCCGAGAAAGTGGAGTGTACGAGTTGTACATGAACATATTGAGGCTGAATCCAACGCCCTATAACCGAGCGCAGTAGTTTCAGTAGCTTGCCGCAGAGTCGACAGACCGGGCGCCCACAGCCCCGGACCGAAGAATATATAAGTGCTGGCTTGTCCCAAACGGGCGCCAGCCCAACAAGAAATTTCGGATGTACGCGCACCTCGGGTCGAGGTGTGTAAAACCCAAGGATGGGGCTTCGTAACACTGCCAGAGGGTTTGGAACGCGGTTTGCAGCACGACACAGCAAGGTTGACTCGACAGTACGCCCTCTTAGCGTCCATTGCCCGCAAGGCAACTGGAGCGCCGCAGCGGTTGTGCCTGAGCGCCCCGAATGTGTTGCGCGGCAAGGCACGGCCCCGACCCCGGAACCCAGTAAACCCACACAGGCAAGAACAGTCGGCATCACCGTACGTACGCCAGCTGGCGTAGGCGCGGTTCCGCAGCACTGATCTGGATGTCTACTGAAGGGGAATCATCCCATGCAGTCTGGAAAAATCGTCGTCGAAAACCTCTACAAGGTGTTCGGCGCAGAGCCACAAGAAGCCATCGAACTGCTCAAGCAGGGCTGGAGCAAGGAGCGGATTCTTGCGGAAAAAGGCGCGGTTATCGGCGTCAGCGACGTGTCCTTCAGCGTCGAGGAAGGTGAAATTTTCGTGCTGATGGGCCTCTCCGGCTCTGGCAAATCCACCCTGATCCGCCTGATCAACCGCCTGGTTGAACCCAGCGGCGGCAATGTCTACATCGACGGGCAGAACGTCGCCAAACTGCCCAAGGCGCAACTGATTGACCTGCGCCGCCGCGACATGAGCATGGTTTTCCAGTCCTTCGCCCTGATGCCCTCGCGCACCGTACTGGACAACGCCGCCTTCGGTCTGGAAGTGGCCGGCAAAGGTAAAAAAGAACGCGAAGAGCGCGCCATGCAAGTGCTCAAACAAGTCGGCCTCGACACCTTTGCCCACAAGCTGCCGAGCGAGCTGTCCGGCGGCATGCAGCAACGCGTTGGCCTGGCCCGCGCCTTGGCGGTTGACCCGTCAATGATCATCATGGACGAAGCCTTCTCCGCCCTTGACCCGCTCAAGCGCCGCGAGATGCAGGACGTGCTGCTGGAACTGCAAAAGACCGATCGCCGCACCATCATCTTCGTCTCGCACGACATCGAGGAGGCCATGCGCATTGGCACCCGCATCGGCATCATGGAAGGCGGCAAACTGATTCAAGTCGGCACCCCGCAAGAGCTGATCGACAACCCCGCCAACGATTACGTGCGCAACTTCTTCAACACCGTCGACACCAACCGCTACCTCACCGCCGGCCAGCTCATGGCTGACAGCGTGCCCATCTACGTGCACAACGGCAAAGCACCGGATGCACAAAAGGTCTGCCAGGAACTGCAAGCGTTGGATAAGCACTACGCCTTTGTGGTGGATGAACAGCACACCTTTCAGGGCTCCATCAGCCTGGAAAAAATCGCCCTGCTGGTGGATGGCGGCAGCACCTGCAGCCTTGACAGCAGCGTGCTCAAACAGATCCTGCCTGTGCCTGAAGACCTGCCACTGGACCAGGTTATTGGTCGCCTGGTGGACAACGAAGGGCCGATCCCCGTGGTCGACAGCAATGGCCGCTACAGCGGAGCCATCAGCAAGGGCCGGCTGCTGACCCGCCTGCAGGGAGAGTTCCATGAGTGAGAAACAGCTCGACCTGGGTAGCTGGGTCAATGACGTGGTCCAACACCTGCTGGACAACTACAGCGATGGCTTCGACAGCATCGGCTCAGTGGTCAACGGCTTCTCAGAAGGCATCGAATGGCTGCTGATGCTGCCACCGGCCTGGTTGCTGATTGCCATCTTCGTCGGTCTGGGCCTGTGGCGTATCGGCTACAAATTCGCCATCTTCACGGCTGTCGCCTTTGTCCTGATTGTACTCACCGGCTTCTGGGAACAGACGGTGGTCACCCTCGGCCTGACCTTCTCCGCCACCCTGATCAGCCTGCTACTGGGCATTCCCCTGGGCATCTGGGCGGCGCGCAGCGAGCGCGTGGCGACCATCATCCGGCCGATTCTCGACTTTATGCAGACCATGCCGGCGTTCGTTTACCTGATTCCTGCCGCCATGCTGTTCGGCCTCGGCCGCGTGCCGGGGATCATCGCCACGGTGATTTTCGCCATGCCGCCCGCGGTGCGCCTGACCAACCTGGGTATCCGCCAGGTCAACAAGGAAATCATCGAAGCCGGTCAGTCCTTCGGTTGCACGCCGCGTCAGCTACTCTTCAAAGTCCAGCTGCCTAACGCGATGCCATCGATCATGGCCGGGGTCAACCAAACCATCATGATGGCCCTGTCCATGGTGATCATTGCCTCGATGGTGGGTGCGGGCGGCCTGGGCAACGACGTACTGGCGAGTATTCAGCGCCTGGACATCGGCCTCGGTTTCGAAAGCGGCATGGCCGTGGTGCTGCTGGCGATCATTCTCGACCGCATCACGGAGAGTTTCGGAACCCCGCAAACCGCCAAACGCCGCAGCGTGTTCGGCTGGTTCAGCGGCAAACTTCAACGTCAGTAAGCCTTAGCTTTTGCCATCACAGGGAGTCGAAGATGAAAACGATTAAACAGCTCGCAGGTGTCGGCCTGCTCTCCGTGGCCATGTTGCAAAGCGCCTGGGCGCAGGAGCCGGAAAGTTGCAAGATGGTGCGCTTCGCCGAAATCGGCTGGGCCGACATCGCCGCCACCACCGGTGTCGCCATGACCCTGAGCGAAGGCCTGGGTTACCAGACCCGCAAGATCATGGCCTCCGTGCCTATCGCCTTCACCGGGGTAAAAAGCGGTCAGATCGACGCCTTCCTCGGCTACTGGGCGCCCTCGATGGACGCCGTGATCGAGCCCTTCACCAAGGATGGCGGCGTCAAAGTGCTGCCTAAGGCCAACCTTGAAGGTGCCAAGTACACCCTCGCCGTCCCGACCTACGCCGCAGAAGCCGGACTGAAAAGCTTTGCCGACATCGCCAAGTTCAAAGACCAACTGGGCGGCAAGATTTTCGGCATCGAGCCTGGCAACGACGGTAACCTGCTGATCGACGGCATGATCAAAAGCAACCAGTTCGGCCTCGGCGAATTCAAGATGGTCGAGTCCAGCGAAGCCGGCATGCTTGTCCAGTTGCAGCGCGCAGTGAAAAAGAAAGAACCCGCCGTATTCCTCGGCTGGGCACCACACCCGATGAACACGCAGTTCGACATCACCTACCTGGAAGGCGGCGATGACGTGTTCGGCCCTGACTTCGGCGCTGCCAAGGTCTTCACCGTGGTACCGCCAGATTACGAAGCGCGCTGCGCCAACGTCGGCAAACTGCTGAACAACCTGCAGTTCACCGTGGAAATCGAAAGCCAGTTGATGGAAAAGGTTCTGGAAAAACAGAACCCCACCGAAGTGGCGAAAAACTGGCTCAAAGCCAACCCGGCAATCCTCGACCAGTGGCTGGCCGGTGTTACCACCTATGACGGCCAAGACGGCCTGGCTGCCGTGAAGAAACACCTCGGCCTGTAAGCCAAGCACCGCGCCGCCGCACAACGGTGGGCGGCGCGGTTAGCTGACTCACCTTTTTAACAACGCAACCCGCGAGGCCACACGGCCATCGCCGGGTTTGCTGCACCCGCGATTTACCTCGCAGCACACAACCAGCCAGGACGACCAACACGCAATACCCGCATGTTTACCCAGCTAGGCCCGCAAGAAGAACGCGCCAGTAACTCACTGAACTGCCACTCTCACTGACGGAGCACACCCTATGCGAAACCTGAAGAACCTCTGCCTGCAAAACCTCGGCGTCGCCGCCCTGGTACTCGGCATGAGCAGCGCCATGGCAGCTGACAAAGCCACCCTGAACATCGGCTACGTCAACGGCTGGGACGACAGCGTCGCCGCCACTCATGTCGCCGGGGAAATCCTGCACAGCAAGCTGGGCTACAGCGTTGAGCTGAAAGCCGTCGAGCCGGCCATCATGTGGCAGGGCGTAGCCCGCGGCGACCTCGACGCCACACTCTCCGCCTGGCTGCCCGCCACCCACGGCGAATACTTTGAAAAACTCAAAGACAAAGTCGAAGTGCTCGGCACCAACTACGCCGGGGCGAAAATCGGCCTGATCGTGCCGGACTACGTACCCGCCAAAACCATCGCCGACCTGCAAACCTACGCCAAGGACTTCGACGGCAAAATCACCGGCATCGACGCCGGCGCCGGCGTGATGCGCCGCACCGAAGAAGCGATCAAGGAATACGCCCTCAGCGACATCAAACTGATGCCAAGCTCCGGCCCCGCCATGGCCACCGCCCTGACCCGCGCCGAGAAGAACAAGGAAGCCATTGTCGTCACCGGCTGGATCCCGCACTGGATGTTCGCCAAATGGAACTTGCGCTTCCTCGAAGACCCGAAAAAAGTCTTCGGTGATGACGAACACGTCGACACCGTCGCCAACCCCAGCATCAACAGCAAAGCCCCGGAAGCTGCTGCCTTTCTGAAGAAATTCTCCTGGAGCGGTGAAGAAGTCGGCGCCGTCATGCTCGCCATCCGCGAAGGCGCCAAACCGGAAGACGCGGCCAAAGCCTGGATCAGCAAAAACCCAGAGCGCGTCGCCGAGTGGCTTAAATAAGCCCAAGCTGCACGGCTATAAAGAAGCGGGCTACGGCCCGCTTTTTTGTGGGCGCATTAGGGCTGCAGGAAAAGGTGCTGTGGCCTGCACCATTGCATGGACTGAGTACCTATTTGCATTCGACCTGAGTCGCACACGTATTAGTTGACGAGCGGCAGAATTGGAGGCGCTTGAGCTTTCCCCTAGGGCAAGCAATACGCTAGGTTTTTACCAGTAGAAACAGGAGGCTCCATGCTTACCATCGGACAAATGGCACGTTGTCACGGGCTTACGACCAAGACACTTCGCCACTATGACAGCATTGGGTTGTTCACCCCGGCCCTTACCGGACGCGACAATGGCTATCGGTATTACCAGCCCGAACAAATCATTACCCTGGGTCGCATTGTTTGGCTCAAACAAATTGGTATGCCGCTGGAGGATATTCGCATACTGGCGAATAGTGGCCGACTGGACTGTGTCGTAAGCCTCCGTGAGGCCCTGGAGGCACATGCCCGCAAACTCAAAGGTGCAATCGCCCGCGACCAGCAGGTACTTGACCAGCTCACTCGCTACCTGGCTCAGCCAGAGCGTTGCATACCCGGGATGCAAACGCCTGAGCGAGTCGTTTATCCGGCATTGCGAATCATGGGCATGAGCTGGCAACAGCACAACGAGGGCACTATCGGCCAAATGTGGGAGCGCTTCGTACCGAGAGAGCCAGAGATCGATCGCCTACAAGATCCGGTCGGGACTTTTGGAGTCTGCCAGCCCCTGGATGACGGCGAATGGCGTTATATCGCGGGTTTGCCGGTGGGTGCCGACGCACCGCTAGTGGCCGGCATGGTGGAAGTGCAGATACCCTCTCGTCACTACGCGAGGATCGAGCATCACGGCATAGTTGCTACGCTGCCAGAAACCTTCCGTGCTGCTTACAGTGAATGGCTGCCATCTGCCGGAATGCAGCCAGACGAGGGCGTGGAGTTCGAATACAGTGGTGAGCGCTTCCTAGGCCCCATGGATCCGAACAGTGTGACCGAGATCTATATCCCACTCAAAAACTGACGGCCCACACAGAGACAGGCTCGAGCTGTCGCTATGACGCCGCGAACGGTGAACACTGAACCGGCAACAGTTGTGTCGATGGGATGTGATTTGTAAATGGGCGGCGGGATAAGATTGGACCGCGGTGTATCACACCCTCCGGTACGGGCCGCAAGATAGACGCACATCAAGGGGATGTTGTTTAGCATAAAGCCATAAACATCTACAAAATGCGTTAAGCAGCCATACGTATAAACCACTTGCACGTTAACCAACAGGGAATTTGTTGAATGCGCTTACTCAAAGGGATGCTCTGCTCAGCTGCACTTTTAACGACCTTCATCCTGCCTACGCTCGTCGAAGCGGCTGCCGCTCAACCCACTGCACGTGGGAACTATGCATTGATCTATAACGGCGCAGGTGCAGACCCCGACAGCACAGAGGCGATTGCCGACATTGCAAGTAAGAGCGGCCTGAAGATCCAGTACGTGAGCAACCTGAACGCATTGCCAACGCTGCTGGATAATGCCCGTGTTTTTATCCTGGGCGGGACGGATGATGATGTGCAGCCATTGCTTGAAGCTTTTACACCCACTACGCGCCAAGCTTTAAAGACATACCTGCAAAACGGCGGAAGGTACTTGGGCGTCTGTGGCGGGGCGTTTTTAGCATCTGCCGGCTGGCATGATGAAGGTGACTTTTTCCCAGCCTTGGGTCTTACCCCTGCAGAATCTGATGCGCATGACGAAGACTTTGCGCCCAAGATTTACCCCATCACCTGGCTGGGCGAAACGCGCCGTATGTACTATCAGGCAGGGCCCGAATTTACGCTGCAGCCAGACGCTGAGTTCACCCAGATTATCGCTCGCTATCAAAACGGCCAGCCAGCAGCGCTCGTGAACGCCTACGGTCACGGCAAAGTGGCCGTTTCAGGCCCGCACCCCGAAGCGCCCAGCAGTTGGAAAAGCGAGGCGTTTAACGGCCACACGATGCAAGACAACACCCATTTGGCTGAAGCGTTACTGAAAGCACTGCTTTCAGATCAGCCCGTATCAATCGATCAGCGTTAGCCGGCTAGGGTGAACAGCCGTATTGCAACGCGTCAGCATGCAAAATGGCTGAACACCAGAACGTGGGTTCCTGCGGCATCAGTAGCCATGGGCTCAACACCTAAACGCCGCACGCTTAACCCTCTAAACGGCCTACCCCATGAACCGTCGCAAGAAAATCAAACAACTGCTGGAAGCCCATGCAAAAAAGGCCAACGCGAAAAAAGCTCCGAAGAAAAAATCCACCTACATCAGCAAAGCCGACCGCTTAAAACTGGCTGAAGAAGCCAAGCCTGACTCAATCATTACGCCCGAGCCAGCGGTGTCGGATTTAACCGCTCCAAGCGAAGACGCGCCACAGCCATAAACTCAATACGCCGTGATGAACCACAAGGAAGAATGCTCATATGCCAGGCCAATACCCAAAAATAGTCAAACAACTGCTCTTATTCGACGGCCGCTTTGACGCCTGTAAGCTTGAGGCAAAAGGCAGCACCGTTGTATTTACCTCCCCCCCGCCGGAACATTCATCCCACCGCATACCCACACCAATAACCATGGCGTGATTACGCACGGCGAATTGATTTTGGGTATGAATAAGCAAACGATCCGGATTACGTCGGTGACGGGGCATCACGTACCTGCAAACGTTGAGCACTCGGCCTTATTTGAAGTCGAGACCGATGAGATTGAGTTCTGCTTTGTCTAGCGTTCTAGCATCATGCCAACCACCCCTCAAACGCCAAATACCGAAAGAAGGAAAATAGCCTGTAAGGCTCCCGTCTCAACGCAGACATAGATAAATACGCACCTAATTTTATTTTTTACTGGCCAATGCCCTGTGTGACGCATCTGTTTTAGTGTGCCGTTGTTGTACATATTAATTACTAATGCATAAGCACAGAACATGTTTAAGCATAAATACAAACTTGCAGGGTAACTCGAATTGGAACAATCAAACCGCCTTCTTAATATCGACGCGTTGCGGGGATTCGCCCTACTCGGAATTCTTGCGGTGAACATATGGGCTTTCGCCGACCCCTACTACACCACAACACAGTCCAATCCCGTTTATGTATCAGGGGTTGATCAAGCGGTTCGTTTTTCCATCTCGCTGTTTTTTGAAACCAAATTCTACTTATTATTTTCCTTTCTATTTGGCTACAGCTTTACCCTACAAATGGCATCAGCCGAACGGGCTGAACGCGCATTCTTCCCACGAATGCTGCGGCGCCAGAGCGGACTGCTCGCAATCGGTCTAGCGCACGGAGCCTGCCTCTACTACGGCGAGATACTCTCTATCTACGCACTATTAGGGTTGATACTTTTAGCCTGTCGGGGTTTCCCACCTGGTCGTGCGGCGAAGATCGGCGTCGTGTTAGTCGTGACCATGGGCGTGCTATGGATACTGCTCGGGATCGCTGCAATGACTCAGGCCGCAGTGATGGACGCAGACCTCACCAGTGCCAACGCGAAACGGGCTGCATTCACTGGTGACGCGATGGCGACGCTTAACTACCACGCAACTCACTTGCTGGAGACGATTGCGACCCTGTTTATGCTGCAGGGTCCAAGTGCAATGGCCATGTTTTTCTTTGGCCTCGCGGCAGGCCGTATCCGTTTTTTCGAGAATCCGGCTCTATACAACATGCACACACAGCGGATCTTTCTGGTTGCTTTGCCAATTGGAATCGTCGGAGCACTCACTTACGCGCTGGCAACAACCTACGCTCCCGGCGGTGCCTATGAAATCATCGCCTTCGGGCTCGGTCAGTTGACGGCACCTTTACTCACAGCGTCCTACGTAGTGGCAGCAGTCATGCTGTTCCGGACAAAGCCAGGGCAGCGTATTGAGCAAGCACTTGCCCCCATGGGGAAAATGGCGCTAACGAACTATCTTGGGCAATCCCTACTCCTTGGCATCCTGTTTACCGGATACGGGTTTGGACTGATTGATCGACTCTCGCCGTTAATCGTTCTTGTGATTGTGCCTTTTGTTTTCGCCATTCAGTTGCTATTCAGCCGCTGGTGGTTGAAACATCATTTATATGGGCCAGGAGAATGGGTGCTGCGCGCAATAACCATTGCGGCGATTCCTGCTTGGCGACGCAATTGAAATACCGCCGAATACTCGGTTAAAGCGGTGGAGGCGACACGCCGCCGATGAACCGGATCAATATTGTCCGTTCAGACCAAGTCGTTTCTGCGGCAAGGCCATTTCAACCATGATCCCTAATAAGTTGCCGGGAACACGCATATCCGAACATGGCCACAACGCGCACACCCGATAAGCCCAAGCCAAACCGCAGCGCCTTCAGGGCCAGACGCGTTAATACGCTGGCGCTGCTTTGCCTGCTCGGCCTGCTACTGCCGTGGCTCTCGAATCTTCTCGCGGGGTCCGCAGGTGCGCTGGCCTGGTTGATCGACCTGGTCAGCCATTGGCAGTGGCTGTTCTTGCTCGGGTTAGTGGTGTTTGCCGGACTGGCCTGTTGCCGTGATAAGCGCTGGGCCGTGTTGTTGTTGGCGCTGCCGCTGCCCTGGCTGACGGCATCCGCACCAGCACCGGCTGGCGATCCGCAGGCCCAGGTATTTGCCGTGGCCAGTGCCAATGTTCATCTAGATAGCCGCAACACTCAGGCATTGGCCGCCTGGCTGGCCCAGGAAGAGCCGGATGTGGTGGTGTTGTTGGAGGTTTCCCCGGCCTATGCGCAAGGCTTGCACGCCCTCGGCGATTACCCCTATCAACACATCGTTGCCCAGGACAACCCCTTTGGTATCGCCGTACTGTCGCGCCATCCGCTGCAGCAGGTAGAGGTGATCGAAGATGCGCAGGGCATTGCCCATATCGAGGCGCAGCTGCAGTGGCACGGCCAGCCGATCGGGATTATCGCTCTGCACCCCATGCCGCCGCTTTCGCCGCAGTATCACAGCGTGCGTAACACCAAGTTGGCAGCCCTGGCCAAGCAAGCTGCAGCCCGCGCCGTACCGACGGTATTAGCTGGCGACCTGAATGCCACGCCTTGGTCGTCGGCCTTCAGCGGGCTGGCGCAATTGGGTTTGCGCCGCGCCAGCGGTTTGGCCGCGACCTGGCCGGCCGTTTTGCAGGGCGTGGTCGGGTTGCCTATCGACCAGGTGCTGGTCACGCAACATTGGGCGGTCGTGTCGCGCCAAGTAGGCCCACAGTTGGGCTCGGATCATTTGCCGGTGCTGGTTCGCCTGGTGCAGACGCTAGAGAAATAAAGGCGACAGGTTTACCTTGCCTAATCGCCTGCAGCCACACAGCAATCCAATCCAATCATTGAGGGACCAGCATGATCACCTGTCATATCCGCTATGTGCTCGACCCGCGCAAACTCAAGGAATTCGAGCATTACGGCAAGCTGTGGATTGCCCTGGTGGCGAAGTTTGGCGGTACGCATCACGGTTACTTTCTGCCCTCCGAAGGTGCCAACACTATCGGCCTGGCGATGTTCAGCTTCCCCAGCCTGGCGGCGTACGAGCAATACCGGCTCAAGTCCTTTGCCGACGCCGAGTGCCTGGCGGCCTTTAACTATGCGGAAGAGACCCAGTGCATCATCAGCTACGAGCGCACCTTTTTCCGCCCGGTTTTTGATGCCTGACTGAACCTTAATTGCCGAGTTAAGCGCCATGTCTCAACTAGCCCATTTCCAGTTACTGGCCCGCTATAACGCATGGATGAATGACAAGCTCTACGCCGCTGCCGGCAAGCTGTCGCCGCAGGCGCTGAGTGAGGATCGCGGGGCGTTTTTCCCGTCCATCCTCGGCACGCTGAACCATATTGCGGTGGGCGATATCATCTGGCTCAAGCGCTTTGCCGAGCACCCGGCGTGTGCTGAGTTGCGCAAGGCAATGGACGATCTGCAACAGCCCGTCGCGCTAGATCAGCTGTTGTTCGACACGCTCGCCTCGTTGCAGACATTGCGCAGCCGACTGGATGGGCATATCAGCGACTGGGTAGCGGCGCTGACCGAGCCGGACCTGGAGCATGGGCTGGCCTACGGCAATATGAAGGGCGTGCCCGCGCATCGCCCTTACGCCAGCCTGATGCTGCACTTCTTCAATCACCAGACTCATCATCGCGGCCAGGCCAGCACCTTACTGTTCCAGGCCGGGCAGGATATCGGCATGACCGATTTACTGGCGCTGATTGCCGACGTGGCGCCGCGCTAATGCGCTCAACAAATCGCCAGAGCCAAGACAACCGATGAAGCCACTCGCCCTGCTGCTCCCGCGCATCGTCTTTCACCGGGCGGCGCAGACGCAGCCAGGTGCTTGTTTGCCTGCGGCCACGGCGTCAGCGGTGTGGGCCAGAACCCTGGAAATACAGGGAGAAATGCAACGCTCGCGGGCAGGCCATTCGCCTGGAGTGAATCTGCTGCGTTATATGCAGTGGGATTGCGCGCTGTACCGCGCTCTGCAGGAGCAAGGCATTGGCCAGCAGCAGGCCGGCGAGTGGATTGAGCAGATCAACTGGCAGATCTTCGCCCCGGCCAGCGCCCTGGCGCTCAAGGTGTCGCGCCTGCGCAGCCGCCGCTTGCCGGCACGCATCAAGTGGCTGCTCGATACGCTATTCAGCCTGGTGTTTACCCGCCCTTTCCGCCGCACAAACCTGCCCGCCGCCGCTGGCGTGGCCTTTGATGTGCAGGTGTGTCCGCTGGCCAGTTACCTGCGTGAGCAGGGTGCGCCGGAGCTGACCCACTTTGCCGCGTGCAGTCTGGATTACCGCATGGCCAAGGATTGGGGCGTAAGCCTGCAACGCACGCAGACCCTCGCCGGCGGTGCCGCACACTGCGATTTCCGTTTTAGCGTGCCACGTGAGTAATTGCACAGACTTACCCACCCACTTGCATTCGACCTGACCAGTCATTTGCATTGGATTTGACCGGCAGCTGGCAGAGAACAACCACTGCTGCCGGTCGCGACAGGCAACAACCGGCCAACAGCGGTCAGTCGTATGCGTCTAGAGAAACTGGGACGATTCACTGGAACATCTTTGCGGCTGATCATTAATTTCATTAATAGAAATAGTAAAGTTCAAAAGTCATCTATTCTTGCAACCAACTAAGACTGAGAGAATTTCCTCACTGCCGATAACGGCACCCTACCTGAGGAACTCATCATGCATAACCTTCATCGAAAGCACCGACTCTTCGCCACGGCCTTGCTGTTCGGCAGCCTCGTAAACCTCGGCAGCGGCCAGTCTTTTGCGGCCGACGGCAGTGAACGCCTGCAGCACACCCCGTCTCATACCAGCGTCAATAAACTGCAAAAACTGGCCGAAGATGGCAGCGAACGCAGCCGCAGCTACTGGCTTGAACGTCATATTGATGTGGCTGAAGGTGGTGCCGACCGCGTACAACTGATACACAAAGCCTGAGCCTGGCCAACCACAAGCCCCTGAGCGGAAATCCGCTCAGGGGCTTTTTATTTGTGGGATCAATTTCAGGTCTGAAACGACAGCCCTCTATCCGCAAGCACTGATGGACGATCTGCTAGCCCGCGCACGACCGGGCCTGCTCCCCAGCATAATCCGTGATCCGCTCATTCGGACAAGAACACCTGCCAGTGCAACAGCTGTATCAGCCGGCTAAGCCACTCCGGATGTTCGACCAGTGCTGCTGGCAAACGGTTTGGCTGGGTAGCCATCTGCAGCAGCTCACAGCTAACCGCATCGAGCGGCTCGGTGCGCAGCAGTAACCCATGTCGCCAGACCAGTACATTTTCCTCCGGCCAGTTCTGGGCGGTAGGTGCTGGTGTGCCCCCTTGCTGACTGGTCCACAAAAGGTACAGCGGATGATCCGAGCGCAGCAGTGTCACCGAGGGATGCCAGCGCAGGGGCTGCCCGATTCTGTCGGTTAGGATCACCAAGTCCATCTCCGCAATACTTAGCACAGGCGTATCTGGCGCATGGAAGGCACACAGTCGGGCCCATTCCAGACGGGCGATGTCGGTCAGATAGTTCAGCTCGCTCAGCGGCTGGAATCGGGCGATAAAGCCCGCCAGCTCGGCACCATACTCATGCAGCGCGGCCGAGCGTGGCGGATGCTGTTGGATAAACACCGCCGCCAGTGCGGTGAAATAGTCCGGTCCCAGTAACCGCGCCAACACTGGAAATCCCTGACGCAGTGCCTCAGTGCGCGAAGCTCTGACGTTGTTGCGGTAAATGGCAAAACGCTGGGCAAATGCACCTTCACCACACTCGCCCAAATGCAGTGGCACGGCATCGGCGTTATGTATTGCCTGGGAAAATTCTTCCATTGCAATGGGAGTCATGCGGGTGTCTCCCGGGAGGCACAGGGCGGCATATAGGGGCTTTGCTGCAGCGATCTGGCGCAATCGACTTCGGCAGCCAGAGTATTCCAGGCAGGCAGTTCGCGGTCCCACTCGATCAGGCTGGGGCGCGGACCGGCCAGCAGCAGCCACTGCACATACAAGACCCAGGTGTCGTCGGCCACCGCACTGGCGTGATCGTCGATCAGCAGTGTGCTATCGCCAATCGGCATGCGAGTGTGACCAGCCAGGTGCAGCTCCCCTACCCGTTCAGCCGGCAAGGCTTTGAGGTAGGTGTCCGGACTGCCGCCGCAGTTGTGGCAGCTGACCAGCAGGTTATTCAGATCCAGCAGCAGGCCGCAGTCGGTATCCCGGCAAAGCTGGCGGAGAAACTCCACTTCGCTCATGTCGGACTCTTCCAGACGCAGGTAAACGGCCGGATTCTCAATCAGGATCGTGCGCCCCAGCGCCTCCTGCACCTGCTGTATCCGCGCGCTCACCCGCTGCAGCGTGGCGGCGTTGTAGGCCAGCGGCAGCAGATCGCCCAGGTACTGGCCGGCATGCCCGGACCAGGCCAGGTGCTCGGACACCAGCTGCGGTTCGTAACGCTCGCACAGCCAGCACAGGCGTTGTAGATGCTCAGCATCCAGCGGGTCAACACCGCCCAGCGAGAGACCCACGCCATGCACCGACAGCGGCAGATGCCGGCGCAACTCGGCGAGCTGGGCATGCAGCAGGCCGCCCTCGCCGAAATAGTTTTCCGCATGCACCTCGATAAAGTCGACGCGCCCCGGGTTGGCCAGCAGGGCATCGAAATGCACCGGCTTGAACGCCACACCAGCACCGCCACGGAGCGCGAGACTGCTCATGGATCAGGGCCTCTGCACGGGCTCGAGCGAACCTTTGCCGAACGGGGTTTCGATCTCTACGCAGGTGCCTGCCGGAACCAACTTCCAGGCGTTGCCCTGATAGTCGATCTTCGAGGTGCCCGCGCAGGAGGTGCCGGGGCCGGCGGCGCAGTCGTTCTGCCCGGCCAGCGAGATGCCGTAGCATTTTTCCTTGCCGGCATTGACCGGGGCATCGGCTGCGCTGGCCGACTGGGTGGCGGCGAGCAAGGCACTGGCCAGTGACAGGGCCAGACAGGTGTTGAGCGTTTGCATGAGGTACTCCTCAGAGAAGGTCAGTTCTGTAGACGGGCTAGCGCCCGCTGCACGGCGGGCCGGGCACTGATTCGGTCGACCCAGGCACGGACATGGGGGAATTGGTTCAGGTCGACGCCGGCATAGTCGGCAATGCGCAGCCAGCCGAAGTGCATGATGTCGGCGATCGAGTAGCTGCTGCCGGCGAGCCAGGGCACCTCGGCCAGACGCTCGTCCAGCAGCGCAGTCAGGCGCAGCGACTCGTTGCGGTAACGCTCGATGGCCAGCGGTACCGGCTCGGGTGCCGAGCGCAGGAACCAGCCGGCTTGGCCGAACATCGGCCCGACACTGGCCACCTGCAGGAACAGGTATTCCATGGCGCGTTGGAACTCACGCGGGTCCTGCGGCAACAGCGCGCCGTGCTTCTGCGCCAGGTACAGCAGGATGGCGCCGGATTCGGCCAGGTTGAGCGGCTGAGCGCCGGGACCGTCGAGGTCGACCAGCACAGGAATCCGCCCATTGGGATTGAGTGCCAGAAATGCCGGGCGCTTCTGCTCGCCCTGGCTGAGATTGACCTTGATCAGGCGATAGTCGACACCCAGCTCTTCCAGGGCGATCGGCACCTTGAGACCGTTGGGAGTATTGGCGCTGTAGAGTTCAATCATTGCGGTGCCCTCAGGCATTGCTCCGGGTCGGCATGACCCGCGCAAGGGTTCTGGCTGTTGCCGTGGCGACGTCGCCACGGACGTTGCAGCCCATGGTCGAGGCTCAGACGACCGCCGCCGTGCCCGATCAGCAGCAGCAAGGCCACCGCCCAGGTGCCGTGGGTCGCCCAGGCATCGGGGTAGACCAAGAGCTGAATAACCAGCGTCATGCCCAGCAGGCCGGCAGCCGCCAGGCGGGTGCCCAGCCCGAGCAGCAACAGGATCGGCAACAGATGTTCGGCAAAGGCAGCGAGCCCGGCGGCCAGCGCCGGATCGATCAGCGGCAGGCGGTATTCCTCCTGGAACAGATAGAGCGTCGACTCCTTAAGCTGCCAATCCTCGACCTTGGTCCGGCCGGATTGCCAGAACACCGCCCCTGGGGTAATGCGGGCCAGCAGCAACAGGGCATCACGGCCTAGCGCCTGCCAACGTGCGGATACGGTTTGGACAGTCATGTCATGTCTCCGGAAAGCCCCTGCCGGCGGCAATCGCCAACAGGGGCAGCAGGGTTACAGGCTGCTCGGGGCCTTGTCCTTGATGGACGGCCAGTTGGCGTCGGCCTTGGCGATGTTGCCCGGCACGTCCTCGGACCACTTTTTGAACACGTCCGCATTGACGTTCAGGTACAGCTTGCCGTCGACCACCTTGTACTGGCTCGGGTCGACGTCGAGCTTCTTGCCCAGCGCCGCGCCCATGGCACAGAAACCGCCGTACTGCGGCACGTAGTGCGCGGCGTCGCTCTGGAAGGTCTTCATGTTCTCGGCCGAAGCGAAGTAGTAGGTGGCACCTTCATGCTTCACGGCGAAACGCTTGTCGCCCATGGCCGGCTTACCCTGGAAATAGGACACCGGGTCGTAACCCTTGAGGATCACCTGGCCGGCTTCTACGTTGATCGAGGACGTAGAGGCCTCGTCGTAGGCGAAGCTGCTGGTGGCGGTCAACAGCGCGGCTCCGCCAGCGGCCAGCGCAACAGACAGGGAGGTGGCAATAAAGGAGTTCTTCAGGTTCATCGTGGTCTTCCTTACTGGATCAGTTGAACAGTGGGTAAACGTCAGAACCCGTTGAGTCCGACGTGAGCGCACTGTAAAAACTCACAGAAAGAACAAGAACAACCCAAGTTGACAAAGCTCTATTGCAGAATCTGCAATTAACCGCGCAGACTGTGTCCTCACTTTAGGAGGCCGACATGGATCGTTTTCAGGAAATGCAGGTGTTTCTGGCAGTTGCCGAGGAACAGGGGTTTGCTGCGGCGGCCCGCCGTCTGAACATGTCGCCGCCCAGCGTGACCCGCGCCGTGGCCGCACTGGAAGAACGCATCGGCACCCTGCTACTGAACCGCACCACCCGCAGCGTGAACATCACCGAGGCCGGCCAGCGCTATGCCGAGGACTGCCGACGCATACTCGCCGAACTGGAAGAGGCCGAAGAATCCGCCGCCGGCAGCCACGCCATGCCCCGGGGCCAACTGACGCTCACGGCGCCCGTGCTGTTTGGCGAGCTGTTTGTCACCCCGTTGCTGGTCGACTTCCTGGAACAGCATCCGGCCTTACAGATTCGTGCGATGCTGGTAGACCGGGTGGTGAGCATGGTCGATGAAGGTATCGATGTGGCCGTGCGCATCGGCAACCTGCCGGACAGCGGCCTGAATGCCGTGCGCGTCGGTGAAGTGCGCCGGGTGATCTGCGCCTCTCCGGCGTTTCTCGATGCCCATGGCCGGCCGACTCATCCTGAACAATTGCAGCAGTTGCAGGTGGTGGCCTCGGCCAGCAGCCCGCTGCTCAGCGATTGGCAGTTCGAGGACAACGGCAGCCCGCTCAGCGTGCGCCTGCAACCAAGGCTGGTGGTTACCGCCAACCAGGCGGCCATCAATGCCGCCGTATTGGGCTGGGGCCTGACCCGGGTGCTGAGTTATCAGGTGGCGTCCAAAGTGGCCAGCGGCGAGCTGGAAATCGTTCTGCAGGACTTCGAGCAGCAGCCGCTGCCCGTGCACGTGGTGTATCAGGGGGGGCGCAAGGTGGCCGCCAAGGTGCGCGCCTTCGTCGACTTCTGCGAACAGCGCCTGAGCCAGGACCCGGCGCTCAATCCGAACCGGCAGAACTGAGCCATGGACCGCCAGCAACAGATGCAGGTATTCCTCGCGGTCAGCCAGACCCTGAGTCTGGCCGCCGCCGCACGCCAGCTGGAACTCTCCGCGCCGACCGTGACCCGCGCCATCGACGCCCTGGAAGCCCGGCTGAACCTGGCGCTGCTGCAACGCAGCACTCGCGGCGTGCTGCTCACCGAAGCGGGTGAGCGCTTTGCCGCCGACTGCCAGCGCATTCTTGCCGAGGTCCAGGAGGCCGAAGCCTCGGCCAGCGGCCTGCACAGTCAGCCGCGCGGGCATCTGACGGTCAGCGCGCCCCTGCTGTTTGGCCAGGAGCTGATGCCGGCCATCCTCCTTGATTACCTGCAGCAGTATCCCGAGGTGCAGCTGTATGTGCGCTATCTGGACCGCCAGCCGAACCTGCACGAGGAAGGCGTGGATGTGGCGATCCTCGCCGGCGCCCTGCCCGATTCCTCACTGTTTGCCCTCAAGGCCGGGCAGATCCGCCGTGTGGTTTGTGCCAGCCCGGCCTACCTCAGCAGGCGTGGCACCCCGCAACACCCCAATGAACTGGGGGATCATCAGATTATCCATTCCAGCGCCGATGCACGGCTGACCGAGTGGCGCTTTCAGGTCGACGGCGTCATACGCCACTACCCGCTGCGCCCCCGGCTGAGCTGCAGCACCAATCAGGCGGCGATTCGCGCGGCCTGCGCCGATGGCGGGTTGACCCGTTGCATGAGCTATCAGGTGCATGAACGCCTGCAACGCGGCGAGCTGGTCGAGGTGCTGCAGGGGTTCGGTTTGCCTGAGCTGCCCGTACACGTGGTCTACCGTGAAGGCCGGCGCGCCGCCGCGCGGGTGCGTAGCTTTGTCGATTTTGCGGTGAGTCGTTTGCGCGAGCACCCGGCGCTGGCCTGACCAACGCGTTCATTTCATTTCTCGCAACAATGGATTGCCTATTCTGGCGATTCTGCGACTCAGCTCTATGACTCAGTATGGCTCCCACAGCACGGCACACCCGGTGCCGCTGTTTCACCCAGCCCACTGCGGAGTCCACCATGTCCAAGCCGATCAAACTCTTCCGTCATCCCCTCTCCGGCCACGCCCATCGCGTCGAGCTGCTCCTGTCGCTGCTGAATGTGCCGACCGAACTGGTGTTCGTCGATCTGGCCAAGGGCGCGCACAAATCGGCCGAATTCCTGGCCATGAACCCCTTCGGCCAGGTGCCGGTGATCGATGACAACGGCGTGGTGCTGAGCGACTCCAACGCCATCCTGGTGTACTTGGCGAAGAAGTACGACACCAGCGACCAGTGGCTGCCCAAGGAGCCGCTGGCAGGTGCGCAGGTACAGCGCTGGTTGTCCGTCGCCGCCGGGCCGATTGCCTCGGGCCCGGCTACCGCCCGCCTGATCACCGTGTTCGGTGCGCCTTATGACGCCGAATCGACCATTGCCCGCTCCTATGCCCTGCTCAAGGTGGTCGAGCAGGAGCTGACCGGCCGTCCCTTCCTCGCGGGCAACCTGCCGACTCTGGCCGATGTCGCCAGCTATACCTATATCGCCCACGCGCCGGAGGGCAATGTGTCGCTGGCCGACTACCCGCAGGTGCGTGCCTGGCTGGCCCGCATCGAAGCACTGCCGGGCTTCGTGCCGATGCAGCGCACTGCCGTCGGCCTGCAAAGCGCCTGAGTTACCCCGGCGCGGCCACCAGCCGCGCCGGCCTTTTCATTCAGCGGAGCCCGCCATGACCAGCCCACTGCCGCCCGATTCATCTCCCTGGCACGCCGGGGAAAAGCAGCTGCAGGAACGCGCAGGCGTGGCCGAGCGCATGGACGTATTCGGTCGCAGGGTGATCCGCGACCACATGCCCGACCAGCATCGCGATTTCTACCGGCAACTGCCGTTCGTACTGCTCGGCTCGGTCGATGCCGTGGGGCGCCCCTGGGCCAGCATCCTCGAGGGCCCGGTCGGCTTTGCCCATTCGCCTGAACCGCGCCTGCTGCGGCTGGACAGCCCGCTCGGCGCGGGCGACCCGGCGGCGCAGGCGCTGCAGGACGGTGCGGCCGTCGGCCTGCTCGGCATCGAGCTGCATACCCGCCGGCGCAATCGCCTGAACGGCCAGGTGGCCGGGCGTGACGCTCAGGGTCTTGGCATCGCCGTGGATCAGGCATTCGGCAACTGCCCGCAGTACATCCAGCTGCGCCAGCACCAGCTGTCCGCCCGCCAGAAACTGCCGGCGGTGGTGGTCGAGCAGCTGGATCATCTGGATGAGTCGGCGCAGCAGATGATTGCCGACGCCGACACGTTCTTTGTCGCCAGCTACGTCACCCTGACGGATGGCCGACTGGCGGTGGACGTTTCCCACCGCGGAGGCCAGGCCGGTTTCGTGCGGGTGCAGGGCAACCGCCTGAGCATCCCGGACTTTGCCGGCAACCTGCACTTCAACACCCTCGGCAACCTGCTGCTCAACCCACAGGCCGGTCTGCTGTTCATCGACTTCGCCACGGGTGATCTGCTGCAGCTCAGCGGACGCACCGAGCTAACCCTGGAGGGTGAGGAAATCCGTGCCTTCCAGGGCGCCGAACGGCTCTGGCATGTGGAGGTCGAGCAGGTGGTCCGCCGGCGCGGCGCGCTGGCGCTGCGCTGGGATTTCCAGAGTTACTCGCCCAACAGCCTGATGACCGGCAGTTGGGCGCAGGCCGCGGCGCGTTTGCAGGCACAGGCCCAGCGCGATCAGTGGCGGCCCCTGCGGGTGGCCCGGGTGGTCGAGGAAAGCGCCAGCATCCGCTCGTTCTATCTGCAGCCGGCCGATGCCGGAGGCTGGCCGGCGTTCTCGGCGGGGCAACATCTGCCCCTGCGCCTGACGATTCCCGGGCAGGCGCACCCGGTCGTCCGCACCTACAGCCTGTCCAGCGCGCCGTCCGATGACTTCCTGCGCATCAGCGTGAAGCGCGACGGACTGGCGTCCGCCTACCTGCATGAGCAGATCAAGGTTGGCAGTCTGCTGGAGGCCAAGGCCGCGCAGGGCCAGTTCGTGCTCGCCCCCGAGCAGCGCCGGCCGCTGGTGCTGCTGGCCGCAGGCGTGGGCATCACCCCGCTGCTGAGCATGCTACGCGAGGTGGCTTACCAGAATCGCCGGTTGCGCCGGCGCCGCACCGTCTGGCTGATGCAGAGCGCCCGCCAGCAGGCGGAGTTGGCCTTCAGCCGCGAGTTGCAGGAGCTTGAGCAGGAGAGCGGCGAGACATTGCACTGGCTGCGGGTGCTCAGCCAGCCCGAGACCGGGCTGCAGGAGGGGCTGGACTTCGACCTGCACGGGCGCATCGATGTGACGCTGCTCAAGACCGTGCTGCCCTTCGACGACTATGACTTCGTGCTGTGCGGGCCGTCCGCTTTTACTCAGGACCTGTATGACGGCCTGCGCGAGCTGAACATCAGCGACAGCCGCCTGCATGCCGAAACCTTCGGTCCCTCCAGCCTCAAGCGGCACCCGGATAAGGCCGGTCCGACACAGGACTGGCCACCGGCAGCCAGCATCCCTGTGCCCGTGCTGTTCGAGCACTCGGCCAAGGAAGCCCGCTGGCTGCCCGGCAGCGGCAGCCTGCTGGAGCTGGCCGAGAGCCGCGGCCTGACCCCGGAGTTCAGCTGCCGGGGCGGCACCTGTGGCATCTGCAGCACACGCATCGTCAGCGGTCAGGTGACCTACCCGCAGCCGCCGGCCAACCTGCCGGTCGAGGGTGAGGCACTGATCTGCTGCGCCGTGCCCGCCGCTGGCAAGGACGGAACGCAACCACTGGTCCTCGACCTCTAGGAATGTCGCCCATGAAGATCATCCGCAGCAGGGAATTTACCGCCGAGCGTGCCTGGGGCGCGCTCGACATCGCCAGCATGAACGACATCACCACCCGCCTGCACTGGACCGACCAGCCCTACCGCTGGCACATCAACGACTGCGAGGAAGTCTTTGTCGTGCTCGATGGACAGGTGCGCATGCTCTACCGCCAGGATGGGCAGGAACTTGAGTGCCTGCTCGACTGTGGCGACATCTTCTATGCCAGTCGCGGCACCGAGCATGTCGCCCACCCTGTCGGGGTGGCGCGGGTGCTGGTCATCGAAACCGCCGGCAGCGTCTGAACCTTTCACCTAAGGAGCCTCCCCATGCATCCCGAAGCACGCCCTCCCTTCCCGCCCTTTACCCGTGAAACCGCCGCGCAGAAAGTGCGCATGGCCGAGGATGGCTGGAACAGCCGCGACCCCGAGCGGGTGGCGCTGGCCTATACCGCTGACAGTCAGTGGCGCAACCGCAGCGAGTTCCCGCGCGGCCGCGAGCAGATCCGCGACTTCCTCACCCGCAAATGGCAGCGTGAACAGCAGTACCGCCTGATCAAGGAGCTCTGGGCCCATGACGGCAACCGCATTGCCGTGCGCTTTGCCTACGAGTGGCATGACGAGAACGGTCAGTGGTACCGCTCGTACGGCAACGAGAACTGGGAGTTCGACGATCACGGGCTGATGCAGGTGCGCCATGCCAGCATCAATGACCTGCCGATCCGCGAGGACGAGCGGCTGTTCCACTGGCCACAGGGGCGCCGCCCCGAGGAGCATCCCGGCCTGAGCCAGCTCGGTCTCTGAATGATTCAGCGCACTATCTGCCCCTGTAAAAAGCCCTCTTCAGAGGGCTTTTTCATGCTTGTTCTATTTCTTTATATGAAATTAAGCAGTGCTAATCATGGTTATTCTTGCTGAATCAGCATTTTGAGAACCTATCTCCGTCGGCTGAACAGCCCCTCACATCGCCTTACGGAGAACTGCACCATGAACAAATTCCTGCTTGCCCTGGCCCTGATCGCCCCCCTGGCCAATGCCGCCGAGATCGTCGGCACCACAGAAGACAACCGCGCCGGAGAAGTCTTTGGCAGCGGTGTAGGCGTCCTGCTCGGCGGTGCTGCAGGCGGCCCGGTCGGCGCGCTGATCGGTGCCGGTATCGGCTACATGAGTGGCGAAATGGTTCAGCAGGGCCTTGGCCAAAGCGGCACGGCCTATCTGGTTGAGGATGAGCAGGGCCAAATCCGCGAAGTACGTCGCAACCAGCTGCCTAAAGCACTTCGCACTGAGGTTTCCCAGTTGGGCTCGCAGCACTGAAAAACATATCCACAATTGTGAACCAATATCCTCTGCTCAACTGGCTCAATGAATAGCCCCGGATTCGCTAGAGCCCTCCGCGCCTCAAAGTGAATCCGTTTGGCTTGGAATAGATCTGTCCGCTTGTGGCCGAGAGTCGCCTGTCGCAACAGGCTGAAGGCGGCCATGAGCAGTCATTCGGGCGCTTAGAAAAGCTGGGGGATTCAATTAGCTGCGTCAACCTATCGGCCACTCAAATCGCACGATGGTCCTTGCAGCATCAGGCGAACAGGAGAACGTAACGCTACCGCGCATTCGTATTGCAACACGCTGCACAACTGCCAACCCCAGGCCCAAACCCGGGTGCCGGCGGGCCATATCGCCACGTGCAAAGGCTTGCAGCATGGCCTTCTGATCTTCCGGTGCGATACCCGACCCACAGTCCTCGACCTCAATCAAAGCCCTGAGACCCGCCGTACTCACGGTCAATCGCACCGGTGGCTGACCGTGGGTAAAAGCATTGTCGAGTAGGTTGCCAATCACGCGTTCAAGCAGCACGCCACTGGCGTGAGGCACGATGAGCGACGGCGGTACTTCAACCAGCAACTCCGTATCGGCGCGCTGCTGCTGCGCCACTACGCTGTTTGCCACTAAGGCCACATCCACCGTCTCGTCCAGACACAGCTCACCACTGCGCACATAGTCGAGAAAGCTTCCTACGAGCCGATCTGCTTGCAGCGCATTACGCACGATGACTTCGCGCTTCGGGGCAATGCCATCGCCCTCAGGCAAAAGCTCGGCCGCCATGCGAATCCGGCCGAGCGGGCTTCGAAGATCATGCGACACGCCCGCCAATAGCAATGCACGCTCGCGCTCTTGCTGATCAAGGGACTGCCGCAGCGTACGCCAGGCTTCGTCGATCGCTTGGACTTCCGCGCTAGCGTGTGGCAACGGGTCGCTGGATACATCGTCGGCCGCAATACGCGCGCGCAGGGCTTCGAGTGGCTGTGCCAGACGATGTGCGATCAACGCACTAGCAGCTATAGCCAGTCCGACCAGCAGTAGCGTTGCGATCAACACCCGCTCGCCCAGCGCTTCTTCGACAATGGCACTTTCAAAACCCACCCAGCGCACGCTGCCGTCTGTGCCGCGTAGCGCCAACCAAAGCGTCGGCGCTACCGCCGTGACGTCCCGCATACGACCGAATACCAGGTCTGCCACCGGCAATCCGGCCTCAATCAATGTCTGGCTGACAATCAATCGGCGCGGCGTCAGTGATGCGATCCCGAACACCTCACCAGGTCGCTGATCCGAGGCCTGCAAGGGGCCGGGCGCAATTTGCCGTGCCTTCTCCATCGGAGCCCCTTGTGCCACGAGCATCAAGGCGGGTGCCCAGCGTGATACAACAAGCTGCGCCACCGTGCGGTGGCGCTCCGCGTAGAAGATCATCGCCAGCATCACGGTGAGCACGATGGCCACCGCCACTTGCGCCGCGAGCAGGCGCGCAAACAAACTGCCGTAGCGGCTCATCGGGCTAACTCGCTAAGACGCACGGGCACCGGTTCCACGTGGTATGAAGGCATACCCCTCACCGCGCACGGTGTCGATCCACTGGGTGCCCATGCTCGCGTCGCGCAGCTTGCGCCGCAACCGCGCAATCTGCACGTCGACAGTACGCTCCTGCGGTTGGTAGCTGCCTACTTGCACCGCCTCGGAAAGCGCCTCGCGTGTCAGCGGGGTGCCAGGCTGCTTGGCCAGCGCAACGAGCAACTTGAATTCAATACTGGTGAGCGTCACGACACCGCCGTCGGCGATGACTTCACGCTTGAGGAAATCAATCGACAGTCCTGCAAAACGCAGCACAGCGGTGTTTGCACGCTCCGGTTTCGCGCGGCGCAGCAGCGCACGAACACGTGCCACCAGCTCACGGGGCTCGAAAGGTTTGGCCAGGTAATCGTCGGCACCAATCTCCAGTCCGAGCACGCGGTCCATTGGATCGCCACGAGCAGTGAGCATCACAAGGCCGAGGGCCGAGTACGCCGCACGCCAGCGGCGCGCAAGTTCGAAACCATTACCGTCAGGCAGCATTACATCAAGCAGAACGACGTCCGGCTGGCCTGCCGCTAGTGCTCGCTCGCCATCGCCCGCGCTCAATGCCGTTTGCGTGGACCAGCCCTCGCGTGCCAGCAACTCCACCAGCATGGCGGACAGTTCGGCATCGTCATCGACGATAAGGATCTGCGGTTGCATTCGCGGCATGGCCCTTTATTTGGCTATACGACAGCGCTGTCGCAATTCGTCGTTTTTCGTAGACGCGCACAGCACCGGGCGGCACTTAATATTTGCACATGCTCAGTGCGATGCATCTGTCTTTCACACTCCCATAAGAGTCCGCCATGCACAAGGTTCACTCACGGCCCTTTGCCTCAGCCATGGATGCCGTCGTCACACCAGCATCCGCGCGTCATGACCAAGACCATCACAGCCACCAAAACACCAAGACGTATGTAATGCACACTCGACGATTTGCCGACCTCCCCCGAACCCTCGCCCTAGGTGGACTATGTGCCGCGATGCTATGGGCCAGCGCCCCTGTAACGGCGAGCGAACGCACCCTGGCACAGGCCTGCCGCAGCGATGCCCGAAAATTTTGCACCGGCCAGCGACCTGGCGAGGGGCGCATCGTCACCTGCCTGCGCGAGAACACCCGTCAGTTGTCTGCGGCATGCCAATTCCAGCTCAATAAGATCGACACCTGTGCAGCCGAAATGCAGCAGTTGTGCGCAGACATACCGAATGAGGGGGATAAGAAACAGTGCCTGAAGGATAGGCGCACCAAGTTAAGTGCGGGTTGCCAAACCGCGGCTGGAGACTGACCATCATGGATCACATCGCCTTGAATGACCTCGCGACTGCCGATCTGCGGCCTTGGCTCAGCGTCTTGATTGTCGTCTTGCTGGGTATTGCTGCCATTGAAGGCATCGTCCTCTCGCGCCGTACCCCGAGTGGCTATGATTGGCGAGCCTTTGCCGCGTCAATCGCTGATGCAATCGGGCGCGGCATCACCGATGCAGTGTCCACCGGGCTCGGCTTGGTGCTTGCGATTTTGCTGCTCGGCTGGGTCTACGAGCACCGCCTGTTCACCATCACGATGGACACCTGGTGGGCCTTCGCCCTGTTGTTCGTAGGCGAGGAGCTTTGCTACTACTGGTACCACCGAAGTGCCCACCGCGTGCGCTGGTTCTGGGCGACGCATGCTGTGCATCATTCACCCAATCAGCTGACGCTGACCACCGCCCTGCGGCTGGGCTGGACGGGCAAGCTCACCGGTACGGCAGTGTTCTTCGCGCCTTTGGTATGGCTCGGTTTTTCACCGTTGGCGGTGATGCTCGCGATGTCGGCCAACCTGCTCTATCAGTTTTGGCTACACACCACCTGGATACCGAAGCTGGGAAGCGTGTTTGAGCGATGGTTCAATTCCCCCTCCAACCACCGCGTACATCACGGCAGCAACCCGGAATATCTGGACTGCAACTATGGCGGCGTGCTGATGGTCTTCGACCGCCTGTTTGGTACCTATGTGGAAGAACGCGCCGATGTGCCACCGCGCTATGGCCTGACCACTCCATTGCTGACATACAACCCATTGCGCATCGCCTTCCATGAGTGGATTA
This sequence comes from Pseudomonas sp. SL4(2022), assembly GCF_026625725.1. Taxonomy (NCBI): domain Bacteria; kingdom Pseudomonadati; phylum Pseudomonadota; class Gammaproteobacteria; order Pseudomonadales; family Pseudomonadaceae; genus Pseudomonas; species Pseudomonas sp. SL4(2022). The sequence goes on from NZ_CP113060.1 coordinate 1,280,365, forward strand.
ACCTGGTGCGTGATGTGGTTAGCGCACGCAACCTAGGCGATGTCTGGCACGCATTGTTCGCACCGCCTGGCGCACGCAAAAAAGCGACGACTAACAAAGGATCAAACAGAGAGCCACTTGGCTCCAACGACTAGTGAGTCGCACCAGCTTTTGCTGACACTCTATGACCGCTTTGGGGCCGGTTTCTGCCGGTCGTCACGACGGCGTGCGCTGGTCAAGTCGAGTGCAAACGCTTGGTCAGCTGGAATGCCATTGACTGGTCAGTGGTTGTGCAAATTGGTGGTCAAATCACTGCAATTTCACACCACGCACCAAGCTGATTACCCGTGAAGGCTTGAACGACGCTAACACCCTCTGAACTCAAGTGCCGCAGCCACACACCTCTGTCCACTGCATCGTGAACAAAGGCGAGTCCATGCATTTATGCTTTATCCGCTCAGCCGCTACTAATGCGTATGAGGGTTAAAAAAGTGGTAGCGGTTTTTCCCGGTTTTCTTGGCCTGGTACATCGCATGGTCGGCGCAGCGCAGCAGCAAATCGGCGTCGGCACCGTCTTGCGGGTAAAGCGCTACACCGATGCTGGCGGACACCTGATGCGTTTGCGTAGCCAATTGCACCGGTTCGGCAGCAGCCTGCAGCAGGCGGTGCAGAACGGTTTCACAGGCTTCGACGGATTCGAGATCAACCAGAATGGCGACAAACTCATCACCGCCAATCCGGGCCACGGTGTCGCCGTCGCGCAGGGCATGTTTCATCCTGCCAGCCAGTTCAACCAGCAGTTGATCACCCGCAACGTGCCCGCCGGTGTCATTAACGGCTTTGAAACCATCCAGATCGAGGTAGACAACGGCTACCAGATTGTCCCGTCGCATAGCCTGTAGCAGCCCTAACTTGAGGCGTTCACCAAACAGCACGCGGTTTGGCAGACGGGTCAGTGGGTCATAGTGGGCGATTTTTTCGAGCTGTTTTTGATGGTCTTTCAGTGGCGTAATATCGGTAAACACACCCACCAGACCATTCACCCGCCCGGAAATGCCCGGCACACGGCTGACGGTGAGGTGCGTGACGTAAAGCTCTCCGTTTTTGCGCAGGTTCCAGGTTTCGCCTGTCCAATAACCTGATTGCTCGAGTGCAGCTTTGATGCTCTGGCAGATTTCTGCGTCATTGCACTCGGCATTGATCAGCGGCGGACAGTGGCCCAGCGCCTCTTCGCGGGAATACCCGGTGACACGACTAAAGGCCTGATTAACGTCAGCCAGGGAGCCGTCGTTTTCAAAAATCATCACACCCTCGTGGGAATGATGAAACACGCTGGCGGCTTGTAATAATTTTTGTTCTACATATTTTCGCGCAGTAATGTCACGCGCCGAACAAAACAGCAGTGGCACACTATCAATGTCTACACCGACACTGGTTATTTCAACATCAATGATTTGCCCACTTTTACGCCGATGTTGTGTTTCAAAGGTACTTTCTATACCTCGCAACATGGGGATATTGGCGATCAAGTCTTCTTGGTCGAATCGTGCATCCCACTGCAGCACATTTAACTGCATGACCTCATGCTGTTCGTAGCCGAGCATACGGGCAAACGCCTCATTGGCCAGAATGACATCACCTTTGAGATTAAGCACATGAATGCCATCTACAGCAGCCCGTAACAACGCCTGATTATTACTCAGTTGCGTACTTAACTCAGCAAAGACACGATCTGCCTTGCGCGCCACACTGTGAAGTTGGCGACGGGTATGCACGGCATAGCCCAAGCTCATCAACAACAGCACAAACAAAAACGTCAACACCTGCGCATTAGGTGATTCGATATCACTCATAGCAAACCCTCGCCAAATACGTTAGCTCTCTGAAACTCCATCCATCGCACATACAGAAGCTTTAATGGGTCGCCAGGGTCGTCCTCGTTATAATTATTAATTGCGATTCACAGCCTGCTTTTAATTGCGAATAGTTTTATTTAGCCTCCTTAGGGGAAACCCCTTACGCCATTAAACCAACGTCAAATTACCGTCTAGCGCAGAAACTCGTTTCAAGAAATGCCACATCTTTATAAAGCCATACCATTAAATGCTCTGTATCTTTTTGTACTCGGCACGCACCAGTGTGACAATTTAATTACAGTACGCAGCCGTATAGTAAAACGCGTCTCTATAAATTAAAGTTCATCCAACCCACATACACTTATGAATGTTTAAGCATTCGAGCGCCCATTAAGTCAGAGATATAAACCTCGACACTTAATGACCCGACAGTCAGCATTAAATCCCTGACAGATTGATCAGGCCGCAACAACCGGCCTAGACTGCGCGCATTACGGGAAGCCCCATCGACGGAGAAACAGATGCCCAAGGTCGGAATGCAACCGATCCGCCGCTCACAATTGATTGCGGCCACCCTTGAAGCCGTCGATCAAGTCGGCATGAGCGAAGCCAGCATTGCCTACATCGCGCGGATTGCCGGCGTATCCAATGGCATCATCAGCCACTATTTCCGCGACAAGAACGGCTTGCTCGACGCCACCATGCGCCACCTGATGCAGGCGCTGAGCGAAGCCGTTCGCGAACGCCGCGCCCGCCTGCCGGCGGATCAACCGCGCGCCCATTTGCGGGCGATTATTGAAGGCAACTTCGATGACAGTCAGGTCAACGGCCCGGCGATGAAAACCTGGCTGGCATTCTGGGCCACCAGCATGCACCAGCCGGCGCTGCGGCGTTTGCAGCGGGTCAACGATCACCGCCTGTATTCCAACCTGTGCGGGCAGTTCAGCCGGGTGTTGCCGCAGGCGCAGGCGCGCAGCGCAGCCCGTGGCCTGGCGGCATTGATCGATGGCCTGTGGCTGCGCGGGGCGCTGTCCGGTGAAGGTTTCGACACCCGCCAGGCGATGCAGATCGCCTATGACTACCTGGACATGCAGCTGGAAAAAGCGGGTTAAGCAGCTCGGGTGGCGCACAGGGCACCACCCGAGTCCGCTTCAGCCTTGCGTCGGCAGAGCGGGTACTGCCGCTGGCTGCTCACTGGCGGCCAGATCGGCCTTCATCGCCTTGAGCAGGGCGAACATGTACAACAGCAACACCACCGAGAAGGGCAATCCCGCCAGCACCACCACGGTTTGCATGGCGGTGAAATTACCGGCGAACAACAGCCCAATGGTCACCAGCGTGATGACCACACTCCAGAAGATGCGCAGCCAATGCGGAGCGTCTTCGTCCAGCTCGCTGCCCTGACGCGACAGGTTGGCCAGCATCACCGAGCCAGAGTCAGCCGGGGTGAGGAACAGCACAAAGCCCACGCAAATCGATACACCGATCACCACCTTGGACCAGGGGTAATGCTCCAGCAGCAGGTAGATGGACATGGCTGGTTGTTCCAGCGCGGCTTTGCCCAGATCGGTGGCGTTTTGATTCATCACCAGATCCAACGCGCTGTTACCGAAGATCGACAGCCAGGCCAGGGTGAACCCCAGCGGAATCAGCAACACGCCACTGACTAACTCGCGAACGGTACGACCACGGGAAATCCGCGCGATAAACATGCCGACAAACGGTGCCCAGGAAATCCACCAGGCCCAGTAGAACAGGGTCCACAAGCCCATCCACGCTTCACTCTTGCCGGACTGCCCGGTGTACACATAGAGGTCAAAGGTCTTCAGCACCAAACCGTTGAGGTAGTCACCGAGGTTTTGCACCAGGCTATTGAGCAAATGCAGGGTGTCGCCGGCCAGTAACACGAACACCAGCAGACCGCTGAATAGGATGATATTGAGGTTGGACAGGCGACGAATGCCCTTCTCCACCCCGGAAACGGCTGCCAGCGTGGCCACAGCGCTCATCACCAGAATCACCGTGAGCAGCGCGCCCTGGCTGTTGGGCATGCCGAACAGGTACTCCAGGCCGGATGCCACTTGCAGCGAGCCAATGCCGAGGTTGGTCACCAAGCCCAGCAACGTGACGAAGATACCAAAGCAGTCCACCGCATTGCCGACCCAGCCACGGGTCAGGCGCTGACCGAATAACGGGTACAACGCCGAGCGCAAGGCCAGAGGCTGTTGATGGCGGTAGGCAAAATACCCCACGGCCAGACCGACCAGCGCGTAGATCGCCCAGCCGTGCACACCCCAGTGCAGGAAGGTCAGCTGCAGCGCCTGGCGGGCTGCCGAGGCCGTGCCCGGCTCGCCTTCAGGCGGGTTGTACAAGTGATCAATCGGCTCCGAAGCGGCGAAATACAACAGCGAAATGCCAATCCCCGAAGAGAACAGCATGCCGGCCCACGCCCCATAGCTGAACTCCGGGCGCTCGTGGTCAGCCCCCAGGCGCAGATTGCCGTAGCGCGAGCACGCCACGTACAGCACAAAGAACAGATAAGCCCCAATGGCCAGCATGTAATACCAACCAAAACTGCGCGACAGCCACACCTGGGCTTTGCTCAGCCAGGCACCGGCCGCATCGGGGAAGACGATTAATGCAAGGGTCAGCAGCAGAATCAACGCTGTCGATCCGTAAAACACAACCGGATTCAAGCGCACCTTCTCAGGGTTTGTTGTTATCAGAGAAGCAGTACTCATGGTGGAGATGAGCTCCAAGGCAATGGAAACGAACGCACCGCTGGTTCTGAGACGGCACGCCGGATTGACCCTAACCCGCTGCCGGCACGCTTCTATGGCGGGCCTTACAGCCGGCTTACCCACTGCGGCGATGTGCCGCAGAAGGGGTCAGTGCGGCGAGCTTATTCTTTGTTGTTTGAACGTTCAATAAAAATAAAGTAGGCTCGTTTTCACCTTGCCGCACCGGCTTGCAGCGCATGGCCGGCCGCCTGAAACCGAATACACCTATAAGAGAGGACTCACCCATGCCCCGTTTTGACGAACAGCAGCTCTATATCGGAGGCCGTTATGTGGCGGCCAGCAGCGGTGAGACCTTCGACAGCATCAACCCGGCCAACGGTGAAGTGCTGGCCAAGGTGCAGCGTGCCAGCCAGGCGGACGTGGAACTGGCCGTGGCCAGCGCCACCGAAGGCCAGAAAGTGTGGGCCGCGATGACCGCCATGCAGCGCTCGCGCATCCTGCGCAAGGCCGTGGACATTCTGCGCGAGCGCAACGATGAGCTGGCCGAACTGGAAACCCTCGACACCGGCAAGCCACTCTCGGAAACGCGCTACGTCGACATCGTCACCGGCGCTGACGTGCTGGAGTACTACGCCGGGTTGATCCCGGCCATCGAAGGCGAGCAAATCCCGCTGCGCGACACCAGTTTCGTCTACACCCGCCGCGAGCCGCTGGGCGTGGTGGCCGGTATTGGGGCGTGGAACTACCCAATCCAGATTGCCCTGTGGAAATCCGCCCCGGCCTTGGCCGCCGGCAACGCCATGATCTTCAAACCCAGCGAAGTGACCTCACTCAGCACACTCAAACTGGCGGAAATTTACACCGCTGCAGGCCTGCCGGATGGCGTGTTCAACGTGCTCACCGGCAGCGGCCGCGAAGTCGGCCAGTGGCTGACTGAGCACCCAGGCATCGAGAAAATCTCCTTCACCGGCGGTACCGTGACCGGCAAAAAGGTCATGGCCAGCGCCTCCAGCTCATCACTCAAGGAAGTGACCATGGAGCTGGGTGGCAAGTCGCCCCTGATCATCTTCGAAGACGCCGACCTGGACCGCGCCGCCGACATCGCGGTGATGGCCAATTTCTACAGCTCCGGGCAGGTCTGCACCAACGGCACGCGCGTGTTTGTGCCGCGCATGTTGCAGGCACGCTTCGAGGCCAAGGTGCTGGAGCGGGTCAAACGCATTCGCCTGGGCAACCCGCAGGACGACGCCACCAACTTCGGCCCGCTGGTGAGCTTTGCGCACATGGACAGCGTGCTCGGCTATATCGAAAAAGGCCGCAGTGAAGGTGCTCGCCTGCTGATCGGTGGCCAGCGCGTGACCGAGGGCGAATACGCCAACGGTGCCTACGTCGCCCCTACGGTTTTCACCGACTGCACCGACGACATGACCATCGTGCGTGAAGAAATCTTCGGCCCGGTGATGAGCATTCTGGTGTACGACACGGAAGAAGAGGTGATCCGCCGCGCCAACGCCACCGAGTACGGCTTGGCCGCTGGCGTGGTCACCCGCGACCTGAACCGCGCACACCGGGTGATCCACAAGCTGGAAGCCGGTATTTGCTGGATCAACACCTGGGGCGAATCACCGGCGGAAATGCCGGTGGGCGGTTACAAGCAATCCGGCGTTGGCCGCGAAAACGGTTTGACCACACTGGCGCACTACACGCGGATCAAATCGGTGCAGCTGGAAATGGGCGGCTACACCTCGGTGTTCTGAGCACTGTGTTGTGGGAGGGGCTTTAGCCGCGAAAGGTGTCGCGGATAAAGCGGAACGCCGCTCGGCCGCGCCCACAGACCGACGGCTATCCATACGGCAGCCCGATCACCCGGTCTTCACCGCCCCGTAGCCCGGATGCAATCCGGGAACAGTTATCGCGTTTTCTCCGGAGAGATCCGGCCACAGGAGCGTTTATGCCCCAAGAATTCGATTACATCATCATCGGCGCCGGCTCGGCCGGTAACGTATTGGCCACCCGCCTGACCGAAGACGCTGACGTCAGCGTACTGCTGCTCGAAGCCGGCGGCCCCGACTATCGCCTGGACTTCCGCACGCAGATGCCCGCTGCCCTGGCCTATCCCCTGCAAGGCCGGCGCTACAACTGGGCCTACCTGACCGACCCCGAGCCGCACATGAACAACCGCCGCATGGAATGCGGTCGCGGCAAAGGCCTGGGCGGCTCATCGCTGATCAACGGCATGTGTTACATCCGTGGCAATGCCATGGACTACGACGGCTGGGCCAAGGAGAAAGGCCTGGAAGACTGGAGTTATCTGGATTGCCTGCCGTATTTCCGCAAGGCCGAAACCCGTGACATCGGCGCCAATGATTACCACGGCGGCGAAGGCCCAGTGTCGGTCACCACCCCTAAAAACGGCAATAACCCGCTGTTCCACGCCATGGTCGAAGCCGGCGTGCAGGCCGGTTACCCGCGTACCGACGACCTCAACGGCTACCAGCAGGAAGGCTTCGGCCCGATGGACCGCACCGTTACGCCCCAAGGCCGGCGTTCCAGCACTGCGCGTGGTTACCTCGACCAAGCCCGCCAGCGGTCGAACCTGACCATCGTCACCCATGCCCTGACCGATCGCATTCTGTTCAACGGCAAGCGGGCCATTGGCGCGACCTACCTGGTGGGTGACAGCAACACCCCGCACATTGCCAAGGCCCGTCGCGAAGTGTTGCTGTGCAGCGGCGCAATTGCCTCGCCGCAAATTCTTCAGCGCTCCGGCGTCGGCTCAGCCGCCCTCCTGAATGAACTGGGAATCCCCGTGGTCCATGACCTACCGGGCGTTGGCCAGAACCTGCAGGACCACCTCGAGTTGTACCTGCAATACGCCTGCAAAGAACCGGTGTCGCTGTACCCGGCGCTGCAATGGTGGAACCAGCCCACCATCGGCGCGCAGTGGCTGTTCCAAGGCAAGGGCATTGGTGCCAGCAACCAGTTCGAGGCCGGCGGCTTTATCCGCTCCAGCGCCGAATTCGAGTGGCCAAACATCCAATATCACTTCCTGCCCGTGGCGATTAACTACAACGGCAGCAACGCGGTTAAAGAACACGGTTTCCAGGCGCACATGGGTTCCATGCGCTCGCCGAGCCGTGGGCGCATTCAGGTCAAATCCAAAGACCCGCGCCAGCACCCAAGCATTCTGTTCAACTACATGGCCAGCGAACAGGACTGGCGCGAGTTCCGTGATGGCATCCGCATCACCCGCGAAATCATGGCGCAGGCGGCGCTGGACCCGTACCGCGGTCGCGAAATCAGCCCCGGCAAGGATGTGCAGAGCGACGCCGAACTGGATGCCTTTATTCGCGAACACGCGGAAACGGCCTACCACCCGTCGTGTTCCTGCAAAATGGGCGAAGACGACATGGCCGTGGTCGACAGTCAGGGCCGGGTGCACGGCCTCGACGGCCTGCGCGTGGTGGATGCCTCGATCATGCCGCTGATCGTCACTGGTAACCTCAACGCGCCGACCATCATGATGGCCGAGAAAATCGCCGACAAAATCCGTGGCCGCGCCCCGCTGCCACGCAGCACCGCGCCCTATTTCGTCGCGGGTAATGCCGCCGTGCGTGGCACCGCGCAACGCTCCGCCTAAAGCGGCGCACGCGCCTCAACGCCGCAGGGGCTCCGCCGCTGCGGCGCTGTCATATAAAGGCACGGCACGGCGCGATCGGCCGCCCATTGCGCCAGCCTTTAGCGAAGTGAAACCACAGGCGGCTTGATGCTGCAGGCGAAGGGCGTCGATAATGCGCAGTTTTCAACCAGCGCCATTGTGCGCCGCCGCCACCGGCCGACCGAGCAGACCATGAAAGACAGCATTCGCCACCTGATCCAGCACGCCCTGACCCGCCTCACTGCCGACGGCGTGCTGCCGGAGGGCCTGACTCCGGCCATTCAGGTGGAGAACACCAAGGACAAGGCCAACGGTGATTTCGCCAGCAACATCGCCATGATGCTGGCCAAGCCGGCGGGCATGAAGCCGCGCGACCTGGCCGAAAAGCTGATCGCGGCGCTGCCGGCCGACGATGGCATCAGCAAGGTCGAAATTGCCGGGCCGGGCTTTCTCAACTTCTTCCAAAACACCCAGGCACTGGCCGCGCGCCTAGATGCGCTACTGGCCGACGCCAAGCTTGGCGTACGCAAGGCCGGCCCGGTGCAGCGCGTGGTGGTCGACTTGTCCGCCCCCAACCTGGCCAAAGAGATGCACGTCGGCCATCTGCGCTCGACCATCATCGGTGATGGTGTGGCACGGGTGCTGGAGTTTCTCGGCGACGAGGTGATCCGCCAGAACCACGTCGGCGACTGGGGCACGCAGTTCGGCATGTTGCTGGCCTATATGCAGGAAAACCCGGCAGCCGCCGAAAGCGAGCTGGCCGACCTGGAAGGCTTCTACCGCGCGGCGAAAAAACGCTTCGATGATTCCCCGGAGTTCGCCGAACGCGCCCGTGAGCTGGTGGTGCAGCTGCAAGCCGGCGACGCTGAGTGCCTGCGCCTGTGGCACCGTTTCAACGACATTTCCCTGAGCCACTGCCAGGCGCTGTATGACCGCCTGGGCGTGAAACTGAGCATGACCGACGTCAAGGGTGAGAGCGCCTACAACGACGATTTGGCCAACGTGGTCGCCGACCTCAAGGCCAAGGGCCTGTTGACCGAAGACAACGGCGCGCAGTGCGTGTTTATGGACGCGTTCACAAACGCCGAAGGCAATCCGCTGCCGCTGATCGTGCAAAAGGCTGGCGGTGGCTACCTGTACGCCACCACCGACCTGGCCGCCACGCGCTACCGCGCCAACGTGCTGAAGGCCGACCGCGTGCTGTATTTCGTCGACCAGCGCCAGGCGCTGCACTTCCAAATGGTCTTCGCCGCCGCACGTCTGGCCGGCTTCGTGCCCGACAGCCTGCAAATGGAACACATGGGCTTCGGCACCATGAACGGCGCCGACGGCCGCCCATTCAAAACCCGCGATGGCGGCACCGTGAAGCTGGTCGACCTGCTCGATGAAGCCGAAGAGCGCGCCTACGCGCTGGTCAAAGGCAAGAACCCGGAACTGGACGACGCCGAGCTGCGCCAGATCGCCCGCGCTGTGGGTATTGGCGCAGTGAAATACGCTGACCTGTCCAAGCACCGCACCAGTGACTACCGCTTCAATTTCGAGCTGATGCTGAGCTTCGAGGGCAACACCGCGCCTTACCTGCTCTACGCCTACACCCGTGTGGCCAGCGTGCTGCGCAAAGTAGGCAAGGGCTTTGATGAGCTGGACGGCCAGCTGGACCTGCAGGCCGCCCAGGAAATCGACCTGGCCGGCAAACTCGCACAATTCGCAGAAGTGCTCGGCGGCGTTGCCGACAAGGGCGAGCCGCACCTGCTGTGCGCCTACCTGTATGACCTGGCCGGGCTGTTCTCCAGCTTCTACGAGAATTGCCCGATCCTCGCCGCCGAGGACAATGGCGTGCGCAACAGCCGCCTGCGCCTGGCCGCCCTCACAGGTCGCACCCTGCAGCAGGGTCTGCAGCTGCTCGGTCTGGAAACCCTGGAGCGCATGTAAGTGGCGGCCAAGAAGAAGCCCGCCGCCAAACGCGGCGCCAGCCGCTACCAGGCACCGGCGAAAAAGCCGGTGCCTGGCTGGTTCTGGCTGGTCAGTGGTTTGGTGATCGGCGGCTTCATGGTGTTTCTGTTCAGCCTGGAGCCGGGCCGCGATGAAATCAAACGCGACAAGCCCGAACAGGCCAAGCAGCAAGCCAAGCCCACCGCGCAGCCGGCCGACGACAAGGAACCGGCCAAACCCAAATACGACTTCTACACCCTGCTGCCAGAATCAGAAGTGATCCTGCCGCCACAAGCCATCGAACAGCCCGCCGCCGTGCCTGAGCCCAAACCGGTCAGCCCGGAAGAAGCCGCAAAAATCGACGCCGCCCGCGCCGAAGCAGCGCTCAATGGCGAGGTGCCGCCACCGCCGCCGGTGGTGGCCAAGGGACCGGTCAGCTCGCAGTTCTTCCTCCAGGCCGGCTCGTTCCGCCGCAAGGAGGACGCCGACGCCCTGCGCGCGCAGATCATCCTGCTCGGCCAGAACGTGCAGGTGGAATCCGGCAAGGTACGCGAGGAAACCTGGCACCGCGTGCTGGTCGGGCCTTTTGCCACCCGCGAACAGCTTGGCCAGGCGCAGAAATCGCTGGCGGGCAGTGGCTTCAGCAATCTGTTGTTACAGCAGCGCCAGGTGCAGTAGACCCGCGCCAGACAAGCCCTGCGACCCTATCAGCTGACTATTTGTCGGCGCCGGCTGCACACAGGGCTTGAAGCCGGCGCGCTCAGCCCCCACTTCACTCGGCATTGGGCACTTTCGCCCCGCTGCGTGGAGACTCTCCCCTTGACCACCATCGTTTCAGTGCGCCGCAACGGCAAAGTCGTCATGGGCGGCGACGGCCAGGTGTCCCTCGGCAATACCGTGATGAAAGGCAACGCGAAAAAAGTGCGCCGCCTGTACCACGGCCAGGTGCTGGCCGGCTTCGCCGGTGCCACCGCCGATGCCTTTACCCTGTTTGAACGCTTTGAAGGCCAGCTTGAAAAGCATCAAGGTCATCTGGTGCGCGCTGCCGTCGAGTTGGCCAAAGACTGGCGCACCGATCGCTCGCTGAGCCGCCTGGAAGCCATGCTGGCTGTAGCAAACAAGGACGCCTCGCTGATCATCACCGGCAACGGTGACGTGGTGGAGCCCGAGCATGGCCTGATCGCCATGGGCTCCGGCGGTGGCTTCGCCCAAGCGGCGGCCATGGCCCTGCTGCAAAAAACCGACCTGAGCGCCCGTGAAATCACCGAAACCGCGCTGAACATTGCCGGCTCCATTTGTGTCTTCACTAACCAAACCCTGACTATCGAAGAAGAAGACTGCGCCGAGTAAGCGCGCCTTCTTCTGGAGTAAACCCGCATGTCCATGACGCCCCGCGAGATCGTTCACGAACTCAACCGCCACATCATCGGTCAGGACGACGCCAAGCGCGCCGTGGCCATCGCCCTGCGCAACCGCTGGCGGCGCATGCAGCTGCCGCTTGAGCTGCGCGCTGAAGTGACGCCAAAGAACATCCTGATGATCGGCCCCACCGGCGTCGGCAAAACCGAGATCGCCCGCCGCCTGGCCAAGCTGGCCAATGCTCCGTTTATCAAGGTGGAAGCGACCAAGTTCACCGAGGTTGGCTATGTCGGCCGTGATGTCGAGTCGATCATCCGTGACCTCGCCGATGCCGCGATCAAGATGCTGCGCGAGCAGGAGATGATCAAGGTCCGCCACCGCGCCGAAGACGCAGCCGAAGAGCGCATCCTCGACGCCCTGCTGCCACCCGCCCGCACCGGCTTCAATGAAGAGGCCGCGCCAGCCAGCGACTCCAACACCCGTCAGCTGTTCCGCAAGCGCCTGCGCGAGGGCCAGCTGGATGACAAGGACATCGAAATCGAAGTGGCCGACGCTCCGGCCGGCATCGAAATCATGACCCCACCGGGCATGGAAGAGATGACCAACCAGCTGCAAAGCCTGTTTTCCAACATGGGCAAAGGCAAACGCAAGAGCCGCAAGCTCAAGGTCAACGAAGCCCTGAAGATGGTGCGCGACGAAGAGGCCGCGCGCCTGGTCAACGAAGACGAACTCAAGGCGCAGGCGCTGGAAGCTGTCGAACAAAACGGCATCGTGTTTATCGACGAAATCGACAAAGTGGCCAAGCGCGGCAACGTCGGTGGCGCGGATGTGTCCCGCGAAGGCGTACAACGCGACCTGCTGCCGCTGATCGAAGGCTGCACGGTGAACACCAAGCTGGGCATGGTGAAAACCGACCACATTCTGTTTATCGCCTCCGGCGCGTTCCACCTGAGCAAGCCAAGCGACCTGGTGCCCGAACTGCAAGGCCGCCTGCCGATTCGCGTCGAGCTGAAAGCCCTGACCCCACAAGATTTCGAGCGCATCCTCACCGAGCCACACGCCTCGCTCACCGAGCAATATGCCGCGCTGCTGAACACCGAAGGCCTGGGCATCCAGTTCGTCGCCGAAGGCATCAAGCGCATCGCCGAGATTGCCTATCAGGTCAACGAGAAAACCGAGAACATCGGCGCGCGCCGCCTGCACACCCTGCTCGAACGCCTGCTGGAAGAAGTCTCCTTCAGCGCCGGCGACCTGGCCGGCCAGCAGAATGGCGCACCGATCGTGATCGACGCGGCCTACGTCAACAGCCACCTCGGTGAACTGGCGCAGGACGAAGACCTCTCGCGCTATATTCTGTAGCGCGCCCCACCCCTGGCCCGGATGCGCTCCAGGCCAGGGAACCATTGAGGAAGCGAGCATGCGCATCCCCACCGCAATAAAACTGCACAAAGCCTCGAAAACCCTGGAGCTGCACTACGGCGCGGACGAGCACTACACCCTGCCTGCCGAGTTTCTGCGCGTGCATTCGCCATCTGCAGAAGTACAGGGCCACGGCAAGCCCATTCTGCAGACCGGCAAGCTCGGCGTCGGTCTGAGCAAGGTCGAGCCGGCCGGTAATTACGCCCTCAAACTGACCTTCGATGACGGCCACGACAGCGGCCTGTTCACTTGGGATTACTTGGAACAGCTGTCCCTGCGCCAGGCCGAGCTGTGGAGCGACTATCTGGCCGCACTGAGGGCCGCCGGGCAATCGCGTGACCCGAACGAGAGCGTGGTCAGACTGATGCTCTGAAACGCTGCACACGGCTTGCCGGAGCGCTCGCTGAGGCCACATCAGGGCATCAGCCATTTCCGGCCCCACCGCCTACTGGCAGCCTGACAGCACGCGCTCTAACCCGCCACGCTTACCCGGTTAGAGCGCATTTTCTAATCCTTCTCGGCATACTCATCGCGCATTCGGCCAAGATCGTGGTCAGCTTGCACAAATTCACAAACTCGGGTAACCAAGTAGTTGGAAGTTTTCTTGCATCTGGCCAAACCAGCGGCAGGAAATATTGCGGAGTGATCCGCCCTTGGTAATCCGGGCAATACCTGGTTCATGGAACCCGTTCAAAGTCTCACGAGCTAAAGCCATGCAAGGCAAGAACAGGCGAAGACGCGCAGTGTACGAGCTGTCGCTCCCGAGTCTGTTCCTGCGCAGCAGCGCCGATATGCAGCAGACTGGGGGCAGGTTCTAGCCCTGTGTCGCCGTGCACAGCAAGTTGCCGGTATTTCGTCTCAGGACAATGGAGCGTTGTAGATGACAGATAAGAATAATGATGACCTGAAACACCAGGCCTCCGAGAACACCCTGGGCCTTAACCCGGTAATCGGCATCCGGGGTAAAGACCTGCTCAGCTCTGCGCGTATCGTACTCAAGCAAGCCCTCAAGCAACCCCTGCACAGTGCCAAACACCTGGCCCACTTCAGTATCGAACTGAAAAACGTGATGCTCGGCCAATCCGAACTCACCCCCACCGAAGGCGATCGGCGCTTTGCTGATCCGGCCTGGAGCCAGAACCCGCTGTACCGTCGTTACCTGCAGACCTACTTGGCCTGGCGCAAGGAGCTGCACGACTGGGTCGAGCACAGCAACCTGTCCGAACAGGACGCCAGCCGCGGCCACTTCGTGATCAATCTGATGACCGAAGCCATGGCCCCGAGCAACAGCATGGCTAACCCGGCGGCCGTCAAACGCTTCTTCGAGACTGGCGGCAAGAGTCTGCTCGATGGCCTGTCGCATCTGGCCAAAGACATCGTCAACAACGGCGGCATGCCCAGCCAGGTCAATATGAACGCCTTCGAGGTTGGCAAGAACCTCGCCACCAGCGACGGCGCGGTGATCTTCCGTAACGACCTGCTGGAACTGATTCAGTACAAGCCAATCACCGAGCAAGTGCACGAACGCCCGCTGCTGGTGGTGCCGCCACAGATCAACAAGTTCTACGTCTTCGACCTGTCACCGGAAAAGAGCGTGGCGCGCTTTCTGCTGCGCAACGGCGTGCAGACCTTCGTGGTGAGCTGGCGCAACCCGACCAAGGCCCACCGCGAGTGGGGCCTGTCGACCTATATCGAAGCGCTGAAAGAAGCCATCGACGTGGTCACCGCCATCACCGGCAGCAACGACATCAACATGCTCGGCGCCTGCTCCGGCGGCCTCACCACCACCTCGCTGCTGGGCCATTACGCCGCGCTGGGAGATAAGAAGGTAAACGCCCTGACCCTGCTGGTCAGCGTGCTGGACAATCGCCTGGAAACCGACGTTGCCCTGTTTGCCGATGAGAAAAGCCTGGAGCTGGCCAAACGCCGTTCCTACCAGGCCGGTGTACTGGAAGGCAGCGACATGGCCAAAGTCTTTGCCTGGATGCGTCCCAATGACCTGATCTGGAACTACTGGGTCAACAACTACCTGCTGGGCAACGAGCCACCGGTATTCGACATTCTCTACTGGAACAACGACACCACCCGCCTGCCGGCCGCCCTGCATGGCGAGTTTATTGACATGTTCCAGTCCAACCCGCTGATTCGGGCCAACGCCTTGGAAGTCTGCGGCACGCCGATTGACCTCAAGCAGGTCACCAGCGACCTGTACTGTGTAGCCGGCACCACCGACCACATCACACCGTGGGAGTCGTGCTACAAGTCAGCCAAGCTGTTTGGCGGCAACGTCGAATTCGTGCTGTCCAACAGCGGGCACATTCAGAGCATTCTCAACCCGCCGGGTAACCCCAAGGCGCGTTACATGACCAACACGGAACTGCACGCTGATCCGAAAACCTGGCAAGCCACTTCTACCAAGCATGCCGACTCCTGGTGGCTGCATTGGCAGACTTGGCTGGCACAGCGCTCCGGTGAAATGAAAAAGGCGCCGACCCAGCTTGGCAATAAAAAGCACCCCGCCGGCGAAGCAGCGCCTGGCACTTACGTTCACGAACGTTGATACCTGCGCACTGCGCAGCACTGCCCGCGGCACTGGAGGTGCCGCTCGCCCACCCAGGCAATGGTCTGAGTGCGGCGAACCAGGCTTTGCCCTGGCGTTTCTGGAAATGACCCGGAGGGTCTGACCCAGCGTTTTCACTGATAGGGCTTCTGCGCATGTCGCTACCTTTCGTATTCCGCACCATCGAACTGGACGGCCAGACCATCCGTACCGCCGTTCGCCCCGGCAACGGCAAGATGACCCCGCTGCTGATCTTCAACGGCATCGGGGCCAACCTGGAACTGGTCATGCCCTTCGTGCGCGCCCTCGACCCCGACCTGGAAGTCATCGCCTTCGACGTGCCTGGCGTAGGCGGTTCATCCACCCCCAGCACACCGTACCGTTTTCCTGGCCTGGCCAAGCTGGCAGCACGCATGCTCGACTACCTCGACTACGGTCAGGTCAATGCCATTGGCGTGTCCTGGGGTGGCGCACTGGCACAGCAGTTTGCTCACGACTACCCGGAGCGCTGCAAGAAACTGATCCTCGCCGCCACCTCAGCCGGCGCGGTGATGGTGCCAGGCAAACCCAAGGTGCTCTGGTGCATGGCCAGCCCCCGACGTTATGTGCAGCCCTCCTATGGCGTGCAGATTGCCCCGGACATCTACGGTGGCGCCTTTCGCCGTGACCCCAAGCTGGCGCTGGCGCACGCCAGTAAAGTCCGCTCGGGCGGCAAGATGGGCTATTACTGGCAGCTGTTCGCCGGCCTCGGCTGGACCAGCATCCACTGGCTGCACAAAATCCGCCAACCGACGCTGGTCATGGCCGGTGATGACGACCCTCTGATCCCATTGGTGAATATGCGCCTGCTGGCCTGGCGCATCCCCAACTCAGAATTGCACGTCATCGACGACGGCCACCTGTTTCTGGTGACCCGCGCCGAAGCCGTGGCGCCGATCATCATGAAGTTCCTTGAGGAAGAGCGTCAGCGCGCCATCATGCACCCACAGCCGGCAGCCGCACGCACCCTGAGCTGACCGCACCTTGGTTGGGCAGGCGCCCCCTGACAACGCACCGAGGCTGTGCCGGCCGCTCAGTGCTTGACCCGTTTCCGGGCACGTTGTATTACCTGAAGCTTGTCGCGCGGTAGTCTGGAATGCACCTAGCGCGCGCGTTGGTATAAGCCTTGCTGCTTATCTATCGACCTTGAAGTCTCACGGTTTGACGACGGAGTGTTGCCCAATGCGAGACCAGCCTGCCAAAAACGCCCTGCCCGCCCGCAGCAGTGTGATGAATGCCCAGAACGCGGTGGTCGGCCTGCGCGGCCGCGACTTGCTTTCCACACTGCGCAGCCTGGCCCTGCAAGGGGTCCGACACCCCATCCACAGCGCACGGCATGCCGTAGCCCTCGGCGGCCAGCTGGGGCGGGTGCTGCTGGGTGACAAACCGTTCAAGGTCAACCCACAAGATCCGCGCTTCGCCGACCCAACCTGGCGTGAAAACCCGCTTTACAGCCGCAGCCTGCAAGCCTACCTGGCTTGCCAGAAGCAGCTGAACAGCTGGATCGACGAGAGCAACCTGGACGCCGATGACCGTGCCCGCGCACGTTTTGTCGCTACCCTGCTCGGCGATGCCCTCGCCCCCAGCAACACCCTACTCAATCCACAGGTGATCAAAGAACTGTTCAACAGCGGCGGCAGCAGCCTGCTCAAGGGCGTGACCCATCTGTTCGATGACCTGGTGAACAACGACGGCATGCCTAGCCAGGTCAGCAAACACGCTTTCGAAGTCGGCCGTAACCTGGCCACCACGAGCGGCGCAGTGGTGTTTCGCAACGAGTTGCTGGAGCTGATCCAGTACAAACCGATGAGCGAAAAACAGTACGCCAAACCGCTGCTGATCGTGCCGCCGCAAATCAACAAGTTCTATATCTTCGACCTCTCCAGCGAAAAAAGCTTCGTCCAGTACGCACTGAAGAATGGCTTGCAAACCTTCGTCATCAGCTGGCGCAACCCGGACCCGCGGCATCGCGAATGGGGCCTGTCGAGCTACGTAGAAGCACTGGAAAAAGCCATCGACGTCTGCCGTGAAATCACCGGCAGCAAGGACGTTAACCTCCTCGGTGCCTGCGCCGGCGGCCTGACCATTGCGGCGCTGCAAGGTCATTTACAAGCCAAGCGTCAGTTGCGCAAAGTGGCCAGCGCCACCTACATGGTCAGCCTGCTCGACAGCCAGATCGACAGCCCAGCCATGCTTTTTGCTGACGAGCTGACCCTCGAAGCCGCCAAACGCCGCTCCTACCAGCAAGGCGTTCTGGATGGCCGTGACATGGCGCGGGTGTTCGCCTGGATGCGCCCAAACGACCTGATCTGGAATTACTGGGTCAACAACTACCTGCTCGGCAAGCAGCCGCCGGCCTTCGACATTCTCTACTGGAACAACGACAACACCCGCCTACCCGCAGCTCTACACGGCGACCTGATCGACTTCTTCAAGCACAACCCGCTGACCCGCCCAAGCGGCCTGGAAGTCTGTGGTACGCCAGTGGACCTGCAGAAGGTCACGGTCGACAGCTTCAGCGTCGCCGGGATCAACGACCACATCACCCCCTGGGACGCGGTCTACCGCTCGACCTTGCTGCTGGGCGGCAACCGGCGCTTTATCCTGTCCAACAGCGGACACATCCAAAGCATTCTCAACCCGCCGGGCAACCCCAAATCCAATTACCTGGAAAACCCCAAGCTCACCGGCGACCCACGCGCCTGGTACCACGATGCCGAGCACGTACAGGGCAGCTGGTGGCCGGTGTGGCTGAAGTGGATGCAGGAACGCTCGGGCGAACAGCGGGACACCCTGATGGCCCTGGGCAACCAGAACCACCCTGCCATGGAAGCGGCTCCCGGCACCTACGTGCACGTGCGCTGAACAACCGCCACTGGCCGCAGCCTGCTGCGGCCAGGTATCGTCAAACGCCCCGCGGCCAGCATAAGAAGACCGGATGAAAACCCGCGACAGAATCCTTGAATGTGCCCTGCTGTTGTTCAACCAGAAGGGCGAACCGAATGTCTCCACCCTGGAAATCGCCAACGAACTGGGCATCAGCCCGGGCAACCTGTACTACCACTTCCACGGCAAGGAGCCGCTGATCCTCGGCCTGTTCGAGCGCTTTCAGGCCGAGTTGGCGCCGCTGCTCTCGCCGCCCGAAGACGTGCAGCTGGATGTCGAAGACTACTGGCTGTTTCTGCACCTGATTGTCGAACGCCTGGCACACTACCGCTTTTTGTTTCAGGACCTCTCCAACCTCACCAGCCGCTTGCCGAAACTCGAACGCGGCATGCGCCACTGGCTCAACAGCCTGAAACGCGCGCTGGCTGAACTGCTCGCGCAACTGCAGCTAGACGGCCAGTTGCACAGCGACACCGCATCACTCGGCCAACTGGTCGAGCAGATCACCCTGACCCTGCTGTTCTCCCTCGACTACCAGCGCATCATTGGCCGCGAAGGTGAAAGCCGTCTGGTGGTGTACCAGGTGATGATGCTGGTGGCCCCACACCTCGCGGGCACTTCACGCCTGGCAGCCGAGCACTTGGCCAGTCGCTACCTGGAAGCGTGATACGCAGCGCCTGAGCCCATTTACTCAGGCGCTGCGTGCGGCATTCCCACACTCAGGCAAAAGCCCCTAAACCGCAAAGGGATGATCTAAGCGCCTTTCAGGCACGACGCCCCCGATTTGAGTGCGCCACCAAAGACAGCCGCACGGCCTGGCTGCGCGCAACCGATAACCCGCGGTATAACGCGCAGGGCAAGGTGGTTGGCGTGATCAAGTTCGCCAGTGACATCACGGCCCAAATCGAACATTGCGAGACCGACACCAGTGCCGTGGAAGGGGCAAAAGGGTTCAGGATACGGTAGATGTGGTGCGCTCGATTGCCGGCGAACTGGGCACCGTATCCACCAACATCCATGCACTGAGCCACCAGTCGGAACGCATCAGCAGCATTGTCCAGGTCATCCGCAGCATTGCCGAACAGACCAGCCTGCTGGCCCTCAACGCCACGATTGAGGCGCCCGCGTCGGCGATCAAGACCGCGGCTTCGCAGTGGTTGCCGATGAGGTGCGCAGCCTGACAGCAAGAACCAGCCAGACCGGTGGAAATCAACGATGTGATGCAACAGAACCAGAACCTGGCACAGCAGGCAGTCGCTGGCATGACCGGCAGCCTGGGCAGTGCCGAACGCGGGGGGGGAACTGGCCAACCCCGCGGTGAGCTGATGCTGCAAATTCGCAGCGAAGCACAGCGGGTCGTGGATGCCATCGCACAATTCACCCACGCCATTCAGGACTGACAAGCCTGACCGATGCGGCCCAGACGCAGCCCCCGCCTAAACGCAAACGCCCGGCACGAAGCCGGGCGTTTGCGTTGACTGCTGCGCGTCTTACGACTGGGCGGCAGGTGTTACTGGTGCAGCAGGTGCAGCGGCCGGCGCAGGAACCGCAGCGGCTACCGGGGCAGCAGCGGGTTTGGCAACTGCAGGCTTGGCGGCGGGTTTAGCAGCAGCCTTGGCGGCCGGCTTGGCAGCCGGTTTCGCCGCGGGTTTAGCAGCCGGCTTGGCGGCAGCTTTGGCAGCGGGTTTAGCCGCTGGCTTGGCCGCAGCCTTGACCGCCGGTTTGGCAGCCGCTTTAGCAACAGGCTTGGCGGCGGCTTTGGCAGCCGGTTTGGCCGCTGGCTTGGCCACAACTTTCTTCACGGCAGGCTTGACCGACTTGACCGAAACGCCGGTCAATTGCTCGATCTGCTTAGTCAGGCTTTCGACTTTGGCGTTGAGTGCTTTCACTTCATTGCGGCTCGGTACACCAAGACGCGAAATGGCATTGTTCAAGCGCTTGTCGAACGCCTCTTCCAGCTCGCCCCACTTGCCAATGGCCTTGTCTTTGACTTCGTCAACTTTCGACTTGGCGCTGTCCACTTTCGAACCCACAGTGGACTTCACCGCGCCAACTTGCTTGTCGACTTCAGTCTTGGCCAGTTTTTCAGCTTTCTCGCCGTCCTTGACCAGCGTATCGAACAGCTTGTTGCCGTCCTTGCTGACCTTGGAGTAGGCACCCAAACCGGCCAGCCAGATTTGACGCGAGTATTTCTCTACTTCGCCGATCCAGGAAGTGGTTTGCTTTTCGGTTTTCTTCTTAACAGCCATCCTGCTCTCCTTACTTGGTACGCGCGACGTGCTCGAGCAACGCGCTCAGCTCATCCAGCTTAGCAGACAGTGCTTCCACGTCTTGTTTGGACGGAATGCCCAGACGATTCAGGGCGCTGGCAACACGGTTGTCGAAGGCTTTCTCGATCTTGTCGAGCTGCACTTCGACCTTGCCTTTGACGCTGCTGACGTTACTGGTGACGGTGCTCTTGACGCTGTCGATCTGGCTGTTGGCGGCGTCAACTTGTTCGTTGACCAGCTTCTTGCCTTGTTTCTCAACGCCTTCACCGCTCTTCACCAGTTCTTTGAAGTACTCGGCGCCTTCCTGACCCGCCTTGGCGTATGCGCCCAGACCTGCCAGCCAGATTTTGCGGGCGTAGACTTTGGCGTCGCTCAGCACGCTGGTGCTTTCTTCAACGACGGCAGTTTTCTTTTTAACGGCAACTTTCGACATGGTGCACCTCACTCTTTATGTTTCGAGGAAACGCCCACGTAATGCAGGCTTAGGTGCACGGTATCGATGAAAATTAGAAACCGCATACTAAGCGTGAGAAAAAATGCCGGGGCCGTCTTGAGCCGAGCGCAGCAACGGCCCGGAGGGTGGCTGCCTGGGGTGTCTCATGAAAACGGCCAAGGTGTCTTCAGACGACACCTCACGCCCGCAGATTCTTGTCCAGCACGTCTTCGATTTCGCGTTTGATGGTGCCGCTCATGGCCGACAGCAACAATCCCAGGCTGAGTTGCACGCGCACGCTGTCGTCATGCACATCAATGCGGCCATCAGCACCGCTGCGTTTGAACTCCAGGCTGTCGCCGTTCCAGCGGTAACGCACGTCGTATTCTCGCGCCAGGCGCTCGGCCAGTTGTTCGGCTTTTTCGCGGGCAACCTCGCGCCCCAGGGAATGGGGTCGTTCAATGGTGATCTTGGCCATGGCATTTCTCCTCGCCCGTTAACTGCGACCTTAAGTCGCTGCGACTATAGCAAGGCTGCAAGGCGCAAGCTGCACGCAACGTCAGTGTTCCACCCACGGCACAACTTTGTGGTTTGCCGCCGCACGGCCCAAACCCAGCGGGGCTTTTTGGGTTTAGAATGAGCGCCACTTTGGATGCAGCCTCTCTGTTTTAGGAAAGGGCAAGATGAACGACCCGCGCAACAGCAGCGACAGCGAACCCACCACACACTTTGGTTTCCAGAGCGTGCCGGAAAGCCAGAAGGCGGAGAAAGTCGCCGAGGTGTTCCATTCGGTGGCCGCCAAATACGACTTGATGAACGACGTGCTGTCCGGCGGCATGCACCGCCTGTGGAAGCGTTTCACCATCGAACTGTCGGGTGTGCGCAGCGGTAACCGGGTACTGGATATTGCCGGCGGTACGGGTGATCTGACCCGCAAGTTCTCCAGCCTGGTCGGTCCAACTGGCGAAGTGGTGCTGGCCGACATCAACGAATCCATGCTCAAGGTGGGCCGCGACCGCCTGCTCGACAAGGGCGTGGCCGGCAACGTCAACTTCGTTCAGGCTGATGCAGAAAAGCTGCCGTTCCCGGATAACCACTTCGACGTGGTGACCATCGCCTTCGGCCTGCGCAACGTGACGCACAAGGAAGATGCCATCCGCTCGATGCTGCGCGTGCTCAAGCCCGGCGGCCGCTTGCTGATTCTGGAGTTTTCCAAACCGTCCAGCCCGCTGCTGTCGAAGTTCTACGACGCCTACTCGTTCAAGTTCATGCCGCTGGCCGGCAAGCTGATCACCAACGATGCCGACAGCTACCGCTACCTGGCCGAGTCGATCCGCATGCACCCGGATCAGAACACCCTCAAGGCGATGATGGTCGAAGCCGGCTTCGAGCGCGTCACCTACCACAACATGACCGGCGGCATCGTCGCCCTGCACCGCGGCCTCAAGCCCTGATGCTGCTCACCGGGCTGCTGGCTGGGGTTGAACTCGGCCTCAATCGTGTACTGGCCATGGACAGCACCGCGCTGCCACGGCTGGCCCGCTTGAGCGGTCGGGTGATTGCCGTGGAATGCGCCGCACCAGCGCTGCAACTGTTTATTCTGCCTAGCGCCAGCGGTCTTCAACTGGCCGCACAATGGGGCGGTGAGGCCGATTGCCAGTTGCGCGCATCCGCCGCCAGCCTGCTGCGCCTGGCCACCAGCAAGGACAAAACCAGCATCCTGCACAGCCCTGACGTCACGCTGGACGGCGACAGCGCTGCCCTGCTGGAGTTGGCAGGCATCCTTCAGGACCTGGAGTTGGACTGGGAATACGAGCTGTCACGCTGGCTCGGCCCGGTCGGCAGCCAGCTGCTCGGCGGCCACCTGCGCAGCCGACTCAACTGGACCAGCCAGGCCCTCGACAGCCTGCGCCTGAACCTGGCCGACTACCTCAGCGAAGAATCCCGCAGCCTGGTTGGCCAGCGCGAAGCCGATGCGCGCTTCGCCGAACTGGATCAGCTCAAGCTGTCCCTTGATCGACTCGACGCGCGCATCGAGCGCCTCGCCCAACGCCATAAGCCCATCGCATGAAGCTGCTAGCCCTGCGTCGCCTGCTGCGTATCCAGAGCGTGATTGTTCGTTATCAACTGGATGATCTGCTGTTCGACATGCCGCTGCCCTTCTGGGCGCGTCTGTTGCGCTACGCACTGCCCTGGCGCTGGCTGCCACGGCGCCCAATGGTGCTGTCGCGCGGCGCACGCCTGCGTTTGGCACTGGAAGAGCTGGGGCCCATTTTCATCAAATTCGGCCAGGTCCTCTCCACCCGCCGCGACCTGCTGCCGCTGGACATCGCTGACGAACTGGCCAAGCTGCAGGATCAGGTGCCACCCTTTGACCCGGCCAAGGCGCAAGCGCTGATCGAAGCGCAACTGGGGGCCAAGGTCAGCGACGTGTTCGCCCGCTTTGATGCCCTGCCATTGGCGTCAGCCTCAGTGGCTCAGGTGCATGCCGCGCAGCTGAAAAGTGGCGAAGAAGTGGTGGTCAAGGTGATTCGCCCCGGCCTGAAGCCGGTGATCGAGCAAGACATCGCCTGGCTGTTCCTGCTGGCCAAATTGGCCGAACGCGCCTCCGCCGATGCCCGCCGTCTGCGCCCGGTGGAAGTGGTCAGCGACTACCAGAAAACCATCATCGATGAACTCGATCTGCTGCGTGAAGCGGCCAACGCCAGCCAGTTGCGGCGCAACTTCGAAGGCTCGCCGCTGCTCTACGTGCCGCAGGTGTATTGGGACTATTGCCGGCCCAAAGTGCTGGTCATGGAGCGCATTTACGGTATTCAGGTCACCGATCTGGACACCTTGGCCGACCAACGCACCGACATGAAAAAACTGGCCGAACGCGGCGTAGAAATCTTCTTCACCCAGGTGTTCCGCGACAGCTTCTTCCACGCCGACATGCACCCCGGCAACATCTTCGTCAGCACGCGCACGCCGTGGAACCCGCAGTACATCGCCATCGACTGCGGCATCATCGGCAGCCTCACCGCAGAAGATCAGGACTACCTGGCGCGTAACCTGATCGCCTTCTTCAAGCGTGACTACCGCCGCGTGGCGCAGCTGCATATTGATTCCGGCTGGGTGCCGGCAGAAACCCAAATCAATGATTTCGAGGCCGCGATCCGCACCGTGTGCGAGCCGATCTTTGAAAAGCCGCTCAAAGACATCTCCTTCGGCCAGGTGCTGCTACGCCTGTTCCAGACCGCACGGCGCTTCAATATGGAAGTGCAGCCGCAGCTGGTGCTGCTGCAAAAGACCCTGCTGAATATCGAAGGCCTGGGCCGCCAGCTGTACCCGGACCTGGACCTGTGGAGCACCGCGCAGCCATTCCTGGAGCGTTGGATGCGTGAACGCATCAGCCCGCTGCATCTGCTGCGCAACCTGCAATTGCAGGCCGAGCAGGTACCGCACCTGTCGCAGATTGCCCGCGATGCGCTGGAGCGCCTCAACCAGCCCGCAGCCAGTCGCCAGTCACAGCCTACGAGCGGGCGCCAATGGCCCGCCCGCTTGCTCGGCGCGGCGCTGATCGCGGGGGCGGCCACCCAGGGTCTGGTGCTGAGCCTGAGCGTCTGGCCCAGCTGGCTGATGCTGGCGGGCGGTCTCTATCTGGTGCTGCGCCGATAGCCACACCGGGTGTGCACTGGCACACTAGCCTTCTGAATCAGACAGCCCGAGATGGGCGGAACTTGTAATGACTGACTGGCTCGACGAAATCAACTGGAACAGCGACGGCCTGGTGCCGGCCATCGCTCAGGACCACAAGACCGGCCGTGTGCTGATGATGGCCTGGATGAACCGTGAAGCCCTGAGCCTGACGGCCAGCGAGCAGCGTGCCATCTACTGGTCACGCTCGCGCGGCAAACTCTGGCGCAAGGGTGAAGAATCCGGTCATGTGCAGAAACTGCATGAGATACGCCTGGACTGCGACGCTGACGTGATCATTCTGATGGTTGAGCAGCTGGGCGGTATTGCCTGCCACACCGGCCGCGAGAGCTGCTTTTACCGGGTGTTCGAGAATGGCACCTGGAAAACGGTCGAAGCAGTACTGAAAGACCCGCACGCCATCTACAGCGCAGGACATACCCATGAGTGATTCGGCCATGACTGATACCCTGAGCCGCCTGGCCGAGGTGCTGGAGTCGCGCAAAGGCGCGGCCGCCGACAGCTCCTATGTCGCCAGCCTATACCACAAGGGCTTGAACAAGATTCTGGAAAAGGTCGGCGAGGAGTCGGTGGAAACCATCCTTGCCGCCAAAGACGCAGCCGTCAGCGGCGACTGCAGCAATGTGATCTATGAAACCGCCGACCTGTGGTTCCATAGCCTGGTCATGCTGGCCGCCCTCGGCCAGCATCCGCAGGCGGTACTGGATGAACTGGACCGGCGTTTCGGTCTGTCCGGGCACGCGGAAAAAGCCGCGCGCGACACCAACTAATCAATCTTAGAGGAGCGCCGTTCATGGGTATTTTCGATTGGAAACACTGGGTAGTCATTCTTATCGTGGTGATCCTGGTGTTCGGCACCAAAAAACTGAAGAACCTTGGCTCTGACCTGGGCGAAACCATCAAAGGTTTCCGTAAGGCGATGAACACCGATGAAGACGCGGAAAAGGCCGAACCACAGCCAGCCCCAGCGCCGCACCCAGCGCCGCAGGCACACACCGCTCCTCTTCATCAGCCGCAGACCATCGACGGGCACGCGCAAAAAGTCGAAGAACCTGCCCGTAAAGACTGAGTCCACGCCATGTTCGATATCGGTTTTTCCGAATTAGTGCTCGTAGGCGTAGTCGCCCTGGTGGTGCTTGGCCCGGACCGCCTGCCCGGCGCCGTGCGCACTGCGGGCCTATGGATCGGCCGCCTGAAACGCAGTTTCCTGTCGATCAAGCAGGAAGTGGAGCGCGAGATCGGTGCCGACGAAATCCGTCGGCAACTGCATAACGAACAGATTCTCGACCTGGAGCGGGAAATGCAGGCGATGAAGCAGAGCCTTATCGCCCCCGCCACGCCCGTCGAAAGCAGTGTAACTGCAACTGAAACCAGCCTGACGACGCCCACCGCCGCCAGCCAGGACAAGACCCCACAACCATGAGTCGACTACCGGAAAGCGACCAGGAAATGCCCCTGGTGTCGCACCTGACCGAACTGCGCTCGCGCCTGCTGCGCTGCGTAGTGGCGGTCTTGTTGCTATTCGCAGGGCTGTTCTACTTCGCCCAGGACATCTACACCATTGTTTCCGCGCCGCTGCGCGCCTACCTGCCGGAAGGCGCGACGATGATCGCCACCGGGGTCGCCTCGCCATTTCTCACCCCGTTCAAACTCACCGCCTGGATCGCACTGTTTCTCAGCGTGCCGGTGATCCTGCATCAGATCTGGGGCTTTATCGCACCCGGTCTGTACAAGCATGAAAAGCGCATCGCCATGCCGCTGCTGGTTTCCAGCATCATCCTGTTTTACAGCGGCATGGCTTTCGCCTATTTCCTGGTGTTCCCGATCATTTTCCATTTCTTCGCCAGCGTGACCCCCGAAGGCGTGGCGATGATGACCGACATCAACGAATACCTGGACTTTGTCCTCACCCTGTTCTTCGCCTTTGGTGTGGCATTCGAGATCCCTGTCGCGACCTTCCTGCTGATCTGGGTCGGCATCGTCGACGTCGATACCCTGCGCAAGAGCCGGCCGTATGTGATCGTCGGCTGCTTTGTAGTCGGTATGGTGCTAACGCCGCCAGATATCTTCTCGCAGACCCTGCTGGCCGTGCCCATGTGGCTGCTGTTCGAGGCCGGCGTGTTGTGCGGCAGCATGATCAAGCGGCGCGATGAGCATGAGCTGGACGAAACCACGCGAGAGACCGAAGACCAGCCGCCAGCCCCACTGCCGTGAACCTGCTGCTGCTGGAAGACGGCGACTTTATCGCCGAGGACTGCGTACGGCTAAGCGGCCGCCGCCTCAAGCACCTGCAGGAAGTGCACCGCGCCGAAGCGGGCGACAGCCTGCGCGTCGGCCGCCTGAATGGCCTGATGGGCAGCGGCCAATTGCTGCGCCTGGATGCAGAAGAAGCCGAGCTGTCTGTGCAACTCAACCAGCCACCGCCAGTGAAACTACCCCTGACCCTGCTGCTCGCCCTGCCTCGGCCGAAGATGCTGCGCCGCGTGCTGCAAACCGTCAGCAGCATGGGCGTGTCACGGCTGGTGCTGCTGAACAGCTACCGGGTGGAAAAAAGCTTCTGGCAAACACCTTTCCTCGAGCCCGCTGCCATTCGCGAACAGCTGATCCTCGGCCTGGAGCAAGCCCGCGATACGGTGCTGCCCGAGGTCACCCTCGAGAAACGCTTCAAGCCCTTTGTCGAAGACCAGCTGCCGGGTATTGCCGCCGGCACCCTGGGCCTGGTCGGCCATCCTGGCGACTACCCGGCCTGCCCGCGAGCCGTCGAACAGGCCGTCACATTGGCCATCGGCCCGGAAGGCGGCTGGATTCCCTACGAAGTGGAAAAGCTCCAGCACGCCGGCCTGCAACCGGTTCAACTAGGCGCGCGGATTCTGCGGGTGGAAACAGCGGTTACTGCCTTGCTCGCGCGACTTTTTTAACCACACATCCATGAGCCGTAGGATGGAAAGCCTTTACTCCATTCACCCCCCACAGCGGCCGATGGATAAACAGCGCATCATCCACCCTACTCGTTGCAACCGGCTCACCACAGTCAACTGAAAGGCTCAAAGAACACCCGAAGAGCAGCAGCGAAGAAGACACCAAACGCAACGGGGGCGGCAGCGAAATGCAACTCCGGCCAGAATCAGCAGGGCTTTCTGGTCGCAGCCCTGCGCCGCTGAAATGCCTTAGAGCAGGCTGACGAACAGTCGTGTCACCTGCTCGGTCAATTCATCTGTTCCCAGGGCCTCGCTCAGTTGCTGCTCCTGCAGCAGATGAGCAAGACCATGCACCAGGCTCCATGCCGCCAGGGTCGCGACCGGCTGAGCGCGCTGTGGCGCGGCCACCTGCACGGCCGCGGCCAAACGCGCGTGCAAGGCCGCCGAGGCCTGCTGCAACTCGGGATAACGGCGCTTGTCCAGGGTGGCACCGAACATCAACCCAAAATGCCCCGGCTGCGCCAGGGCGAAACGCACATAGCACTGTCCCAGCTCGGCCAGCCCGCCAGACTGCCGGCCCATCTCTTGTCCCAACTGAACGAACCCCTGGATTGCCAGAGACGCCAGCAGGCTGTCGCGGTCGGCAAAATGGCGGTAGGGCGCGTTATGCGAGACACCCGCTCGACGTGCGACTTCGCGCAGGCTAATGGATGCCAGCCCTCCTTCAGCCAACAGTTCGGTCGCGGCGAGCAGCAGCGCACCGCGCAACTCTCCATGGTGATAGGGCTGTTCCTGCTTGCGTGTTGACACTGACAACATCTCCTTATATGTTGACGACGCCCACATTATGCCGCGAGCTCGGTTAGCCTTACCAGTCGGCACATTAGGAGGACTCATGCTATTCATTGCCTTGTTGCTCAGCCTGACTCTACTGGCCGCATTGGCTCACCGTTGCGGCGTCCCTGGCGTGGCTGACTGGCCCCAGCGCATGCGCCTGGCCATGGTCGTGGCGCTGCTGATGGCGGGCACCGACCACCTGCTGACGCCCGAGCGTTACCTGGCCATGATGCCGGGCTACCTGCCCTATCCTTTGCAACTGGTGCTCTTCACTGGCCTGTGCGAACTGGCAGGTGCGATCGGCCTGCTGCTGCCACGCTTCAGGCGCTATGCCGCCATTGCCCTGGCGATTTATTTCGTCTGCGTGTTCCCGGCCAATATCAAGAACGCCGTAGATGGATTGCAGGTTGAAGGCCTGCCTGCGGCGACCTGGTACTACTGGCTGCGCCTGCCCTTTCAGCCGCTGATCATTCTCTGGGCGCTGTACGCCGGTGAGTTGATTGGCCAAGCCAAAACCGATGCTGCGACGCACGGCCCGCAACCCGCCAAGAGGCCAGAAGCTCAAGCTCACGCCGCACAGGCAGATCGACGTCTGCTCAGCTCTCCAGCAGAAACGTCACCGGCCCGTCATTGATCAGGTGCACCTGCATGTCGGCCCCGAATTGCCCGGTGGCGACCTGAGGGTGCCGGGCGCGGGCCTGCGCCACCAGCAAGTCGAATAATTCAGCGCCAAGTGCCGGCGGCGCGGCGCGAGTGAAACTGGGGCGCAGACCGCTTTTGGTGTCGGCGGCCAGGGTGAATTGCGAAACCAGCAACAACCCGCCGCCGACATCACCCAGCGACAGGTTCATCTTGCCGTCCGCATCGCTGAATACCCGGTAATTGAGCAGTTTGTGCAGGATTTTCTCGACACTGGCCGGGGTGTCATGGGGCTCCACACCGATCAGCGCCAGCAAGCCTTGATCAATCGCGCCCACCACGTCACCGGCGACCTCGACACGGGCGCCACGCACCCGTTGAATCAGTGCTTTCATGCTTCGTCCGGCGCCAGGTTGAGCAGGCGTCGCGCCAGTTCGTCCGCTGCACGCACCAGGGCATCGGTAATACCGCTTTCAGCGGCCGAATGGCCGGCATCGCGGATGATCTGCAACTCACTGTTCGGCCAGGCCTGGTGCAACGCCCAGGCGTTATCCAGCGGGCAGATCACGTCATAACGGCCATGCACAATCACCCCAGGCAGGTGGGCGATTTTCGGCATGTCGCGCAGCAGCTGATTGGGCTCAAGGAAGGCGTTATTGACGAAGTAATGGCATTCGATGCGAGCGATCGATAGCGCGCGGTGCGCCTCGCTAAAGCGGTCGACCACCTGCGGGTTCGGGCGCAGGGTGGCGGTGCGGCCCTCCCAGGTCGACCAGGCTTTGGCCGCGTGCATCTGGGCAATCTGATCCGGACCAGTCAAGCGTTTGTAGAAGGCCTGCACCAGATCAGCGCGCTCATCCGCCGGGATCGGCGCGAGGTAATCCTCCCAGTAATCGGGAAACAGGCGGCTTGCACCTTCCTGATAGAACCACTGAATTTCCTGCGGGCGGCATAAGAAGATGCCGCGCAGAATCAGCCCGTGCACGCGCTGCGGATGGGCCTGGGCGTAAGCCAGCGCCAGGGTCGAGCCCCAGGAGCCGCCGAACAGCACCCACTGGTCGATGCCAAGGTGCTCGCGGATCTGCTCCATGTCGGCGATCAATGCCTGGGTGGTGTTGTTTTCCAGGCTGGCGTGCGGGGTGGAGCGACCGCAGCCACGCTGATCGAAGGTGACAATACGGTACAGATTGGGGTCGAAATAGCGTCGACTCGCAGCATCGCAGCCGGCACCTGGCCCGCCGTGAATAAACACCACAGGCAAACCATCCGGTGAACCGCTTTCGTCCACATACAGCACGTGCGGTGCCTGCACCGCCAGCTCATGACGGGCGTAGGGTTTAATCTCCGGATACAAGGTCTGCATGGCATGCTCCTGACTTGACCTGAATAATGCGCGGCGTAACGTTGACGGCCTTGCGCCGAACAACCACGGGCGCAACCGCTTTAAGCTCTGCCGGGCATCATAACCATGAAACAGGAGTTGAGCATGCCAACACGGATAATTGCCTTAGTTTTCCTGATGTTTTGCACTTTGCTCGCTGGCTGCGGCAGCAAGGATGACCCGCAGGCCGCCCTGGAAGCAGCGCTGCAGCAGCTGCAGGACAATCTGGAAGCAAAGAGCACCAGCGCGGTGCTCGACCAACTGCACCCGCAGTTCTCGGCCCAGGGCGAATTCGACCGCGAGTGGGCGCAGCGCACCATGTTGCTGCTGTTTATGCGCCACAAGAACATCAAAGTCTTGGCCCTGAGCAAGGACAGTCACCTCGATACGACCTACCGTGAAAAAGGCCACACCGAGGCGCAGGTTGCCCTTTCGGGTGCCGAGGGGCTGATACCTGACAGCGCACGCCATTACAGCGTGAAACTGGAATGGTGGCTGGATGGCGATGACTGGAAGCTGGCGCGCCTGAGCTGGAAGTAACGCCGGCAACAGCCCTCAGCGCGGCAAGGCCATCTCGGCCTCAGTACGCCGCCAGATCAGCTCGCGGGTGTCATAGCCGCGCTTGCGCGCCTCTTCCAGTAGGGTCGCACGGTGTTGCGGGCCGATGTCCTGATCACGCGCCAACAGCCAGAGGTATTTACGGTTGGGATGCCCGACCAGCGCGGTCTGGTAGTTCTCATCCAGGTAGAGCACCCAGTAGTCGCCCTTGGTCAGCCCTGGCAGCAGAGTGCTGGCCCAATTGTCGAAACGCACCCAGAGCTTGCTGGTTTGCCCCGGCACCTGTGGCACGGCCTGCCCCTTGACCTCCTGCAACTCGCCATTGAAGGTCCGACAACGGTTTACTACCCCAATAGCCCCGTCGTCCTGCAACCGGTAGTGCGCCTCGGATTGCGCACAGTTGCGCTGGAAGAACATCGGCAGGCGGGCTACTTCGTACCAGGTACCCTGATAGCGCTGCAGGTCGACCTTGTCCACAGTCTGCGGCGGCACCACACCGGTACCTGAATTAACGCAACCGACCAGCGCCAGCACAGCGCTCAACACGGCGAACAGACGCATCACTTCAGCCCCTTGCCGGAAAACAGCATGACCTTGTCGCCCGCGTACTGCACGCTGATAAACCGCTGCTCGTCACCCCAGGTGCAGCTGGACATACCCAGAGCACCGGCACACTCATCCGGGCCGCCGAGCAGGCGTTCGACGTCATCCTTGCTCATGCCGGGCTTGAGCTGGGCGTAGCTGTCCTGGTTGACCTTGTTGCAGGCAACCAGCAGCAGGCAACCGGCGAGTAGTGCGACGACACGCAGAGGCATGGGATTACTCCTGAGAAAATGGGCCAAACCAGCTTGGCATAGCCATACCGAGCTTGCTTGCTTCGACGCTAGAAGCGTGAGCCTGGTTCCAGCAGAAAGGCAGATTCCTCGGCACTGCTGCAGCGGCCAAGAATCTGATTGCGGTGGGGGAATCGACCAAAACGGGCGATTACCCGCTGGTGGCGCTCGGCATAATCCAGATAGCCGGCAAACAGCTCGCGCTCGGTGTCTGCGACCTGCGTATGCAACACCTCAAAGCGCTGCACGGCCTGATCTTGCAGCTGCAGATCTTCGGCATGCTCCAGCACCAGATAGGCAAACACCCGCTGGATCGGCGGCAATGCCTGATCCCAGCCTTGCGCCAGCCCGTGCTGAACCAGAGCACGCGCCAACGGATCACCGGCAAAGGCTTTTGATGTATCGCGAAAGATCATCCGTGGCAGCTGATCGAGCAACAACAGTGTCGCCAGCCAGCCTTCAGGCTGGCCCTGCCAGTTTTGCAGCTGGTTGCCCAGCGCCTGCTCGACCAGCGCAGCAAACTGCTCGCGCGCCTGGTCATCCTGGTAGTCCTGTTTGCCGAACCACAGCGAAGTACGACTGGCAGCCACCTCGGCCACCGTCACACCGGGGCCGCAGCCGGCCGCACCGAACCACCAGTCGAGCAACGGCTGCCAGGGCACGTTCACCGCTTACTCGCGGTGATAGGCGCTGATGCGCAGCACTTCTTCCTTGGAACCCAGGAAGACGGCGACGCGCTGGTGCAGGGACGTCGGCTGGATATCGAGAATGCGCTGGGTGCCATTGGTGGCCACACCGCCAGCCTGCTCGATGATCATCGACATCGGATTGGCTTCGTACATCAGGCGCAGCTTGCCCGGTTTCTCCGGCTCACGACTGTCGCGTGGGTACATAAATACACCGCCACGGGTGAGGATGCGGTGCACGTCGGCCACCATCGAGGCGATCCAGCGCATGTTGTAGTTCTTGCCCAGCGGGCCTTCTTCACCCGCCAGCAATTCGCTGACATAGCGCTGCACCGGCGCCTCCCAGTGGCGCTGGTTGGACATGTTGATGGCGAATTCCTTGGTCGACTCCGGCACCTTGATGTTGTCGTGGGTGAGCACAAAGCTGCCCAGTTCGCGATCCAGGGTAAAGCCCTTGACGCCTTCACCGAGGGTCAGCAGGAGCATGGTCTGCGGGCCGTAGATGGCATAACCTGCAGCCACTTGCTGAGTACCCGGCTGGAGGAAGGCCTCTTCGCCCAGATCACCCTCTTCGCCATTGCGGTCTGGGCAGCGCAGTACCGAGAAAATGGTGCCGACCGAAACGTTGACGTCGATGTTGCTGGAGCCATCCAGCGGGTCGAATACCAGCAGGTAGGCACCCTTCGGGTACTTGCCGGGAATCTGGTAGGCATTGTCCATTTCTTCCGACGCCATGCCGGCCAGGTGACCGCCCCATTCGTTGGCTTCCAGCAGAATCTCGTTAGAAATCACGTCGAGTTTCTTCTGCACTTCGCCCTGCACGTTCTCGGTGCCCATGCTACCCAGCACACCGCCCAATGCACCTTTGGACACCTGATGGCTGATTTCCTTGCAGGCGCGTGCGACCACTTCGATAAGGAAACGCAGATCGGCCGGGGTGTTGTGGCTGCGGGTCTGCTCGATCAGATAGCGGCTGAGGGTAACGCGGGACATGGACGGCTCCGGGAAGGAAGAAAAATCGCGCGCAGTTTACCCCTTTAGCGGGAAAAGCGCCTCTGCGCTGGATGGAAGGGAAGGCACGGCCTGACAACACCTGACTCAGGCCAGGCTGCAGACCCGGTTACGGCCTTCATGCTTGGCCTGATAGAGCGCCGCATCCGCCACCTGGAGCAGCTCGTCCAGCACATGCCCCTGCGCAGGCCAAAGCGCCAGACCAGCCGACAGGGTGACATAGCGCGCACCTCCACGAGTGGGCAGCGGATGAGCCGCCAGATCGCGACAGATCCCCTCCAGGCGCGCACGCGCCTCCGCGGCATCGGCTCTTGGCAAGATCAGCAGGAACTCTTCACCACCGATACGAAACACGGCATCAGAGCTACGCAGGTTCTCCAGCAAGTGCTGGGCTACGCCCTTGAGCACATCGTCACCTTCGAGATGGCCATGCTCATCGTTCAGTTGCTTGAAGTGATCAAGATCGATAAGAGCCAGGGCAATGGGCGAACATTCGCGCTGCGCCAAGGTCAGTTCACGGGCAAAGAACTCATCCAAATAGCGCCGGTTATACAAACCGGTCAGCGGATCGCACAGCGCCTGCTGCTGCAACTGCTCATGCAGGCTGCTGATGGTTCGCAGGCGCTCCTCACTCAAGGCGAGCGCTTCGGCCAGTTTCAACTCACTAAGGTGGCGTTGGGTCACATCGCGCAGATAGAGCATCTGCCCGAGCACCTGAGCGCCTTGGCGCGTGACGCGTTCGATCGCCCGGATACGCACCTCGAAGTAGCGTGCGGAGTTGGCCAATGTCAGGAGACAATCCTGCTCACCAGGCGGGTGCTGACCCAGCAATTGCTGCAGATCAGCACCGAGAATCGGCCAGTCCAGCAGTGGGCGGCCCTGCCAACCACTGCGCAAACTGGCGAGTTTCAACGCCGCCGGATTGGCTTCAATCACTCGCAACTGAGCATCCACCACCAGAACCGGATCAAGCAGCGCTTCCAGCAACAAGTGCCGGGCCACGGGCAGCAGATCAAAAAGACGTACCCCGACGATCAGCCAGGCAAAGGCCACCAGGGTAAAGGCAAAGCTGAACGGCGTCGGGTCGAAGCCGAACAGCATCCAGCCAAATACCACGTAACTGATGTTGGCGACCCAGGGCACGGCCGTGACGAAGACAAACGCCAGGTAGTGACGCCGATGCACGCCGTAACTGACGATAGCCGCGCGCAGCACTACGCCCATGCAAAACGTCATGAACAGATAAACGTATGCCGCTGCCGCATAGAACAACGGCCCGTGCTGATAACGGATTGGCGCGCCCGGCTCATCACTGAGCGGCGCGGTACCTGCGCCATAGAACAAACCATGCCAGGGGTTGCTCAGGGCCATCAGCCAAATCAGCACCGGCACCACGGCCAACCCTAGCACGCTGCGCAGCGGCAACGGTTGCCGCACGCTGTTGACGTATTGCCAGAGGAAGATCGCCCAGAAGGTGGGCGCGACAAGAATTCCCGGCCAGGCCATGCTCGCCCAGAACACCTTGCACTGTGCGCCCTGCGCGGCCATCTCCAGGCTTGCGGCCACCATCCACCAGAGGCTGGCCAAGTGCAGCACGATAAAACTCTCGCGCCCGGGGAAATAGCGCTGCCGAGTCACCCAACGGGTCAACAGCAGCACCCCGATACAGACCAGGCAGGTGAGTATCAATGGCCCACTCAACGCCCAGGAGGAATTTCCGCAGGCATTCATCGGCTGGGTTCTACCAAAGCTATTGGCCTGGCAATTCGGTCAAAAACACCGCAAAACCACTCAGGCGCTACCCAAACACGGGTCAAAATAGAAATACGCAAGGGCCTTCCTGACCTCAAACGCCAATCAATTGAAGGTGCCAACCATACTGCAAATTTCGTTAGGTAGCTGGGCTTTATTTCTGTTAGAGGACTCTACTCAGCCTTCGGGCTACGCAACAGACTGACCGCCATCAGCGCCAGCAGTCCAACCCCAAGCAACAACACCAGCCACAAGCCCCAACGCTTCCAGCCGCTATCGCTCACCGCTGCCCGCTCTTGCTGTGCCAGGTTAGCGGCCTGCAACGCTGCTTCGGCTGTGCCCAGTTGCTGCAGGCGCTGCGGCTGATAGCCAGGAATCAGGGTCGTCAGCGGCAAGGCCGCCGACGCTGCCCCGCTGCGCCCCAACGCCAACCGATAGGGCGGGCTGCCACGCTGCAGAAACACCAGCTGGGTGGCGCGCACCGCTACCTTGATCTGCGGTGGCTCGCCGCCCAGGCCGCCGCCTCGCTCATCCACCTGCAGACGCAGCTGCTGCACCGCCCAACCGGGCAGTGCCAGCTCGTCCTGACGGATTTCCACGCCATTTTCCGGCAGCCGATAGAGCAGCCCCTGTGTCAGTGATTGCCAAGCACCCTTGGCTTCATTGCGTCCGCTAACGCGGATCGGCGCCAGGCTATTGGCCTGCGTAAGCTCAACCTTTAACCGTTCCAGCGGCAAGGCCAGGGGCAGCTGCCACTGATATTCACCATCCGGGCTGCGCGTAGCCGCCAGCGGCTGCGACCACACCAGCGGTGCCGACACGCTATCACTGCGCTGGCTACGCAAACTGGCTGCCGTCAGCTGTGGCGCTTGTTGCGGGCTTTGCCAGAGCAGGCGCAGATAACGCGCCTTGCGCCCCGGTAGCTCGATCTGGCGCTGCTCAATACGCTCACCGTCGAAAGACAAGCGCGCCAGCTGACCACTGCCCCAGGGCTGCCAGCCTTGCAGGTCATCACTGGCCTCGATGCTGAAGCGCTGAAAACCGTCCTGGCCGCCGCTCCAATCCAGCTGCAAGCGCACCAGCGGCTCGTCCAATGCGCTGGCATCCAGTAGCCAGCCACGCAGCAAGGCGGGGGTGGCTGAGGAGTTCGCCTCATCAAGCAACTCGATCAGCGTGCCGCTGGTGCTGCGCTGCACCCGCAGGCTCGGCGTGGCGCTGCTGTCGCCCTGCTCGGCATACAGCGGAAACCACTTGACCGCCTGCTCCTGCTGGCTGTCGCGCGACTCACCCTGCCCCGCCACCAGGGCGTAAGCCAGGGCCTGACCTTCCGCGTTAAACACCCGCAGGTCGCGCAGATCGCCATAACGCGCAGCGAAATGCAGCGCCATCGGCACATCCAAACGATACCAGGGGCCTTCGCCACTGAGACTCAGCTGTAATTGCACGGCATAGTCGCCAGGCTGCTCCTGCGCCAGGACTGGCGCGCCGCACAGCAAGCCAAGCAAGGCAGCGCTGCCCACGCGGTAAATTAAACGACTGATCATGCTTGCTCCTGCGGCTGATCCACATCCGCCTTGCGTGCCGGCAGGGGCGCGAAATAGCCCACGACCAGCAGCAATACACCCACCCCAATAAACGACACGATGCGCTCCAGGCCACCGCGGTTACCCAATTCGACGAAGAACAGCTTGGCCACTACGAGAGCGATCAACGCCGCGCCGATCAGCCACAGCTCGCGCCGGCCACGGCGGTTACCGAGCACCATCAGCGGCAGCGCGATCAGCGTCCAGACAATCGACAAGCCAGCCTGCACCAGCATCGAATCGAGTAATGCATCCAGCTGATAAGGCACGCCGCCCCAGTGATGGGCCGTGCGCATCACCATCGCGGTCAGCAGGGCGAACAGCGAAGCCCCCGCCACAGCCTGAGTCAGCCACTGACTGTGCACACCGTCCACGCCCAGCTCGGCCAGGCCCAGGCGCGCCCAGGCGAACACCGCGCCCAGGGCAAACAGCAGGCCCAGCTCCAGAGGGTTGAGCAACGGCAGGTAGGCCAAAGGCTCAGCATCCCCGGCACTGACCACGTTGGCCAGCCAGAACCAGCCCAGCATCAGTAACGCCAGCGGGGCCGCCGCCAGCAAGCGGTATTCCCGCGAATAGGCCACGACAGGCCATGGCCAGCGCCGTGGCAGCGCCATCAGCCAGAGGTAGACACTCGGCAGCAGCGCCCAGCCCAGCCAGCGCCAGGCGTTGTAATGCTCCGACAGAGCCAACAGCAGGTAGCGCAATTCCAGCGCCAGCACGCCCAGCAGCAACCAGCAACCGAGCACATGGGCGGCGCTCAGCGCGCCAGCCGGCAACTGCACCGCCAACCGTCGCAACGCCCAGAAGTGCACGGCAAACAGCAGCGCCCAGGCCAGCCAGCCAAACTGTGCGGCCGGGTGATAGTGCTGATGCCAGGCGTACAGCAACACCACACCGGCCAGCGGTGTCAGCAGGCAACACAGCAGCGCCAGTTCGGCCCAGCGGGTGCGCGGGGCCAAAAACGCGGCCAAGGCCACACTGGCCGCCAGCAACGCGAGCAAGGCACTTGCCTGCCATTCAGCGGCGACAAAGCGCAGCACTTCACTGCTCAGCGCCAGCGCCCACCAGGCGCCCCCCCACACCAACAGTAACTGCGCCAGGCCAAGCAAACTGAAATGACCCAGGGCGCTGGGCGCCTCGCGGCGCGCCAATTGCTGCAAGCGCCAGGCACCGATCAAGGCGGCGACACCGAGCACCAGCGGCGTCCAGAAATCCATATGAGCCAGCGGCCGAAGCCCCTCGACCGACAACTGACCGAACAGCAGCGGACTGACTGCGAGAAACACCAGCCCCGCCAGCACCTGCAACAACAGACCGAAGACAAAACTGGCGCGCTGCTGCAGATGCAAACTGAGCCAGATGATCAGCAACCCGCTGCCGCCCCATACCGCACTGGCCGTCGCCCAGGGCAGCACAAACAGCACCGCCAGATTGAGAAACACCAGCCCAACCAGCAGCACAACCGACAGCCCGCGCAGCAGGCGGCGGTCGTTACCCACCTGCGGATCACGAGCGGCCAGCAGCATGCCGGCGATCAGGCCGAAACCAATCAAGGACGAAGTCAGCAAGCCCTGCCAGCCGGCAGAGAAGCCGCCCATGCCGGTGGCCGCATTGCCGGCCATCTCCAGCATAAACACCACACCACCAAGCAATTGCACGGCAAAGGCACTGAACAGGAAGCTGCGCGCCTGCAGGCGCAAACCCAGCCATAACGTCAGCAGACCGGCCAACGCCCAGCTGATCGCCGTGCCCTGGGCAGCAAACAGCAACGGCGCAAGCAGATAGAGAAACGCCAGGCCGGCGCAGGCCAGCACCGGCAGACCACGCACTTCCCAACTGCTGGCGTGTTGCGTGTTCTGCCGCAACTGCCAGCAGCTGAACAGCAAGGCCACGCCAAGCATCAACGCGCCCAGCGGCACACCGTCCAACAGGGTCAACTCGCCGCCGCGCAAGCCCATAACAAATGCCAGCGCCGCCCCCACCTGCAGCAGCAGGGCAAACGCCCGCGCCAAGCTGCGCTGCTGACGTAAACCGAGCCAGTAGATACCCGCACCTTCCACCGCCCAGGCGGCTGAAGTCCAGCGCGCATCCAGACCCAAGGGAATCGCCAGGCTGCCGAACACCACACCCAGTGCCAGGCAGGTTTCTACCAGCAATCCGGCACGATCACCGGTGCGGCCGACCAGCAGCCGCGCCAGCAGCAGATAGAACAGTCCGAGCGCCAGCGCACTGAACGCCGCAGCAAATTCGAGGTGTTGCACCAGCGCAAACTGCAAGCCAAAACCCACCAGCGGCGGACCGAACAGCACAGTGGCGTCGATATAGTCGCCCTTGCGCGCCGCCCAGCGCAGCAGTGCGTCGCGGTCCTCGGGCGCGTCCAGAGCCTCATGCAGCTTGCGCCGGGCAAACAGCAGACCAATGGCCACATACATCAGGAAAAACAGAATCAAGAACGGCTCGGTGCTCCACAGCAGTTCCGGCTTATAGGAGCGGATGCCCCAGGCGAAGCCGATGCCAAAGGTGCCGACAAAACCGATCAGATTGAGCAGGCGCCAGGCCTTGAACCAGGCGATGGCAAAGATTCCGGCATTGAGCAGGGCGAAATAGCTGAACAGTGCCACATGGTTGCCGCTGCCGGTACTGGTCAGGATCGGCGCGGCGAAACCACCCAATGCCGCTGCAGCCGCCAGGCCCAGGGCATTCTGTTGCACCGCCAGGATCGCCGAGAACACCGTCACCAGCACCAACAGCCCCAGCGCTATACCAGGGTCGAGCAGCGGGTGCAGGCGCATCGCAGCGAACACCGTCAGGTACAACACTGCGATCCCGGTGCCTTGCAGCATCAAGGCATAGTTCGGGTTACGCAGACGCAGCCACCAGCCCAAACCCAGCAACGCCACGGCACTGGCGGCGACACTGGCATAGCGCAACTCCACCGGCACCACCACGCCTTCGGTGGCGTAACGCAGCAAGAAGGCCAGGCCGAGAAACAGCAGTACGACACCGACACGCAGCACCGTATTACCGCCCAGCAGCCAGTCCTTCGCCGCCGCAAAGCCCCGCTCAAGCAAGGTTGGCTGACGCGGTTCAGCAGGCCTCCTGGGTGTAGCGGGCAGCGTTTCGATCGACGCGACAGCGGACTCAGGCACGGACTGCATGACAGTGACAGGCTCGGAAGCTGGTTCTGGCAGGACAAAATCCAGGGTCCAGTCCAGTTCAGGCTGGGCCGCTTGAGCACTCACGATAGGTTCAGGTGCAGGCTCGACAACGGAGCTGATCGGTTCCGACACAGGCGGCACCTCGGCAGCTGGCATGGCGGCCTGCTCCAACTTGAGCAAGCGCTCATACAGCGCCGCAGTGCCTTGCTCGAAGCGCTGCGTAAACGCCTTGAGTTGCGCCGTCAGCGCAGCATTCTCGCGCGCCAACCCCTGCAGTTTGAGCGCCTGGCCAAGGCCCAAGCCTATCAGAGCGCCCAGCAGTGACGCCGTCAGCGTCTCATCTGCCAACGCCCCGAGCACCAACCCCACCAGCATGAAGATCCATTGCATGCAGCGCGTTCCTATTCAGCTAAACCCGAACATCCCGTTGCCCGGCACCCGGCGCAAACTGCGCAGCAGTATAGGAGCACGACCGGTGCATACCCAGAGAGACGAATGCCGCACGCATCACAGCACAACAAGAAATTCGCCCGTCCGCAAACAGCACAAAAGATGACCAGTTGGCAGATAGTCATCCACAAGCGCCGTCAGGCCGGTATCATCGCGCGCCGTACAACTGATGCCTGCCTGCGCTGATGAAAAACAACCTGATTGCTGCCGCCGAACTCGACCGCCTGGAAACCTGGGCCAAATACACTGCCGACATGTGCCACAGCTGCATGTCCAGCTGCTGCACGCTGCCGGTCGAGGCACGTCTGAATGACCTGATCCGCATCGGCGTGGTCGATGAGTTCGAACGCAGCGAACCGCTGAAGAACATCGCCAAGCGCCTGCAGAAGGACGGCATCGTCGAACGTTTCCATCAGAAGTCGGGCATCTTCACCCTCACCCGCATGAGCAACAACGACTGCTACTACCTCGATCGCAAAACCCGCCTGTGCACCATCTACGACAAACGCCCGGACACCTGCCGCAACCACCCACGAATCGGCCCGCGCCCAGGTTATTGCGCCTATAAACCCAAGAGCTAAGTTCCGGCTGCGCTGTACTGGTTTACGCTAAAGGCCATTACCCGCAATAGGCCTACCCAGATGCAGCAATGGCATACCCTCAGCCTGTGGATGGACCAACTGGGCAAAACGCTCACCCCGCGCCCAGCCCTGTGCGAAGACCTGCAGGTCGACGTGGCGATCATTGGTGCCGGCTACACCGGCCTATGGACCGCCTACTACCTGAAACGCCAGGCGCCACAACTGCGCATCGTCATTATCGAAAGCGAGATCGCCGGCTTCGGTGCATCCGGGCGCAACGGCGGCTGGCTGATGGGCAACCTGCTCGGCCAGGAACGCATGCTGGCCGGTCTGTCCAATGCCTCACGGCACAGCGCCCACGCATTGCTGCACGGCATCCCGGATGAAGTCGCCAGCGTCCTCGAGCGCGAACAGATTGCCTGCGACTACCGCAAAGGCGGCGTGCTGTACTGCGCCGCACGCTATCCCGAGCAGCGCAGCAGCCTGCAACAGCAGCTGGCTGATTTGCGCGCCCAGGGCCTGGATGAAACGGATTACCGCTGGCTGACGCCCTTTGACCTGGGTAAGCAACTGCAACTGGCCAAGGCCTACGGTGCACTCTACAGCCCTCACTGCGCCACCATCCAACCGGCCAAGCTGGTACGCGGCTTGGCCCGCTGCGTGTTGGCCATGGGCGTTGAACTGTACGAGCAAAGCCGCGTACTCGACTGGCAAAACGGCCTGCTGCGCACGGCCACCGGCAGCGTACGTGCTGACTGGATTGTCCCGGCGGTTGAAGGCTACGCAGCAGGCCTCCCACCGCTGGGCAAGCATCAGCTACCCGTGCAAAGCCTGCTGGTAGCTACCGAGCCACTGCCCAAGGAAGTGTGGGCTGACATCGGCCTGGAACGGGGCCAGGCCTTCAGTGAAAACAGCCGCCAGGTCACGTACGGCCAACGCAGCGCTGACAACCGACTGGTATTCGGGGCACGCGGCGGCTATCGCTTCGGCGGGCGTTTGCGCAGCGACTTCAACCTGCATGAACATGAGCGCGAATTGCGCCGCTACCTCTTCGCGGAACTGTTCCCCCAACTCAGGCACGTGCGCATCACCCATGCCTGGGGCGGCAACCTGGGCATGGCACGGCGTTTTCGACCGCACATGCTGGTCGACCGGCG
This sequence comes from Pseudomonas sp. SL4(2022), assembly GCF_026625725.1. NCBI lineage: Bacteria > Pseudomonadati > Pseudomonadota > Gammaproteobacteria > Pseudomonadales > Pseudomonadaceae > Pseudomonas > Pseudomonas sp. SL4(2022). The sequence goes on from NZ_CP113060.1 coordinate 1,322,737, forward strand.
CAGCGGCATTGCCCTGGCAGGCGGTTATGGCGGCGAAGGCGTCGGCGCCAGCAACCTCGGTGGGCGCACATTGGCTGACCTGATCCTCGGACAACACAGCGAGCTAACCCGCCAACCCTGGGTACTGGGCGACCAGCCACTGAACCGACTCCCGCGCTGGGAGCCGGAACCCCTGCGCTGGCTCGGCTACAACGCCATCATCCAGAGTTTTGCCCTCGAAGACCGCGTACTGGCCAACCCAAACAGCGCCCCCTGGCGGCGTAAAATGGCCCGCACTGTGGCCGCCCGTCTGGAAAAATTAATGCGCTAAGACCCATCCAGCACCTGGGCCAGGCACTTGCTGCCCCCGTCAACGCGCCGCGATTGGCGTCGCAATCCACTGATCTGAATTTGCACAATGCAACCTTTCTGCGCAGCACAAACCATGCGGAGCATCTATCGTTTGCCTGACCAATGGTAAAAGGAGAATAACCATGTACCTTGTGCGGCTGCTTTATGTAAGTAAGGTGGTAAACGGATTAGGCGCTCATGAAATTGACGCCCTGTTACAGGTCGCTCGCCAACACAATGCGAAGGTTGGCATCACCGGCATGCTGGCCTTTAACGGCGAATTCTTCCTGCAGGTATTGGAAGGCGGACGCACTGCCGTCAACCAACTCTATCAACACATCGCCCTGGACTCGCGGCATGAGCAACTCCTGCTGCTGCAGGTCAGCGAGATTGACGAACGCCAGTTCCCTGAATGGAGCATGGCGTATGTTCCCATCACCAAACTGACCCGCGACCTGCTGCTGCGCTTTGGTGTCGATGATGACTTCCGGCCGTATCAAATGAACGGCTCCAATTGCCTCGGTCTGCTCATGGGGCTGCGTGAACGCTTTCAGATCGCCAAAACCTGATAACCGATGCAAACGCTAAATGATGACCTGGCAGAACCGTTGCCGCCCCCGGCGAACAGTGCCAACAAAAAGCCTCCGCAGGCTCATGCCTGCGGAGGCTTTTTAGTCAGCTAGGAAAAGCAACAGGGGGACAGCTTTACTGATTGGCGCCCTCACCAGCCGGGAAATTAAATCGCCTCCTTTCCCACGATCTGGGCGGCCAATTCACGCCTGCTCCGGCCCGGTTCCGTGAGCCCACGGCACCGTGGCAAAGTAATCGCCCAGGTAATCGATCAGCGTTTGTACTCGCGCGGGACGCCGCCTTCCGGGCGGGGTGACCAGATGCAAGGCAATAGGTTCGACCTCCCAGTCGTCAATGGCGGTTTCCAGCCGTCCTGATTGAATGTCCTGCCAGGCAAGAAACTCAGGCTGTAATGCCAGCCCAAGCCCAGCATGGAGTGCTGGCACCAAGGCTTCCGCGTTGTTCACTCGCAACGGCGCATGCATCGTTTGCGTGAATTCACCATGCTGCGGATGCTGGAACCGCCAGCTCTCACCCTTAGGGGAATAGGCATATTGAAGCGCCCGGTGCCCGGCGAGATCGCGAGGATGCCTAGGCCGGCCATGCTGCTCGAAATAGGCGGGCGAACCGACCAGAAGAATGCGTACCGTGCACAAGCGCCGCGCCAGCAGGCTCGAATCAGAGAGTTTGGCAATCCGGATAGCCAGATCGAATCGCTGTTCGATCAGGTCGACCAACGCGTCACTGAAATCGATATCGAGCGCAATATCAGGATATTGCGCCATAAACCCCGGCAGCGCAGGCGCGACATACGAAAGCCCGAAAGACATCGGCGCTGTCACACGCACCTGCCCATGCAGATTGACCGCCTGTTCCGTCAGTTCGGCTTCGACCGCCAACCCCTCCTCAAGAATCTTGTTGGCAAACTCCAAAGCAATCACACCGCTGTCGGTCAGCGTCATGCTGCGCGAGGTGCGGTGAAAAAGCATGCTCCTGACCCGCGCCTCCAGCCGGGTAATCGCTTTTGAGACCGTCCCCTGCGACAGCGACAACTCCGTTGCGGCCTGCACGAATGAACCGGTTTGGGCAACCTTGGCGAAGATCGCCCATGCCTCTAGATCAGGAAGTTTGTTCAAGCGCACGCTCCAGTCATCACCTTCCCGGCCCGCCAACGGATTATCTGACTGGCCCAGTCATCTAAGCAAAAATGGAAATGGTGCTATTCCATTGTTGCTATTTTTAAGGAAAACATTAACGCTTATTATCCTTATTTAAACCATCTTAAAGCAGTACCCTACCATGATCGAACGTCGCCCCTTATCAAGCCTCGGCCATGCCGACCATGGCTGGCTACAGGCCCGTCATCATTTCTCATTCGCGAGCTACGCGGATCCTGACAGGAACAACTGGGGCGCCTTGCGTGCCTGGAACGACGACACGATTCAACCGGGCAGCGGCTTTTCGCCGCATCCGCATGCCGACATGGAAATCATCACGTATGTGCGCGAGGGGGCCATCACTCATCAGGACAACCTCGGCAATAAGGGCAAAACCCTTGCAGGTGATGTGCAGGTGATGAGCGCCGGAACCGGCATCAGGCACTCCGAATTCAACCTCGAACAGGGCATCACCCGCATCTTTCAGCTCTGGATCATTCCCGACCAGCCTGGCGGTCCGCCCTCGTGGGGAACCAAGCCCTTCCCCAAAGGCGACATTTGCGGGCGATTTGTCACCTTGGCGAGTGGCCTGGCAGATGACACAGAGGCATTGCCGATACGCGCCAACGCGCGGGTTTTGGGTGCAGCGCTGAGCCCCGGGGAAACCCTGGAATACCGCTTTGCAGATGCGAGTCGTCGGGGATACCTGGTCGCCGCACGCGGCAGCGTGACCGTCAATGGCATCGCGCTGCAGGCCCAGGATGGTGCGGCGATTTCCGGTGAGCAGTCGATCCGCGTGACCGCAGAGGAAGCCGCCGAAATCGTACTGGTCGACGTCGCAGCCTAACGTTAAGGGACAGCTGCCACAAAGAAGTACTTGGCGATCTTACTGTCAGGATCATCATGCAGGTTCCAGATGAGCCAAGTTCGTTGAGCAAAAAATAACTTCATAAAGAAAAACCGAAAAAGTGAAGTGCATTCATACGACTCGTGTCCTGAGCAATCAAACTGAACAAGCGAGCCGGTAATAAAACGGTTATCTGGGTGGGTGTATTATTTTTGCACTGCGAACTTAGTTCCTGACACAAATTGGGAACGACCCCTAGTCTCTTTCCGTTATCAATACACACCTCACCTGATTTATCTGCCTAACGCTGATTAAAAACCTGCGGGGATTCGTGCGGCATCCCCGACCACAGGCAAACAACACTCGCCGCACATACCAAAAAAACCAAGGAGAACCCTTTGAGCAAGCCTTACGTCAAGCTCGACAAAAACAATGCCGCTGTCCTGCTGGTGGATCATCAGGTCGGCCTGCTGTCACTGGTTCGTGATATCGAGCCAGATCGCTTCAAAAACAACGTTATGGCGCTTGCCGATGCTGCCAAGTTTTTCGGTCTGCCGACCATACTGACTACAAGTTTCGAACAAGGCCCCAACGGCCCCCTGATGCCCGAGCTCAAGGCGCTCTTCCCGGATGCGCCTTATATTGCTCGCCCGGGCCAAATCAACGCCTGGGATAACGAGGACTTCGTCAAGGCAGTCAAAGCCACCGGCAAAAAGCAACTCATCATCGCGGGCGTAGTTACTGAAGTGTGCGTAGCCTTCCCCGCACTGGACGCCATTGCAGAAGACTTCGAAGTGTTCGTGATTACCGACGCTTCTGGCACGTTCAATGAGCTGACACGCGACTCCGCCTGGAACCGCATGTCGACAGCAGGCGCGCAACTCATGACCTGGTTTGGCATGGCCTGCGAACTGCATCGTGACTGGCGCAATGATGTCGAAGGTCTGGGAACGCTCTGCGCAAACCATATTCCCGACTACAAAAACCTGATGACCAGCTACAACGCTAAGTAAATCCCGGAGCGCATCTGCAAAAATGCGGGTGCGCTTTCTTGCCCGACATAGGCCTGCCATGACCGCCACAAACCATGCAATTGACTCCAGCAGCCCAGATACAACCGTCACGGCCATCATCGTGCACCAACCCCGCCGCAATGGCTGGCCCGAATACGAACGGTGGCTGGAGGATGTAGGAGAGGCTTGTAGAGAGATTCCAGGCTATTTGTCCACCGACGTGATCCGCCCGGTTGGCAATCTCACTACCTTCACCGTGATCATTCGTTTTTCAGGCATAGAGGCCCTGCAACGCTGGATGCAGTCTGACGTGCGACGCGAGTTTCTGCAGCGTATTGAACACCTACTTGAGAAAGGTGACCGTTACGTGGTGCAGACCGGACTGGATTTCTGGTTTACGCCGCCGACGGTCAAGCCGCCGGTTTCCTGGAAGCAGTTCCTGCTCACCCTGTCTGCCATTTTTCCACTAACGGTGATCGTACCGGCACTGCTTGCCCCCCTGCTGGGTGCTGGGCAAGGGCTGCCCGCGATGCTCTTTGGCAAACTGCTGGTAGCAACATGCATTGTGGGACTGATGGTGTATGTAATCATGCCTCGCTATACGCGCATGGTCGCCAAATGGCTTTACCGTTGAACCCAGTCTTCAGCCAACGACAGTAAACCACTCGCTCTTTTTGCATCATTTCAAGGTAACCGTAGTGAATTCAGCCCGATTACAAGCGTTCAGCGATGGAGTACTGGCAATCACCATTACCATTCTGGTATTCAACCTCAAACCCCCAGAGTTCACCAACTGGGAATCTCTAGTCCCCCTGATTCCTGAATTCACTGCCCACATTTTGACGTTTATCTACGTGGGTATTTATTGGAACAACCATCATCACCTATGGTTTTCCGCAACCAAGGTAACCGGGAAGATTCTCTGGGCCAATTCACATTTACTTTTCTGGCTATCCATTCTTCCCATGGCCAGTGGCTGGGTGGGAAAGCACTTTATTAGCTCATACCCGCTGGCGTTTTATGGGGGGATTTTATTTTTGTCCAGTTTCGCCTGGTCTCTGCTGACACAGTTTGTCGCCAAAGAAGAAGCGGACAACCCGGAAGTACAGAGGCTGTGTGCCATGACGGGCAAGACCAAGTTGTCGATGCTGGCCTACCTGACCGGCATAGTTTGCGCGTTTTTTGCACCTGTGCTCAGTTTAATAATTTACTTTCTGGTGGCATGTGCCTGGCTGATGCCAGACAAGCATATTGAAAAAAGTTGCACACAAAGAACAAACCCATAACAAACCGTTAACAGGTACCCGCCCTCCACACAAAGGGATAACAGCGGATAGATCACGGTTTCAGTCGGCCTCAGCAGCTTACTTCGATCGCACCAGCTCTATGGCCTGGTGGAAACCACCAAGGCCAACGGCCAGTAATCTTGCGCTTACCTGCGCCACACGCTCGAACGCCTGCAGCTGATCAACACCCTCGATGGCCACGCAGCGCTGCTGCCTCAGAGCGGTTCGCCAGCTCCGGCCGCCTGAAAAAGGTCTTGTCATGGGGCGCGGCTAATGGGGCGCTTACGCCTGCCCCACGTCTAATAATTGTATTTTTGGGGGAGCAGACCTAGGGTTAGAGAGCGGTCAATCACCTTAGATCATTGGTTATCCGGAGGCTCTAATGGCCAGCAAACGAACGGCTTCTGCTTCATTGAGTATGTTTTTGGCACTCAGTGGCTATTGCTTGCCAGCACTGAGCGAGGATGCCATCAGTGTTTGTACTGATAAAGCCTACTGGTACCCCTTCACTTTTGTACAAATCAATAAGGCTGAAGGACTCTATGTCGACATGCTCAACGAAGCCGGCAAAATTAGCGGTGACCGTTTTCGCATTAGACCTATGGATTGGGTTGCTTGCCTTGAACAGGCGCGTAAAGGCGAAGTACAGATGGTGCTGAGGGCTTCGTACGTGGAAGCACGCACCGAGTTTCTAAGCTATCCAGCAGATGCGAGCAGCACCAATGCGTCTGCATTTCGATTAACTCAAGCTGAATATGTTGTGGTTAACCGCAAGGATAACCCCTATGAGTTTGAAGGCAACATACTTGACTTACCCAAACCGGTGATGGTGCCGCAAGGTTATTCGGTTGGCGCGGACCTTAAAGCGGGTGGCCTCAACGACGTGGACAGCACGTCAAAAGGGGACCTCGCAACGTTGCTGCGCTTAGTGACTCAAGACAACGGTAGCGTGGTCACGCTTCGCAATATGGCAGAGCTGTTTGCTGAACATCCGTCCTTCAAAGATAAATTAAAGATACAAACGGTGCCTTTCAACTCAAAATCTTATTTTGCCGCTTTTTCTATCAGCAGCAACTTCCCCGCAGAAAGGCAGCAGGCAATCTGGGAGGCAATAGCTCAAGTTCGCGAAAATAAAACCTTGATGAATCAGTTGTTATCTCAATACAAAGGAAATGATCTTTGATTTCGCGCGACATCAGTTTTTAAAGCCAATGGGGTCGGAGTGAATTATCTAGCAGCTGACCATTCCTAATTGATCAAAAATAAATCACTCCGACCCCATTAGCTCCAGCAAAAGATGAACATGATTGGTCATCAAGCAGTAGGCGTAGACCTTTACCCCAAATACATCTTTAAGCTCGCGAAGATCCGTGAGATAGCGCTGATAATCTTCGGCAGCAGCAAACACCACCTGGCGGTTATGACCACGCTGCACAACATGGTGCGGGTAGTTCGGTAAAACAACACGTCCCATTCTCGGCATATCTGCCTCCTCCTTCCGTGGAAGCTTTAAGCCTAGTAAAGCTGGCGGAAAAAATCTGTCCCCTTTTTTACTTCTGGCAAGCAACGCCTGACGAAAGCCAGAAAACCCCGCCGTACCGGTCAGCTGAATCAACAACTGGGTCACGCCGGAGAAATACCAGAAAAACACAAACGCCCAACCCAGCCCGGCCCAATCGACCCGCTGGCGCGCCGCTCCTGTCAACACTGCAGACATAGCAACCTCATGGCAGCCCAATAGTGGTGCCTGTTATGCCAGACAGACTGTGAAAAACTCGTCAAACCTTGCGCGCAAACTCAACACACGTCTAGTAGACCATCCGAAAACAAAAAAGCCCCCGCAGGCTCGCGCCGGCGGGGGCTTTTTAAAGTTGAACCTAAGTTAGGCATTCAATATATAAATATCACACAACATTAGCGCTGCTTCTGGGATCTCTTCTCTCGCACACTGTCACGTCGCTGCTTATTCCATAAACTTGCTCGACGTAGCCAAAACCGTATACGCCATTTAGGCCGTTTCTCTACAGCCTCAACAACTCGCTGTACATCTTGAGGAAAGTCAATATCGTCCGTCTCATCGTGTATCTCAATAAATAGCTGACTTTCAACCCTGTGCTTATCAACAGGAAAGCCAGCCATCAACCGATAAAGCGCCCAAAAACTTTGTTGCCCAGTACGCCCGTAGTTATCCACACACACATGAAGCATTTCAGCTAAATAATCTTTATCGTCCCATGCCACTCTTAAGGCGAACAACTCACCATAATTTTTAAAGGTAAATGCACTCCGCCCAGCGCGACCAAAAAAATGGGTGCCCGGCGTATGCAGCACACGCTGAAACGCCGCCTCTGAGTAATACACATCACTGTAAAGCACTACCAGATTGCCACCTTTCCATTCATCCAGAACGCTCAATACGCTATGCGCCTTTGTGGCAAAAGACACTGGCACCAACTTTATAACAGGCAGCGAATCATACAAGTCGTTTATAGCCAGCAGATGAATATCACACTTGAAATACAGCCTACACAATCGCAAAGTGCGATGAATAAGCGCCTCCCCCATCACCTCAATAAATTGCTTCGGGCATTTCATAAAACTGGCCCAACGCTCCTGTTTTACCCCATTCTCAGCCGCCAAAACAAAAACCGTTAACTGCACACTAACCGCCCAACAATTAAATTATAAAAATAGATAATCACACTTTCGCAATACGTATTAGTAACGAAAAGGAAGTTAAACAAATGCGACAGTGATATAAAAACACGCCATATAAACCAGAAACATCTATTCCCTCAGTGCCACTCTTGGCCGACCTTGCCCTCGCTGCTCTATCCGTAAGCCAAAAATACGCTCTACCTCGTCGACGAAACGGCTGGTACCAGTCAACTGACCACGCTGCAAAGCCTCTCGGATTAATCTGATTTCATCAACGGGAATCGCTTGGCGTATAAACGCCTCATATCGATGATGCCGTTCATTGGCGGTATTACCCAAAGCCAAAAAACAAGGGTCAGCATCCAGCCAATGATCATCTGGCACATCACTAAACCGAACGCGATAACTCGACCATGGATAATCCGCCGCATCGGCCACCATACGAGCACGTACAGGGTTCAATTCGATGTAACGACAACAGGCAAGCAAATAGGCATCCGACTGCACCACACTGGACTTGTAACGGCTTTCCCACAGGGTACCGGAGCGACCCTCCAAGCGATTGCGATAGCGCGTCGCACGCGCCGCCAGCGCCTTCATCAACTGTCCCAGGCCGGCAACCGAGTCGCCCGGCGTCAGCAGCAGATGAACGTGGTTGGTCATCAGGCAATAGGCATAGACCTTCACGCCAAACGCATCCTTGAGTTCGCGCAAATCCCCGAGATAGCGCTGATAATCCTCTGCAGCGGCAAACACCACCTGACGATTATGGCCGCGCTGCACAACATGGTGCGGGTAGTTCGGTAAAACAACACGTCCCATTCTCGGCATATCTGCCTCCTCCTTCCGTGGAAGCTTTAAGCCTAGTAAAGCTGGCGAAAAAATAAATCTGTCCCCTTTTTCTATAACTCTGGGTCGGATAGTGTGCTTGGACAGTTATCGAAAAGACCAATCATGTATTGAAATATATTCAATTTTCTGAATCGGCGCATGCTCCAATGAAGCTCTATAGTCGGTTATAAAGCTAATGCCCTCTATATATCTACCACTTTCAATTATTAAAAAATCGTCATCCATGTCATTGAAATCAAGTTCATGAGAATCACTAAGCAGCAGTAGGTCATCGCCAGGCATAACCGACTTGAATTTCCCTTGGTAGCCTTTCCCAACCACAATTCTATATAGTTTCTTGGCATCCCCAAAATCCAATGAAACCAAATCATTGCGATAGCTGAATGACTCAACAGTCTTGTCAAGCCCGATGGCAGAACCGACTTTTGACCTGACTCCAACCCATCCCGCACTGTTAATCAAAACCTCATCAATGCACGCATTAGACTCATACCAGTCTACGATTCCAATTTTTTCTTTAATACTGGAAAAATCCTCACCCAGAGAAAACCCCGCCGCGCTTATACCCGGAATAAGCACTGCACTAAGATTAGGAATTAACATCGCCATGCACCACTACCTCCAAGCTTTCCACTGGCCAGCCTCATACTTCAAGCGGTTACCCTGCTTATCATAATACTGCTGATACTTGGTAATTGTTCCTGGCTTGAAGCCTGCACTCGAGTCAATCACTCTGACTTCAGTTCCATCTTTGTACGTAAACTTATAGTACTCCGCGTCATGCCGACCTCCGCCAGAGTGGTATTGGACTTCCTTAATCGCTGGGTGCCCTTCCACTGTAAATGCTTGTGCATTGCCAGAAGTGCCTGGCTTGGGAGGTTTAGGCACAAGCTTTGCGCCGTCCATCTTATACGCTTGAACCAAATCATCTATTGATGAACCCCAGACCTTATCCAAGCTCCTTGGAATGCCTGCCTGCACAGCAAGATCATTACGCAGCCCATCTCGGGCAATAGACGAAGTGGCGGGAACATCTACAGCTCCTGTCGCTTTTGGACCACCTACCTCCTTAGGTACTAACGGCACATCCCCATCAAACCCATACTTCTCGATAGTCGCCAGCTGAGCCGCCAGTTTCCCACTCGAGCCAGCCATCAGTGCGCCAGCTTGCTCCTTGGTAACCGCAACACCAAATTTGGCTGCCTGCCCTGCCGCCTTTACCGCATCGGCTTCGACGGCAACCACCAGCGTGATCGCTACAGAGATAATGCGTCCAATCTGCATGCCCAACTGTTCGGCATGATCCAGGCCACCAACTTCCAACGCAACCTTGGCTTTTTCGATGGACTGCTGCATCTCGTCATACTTTGCCCCCAGCAACTGTTTAATTGCTGGAGCGCTGATCACCTCGGATATCTCATCAAGACTTTCACCGGGGAATGCAGAGAAGCGTGCCACTGTATTGAGCGTATCGAGTCCAGAGCCTGCCAAACCGTCCTTCAGGCCTTTGGCAATGCCTCCCCCCGTAGAGAGATCCTGATCTAACGATGTTTTAAGCCATTTAGCATGTATGTTTAATTGCTCGGCTAGCGTTTCCGCTTCGGCCAACTCTTTATTACGCTGAACTTTCTGCTGTGTGGCCAACCAGTTGTTGTCAACATTTGCGGTGGCGGCATTATTAGCGGTGGCGGCGCTATCAGGGTCTGTGGCCGCAGCGATACCCGTGACGATGCTCAGAAGCAGATTACGCTTGGCCTCACGTTGCTCGCTGCTTTCATCGGGACGGGCTTCAGCGAACACCCCCGTGAGTACGCTACTAGCCGCAGCCCCCATTGCACCGGCCGAACAAGACTGCTGACTGGCAGCGGCTGCGCCACAGCCGACAATGGCATGCAGTGCAGCATGCAGCGGGCTTCCCTCGGTCAACGAGCCATTTTCCACCAACTTACCGATGTAACCGGCCCCCTGTTGCTGGAGATAGTTGACCACCATGTTCTGCGCGAACTGGCTGGTGCCTGCATTGACTTGGCCCCCTGCAGCAGCAGTTAATGCCGTCGCAATTTGCCTGTAGGTTCCACCTGCCCCCCAGTTGTCATTGATGGATTTAGCTTCGTCCCTGAGTATCTGCGCCTGGCCTAGCAAGCTCAGCCGCTGTTCAGTAGTGAGGCCATTACTTACGTCGTTTGCCTGAGCCTCGATTTTCTCGGCGTATGCCTTTTTAGAATCAGCCTCCCGCGCCTTGGCCTCCAACAAAGTGCCCACGTTGCGCACAAACTGCTCAGTAATCTCGAAGCCAGCTTCGATCTCCTTGCGATCAAAGATCGGTTTGAGGGTATTGCTGCCGTCCCTATCGCTGGATACATCGCGATTGACGCCGGCCACCGCCTGCTCAGCCGTCTGCCCTGTCAGCTCTTGCTGCTTGGCAGCATCGGTGATGGTGATGGCACCAGCACTGATACCGCTCTGCGTGGTGCTCTTATCCTTACCACTGGCACTTAGCGCGATTGGTGTGCCTGCATTCGCAGCGGCCTCCTGAACAGGCTTTCCGTCCTTGTCCGTGATTACATTGCCGGCCTTGTCACGAGCAGCTGTGCTATAGCTGCCACTCAAGCTGATACTGCTGCCCTTGTACTCGGCTTTGTTCTCGATATCGGAATGCGTCAGCGTGGCAGTCGTCAGGCTGTTCTTGCCATCCTCTAAGGCTTTGTCATTGCTGGCGATAATGGCGCCTTGCAGATCCGTATTGCCGCCAACGTTGATCTGGAAGCCGCCATCACCCGCCTTGATACCGGTTTGCTGGCCGACACTTGCGTACTCACTGTTGATCTTCTGCTGGCTAAAACTTCCGGAGACCGTGGACACGCCCGCACAGAAAGGCGGGATGCACAGGCTCAGCCCAACGCCCGCGTTTTGCTGTTTGGATTTGTAGTCGTCGATGTCTTGCTGGCTGACCAGATTCAAGTCGCCACCGACCTCAGCAGTAACCTGCTTGGCGGTGACCACTGCGCCTTTCAGGTTAGTGTCGCCACCACTGTTCAGAGCGACTTTCTCGCCGGCAGTCACCAACGTATTGGCATGGGTGATCGCTTCACCTTCGGATGAGCCTTTGCCCTTATTGGCAGCCAGCTCGAGGGTAAAGCCGTTCTGCTGGCCCACGCCGAAACCGACTCCGGCACTCCAACCGCTGTTGCTGTTCTTGCCCTCTTGGCTGGCGGTGTTTTGCGCCGAGACGAGGTTGATGTTGCCATCCGCATCGAGCGCTACATTGCGCCCCGCATCGATGGTGCTACCCACCACGTTCAGATTACTGGCGTCACCGTCACCGGTTGCCTTGATGCTGACGTCCCGGCCAGCTGCGACGCTGCTGGCAACCACGTTCTGCCCAGACTGGGTACCGCCACTCTTGCTTTGGCTGTTGCTCAGGTTGACGCTGATTTTGACACCCGTGAAATCCCCGGTCGCCAGGGTCTGGGCACTCTGATAAGCCTGGTAACCACTCATCGCGGTGTTGGCGGCCGCCAGGGCGGTCAGGCGTGTGTCCTTGGTATCACCGGCTGCATTGATCATTCGCTGCGCACCTTGGACCGCTTCGATCAGCGGCACACTCACGGTGCCGCCAACAGCGGTACGGTTGGAGCTTTGCTTCTGGCTGGAACTGAGCAGGTCATAACCCGCTTCAATATCGACACGCTTGGCGGTGATAGAGACATCGCCCTGCGGCGCGATGACCTGGCTGGCCTGCTGGCGATAGGCTTCACCAGCCTTCAGCTCGACATCCCCACCCAACGAGGCGATCTGGCTGCCCAGTTGTTGAGTCGTACTGTTCTGGCTGCTTTGCTTGATGCTGACCACACCCGTTGCGCCCTGCCACCAGTCGCCAATTTCTCCGGACTTCTTCGAGCTGGAGCGGGCACGGGAGTCATCCTTGGCTTCCCCACTGGTGATAAGCAGATTGCGCCCAGCCGCTACGTTGATATCGCTGTCAGCAACCAGGGTGCTACCCCGGATCGCGGTATCGCGGCCGCTGGTCACGTCAATGGTGGCGCCGCTGAGCGTGCTACCAACCTCCTGCGATGAAGATGACTGTGCACCCTTGGATTTCTGCTCGAGCGTCAAAGACCCATTGGTTGCGAGCGAGTCAAAGATGTGCCACTTCAGTGAGCTGGACTTGCTGGCCTGGCTCGACTGCTGCGAGGCCACAGCAGTGCCTACGGAGATATCGCGCCCGGCATCCAGGATGATGGCGTCGTCAGCACGTAAGCCAGCTGCGCGCAGTACGATATCGTCGCTGGCGTCGATGACGATGTTTTGGCCGTCCAGGCGGGTACCGGTGAGAGTCGAGGCCTCGGAGCTGCTGGTTTTCGCCTTGCTGGAAAACAGGCCGCTTTTGACCTTGGCGTTGGCCTGGCTACTGGAGTTCTGTGCTGCATCCAGAACAACGTCGCCACCTGCATTCAGATAGATATCCGAATCGCTGATCAACTGAGCTCCGCGTGCGGCAATATCCTTATTGGCATGCAGCGTCAGGTCACTTCCCGACGTGATGTAGGAGGAGACCGACTGGCTATTGGAGGACTCGGACATCTGCAGCTTGCTGCTGCTGAACATGCCGCCTTTTTTCTTCTTGTAGAAATAGCTGTAGTCGGAGTTCTGGGCAGCATCGAGCTCTATGTTGCCGCGGGCGTAGAGGTAGGCCTCTTCACCGGCATGGATCTGGCTGCCAACAAGGATAGTGTCGTTACCTGAGACGCTGGTGAAATTACCGCCTGCCTCTATCTCAGAGCCCTGTTGGCGTACCGAAGCATCTTCCTTGTGGATCTTTTTCTTACTGCTCTTGTAGTGGTACTCACTGCTACTTTCGTTAGCTGCCGCCCCGATCAGCACGCCGCCACCCGCCAACACGTCGATATCCCCACCGGCCTTAACCTCGCTGGCGATCACCTCCAGGTCTTGTCCAGCCTCGGCTGTCAGATCGCCGCCAATATTCACCTCGCTACCATGTTGGGTGATGGTCTGGCTGGAGGTGCGGGCTTTCTTGTATTGCGCCTGAGTAGTGTCCACTTCAGTGGCGGCGGTAATCAGCAGGTCACGACCGGCCCGAAGTTGAGCATCGCCGCCAGCCTGGAGCACGCCACCGATATTGCGCAGGTCGCGACCGGCGGAGAGGGTCAGGTTATTGCCGGCTTCGATACGGGCAGCGTTGTCCGCCACGCTCTGGCTCCAACTGAAACCACCGTCACGGCCCGCACTGGTGCCAATGCTGCGTTCGTTGCGGATGTCGCCCTGTTCGGTAACCAGGGTGACGTTCTTGCCATTGATGATGCCGCCCTGTGCATTGCGGATGCTGTCGGTGGCCAGCAGGCTCAGGCGCTCGCCCGCTTGTATCAGGCCGTTATTGCCGATGTTGTTGGCCGTCACGCTGAGGTTCTTACTGGCGCGCAGGGTGCCGCTATTGTTCAGGTTGCCGCCGCTGATCAAGGCGACATCTTGCCCTTGAATCAGGGCGCCCGTGGGAGCCAGACGGTCATTGGCCTGGGCCATATACAACACCGGCACCAGAACCTTCTGGCCATTCACGACCTGCTCTTGCATCCAGACGATGTCATGGGTCAGGGCCGCCACCTGTTCGGCCGTCAGGGCGATACCGGGGGCCAGGTTCAGCGCTTGTTTGCTGGCGATGGCGTTGTCCATCAGGTACTTGAACTGCGCTTCGTTCGAGTTCAAACCCGCGAGGAAGCGCTTGCCGGTACGCGCGACGATGGCTTGCTGGATCAGGCGCTGCTCATACAAACCATCGCCCAGGCGGCGTTGGGTTTGATCCGGGTTGTAACCAACGGCGTTGAGCAGGTAGCCCGAGTTGAGAAAGCTACTCAGGCTGGCAAAGGCCGGGTTGGTTTCAATGAGATAGGGATGTTCAGGGTTCTGGCTGAGGCTGAACAGGCCATTGTTCCCCTGCGGCAGGCTAAATCCAGGCAAAGCCAGAGGGTCGACGGTTTGCTGGGCCAGCTCCGGCGGTAACTGTTGATTCAGCGTGGGAGGCGGGGTAGTCCCGAGCTGGGTGTCTGCAACACGACTCACGCCTGGCTGGGTGGCTTCACCCGCACGGACAAGCGCATTCTCGATAGTCTGCAGGCCAACAATATTGACATTACCACCGGCCTGAACAACCGCAGGCGCCACGACGCCGCCACTCGTTGCCGTCACACTGCCGCCGGTTTGCGCCCCTAAGGCGATCCCGGAAAATGACAGGTAACCGGGGTTGTAAGAAGCCGAGGCGGGGTCGTTATAGGCGTTGTAGGCCCCCATGTTGTTGATGAAGGTCCAGTAGGCGCTGTCACTCTTGGTGTAGACGTGATAGCTGGCATAGCGCAGCTCACCGCCACCGACCCCGGTATTGGAGAAGCGCTCGGTATTGATGACGATATCGTTGCCGGCTGACACGCTGCTGTAGCGGTTGTCGAAGGTGCCACCCGTGAACCGCAGAGCCCCCCCGGCCGTCAGGCTGGCGCTGGCCGAGTCCTCGGTAATATGCGGGCCGAAGGTTTCGTTTACATAATAAGAGGCTTCACAGTGTTTGCCTTTGCAGTTGTCGGTGGAAGTCAGGGTAATTTGCCCTGAAACCAATCGCTGCTGGAAAACCAGTTTGTCTTTACGGTTGACCAGGCTGTCTACCGCCAAACGCATGTCAGCGGCGCTTTCAATCGTGCCGGAGATGTTCTCCAGCAGTTCGGCGCGGCGGTGCTGGTCGTCCAGGGCGAAGTCCAGTGAGCCAAGGCTGTAGATGTCGCCAAAGCGGTTGGTCAACGCCTTGCTACGCAGTTGCATGTCCGCGCCGCTGAATAGCAGGCCGTTCTCGTTCGCCAAGGCCTGGGTATCGACACGTACTGCCCCAGCGGAGCCTAGTGTGCCAAGGTTATGCACCTTACTTGCCGCAAGTGTCAGGCCCTGGGTGGCCGTGATGATGCCACGGCTGCGCAACTCGCCAGAAAGTTGCAGGTGTGCCTGGCCACGGGTACGCAACTGCGCGCCATTTCCCAGCTCCAAACTATCAGTCGTAATGAATAGATCCTGCTCGCTGAGCAGGCTGCCATTCCCACGGTAGCTTCCTGTCAGCTCCAGGCGTGCAGCCTGAGTATTGACCTCACCCTCGTTACGCCAATCAGCACCCTTGGCCTCCAGCGAGCCGAGTGCCAACAAGCGACCAGCACTGCTCTGCTCGAAGCGGGCAGCATGCAGTCGTAAGGCGGAATTGCCGATTTCGACTTTGCCCGTGTGGTTATCGAACAGAGTGCCGATAGCAAAAACGCTTGAGCCACTATTGCCCAATGCACGCAGCCCACCATTGCTATTGCTCAGGCTGTCGGCACTGACAACGAGGGTGCTACCGGCCTCAACCAGGCCACTTGTGTTATCCAGTGCCCCGGTCAATTCGACCGTGATCGCGCCATTGGCAGAGACGGTGCCGTTTTGGTTAGCCAAGTTGGCCGCCGTGACCTTGATCGCTTGCTTGGCCAGAACTTCACCGCTCTGGTTGTTCAGCTGGTGACCGCTCAGCTCGAGGTTTTTCTGCGCAACGATCCGCCCGGCGCTGTTTTCCAGCGTTTGCGCCTTGAGCGTTGCATCACCGGCGCTGAGCAGCTTGCCGGCGCGGTTGTCCAACGTTTGCACATCGGCATTCAAGCTGCCGTGGGAGGTAATAGTGCCGGGGTTTTTCACCGTGTGGGTTTGCAGGCTCAGGGTGGCCGTGTTGTTCAGGCTGCCATCGGCACGCACACCCGCCTCGACCACGCCTTGGTTGAGCAGCTCGCCACCTTTAACGGTGAGCTGCTGGGTGGCGGCGAGGCTTTCTTTGACCCGCGTCTGGCCACTGACGTCTACCACGGCATTGCGCCCGGCGAAGGTGTCGGCATTCAGTTCGATATTCTCGGCCTTAAGCTGCAGGTCGCGGCTGGCGGCGGTGCGCGCCATGCTCAGTTGGCCATTGGCATCAATCTGAATATCCCCGGCACTGGCAGCCATATCACCGGCCAGTTTCACGCCCACACCGGCTTCGGTACCGACCAGGCGAATCGCCCCGGCGTACATGCCGCCCAGCGCTGAGCTGTCGATGGCCAGTTGCGGTTTGGCGCTGCCATCATCGGCTTTGGCGGTGGCCGTGAGGTTGGCGGCGTCAACGTCGTTACGCCCGGTAATCACATTCAGTTGGTTGGCATGCAGCTCGGCGTTGATCTGCGCACTGCGGGTGATCAGGTCGAACTGACTGACATTGCGCGCATTGAGGCCATCGCCTTCGATGCGGATCTGCCCGCCCTCGACATCAAAACGGTCGAGCTTGCCGTTCTCAACAATCGGCTTGCCGGTAGTCAGGGTCGCGCGCGGGGTATTGATAAAGCCGCAGCCGTCGCAGCTGATGCCATGGGGGTTGGCGACGATGACCGCAGCGGACTTGCCGGCCACTTCGGTGTAGCCCCTGAGCTGGCTGGGGCTGCCGCCGTTGACCTCATTGAGGATGACGTTCGCCGCCCCACCCGTGAGATTGGGGCCGCCCAGGTTTGGGTTACCCATCACGTAGCCGCCTAGCTGCGTTTGCACCACTGCCTGAGCACTGTTGTTGAGGATCAGCCCCTGCTGACTGACGTTGAAGTCAGTGAATTTGTTGTGCGACAGGCCGCTGCCATTGGGCGTGGCGATATTGACCATGGGCACGCCATTGGCGGCCTGGGTCACCGCAGCATTGCTGCCGGCCTGGGCATCCAGTGCCAGTTCAGCTGCCGTGGTCACGATCGGATTGAGGAACATGACCCCAATCAAGACACAGGCCATGTTTTGGAAAAACGGCGCACGCACGTCCATGTAAAAACTCCAACCCGTAGGGCGATAAATCAGCAATCAGGAAAATCAGAAGAACAGGTCGACCCGGAAGTACACCGGATGCTCCTGACGCTCGATGGCGTCCGGGCGTTCCAGTGAACGGGCGAAGGTCACCGAGGCGGCCAGGTGCTGGCCACGGGCACTCAGCTCGATGGCATTGCCGGAGAGGCGACCGTGCTGGTCCGGGTTGTAACGCCCGCCGCTGATCACGCCCATGTCGTAGGCGAAAGCCACGCCGTACTCACTGACAAAGGGCTGCAGCGGTTGCCAGCTCACCGCCTTACGCCAGCGCACTTGGTTGCGCCAATAGGCGCCGCTGTCGCCGGACAGCGATTGCTCCTTGAAACCGCGCACCGAGCTGAGACCGCCGACGCTGATGCGTTGCGGGCTGAACAGCACGTCTTCACTGCGCTGGCCGTTGGCCAGGCTGTCGAAGCTGAACGACTCGCCCCACAGCTGGAACGGCTGCAGGTAACTCAAGGTCAGGCTGTATTTGTTGTACCGCGCCACCGGCTGGCCGCCTTGCGGGCTGCCACTGCGCTGCGCATCGAATGCGCCGGTACCGTGTTGCCAGCCGAGGTCGGCGTTGATGAAGGCACTGCCGATACGGCGACCATGGTTAAAGCCCAACTGCGCTTCCGACAGACGCTGACTGGACACGTCGATCAGGTTGCCGAGGATAAAGTTGTTGCTGCGCAGGTGGCTGACGCCCAGGCTGGCGGCGGTTTTGCTCAGGCTGTCGCGGTGCAGCACACGTTCGCCGCGCAAGGCGTGGGTTTTGCTCTCGCCATCGGTGTCGAAGGCAAAGCCGTTGGACTCATTCAGGGTGCGGTAGTAGCTCTGGCTGTAGCTGTAATTGAAGGTCCACCAGCCGTACGGCAGGCTGTAGTTGAGGCTCTGGTTGTGCGAATGGCGGTAACTGTCGCTGACTGCATCGCGGCCGGCACGCAGGCTCAACTGATCGGCCAGGCCCAGTGGGCTGTCCCAATCCAGGCCCAGCCCCCACTGCTGCTCACCGGTACTCAACTGGCCATCGTTGTGCCGCGCCAGGCTGACGCGCCACGGCTTGCTGCGCTGACCTTGCAGCTGCACGCGGCTGCCACCGACCTGCTCACCGGGCACCAACTCAAGCTGCGCCTGACGCGACGGCAAACGGTTGAGCTGCTCGACCAGTTGCTCCAGCTCGCGCAGGTTCAGCGTGCGCTCGGTCGTACCGGGAAAGCTCATGGCCAGCTCGCGATCCGAGGCCAGCTCCGAGCTGTTCAAGCCTTCCAGTTGGCCCTCGACCACCGTGACCTGCAGCGTACCGCTGGCCAGGTCTTGCTGCGGCAGGTAGGCACGCGTGGTGACATAACCACGACCGAGATAGTGATTGGTGATGTCCTTGAGCAGCTGATTGAGCTGACCAACGCCTAAGCATTGGCCGCTGTAGGGCTTGAGGATACTGGCTTGATCCGCCGCACTCAGCAGGGTGGCTCCGACCAGATTGATCTGCTCAATGGCAAAGCAGCGCTCATCGTCTGTTGCTGGTTGCGCGGGGAGCTGATCAACCTTCCCTGGCAACTGACGCAACTCATCCAGACGCCGCTGCTGCTCTTGCAGCAGACGCTCCTGACGTTCGCGGATAAGGTCACGATCACCTGGCGTTTGCGCCAGCGATACCGCGGGAATAAGGGAACACATCAGCCAGACGGCCAAAAAATGGCCGGGAACCATTTTTAACGTCGCGCAGCGACGGCACGCAGGGTGGCCGCCAAGAATGGCAGGCCATAAAGGGTTACTACGAAGGGACATGCCTTCAATCCTTTGAATAGCGGATTAACAGAGAAAAATGCGGCGCGCATTAAAACACATGGCGAGTTGCCATCATCTCAAAAGCGCGTGACCCGCCTCACAGAACCAGCCGCTCACCCTGAACTTCTGACCACCGGTTGCTGTCGCGCAACGTACAGAAAACACCCCAAGCCGACAATGCTGCTGCCAGGCAACCCCGCATAAAAAAGCCCCCGCAGGCTCGTGCCGGCGGGGGCTTTTCAGATAGCTAGAACTGTTATCAGTTCTTGGCTTTCTTGGCAGCGCGGGTGCGCTCGCCTTCGTCGAGGATCTTCTTACGCAGACGGATCGACTTCGGCGTCACTTCACACAGCTCGTCGTCCTGGATGAACTCCAGCGCTTGCTCCAGGGTGAAGCGAACCGGCGGTACCAGGGCGATGGTTTCGTCTTTGCCCGAGGCGCGCATGTTGTCGAGCTTCTTGCCCTTGGTAGGGTTCACGCCCAGGTCGTTGTCGCGGCTGTTCAGGCCGACGATTTGACCGTTGTAGATTTCCTGGCCGTGCTCAACGAACAGTTTGCCGCGCGCTTGCAGGGTTTCCAGGGAGTAGGTCAGGGCTTTGCCGGTTTCAACCGAAACCAGTACGCCATTCTGACGACCGGACATGGTGCCGGACTTCATGGCGTCGTAGCGGTCGAAGATCGAGGTCAGGATGCCTGCACCGTTGGTCAGGGTCAGGAACTGGTTACGGAAACCAATCAGACCGCGCGCCGGGATGTTGTACTCAAGACGCACACGGCCTTTGCCATCCGGCACCATGTTGCTCAGGTCGCCTTTACGCAGACCCATTTCTTCCATGACCTTGCCCTGAGCTTCTTCGGGGATGTCGATGGTGACGTTTTCGAACGGCTCTTGCTTGACGCCGCCCACTTCACGAATGATCACTTCCGGACGGCCAACGCCCATTTCGAAGCCTTCGCGACGCATGGTTTCGATCAGTACCGAGAGGTGCAGCTCACCCCGGCCGGAAACCTTGAACTTGTCGGCGCTGTCGCCTTCCTCCACACGCAGGGCCACGTTGTACAGCAGCTCTTTGTCCAGACGCTCTTTGATGTTGCGGCTGGTGACGAACTTGCCTTCTTTACCGCAGAACGGCGAGTCGTTGACCTGGAAGGTCATGGAAACGGTCGGCTCATCAACGGTCAGCGGTTTCATGGCTTCAACGTTGTTGATGTCGCACAGGGTGTCGGAGATGAACAGCTGATCCATGCCGCTGACGCAGACGATGTCACCGGCAGTGGCCTCTTCAACGTCCACACGGTGCAGACCGTGGTGGCCCATCAGTTTGAGGATACGACCGTTGCGCTTTTTGCCTTCGGCGTCGATGGCGACCACCGGGGTGTTCGGCTTGACGCGGCCACGGGCGATACGGCCGACGCCGATAATGCCGAGGAAGCTGTTGTAGTCCAGTGCCGAGATTTGCATCTGGAACGGGCCGTCGACATCAACCTGCGGCGCAGGCACGTGGTCAACGATGGCTTGGTACAGCGGGGTCATGTCTTCGGCCATGGCGGTGTGGTCCAGACCGGCAATGCCGTTCAGGGCCGAGGCGTAGACGACCTGGAAGTCCAGTTGCTCTTCGGTGGCGCCGAGGTTGTCGAACAGGTCGAAAATCTGGTCCAGTACCCAGTCCGGACGCGCGCCCGGACGGTCAACCTTGTTGATCACCACAATCGGACGCAGGCCGGCTTCGAAAGCCTTCTTGGTCACGAAGCGGGTTTGCGGCATCGGGCCATCCTGGGCGTCAACCAGCAGCAGCACGGAGTCAACCATCGACATCACGCGCTCTACTTCGCCGCCGAAGTCGGCGTGGCCGGGGGTGTCGACGATGTTGATGCGGTACTCGCCCCAACGGATCGCGGTGTTTTTGGCCAGGATGGTAATGCCGCGCTCTTTTTCCTGGTCGTTGCTGTCCATCACGCGCTCGTCGTTGAGCTCGTTGCGCTCAAGGGTGCCGGACTGGCGCAGGAGTTTGTCTACCAGGGTGGTCTTACCATGGTCAACGTGGGCAATGATGGCGATGTTGCGTAGATTTTCGATCACGTGTGTATCTCGATCAGAGGATTCGGTTTGCCGCTTAGTCTAGGCGGCGAGTATTAAGAAACGCGGTATCAGCTGGCCCGTTGGTCGGGAGGGCGATGGCGAATACTGCCGCCATTCAACCCGGGCGTTTTATGTCGGACGATAAACGCGCACATTGGCATGCCCCTCGCTGAGCAGGTGGTGGGCATGCAAACGGCTCATGATGCCTTTGTCGCAATACAGCAGGTATTGGCGCGCGGCATCCAGCTCCTTGAAGCGGCTGTTCAGGGCATAGAACGGCAACGCTTGTACTTCGATACCGGGCAGCTCCAGCGGCTGCTCTTCGGCATTATCCGGGTGGCGGATGTCGATGATGACATGCCCGGCCAGGGCTTCGCTGACTTCTTCGACCTTGATGTCCTTGCCCAGCTCGTCGATGACTTTGTCGATCGGCAGCAAGGTGGCACGCGTCAAGGCGCGCTCGAAGACCGCCATGTCCACCTGGCGCTCTTCATGTTCGATGCGGTCTTTCTTCGCCCGCGTGGTCGGGTTCACCGAGATCACGCCGCAGTATTCCGGCATGTGTTTGGCAAATTCGGCCGTGCCAATCTGCGTGGCCGTGTCGATGATGTCCTGCTTGTGGCTGGCGATCAGCGGGCGCAGCACCAGCATGTCGGTAGCCGAATCGATCACCGAGAGATTCGGCAAGGTCTGGCTGGATACCTGGGAAATCGCCTCGCCCGTGACCAACGCATTGAGCTGCAGCTGCTCGGCCATGCGCGTGGCGGCGCGCAGCATCATGCGTTTCAAGATCACGCCCATCTGGCTGTTGTCGACCTTGCCGAGAATTTCACCCAGCACTTCCTCGAACGGCACGCTGATAAACAGCACACGCTGCGAGCTGCCGAACTTCTCCCACAAATAGTGCGCCACTTCCATCACGCCCAACTCGTGGGCACGGCCACCGAGGTTGAAGAAGCAGAAGTGGGTAACCAGACCACGGCGCATCATCTGGTAGGCCGCCACGGTGGAATCGAAACCACCGCTCATCAGCACCAGCGTTTGCTCCAGCGAGCCCAGCGGGTAACCGCCCAGACCTTCGTGCTGGTGATGAATGACGAACAGGCGTTGGTCGCGGATTTCCATGCGCACCACCACGTCCGGGTCTTTCAGCGAAATGCCCGCTGCGCCGCACTGTTGGCGCAACTGGCTGCCGACGTAACGCTCGATGTCCATGGAGCTGAAGGCATGCTTGCCAGCGCGCTTGCAGCGCACCGCAAAAATCTTGCCCGGTAACTGATCGGCAAAGTGCAGCTTGCACTTGGCCAACACGTCATCGAAGTCGCCCAGCGGGTATTCATCGACTTGCAGGAAGTGGGTGATGCCGGGGGTGCAGCTCAGCCGTTCGATCATCGCCTGCAGGGTTTTCGGTTCACTGATCTGGGTTTCGACTTCCAGGTTGTCCCACACACCGCTGACCTGCAGCTGTGGATCGAACTCACGCAAAACCGAACGAATATTCTTCGCCAGCTGCCGGATAAAGTGCTTACGCACCGGCCGACTTTTAATGGTGATTTCCGGGAAGACTTTAACGATCAGTTTCATGAAAACGCTGCGTGCCGAGACGGCCAAAAAACAGGGGCGCGGATTATAGCGGAAATTGCTCAAGCTTTGATCAAAAATCCTCACCCAATCAAAACGCGCACCATTAAAGTGCGCGCAATAAATATAGCGAACCATAACAGTGCAAATATTTATCGAGCAGCGCTATGCAGCCCCCGCCAGCCCTGAGTTTCAGGGCTTACACCCATTCCTGTGCACTGGCATGCAATTTGCTCCCTTGTGAGGCAGGATGCCCTGGCGGAGTATGCCGCCGGCCGTACCGTACTATTGAGGGCTCACGATTCGAGCCTTATCCACCTGGAGGACAGCATGTCGAAGTCGATTCAACTTATTAAAGAACACGACGTGAAGTGGGTTGACCTGCGCTTCACCGACACCAAGGGCAAACAGCACCACGTGACCATGCCGGCACGCGATGCGCTGGACGACGAGTTCTTCGAAGTCGGCAAAATGTTCGACGGTTCCTCCATCCACGGCTGGAAAGGCATCGAAGCTTCCGACATGATCCTGCTGCCGGTTGACGAAACCGCCGTACTGGATCCGTTCACCGAAGAGCCGACCCTGATCATCGTCTGCGACATCATCGAGCCGAGCACCATGCAAGGCTACGATCGTGACCCACGCTCGATCGCCAAGCGCGCGGAAGAATTCCTGAAAACCACCGGCATCGGTGACACCGTATTCGTTGGCCCGGAGCCTGAGTTCTTCATCTTCGACGAAGTGAAGTTCAAGTCCGACATCTCCGGCTCCATGTTCAAGATCTTCTCCGAACAAGGCTCCTGGAACACCGACGCTGACATCGAAGGCGGCAACAAGGGCCACCGCCCAGCTGTCAAAGGTGGCTACTTCCCAGTTCCGCCGTGCGACCACGACCACGAAATCCGTACTGCCATGTGTAATGCCATGGAAGAAATGGGCCTGGTCATCGAAGTTCACCACCACGAAGTGGCCACTGCCGGCCAGAACGAAATCGGTGTGAAGTTCAACACCCTGGTGGCCAAGGCTGACGAAGTTCAGACCCTGAAGTACTGCGTACACAACGTGGCTGATGCCTATGGCAAAACCGCGACCTTCATGCCGAAGCCACTGTACGGTGACAACGGTTCGGGCATGCACGTGCACATGTCCATCTCCAAAGATGGCAAGAACACCTTCTCCGGCGAAGGCTATGCCGGCCTGTCCGATACCGCCCTGTACTTCATCGGCGGCATCATCAAGCACGGTAAAGCCCTGAACGGCTTCACCAACCCGTCGACCAACTCCTACAAGCGTCTGGTCCCAGGTTTCGAAGCTCCAGTAATGCTGGCTTACTCGGCGCGCAACCGTTCGGCCTCGATCCGTATTCCGTACGTGTCCAGCCCGAAAGCCCGCCGTATCGAAGCACGCTTCCCGGACCCGGCTGCCAACCCGTACCTGGCCTTCGCGGCTCTGCTGATGGCCGGTATCGACGGTATCCAGAACAAGATCCACCCTGGCGATGCGGCCGACAAGAACCTGTACGACCTGCCACCCGAAGAAGGCAAGCTGATCCCACAAGTGTGCGGCAGCCTGAAGGAGGCCCTGGAAGAGCTGGACAAAGGCCGTGCGTTCCTGACCAAAGGCGGCGTGTTCTCCGACGACTTCATCGATGCCTACATCGAGCTGAAGTCCGAAGAAGAAATCAAAGTACGTACCTTCGTACACCCGCTGGAATACGACCTGTACTACAGCGTCTAATCCGGCACGCAACACAAGAGGCCACCTTCGGGTGGCCTTTTTGCGTTTGGCGCCGCGCACAAACCACCTTTCGCGCCGTAGTTTTCTGCGCTGGTACACGCTCAGCCATTTGCGTGCTTGCCAGAGCGCCTCACCAGTGCAAGGCTTAGGGCACATTACCCGGGAGAGTCAGGCATGCGCCCTCTACTTATCTGCCTGCTGCTGAGCCTGGCCTTGCCGGCCAGTGCACAGATCTACAAATACACCGACGCCAACGGCAATACGGTCTTCACTGACCAACCGCCGGAAGGCCAGGCAACGCAGAATGTCGAACTGCCCAAAACCAACAGCGTAACCCTGGCGGTACCCCCCGCCCCAGCGCCCAGCACACCGAGCGACAGCGGTACCGCCGCAGTGCCCTATAGCACCCTGCAACTCACCGACCTGCCCAGTGAGGAAGCGCTGCGCGCCAACAACGGCACCTTCAGCGTCGGCGTAGCGATCGAGCCACGTCTGGCCAGCAACCATCTACTGCGTTTGCTGCTGGACGGCAAACCTCATGGCCAACTCAGCAATGCACCACGCCTGCAGGTGAACAATGCCGACCGCGGTGAACACAGCCTGGCGGTGGAGGTACTGAGTGCAGGCAAGCCAATCCAGCAGAGCGCCACGGTGACCTTCACCGTGCAGCGGGTGAATACCAGCAGCCCGGCCCTGCGACCACCACCGCCAAAACCCACACCAAAGCCAGCCACCTGACCTATGCGAACTCTGCTGTTATGCGGCCTGCTACTGCTCGCCCTGCCTACTCTGGCGCAGGTCTATACCTACATTGATGCCGACGGTAACCGGGTGTTTACCGACAAACCCAAGTCCGGCAATGCCGAGCGCGTCGAACTGGTGCCCAGCAACGCCATGCCCGCCCAACCGGCGTCGGCGGCACCGGTTATCGCGGCCCCGCCCGAACCGGCGCTGCGCTACAACCTGCTGCGCATTCTGGTACCCCAGCCGGATGCCACCATCCGGGATGCTGCCGGCAACCTGATCGTCAGCGTCAACAGCGAGCCCGACCTCCACCCGCAGCACAGCTACCGCCTGCTGCTGGACGGCGAACAGGTAGGCGAAGTGGGCAGCAGCCCGGTGTTTCCGCTGGAGAATATCGACCGCGGCACCCATCAACTGGCGGTCGAAATCATTGATGCGCAAGGCCGCATCATCGAACGTACGCCCAGTCAGCCCTTTCACATGCTGCGCATTTCCCTGGCGCAGAAACGCATGGTCACCCCCTGCAAGAAGGCCGACTATGGCGTGCGTCCTGAGTGTCCACTGAAGGACAAGCCGCCAGAGAAAAAAGACATCCCTTTCGTGCCCTTCCTCTGATAGCAACGCGACTCGCGACGAAACGGCAACAGACCCTGGCGCACCAACAAGGTGCATTCAGGCGTGCTGCGTTTCTATACTCTCCCTGTTTTGGGTCGCACCGCAGCGCCCAATTGCGCTGAATAGTCGCCAATTCGCCGCATTCCACAGCCAAACACGCTTCTTTTCGGGGCTTTGGTTTGCTTCTTGCATTTTCCAGCCACACTGCTGGAGCCCAAGGGTCTGCGACATTCCATATGATCATCAACGACGCACTGCATCGCCTGCTGCTGGACAACCTGACCACGGCCACCTTGCTGCTCAACGACAACCTGCGTCTTGAGTACATGAACCCGGCAGCGGAGATGCTCCTGGCTGTCAGTGGCCAGCGCAGTCACGGCCAATTCATCAGCGAACTGTTCACTGAATCCAGCGAAGCCCTCAGCGCGTTGCGTCTGGCGGTAGAGCACGCCCACCCGTTCAACAAACGTGAAGCGGTGCTGACCTCCGTCAGCGGGCAGACCCTGACCGTCGACTACGCGGTAACGCCGGTGCTCAATCGCGGCGAAACCCTGCTGCTGCTGGAAGTCCACCCGCGTGATCGGCTGCTGCGCATCACCAAGGAAGAAGCCCAGCTGTCGAAACAGGAAACCACCAAAATGCTGGTGCGCGGCCTGGCTCATGAGATTAAAAATCCGCTGGGGGGTATTCGTGGAGCAGCGCAGTTGTTGGCGCGTGAACTGCCCGAGGAGAGCCTCAAGGATTACACCAACGTGATCATTGAGGAGGCCGACCGCCTGCGTAATCTGGTGGACCGCATGCTCGGCTCGAACAAGCTGCCCTCCCTGGCGCTGACCAACGTGCATGAAGTGCTGGAGCGCGTCGGCAGCCTGGTGGAAGCGGAAAGCCAGGGCAGCATCATTTTGGTGCGCGATTACGACCCGAGCATTCCGGATGTCCTGATCGACCGTGAACAGATGATTCAGGCGGTGCTGAATATCGTGCGCAACGCCATGCAGGCACTGTCCGGACAAACCGATCTGCGCCTGGGCCGCATCACCCTGCGCACCCGCACCCTGCGCCAGTTCACCATTGGCCACACCCGGCATCGCCTGGTGACGAAAATCGAAATCATCGACAACGGCCCCGGCATACCGCCCGAGCTGCAAGAAACCATCTTCTACCCCATGGTCAGCGGGCGTGCCGACGGCACCGGCCTGGGCCTGGCCATCACCCAGAACATTATCAGTCAGCACCAAGGCCTGATCGAATGCGAGAGCCATCCGGGCCATACCGTGTTCTCGATCTTCCTGCCGCTGGAACAAGGAGCATCACCGTCATGAGTCGCAGTGAAACCGTCTGGATTGTCGATGACGACCGTTCCATCCGCTGGGTACTGGAAAAAGCCCTGCAACAAGAAGGCATGACCACGCAGAGCTTCGACAGCGCCGATGGTGTGCTCAACCGCCTGAGCCGGCAGCAACCGGATGTGATCATTTCCGATATCCGTATGCCGGGGGCCAGCGGCCTTGATCTGCTGGCACGCATCCGCGAGCTGTATCCGCGTTTGCCGGTGATCATCATGACCGCCCATTCCGACCTGGACAGCGCCGTGGCGTCTTACCAGGGTGGCGCGTTCGAATACCTGCCCAAGCCGTTTGATGTCGACGAAGCGGTGTCGCTGGTCAAACGCGCCAACCTGCACGCACAGGAACAGCAAAGCCTGGCCGCGCCGGTCGAGCAGCCGCGCACACCGGAAATCATCGGTGAAGCGCCGGCCATGCAGGAGGTGTTTCGCGCCATCGGTCGCCTCTCGCACTCCAACATCACCGTATTGATCAACGGCGAGTCCGGCACCGGCAAGGAGCTGGTCGCCCACGCCCTGCACCGCCACAGCCCGCGCGCGGCCTCCCCCTTTATTGCGCTGAACATGGCGGCGATTCCCAAAGATTTGATGGAATCCGAGCTGTTCGGCCACGAGAAGGGGGCGTTTACCGGTGCCGCCAACCAGCGGCGCGGGCGCTTCGAACAGGCCGACGGCGGCACGCTGTTTCTCGATGAAATCGGCGATATGCCAGCCGACACCCAGACCCGCCTGCTGCGCGTGCTGGCTGATGGCGAGTTTTACCGCGTGGGGGGCCACACCCCGGTGAAGGTCGATGTGCGCATCATCGCCGCCACCCACCAGAACTTGGAAAGCCTGGTGCAGGCTGGCAAGTTCCGTGAGGACTTGTTCCACCGCCTCAACGTCATCCGCATCCACATCCCGCGCCTGTCGGATCGCCGCGAAGACATCCCGACGCTGGCCCGCCACTTCCTCAGCCGCGCCGCGCTGGAACTGGCCGTCGAACCCAAGCTGCTGAAAAGCGAAACCGAAGACTACCTCAAACACCTGCCGTGGCCGGGCAACGTGCGCCAGTTGGAGAACACCTGCCGCTGGATCACCGTCATGGCCTCCGGGCGTGAAGTGCATGTCGACGACCTGCCGCCCGAACTGCTCAGCCAACCGCAGGAAAGCGCCCCGGCCAGCAACTGGGAACAAGCCCTGCGCCAATGGGCCGATCAGGCCTTGGGCCGTGGCCAATCCAGCTTGCTCGACACCGCCGTACCGGCCTTCGAGCGGATCATGATCGAAACCGCGCTCAAACACACCGCCGGCCGCCGCCGCGACGCCGCCGTGCTGCTGGGCTGGGGCCGCAATACCTTGACGCGCAAGATCAAGGAACTGGGCATGAACGTTGAAAGTGCTGATGACGAGGACAGCGACGACTGATCCCTCGCACCTTAGCCGATCCAAGCAAGGCCGCCGCACAGGCGGCCTTGCTGTTTCAGCGATACAGTTCGCGGCGGTAGATCACCGGGGCCGAGCCCTTGTAGATCCCAAAACTGGCCAGGCCACGCGCAGCCGAACGGGTCGCCCCGTCCCAGGGGTACTGCAACCAGCTGGGCGCGGATGGAAAACTGACTTGCACCGAACCGTCGTTGCCGTTGCCGGGTGCACTCATTAACACCTGCCGTTGAGTTGGATCCAGCGGCCAAGCCAGGCTGGCCGTGGTTTCCCCAGAGGCCAGATGGCCACTGAATTGATCCAGCTGCGCCGCCCCCAGGCTGACAGCCGTGGTGCAGGTGTCCAACCCTTCAGGCCGAAAGCTGCCAGTGGCCACAGCCTGCCAACTCTCCAGCACCACCGGCAGCCCCAGCCCCTGCAGTTCCGAGCCATGCGCGTTGCCCAGGCGCAAGCGGCCGAGACGCACCTGGCTACCGAGGTTGTTGTTTGCATCAATCGTGAAGTCGTAATTGAAATCCTGGCAGCCGCTGCCATGGCACACCGCCTGGCCCTGGTCATCCTCGCGCAAGCTGGCCGCGAGAAAAGTCTGGCGGATCCTGGCATCAAAGGGGTAGTCGTCACTGCTGGGCGTGATCGCGGGCGTATAGAGCAGTTGCTCACCCGTCCAGCGATAGGTACGCAACCCATCACCGTTATCAGCCCCCAGCACCGCCAGGTTGGCAGTGCCCTGACGGGTCAGCCGCACATCCCGAGCGGCGATGCCGGTGATTGAGCTGTAAGTGCCGACTGCCGGCGCTGCCAGCTTCCAGAAAGCCCCGCGGTCATAGTTTGTGGTTACACCGCCATTGCGGTTCATGGCCGTGACCGTCAGTGTGGGCTGGCGGTCATTGGCGAACCCCATTGGCTGGCCCTGATAGCTGAAAGCGCTGCCACAACTGGGGGTCAGGCTGGCACTGCCCTGAGCGCTTAAAAAGGCCGGAATAAAACGACCCACCGGCTCGCTGCTACCGCCACTGACCGTTTCCCCATCCAGATAACTGCCTGTCGGCGGAGTAGCGGTGATGGTGAAGACACCGACCTCGGAAACCGAGTGGTTCGTAAGCGTTGCATTACCCAGGGCATGGTTATAGCGATCGGGGGTTACTGTGCCATTGCTGCCCCCGCTCGGGGCGACTACTGCGCTGCTCAGACCAATATTCGCGAGGCGGAAATTGGGGGTGGTGACATTGCCGTTGCACAGCTGTGTCGCCGTCAGCGCCTCGCCATCGGCCTGCCAGCCCACTGCACGAATGGTCAGAGGGAAATTGTCACCCGCACGGATGCCGCCGGGGAACACCGAACAGCTGGCGTCATTGCAACTGGTGCTCGGCGCGAGAAGGCTGGCGGTCTGCAGACACAGGCCATAAGGCTTGCTGATAAACAGATCGTCAGTCGCGGCATTGTCCAGCACCAGCCCGTCGTCGCCACTGCCGGCCCCGCCCTGATAGCGGGCACTCAGTTTCATCTCCCCGGCATCGTCGTAACGCACGGTCAGCGGCGCAGTGCCGGTGGCATCGAAGTCGAGCGCCAGGCTCACCGCCGTGTCACCGACATTGCTGCCGTTGACCACCACGGGCTGGGAGCCATTATTCGGATTGCTATAGGCCGAGGTGAAGCTGACGCTGCGCGTGACGTTGGCAAAGGCCGGCACGCATTGCAGCGCATTATCCGCCTTGCGCACCGCGCTGAGGGTGGCCGCTGTAGGTTTGGCCGCCAGCATGTTCGGCACCTGCAGCAGCAGACCGCTGTTGGCATAACTGATCTGGCAGCCGGCGGTTGAGCAGACGGTTTGGCTGTTGGGCCTGGTAACGGGCACTGAGCTGAGATCATCGATGACCACTGTTCCCACCGTGGGCACGCGCAGCTGTGCCTGTGCCGAGCCACCACTGAAAACGAGGGTTTTGCCGTTCTCGACCGTTGCCGGGGGCGTGGCGGTCCAGTAATTGTCCGGGCTTAGCGTGACCCTCACCGGCCCATTGAACAGGCTGCTGCAGCTGGCATCGGCACAGGCGCGAATGGCCACGGGCTGTGGATTGCAGGTCAGTGCATTGGGCGAGTAGCTGAACTCGAAATGATCGATCTGCTGGCCGATGGGATTAATCGTGGTGGCACAGACTTGCAGGTCGTCGAGCTCATGAATATTGGTCGAGCCGCCGGTGGAGCCGGTTAACGACAGGTAGAAATCCTCAGGCAGGGCTGCCTGCTGATTAGCCGCTGCCAGCACATTGACCGCATTCAGATTGGGCAGCACCACGAAACCACTGCCGGTGTCGCGCTCCACGGTCACCCGCGCTTCATTGCTGAAGCGGCCATCCACAGTAATGCGGTAGGTGTGTCCGGGAGCCGCCGCGCTACTCGCGGGGCTATCGACCTCAGGATTGAGGTTGGCGGGAGTGCCTGCGATGTAACGGTAACCGCTGGTTCCTCCGGCATTACCCGAACCCCGTATAGCCACCGAATCAGGGCGTTGCTGCTGTGGGTTGTCACCGCCTTCGACTGAAAAATTGCCGTACTCGTCGAGGCCCACACCCAGCCAGCCACCGGCAAACCCGGGGTTGGCGGCATCTCCACGCGTGCCATAGCCCAACGGCCCGCCAAACGCACCCGGTTGCGGCGTCACCGTGGCATCCGAAAGCACTACGGCCACGCCATCGGCACCCGAGCCGTTGTAGGCGTAATACTTGAACTGCACCTGGATAAAGTTACCGGCGGCGGGGAACAGCCGCTGCAAGGTAGAAGCGGTGGAGACGTTGACCTGATTACTGGTCAGGCGCATACGCGCGGCCGTCACGGTCGGAGTGAAGGACGTTGCACCGCGGCTTGCCACTGCCCAGTCATTGCCCAGGCTGCCATCGTCAAAATTGTCACTGAAGCACTGCAAGCTCACCGCACAGGCGTGACGCTCGGCCACCAGCGCACTGATCTGCGCCTCAGTCAGCGCACTCGCAAAGATACGCACCTCATCCAGCTCGCCATTGAAGTAACGGCTACCTTGCCCCTGATCAGCCCCCAGCTGCAGCGGATCATTGTTGGCCTGCGGTGTACCACTGAAGCTGGCCTGCCCCGCCAGGCTGCCATTGATGTAGATACGCTGATCGCCCGGTGCATAGCGGATCAGTACATGGCTCCACTGCCCAACCGGCACTGCCGTGCTGCTGTTGAACTGGTTGGTGGCGTTGCCGGTGGTCTGCCACCACCAGTTGATGGTGCCATTGGGGTTGAGATGAAACTCGTAGTTCTCATCCTTGGACAAAATGCTCATCAACCCCGAGGACGGCAGGGTACGCGGTTTGACCCAAGCGCCAATGGTGAAGCTGCCCTGCAAATCCAGCAGGTTGTTATCTGCGCGCTGAACATACTGACTGGCGGCGCTGCTGAACGTGCCGTAGCCGCACGTGCCCTGCGCATTGACCTGTGGCAGAGCCGGCGAAGTATTGGCGGTAGTGGCCGCATTGATGACGGTGCCGTGCAGTGCGTTACCGCTGTTATCGAGCACCTCACCGGAAGCGCCCGTCCAGCTGGCTTCATCCAGCCGCCAACTGAGCAAGGCGGCGTTGCTGATCGGCAAGGGGCGCAATAACAGGCTGTGTGCAATCCAGTTACGCGCGCTATCACTACTGGTTGCCACCCGTGTGCCAGTGCTGCCGGGGGCCGGCCGCTGTTCGTAACTGCCCAGCAAGGTAACGCCAGTACTTTGAGTGCTGCTGCGCGCATACGCCGTATTCATGCTTCCTGTAGCGGTCAGGGTGCCCTGGCCTCGGTCGAAGGCATACACCGCGACCAGCAGGCTATTGACATCGACCACAGTCTGAGCCGGTGCGGTCGGATTTCCACTGGTATTACTGGCAGACACTGCCGCCCCTGGCGCCTGACTACTGTCAACGCCCCGGTAAACCGCAATACCGCCACCGGCCCGTCGATTACCGCTCCAGGTCCAAGTGACCGTACCGGTCTCACTGGCGGTGGCAAAGCGATAGAAGAGGCCCTGCACCAGGCCATTGCTGGTGGTTTGCAACGCGGTCCAACCGCTGGGCGTCGTGAATGTGGCCGAACCATTGGTCACCACCTGAGCCAGCAGCAAATCGCCGCTTTGCACACCCGCAGGCACGCTCAATACCAGGCTGGTGGTATTGGCGGTGGGCGTTGCACTGCTCGCAGACACGAAACTGATTTGAGCAACTGCGGGGGCACTGGCCACACACGCAAACACCCACAGCAGGCGAACAAGCCAGGTTCGGATGCACATGTTAACGCTCCACAACAGCCGTCAAACGACGGTAGGCATAATCGGCGCTGCCCGTGGCGCCGAACTCGGCCGTGGCGGTCAGCTGATAGAACTGCACCATGCGATTTTCCTCGGCCACGCTCAACGGTGTGGTCGCCACACAGCTGACACTCACGGCAAACCCCGACACGCTGAAACTGTCGGTGCAGGCTTGCCCGTCCAAGACCTGTTTAATGCCCCATTCAAGTCCGGCCTGCGCCGCCTGATAAGCACGCGCCTGCTGAATGGCCAACGTATTGGTGGCGTTCTGACTGACGGCCAGGCGCGCCATGGTGGCGATCACAGCGGCCATGATGATGATCACGAACATCGCTGCCACCAGGCCGAAACCGCGCTGCCGCGAGTCAGGGCGCATTGTCGACATGCACCTGTTGCATCAGCATGATTTCCTCCCCCTGGCGCTTCACACCCAACCGCAAGGTCAGCAACGCACCACGGGTATTGGTGCCCGGTTCATAGGTAAACGTGCAGCGCGACACGCTGTCCACCAGCAACGAACTGTTGCCCACGCCATAGGTATAACTGCTGGCCAGGCTGGTAAAGCTGGCCCGCCGGATGACCCCGGTGCCATGCCCGGTGGTCGCATCCGTACCCGGATTATCACAGTGATAACCCAGTACTTCCCGGGCCAGATAAAAGCGCCGTTGCGGCGAGGCGAATTTAAAGCGAAAGCCTGAAGCCGCGGCACCGCTGAGGGTCATCACCCCCGCACTGAAGGCGAACCCGACACCATTGGGCGTCACCACGGCTGGGGTGGCAGCATCGCTGCTGTTGAACGGCGGCCAGACCGAATCCCCCGTGGTGTCCATACCGATGTTGTACAGCACCATCCAGCGCGCATCGGCGACACGCGCCGGCGTCATGCCGGGGCTCAGCACGTCAATCACACAGGCCTGCGGTGATGGCGGGCAGCGCGGCGGATCATGCCGCACCACACCACCGGCCAGGTTGGCGCGATAACGCCCGGCTTCGTGAATCGCCAGCAATTCAACCGTCTGCGCATTCGGCGTGCGCAGGGTATTCGGTACGGCCAGGCGGACGTCGCGGGCCATGCGGTTGAGCGCACCAGACGCCAGGTCCACCAGCTCGGCCCGCCGGCTTTGATCGACAAAGCCTTGCAGAGGGTTGGACAGCACGCTGCTGATCAGCACCGCCACCAGCGCCGATAGAGCGATCACCATGATCAGCTCCACCAGAGTGAAGCCACGCTCACCACGCCCACTAGATGCAAGCGCACCTGAGGGCGGGATAGCCAATGCCTGGTTGCACATCAGTAGGCCGCCCTGTAACCGTCGAGCGCCAACGACTGACCGGCGGGGTCACGCACCGTCACGGTAATCCGCAAGGCATCAACACCGTTCAGTTGCGCGGACACCACCGCAACGCCTACCTGATAAGCCTCAAGGCCGGCCAACGGCGTAACCGATCCCGCGCTGCGCGGTGCAAATGGCTGATTGGCGTAGAACAACCCGTTGTAATCACACAGGTCATCGAAGCTGCCTCGCCCAGCGCCGTCATGGCTCGCGGCACAGGGCGTGGTGGCTGGGAAAGCCTGCAGGGTGATTTCTTCCAGATAGGCCTCGGCAATCGCCAGGCTCTGCTGGCGCAGCATGGGGTCCGCCGAACGCCCGGTGATCGCCGCCATGGCCGAAAACATGGCCGCCGCCGCGATACCCAACACCACAATGGTGATGACCAGCTCAACCAGGGTCATGCCGCGCTGCGCAGGTTTGTACTCAAGACGGGCAACCCGCAGCATGCTCACGGCGTGGTCTCAATAAAACCGGTGACAGGATGGACGCTCAGCACAAAGGCGCCATTGGCCATCTTGGCAGTGCTGTCCGGACCAGCAGCGCCCCCCAGGGAATTGAACGTAACATCCAACGCGACGCTGAGGTCCACGTTGTCAGGCTTGCTGGCGGCATAGCTACCGCCAGCCGGGTTGGCCACCGCACTGCCCGCCGCCTGTGCACCACAGGCCGCCGCGTAAGTCAGCGCATAGCCGGCATTGCTGATCTGCGCCTTGATCGGGCAGCCACTGGCCACCGCCAGCTTCTGCCCGTAGCGCACTGCCGCCAGGCTTTCTTCAAAAAACAGGCGCTCATCGAACACCTGCCGGTCAAAGAAACGCGGCCCTACCACGGCGGCGAGAATGCCGATGATCACCATGACCATCAGCAACTCGACCAGGGTAAAGCCACGCACAGGGTTTAGCAGCCTGTGATAGTACGGACAATAGTCGGAGCTACCGTCGCAGTGGCTGCGGTATAAACCACCTGACATGCAGTCGCAGTAGTTGCACCTTTAGCCTGCACAGTTGCTGTGGTGGCCGTGGTAGTAACGACGAAATCGCCCGTATTGGTGTTATCAGTAGCACTGTTACCCGTGATATTTGCCGCCACTACGATGCCTGCAGGACTGGCATAGCCGTTGGTAATTGCAACAGAAGCCCCCTCCAGAGTAACAGTCGCCGGATTCGTACCAGCCGCCAGAAATGCCGAACGCGTGATCGCGCTGGCCGACTTCATCGCGCCCTCAACACCCTGAATGGTTGCGCGGCGAGCATCGGCACCGAAATCCGCAAACCGCGGCAACGCAAACGCCGCCAGAATGCCCAGGATCACAATCACCATAATCAGCTCGATCAGGGTAAAACCGCTTTGTTGCTTCTTCATCAGATAGGTCCTCTAACAGCAATTGATCAACGTACGTAAGTCGTGACGACAGTGCCCGTTGCAGAGTCGTAGACGATCCGGTCACCCGTGGTGGCACTCACTGGCGGGTCGAGTTGATAGGTGTAAGTACAGGTTGTACCGGCAGTTGTGGCCACGTAGTCCACCGGGGCAGTCGGTGTCGAGGCCGTGCCAACAGTCGGAGCAGATCCCTGCAGAATAGCGTTCCACAGCTGCACGCAGTTGAGCGCACCAGCGGTTCCGATTGGCCAGCCGCTGGCGTTCACATCCACCAGGCCGTCACCGTATCCGGTTACATCCGTGTCCGGTGTCGTATCCGAGCCGTTGGAGCGGTTCACTTCCCACTGCGAACGCACCAGCAGAACAGCTGAAGCCAATGCCCCGCCGGCACCTTTGACGGCACCCTCATGAGCATCCTTGGAGACGTTGATAAAACGCGGCAGCGCCACAGCGGCAAGAATGCCGAGTATGACGATGACGACAACCAATTCGATCAGGGTAAAGCCTTTGCTGTTCTTCATTGTTTCCTCTCAGTCACTTCAATACCCCGCTGCAGACAACTCCGTCGCGGGTACTGCCTCAAGCTCCAGGGTAAAAGATGCTTGTAATGATTGTGACGCAGCTGGCAGCCCATCAGAAACAACCAACAACCGCCACGCACGCACTTCACCCCGTGTTCTTGTCCACCCGTCGGTAAAGCTGGCTTGGTAAAGAACCCAAGCGTGGTCTGGTAACCAATACCAGCAACCGCCCTGAGGCGCAGCCCCTACCGTCAATTCACCGCAATAGTTGTCCTGCTGCCAACGCAACAGGGCAAACGGATTTTTCTTGCGCCAGCTGCTGTCCAGAGTACGCCCCCGTGCATGATGCTCGGCACTCAGGCTGGCGAGACTGGACGCCAGGTGCTCGCGGGTGGCCTCTCTGGCACGCTGCTCAGTGACCTGCGCAATCTTCCAGGCCAGCGCCAGCAGCACGGCCACCAGCAGTACACCGCTGATAGTCCAAACAAGCCGCCGCGCCAGGCGCACGTGCTCTTCCAATTGGTACTCGCCCTTCAACGGCCACCCTTGGCCGCCGAAGCCAGTTCCCACATGGGTAAAAACACCCCCAGCGCCAGCACCAGCACCATGATGCCCATGGCCACAATCAGAATCGGTTCAATGGCATCGGCCAGTTGCTTGAGGTCGTAATCGACTTCCTGTTCGTAAAAATCCGCCACCTCGACAAACAGGTCGTCCAGCGCGCCGGTTTCTTCGCCCACGGCCATCATTTGCAGCACCAGCGGGGTGAACAGGCCGCTGGCAGACGCGGTGCGGGTCAAGGCTTCACCACGTTCAATGCCTTCACGCATGGCCAGAATCGCCTGGCCGATGTAGCGGTTGCCCACGCTGGCACTGTTGATCGACAGGGTCTGCAGCAGGGGCACGCCGGCGCGGTACATCATCGCGAAGGTGCGGGTGAAGCGCGCCAGGGCGATGCGCTCGAAGATGCCGCCGACAATCGGCAGGCGTAGCTTGATCTGGTCCCATCTCAGGGCACCGGCATCGGTCTCGATCCATTTGAAAAAGCCAAACAGACTGCCGCCGAACAGCAGGGCCAATAGCCACCAGAAATCCTGAAAGAACTGCGAGGTGCCGATCAGGATTTGTGTGGCCCAGGGCAGGTCCGCCTTGAACTGGGCAAACACCTTGGCGAAGGCCGGAATCACGAACAGGTTGATTACGACCAGCGCTACCGCCATGGCCGACAGCACGAACAGCGGGTAACGCGTGGCCTGTTTGATGCGCTTGCGGGTTTCGCGCTCCAGTTCCAGGTACACCGACAGCTGGCGGAAGGCCTGATCGAGCTGGCCGGTGTTTTCCCCGACGCTGATCATGCTGACAAACAGGGTGTTGAACACCTTGGGATGGGCGTTAAGTGCCACAGCCATGCCCTGACCGCCTTCCAGATCGCTGCGCACCGCCTGCAGCACTTCGCGCAGGTAAAGGTTGCGGCTGGATTCGGCCAGGCCACCAATCGCGCGGATGATCGGCACGCCGGCCTTGCTCAGGCTGTACATCTGCCGGCAGAAGATAATCAGCTCTTCCAGATCGACATGTTTGCGCCGCAGGCTTTCCTTGAGCTGAGCGAACACGTCGTTGTCGCTCGCCTGGGCCTGCTCTTCGATGGTCAGTGGGGTGATGCGTTCGGCCAGCAGTTCGCTGGCCAGACTATCTGCCGACCCCGCCTCGCGGCTGCCGATAATCTTGCCGCCCTGGGCATCACGACCGGTAAAGCGATACAGGCTCACCGCTCATTCTCCTGGCACCCTACGCTCGCCATCAGGCCACCCCTTCATCAGTCAGAGTGGCGCAGACTTTCAGCACTTCATCCACGCTGGTCACACCGGCCAGGGCGTAATCCAGCGCACAGGCGGCCAACGGTCGGTAATGGACGCTGGCCTGGGCCGCTTCGGCAAAGCCTTGTGGGTCGTTGCGGCGCAGCGCGGCAATCATGCCGTCGTCCATTTCCAGCAGTTCGTAAACACCAATACGCCCGGCATAGCCGGTGTTGTTGCACTGGTGGCAACCGGCGCCACGCTTGAACGTACGCCCGGTCAGCGGCGCACGGTGCAGGTTTTCCAGCCACAGCAGCTGGCGCGGCTCGGGCGTATCGTCCTCCATGCAGTTCTCGCAGACGCGACGGATCAGGCGCTGGGCCAGCACCGCATTCAGCGAGGTGGCGACCAGAAACGGCTCGGCGCCCATGTCGATCAGGCGCATGGCCGAGGTCAGGGCATCGTTGGTGTGCAGGGTCGAGAGCACCAGGTGACCGGTCAATGCGGCTCGCAGGCCGATCTCGGCGGTTTCCTGGTCACGCATCTCACCGATCAGCACGATGTCCGGGTCCTGACGCAACGCGGCGCGCAGCACGCGGGCAAAGCTCAGCTCGATCTTGGCATTGACCTGCACCTGATTGATGCGTGGCAGCCGGTATTCCACCGGGTCTTCCACGGTGATGATCTTTTTCTCCGGGCTGTTCAGCTCGGATAACCCGGCATACAGCGTGGTGGTCTTACCGGAGCCGGTGGGCCCGGTGACCAGCACCAGGCCAAACGGGCGTTGCAGCAGGCGACGGAAGCGCACCAGCATGTCCGGCGGCATGCCGCTGGCTTCCAGGGTGGACACCCCGCCCGTTTGATCGAGCAAACGCATGACCACCGACTCACCGTACTGCACCGGCATGGTCGAGACCCGCACATCGATGT
The DNA here is from genome assembly GCF_026625725.1 of Pseudomonas sp. SL4(2022). NCBI lineage: Bacteria > Pseudomonadati > Pseudomonadota > Gammaproteobacteria > Pseudomonadales > Pseudomonadaceae > Pseudomonas > Pseudomonas sp. SL4(2022). The sequence continues at coordinate 1,361,903 of NZ_CP113060.1, forward strand.
TGTGGCCCTTGACCCGGATATTGAAACGGCCGTCCTGGGGCAAGCGCTTTTCGGAAATATCCAGCCCGGACATGATCTTCAGGCGCATCACCAGGGCCGAAGCCACGCGCGCCTCCTTCATCACCTGCTCACTGAGCACGCCGTCGATGCGCTGACGAATGCGCACCACACCTTCGTCGGGCTCGATGTGGATGTCGGACGCCTTCATCTGCACGGCATCTTCAAACAGGGTTTGCAGCAAACGCACCACCGGCGCTTCGGTGTTGCTGTCGGCACCCAGCTTGGACAGGTCGAAATCGCTGTCCTTGAGTTCGCCTTCGAGCTCACCGGCAATCGAGGCAATTTCGCTGGTGCGTCGATACACCGTGTCCAGGGTCGCCAGCAGCTCGGCCTCACGGACCACCGCCGGGCGCACGCGGACCTTGAGGATGCGGTCCATCTCGTCCAGGGCGAACAGATCGAGCGGGTCGGACATGCCTACCAGCAGGCCATCGCCCTCGCGTGACAGCACCAGCGCGCGGAAACGCCGGGCCATGGCCTCTGGCAGGCGCTGCACCAATTCTTGATCGAACTTGAAGTGTTTGAGGTCGATAAACGGGATCTTCATCTGCTCGGACAAGGCGGTGAGCAAACGCACCTCATCCACAAAGCCCATGTCGACCACCGTACGCCCCAACTTGGCACCGGTACGTTTCTGATCCTGCAGGGCCAGTTGCAGCTGCGCATCGCTGAGCAAGCCGGCCTGAATCAGCAGGTCGCCGAGACGCACCTTGCGTTGGCGAAGATCATCCTGACTCATCAAAGGCCTCCCAGCGCCTTGGCGCGTTCTGCGGCGAAGCGCCGCGCGCTCTCATCCAGCCCCGCCCCTTGCAGGGCCAGGCGATAGTGACGGCCAGCATCGGCCGGTTGCTCACGTTGTTCCAAGGCAATGGCCAGACCCAGCTGCCACGTTGACTGGCCGGGGCGCAGCGCAACCAGGCGCTGATAGAGTTCGGCACTGTGCTGCCATTGCCCGGTCTGCTGGTAGCTGGCCGCCAGCAAGGCAAAGTAAGTGGGCTCCTGCTCCAGGCGCGGTGGATTCTGCTCAAGGGTCGCGACGGCACCACGGGTATCGCCGGCCTGCAGTTGCGCACGCGCCAGCAACAGGCGCAGCTCGCTGTCATCCGACACCTGCGCCAACTGCCCAGGAAGCCAGTCGAGCAGACGCTGCTGATCGCCAGCAGCCAGATAGGCACGGGCCAGCCAGCGCAGCACTTGCGGATCATGGCTGCGGGTTTTCTGCAGGGCTTCCAGCAGGCTGATGGCGCGGGTGTTGTCGCCATCCTGCAAAGCTTGCCGCGCCAGGGTCAGGTCGTCAGGCTGATGCGCGGCAATTTTCACCTGCGGCGTCACAGCAGGGGCAACGGGCTGAGCGGCCGGTGGCGCTGCAGCGGCCGGCACAGAAGCCGGCAACGGTGCACTGACCCAAGCCGGCATGGGCGCTTCGACTTGCGCTGGCGCGGCTTCGGCAGGGGGCAGGTTGTCCAGCGCCAGGGGGGTATCGTCCACAGCGACAGGCGTATTCAACGGCACCTCCACCCAAAGCATCCAGCGATCACCGGCTGCCTCCAGGCGGTCACGCACGTCCAGGCTGTCGCCCAGGCCGACCAGCAGCACCTGCACATCCGCACCGCTGTTTTCCACCCGCCAGGACAGGCTGCGGCCCTCGCGTTGCAGGCTGCCCTGCTGCGGCTCGCCGACCAGCTGGGTGTCTTGCAGGCGCAGGCTGATCGCCCCGCTTTCCTCGCTGCGCTGGTAGGCGACACCGCGCTCAAGCAAAAGCTGCAGAACCAAACCACGGGCATCGTGCTGCGGCAGCACGGCGAGAATCTGTACGGCCGGCGTAGCCGCCACCGAGGTACTCGGCGCGTCATCGACAAGCCCGTCAGCAGGGGCTTTGAACAGACGCAGAAGACCCAGAGCGACCAGCAGGCCCAGGACGCTCAACAGCACCACAGCAACCACCCCGCGACGCACCTGCAGCAACCGGCCACGGCGGGCTGCAGCGCGCTCATCCACGGCGTACAAACCATCCAGGCGCAGCCGCTCATTGGGCGCGGCACGACGCGCCTCCAGATCACGCAGCATGTCATTGACCAGGCTCATGGCAACCACTCCCGCCATTGTTCCAGCCAAGGCCAGACGCCCAGCAGCACGACCGACAGCACACCAGCGGCCATGCCCCAGCCCAGCCAGGGGGAACGACGCTGCAGGAAAGGTTGCGCCCCTTCTGTATCCAGCTGTGCGCGTTTGACATGGCTGACCCGCACCCGCCGCACCCCCTCACCGAACGCCACCATCAGCGCCTTGTGCGCAAGGATATTGAGCAGCCGTGGGATGCCTCCGCTGCCGCGCACCAGGCGCCGCACGGCAGCGCTATCGAACAGCGGCTCACCACGGTAGCCAGCCACCGCCAGACGCTCGGTCAGGTAACGGCTGGCATCTTTCACATCCAATGCACGCAGTTGGTAGGAAAAGGTGATGCGCTGACGCAGCTGACGGAACTCCGCACGCGCCAGGGTCGCATCCAGCTCGGGTTGGCCGAACAACACCACCTGCAGCAATTTGTCCTGCTCGGTTTCCAGGTTGGTCAGCAGGCGCAGGGCTTCCAGGGTGGCCGTGGGCAATGCCTGGGCCTCATCAATCAGCAGCACCGTGCTTTTGCCTGCGGCGGCCAGCTCAATCAGCCGTCGGTGCAACGCATCGAGCACCGCCTGGCTATCCAGCTCTGCAGCACCGTCAATGCCCAGTTCACGCGCCAACGCCTGGCGCAAGCCCGTCGGGCTCATGCCCGGATTGGGCAGATAGGCCAGCTGAAAACGCTCAGCGTCCAGCTCATTGAGCAGGGTGCGACACAACAGGGTTTTGCCGGTGCCCACCTCGCCGGTGATCTTGATAAAGCCTTCACCTTCACCGAGTGCCACGCGCAGCAGGTTGAGGCAGGCCTGGTAGGGCGCCAGCTGCACCAGAAAACCGGTGTTCGGGGTCAGCGCGAAGGGTTTTTCGTGCAGACCAAAGAAGGCTTCATACATCGGCCTATCTCAGCTCTTTGAAGGTTTGCGCACTCTTGCGCAGTTCATTCAACCAGACCTCATCGCTGACCACCTGCGGCCGCATGAGAATCACCAGCTCGCTCTGCTGCAGCGCCTTGCGCTGTTGCTTGAACAGGTTGCCGACAATCGGCAGGGTGCTGGCCCAGGGGATGCTGGCATCAGTGTTCTCGCTGTTGTTCTGCAACAGGCCGCCAATCACCACCACCTGGCCACTGCGGGCACGCACGATGGAGTCAGACTGGCGCGTGGTGGACAGCGCCAGCGGCAGGTTGAAGACATTGTCTTCGCCCAAGGTGATGGTCTTGTTCTGGTCACGCACACGGCTGACGGTCGGGCGCACATGCAGGGTAACGGTGTCGTTCTGGTCGATCTGCGGCGTGACGTCGAGGGAGATGCCGGAGAAGAACGGCGTCAGAGTGATGTCCTGGGTCGGCTCGGTGACGCCGCCCACAGTGGCCGTGGAGCCGGTGGACGAGACATTGGTAACAAAGAACTCGTCAGTGCCCACCTTGATCACCGCTTTCTGATTGTTCAACGTGGAAATACGCGGACTAGAGAGCACGCGCACTTCACCCTGAGTTTCCAGCAGTTCGATCAGACCGGTGAAGTCGCCGAGGGTCAGGGCAATGCCAAATACCCCGTCGACCCCGGTCGGGCCACTCAGCGCGGCACCGCCCAGGCTACTGCTGACATCACCACCGAGCTGATCCCAGCTGATCCCGGCCTGGAAGCCATCGGAGAGCTGCACTTCGAGGATCTTGGTTTCCAGAATCACCTGACGCTGCAAGTTGAGCTGAGCCTGCTCAAGAAAGCGCGCGACGTTTTCCTGGGCGGCGCTGTGCGCGCGCACCACCAGCAGGCTGGCCTGCGGGTTGATCATCACGCTGCTGTTGCTGTCGCCCGCGACAATCATTTCCACCACCTGGCGCACTTCATTCCAGAAGTCGACATTGCTGGAGGTGCTGACCTGGCTGGCATTCAGGGTGGTGACAGTGTTGCTGTTGCCGCTGTTGTTGGCACTGTTGCTAACGCCGCTGCCCGCGTTGTTGTTGCTGGTGCTTTCCACCTGCCCGGAGCTGACCCGTGTATCGGTCTGGCCGATGCGCTGCAGGTTGAGGTAGTTGATGTCGTAACTGCGGGTAATTACCTGGTTGGGCAGAATCTGGTAGCCATAGCTGGTGCGGCGGTAGTCATAACCATAGCTGTCGCGCACTGCAGCCAGCACTTCATCGAGGGTAACTCGACGCAGGCTGAAGGTGATGGTGCCGCTCACGTCCGGGTGCACCACCAGGTTCTGCCCGGCGCCGTCCATCAGGCTGAGGAAGAACTCGCGCGCCTGCATGTCCTTGGCCGCCACATCAAAGCGCGGGCCGCTGCTGAAGCCGCTGCCCAGCGGCGGGATCAGCGCCGCCTGTACGGCCAGCGGCGGCATGACCTTGGGCGTGGCCTGGGTCTGTTTGAGGCTGTCATCCAGCAGTTTGCTGCTCTGCTCATAGAGTTGCGCATCGCCATCCTTGAAGGTCTGGCAGGCCACAAGCAGGCAGCTCAGGCTCAACAGGCTGACACTGGGCAAAAATCTGATCATGGGCATCATCGGCTCGGTTGCATAACGGGTTCAGCCAGGCGCAGCAGCTGTTGCTGGCCCTGACGTTCAATCAATACGGACTGCGCATGGATGGCCAGCACCCGGACATCGGCATGGCGCTCACCAACCCGCAGGTTCTGTCCATCAATCACTGCACGGCTGCCTTGGGCGCCCCGCACGATGGCTTGCAGTATCAGCGGACTGTTGCCACTGGCCGTAGCGGCAGGCAACAGGTCGCGCGGCGGCTGGGTCGGATCGACGCCAGGGTCAGCCAGTGCGGCCGCGCTGATCAGCAGGCAGAGAAGCAGAAATCTAGACACCGACCCACCCCGCATGTCGACTCAAGGTGTAGAGCTTCAGGCGGATACTGGCCTTGCTCGGCCCCGCCTCGCCAACCTGATAATCCAGAGTGTCCCAGTTCAGCTGCCAGCCGCTGGCCTGCACCGCCTGCAGGTAGTTGAGCAAATCGAAGTAGCCGCCCTCCAGGTGCAGTTCCAGACCATGCCGATAGAGCGTTACCGCTGGCTCGGGCGACGCTTTATCAGCCGCTGCCGGCGTTGCTGCTGGCTCGGCGGGTGCCAGCTGCACCGGCTCGGTGAAACTGCTCATACCCAGTACACGCAGCTGCGGTTGCTTGCGCAGTAATTCCTGCAATACCGCCTGCATTTTCTGTGGCGTCACCAGCTCGGCGGTGTGCTGGTCAATCTGCTGGATCAGCGCCTCTCGGCTGGCAGACGCCGCCAAAAGTGCGCTGCGGTATGCCAGGTTGGGGTCCGCCGCAATACGCTGCTGCAACGCTTGCAGCTCGCTGGTAGCAGCAATACGCCGCGCCTGCGCCTGTTGTTCGCTGCTCTGTTGCTGCTGGAGGCGCCGGCCAAGCGGGTCGCCGATCAACAGCAGATACAGCATGCCGAACAGACTCAGGCCTACGCCGTAGGCCAGCCAACGCTCACGCGTGGCCATGCCATGCCAGCGCTGCAACCACTTATTCATTGCTGGCCTCCTGGTCCTTCAACTGGGACGAGAGGTCAAAGTGCAGCAATTGATCATCACCACGCTGCACATCAAAACGGGCAAATTCGCGCCCCTTGAACACCGCACTCTGCCCCAGCCGTTGCAGGTATTGAGGGAGTAACTCCTGATCCTGACTGCGGCCCTGCAGGCGCATATGCCGACCGCCCTGATGCAGGCTGATGCCACTGAGCCACAACCCACTTTGCGGGTGTTGTTCCGTCAGCGCCGTCAGCGGGGCGACAAAACCGGCACTGCGCTGAACACCCAGCACCTGCAGATAGGCGATCAGGCGCTGTAACTCACGGTTGTCATGCTCGCGGGCAGCCAGCTCTTCGGGCAGCCGCGTATCCAGCTGTGGCTCAACAAAGTTTCCGCGCACAGCCTCCAGCTGGGCCTCTTCCTCTTGCGCTTGCGCGTGCAGCACCGCCAGACGCTGCGCACCTTCATGCAGTTGCCAACCCGTCCAGGCCGCATGCCCGAGGCACGCCACCAGCAGAACACCCAGCCCCAACAGCATCTGGGCGCGCCGCGGCCCGCTCTTCTGCCGGCGCTCGATTTGAAACAGATTGAGGTTCTGCATCAACCGGCCTCCTGCCGCAGGGCTGCACCCACAGCACCCATGCAATAGGCCTGTTCCTGCTCGGACAGCTCAGCGCTGGCCTGACCCGGAAACAGCGCTCGCAAATCCAGCGTCTGCAGCTTGACCGCAAGGCCGCTGGACAGTGCCTGCAGGGCTGCTGCGCCATTGCGCTTCATCGGCAACAGCAACAGCCGGTTGATGTAGCCCTTGCCGAGCTGACTTTCGTAATAATCCAGAGAGCGCTGGATCTCCAGGGTCATCGCCGAGAAATCCTGATCGGCCTGCTCCAGGCCCTGCTCGATGCGCCGTGCCATGTACAGGTCTGCGCCGTGCTGCACGGCGATCAGTCCTTCGCTGGAGCGCAAACGCAATAGCGCCAGACTCATGCCCTCGCTACCGGCCAGCAGGCCGAGGTTGCGGAACGCCATCTCGGTGACATCGATACTGCCCAGGCGCAATCCTGCGCCCTTGCACATCTCACCCAAGGCAAGCATCCGCGCCTTGTTCAGGACAGCACAGTAGGCCATACGTGAACGGCCACGGTAGGCATCTTCAGGCAGGTTGAAGGCATCAACGACGACATTCTCGAGGGGTTCGGCAATCAGCTCCTTGACCCGCCAGCGCATGGCATCACGCAACTCGGCAGCAGGTACATCTGGCCTGTCGAGCAACAGCATCTGGTAGGTGGCAGGGTGCAGTAACAGATTGACCGGCATACCGGCAAAGCCCAGCTCCTGAACCAGGCGCTTGAGCAACGCGGGCTGCTCGACGCTACTGGCCTCATGAAACTGGCACTCCAGCAGCTGCGGGGGCTGCCCTGCTTCACGCAGTACGCGCGCCAGGGCAATACCTTCCGGGCTGGTTTCAATCCCCAGTAAACCAGTGGCGATCTTTGTTCTTTTATTTGCAAACCACGCCAACTGCACAGTCCCCCAGCTATTTCAATGCAGGCCATGCAGCCTGCGGCACACTGTAGATTAGCCACTCAGGAACACCCCTGAGCCTGATCAACGTTTCAGACGCTAATGCTGAACGCATGCGCTCGCTGCGGATGAGTTGAGTCACCCGACAATAACAGCTGCAACACTCACCCCTGTCAGACGGCGCCAGGATGGCACAGGCCTTGTGAGCCTTCTTATTTAATAAACGACACCAAAAGGCCATTCGTCACTAACGGACTGTATAACACAAACCACCCAGGCGTTATCCGGCATACGCGCAGCCTGCATGGCGCACCCGGCAAAAATGCGCCAGAGCAATGCACAGCGACCCACTCGTGCACAGCAGCGGTTCACAGCCTGGGCCATCGACGCCTTAAACCCTCGCCCTTATGCCCTGCAGTCCGCCACATTCAGGCTGTTGCGGCCCGCGTAATAAAACTGGCACACGGCCTGCATAGACTCTGGCAATCCCAGTTTTGGGGACCTTGGTACAGGCAGGCCGGGGATTCCCCTCTTTTATTGCTCCCTCAGGCTGACCACCAGCCGCCAACGACTACCCACTTGTTCAGCGCGCCACGCGCTGTGCAGTGGGCGAGCCGCCACCACCCGCAGAACCAGATCCCTTCGCTCGCGCTGCAAACGCCAATTGGCCTGGCGGCCATTTACTTTGAGCGTGCCTTGCAGCTCCCGACCAAAACTCTTCAAACGCAGGTTGATCACACCCGCCACATGCTCCTCATGCGGGATTGGCTCAACGTTGAACCACAGCTCCAAACCCTGTTCCAGCACCTCTACCCGCTCAAGCCACAGAGGGTCGGGCTGAAACATACGGCCAATCATCAGGCCAATCAGGAAACCAAATACACCCAACGAAGCAATCACCCGCACCCACGGACGAGGGCGCGGGTCTGTAGAATACTGCTCGTCGTCAAGCTCGGAGCCGCGCATGTTTCACGTCATCCTTTTTCAACCGGAAATACCGCCCAATACCGGCAACATTATCAGGCTCTGCGCCAACAGCGGCTGCCACCTGCACCTGATCGAGCCACTGGGCTTCGAACTGGATGACAAACGCCTGCGCCGCGCCGGCCTGGATTACCACGAATATGCCACCCTGCAGCGTCATGCCGACCTTGCCAGCTGCCTGACCAGCATCGGCCAGCCTCGCGTGTTTGCCTTTACTACCAAAGGCTCACAGGCGTTTCACGAGGTCAGCTATCAGCCTGGTGACGCGTTTCTGTTCGGCCCGGAAAGCCGCGGCCTGCCACAAGAGATTCGCGACAGCCTGCCCACCGAACAACGCCTGCGCTTGCCCATGCGCGAGGGCTGCCGCAGCCTGAACCTGTCCAATACCGTTGCCGTGGCGGTCTATGAAGCCTGGCGCCAGCAGGGTTTTGCCGACGCCCAGTAGCACCGATCTTGCTGTACAGCGCCCATTAAAAAACGCCCCGTGGGGCGTTTTTTGTTACAGCCACACACCTTAGTGCGCGGTAGCCGCCTCGCCAGCCTGCTGCATACGCTGCAGCTCCTGAGCATACAGGGCATCGAAGTTCACCGGCGCAAGCATCAGCGCCGGGAACGAGCCACGTACCACCAGGCTGTCCAGCGTTTCGCGGGCATAGGGGAACAGGATGTTCGGGCAGAACGCACCCAGGGTGTGGCTCATGGAAGCCGCATCCAGACCTTTGATCAAGAAGATACCGGCCTGCTGCACTTCAGCGATAAAGGCCGTTTCTTCACCTGTTTTGACGGTAACGGAGATCGTCAGCACCACTTCGTGAAAGTCACCCTCGAGGGCTTTCTGGCGAGTGTTGAGGTCCATGGCAACGCTAGGCGCCCACTCCTGACGGAAGATTTCCGGGCTCTTCGGCGCTTCGAAGGACAGGTCACGTACATAGATCCGCTGCAGAGAGAATTGCGGAGTTTGTTCGTCCTGAGCGGCGCCGTTGCTTGCTTGTTCTGTCATGGCAAAGCCTTCTTCTCGTTAAAGTACTGAATAAACAGGGGGGTTAAGCCTTGAGCAACGCGTCGAGTTTGCCAGCGCGCTCCAAGGCGTAGAGGTCATCGCAACCGCCGACATGGCGGTCACCGATCCATATTTGCGGCACCGAGGTGCGCCCCGCCTTGCGGGTCATTTCTGCACGCACATCCGGCTGGCCATCCACCTTGAGCTCGTTGAAAGCCACACCTTTGTGGCTCAGCAACTGCTTGGCACGGATGCAGTAGGGACACCAGTCACTGGAATAGATGACGACAGGTTGCATTTCATTTCACCAGTGGCAGGTTGTCGCCACGCCAGCTGGCAATCCCGCCGGACAGTTTGGCGGCGGTAAAGCCAGCTTTCTTCAGGTCGCGACAAACGCCACCACTGTGCTGGCCCATGGCATCGACCACGATGATGGTTTTAGCCTTGTGCTTGTCCAGTTCAACCATGCGGGCAGCGAATTTTTCGAACGGAATATTCAATGCACCGACGATATGTCCGGCGGAAAAGTCCTTCTGTCCGCGAATGTCCAGCACCACGCCCTGCTCACTGTTGACCAGTGCGGTCAGCTCACGGCAACTCAGGCTCTGCCCACCTTTGCGCGCTTCGGTGAAGATCAGCAGCGCCAGCAGGGTCACGAACAATCCGCTCAGTACATAGTGGGTAGTGGCAAATTCAATCAAGTTGGCAAGCATTATGCGGTTCCGGGACGGTAAAATGTCGGCCAGTATACACAGCCACACAGGCCGGCCAAACCCCGCCTGGCGGTGACGTTTGCCGCACTTGGCCGTAAAATGCCCGGCCTTGTTTCCCGCCCATCGACCCAGAGCGAGCCAGCTTTATGAGCGCCACGCCCAAACCCCTGGTACTGATCATCCTTGATGGCTTCGGCCACAGTGACAGCCCGGAATCCAACGCCATCATGGCCGCCAACACCCCGGTCTATGACCACCTGCGCGCCACCCAGCCACATGGTTTGATTTCGGGCTCAGGCATGGATGTCGGCTTGCCGGACGGGCAAATGGGCAACTCCGAAGTCGGCCACATGAACCTCGGTGCCGGCCGCGTGGTGTACCAGGACTTCACGCGGGTGACCAAAGCCATTCGCGATGGCGAGTTTTTCACCAACCCGACCATCACCACTGCAGTCGATAACGCCGTCAGCGCCGGCAAGGCCGTGCATATCTTTGGCCTGCTCTCCGACGGCGGCGTGCACAGCCACCAGGATCACCTGGTGGCCATGGCCGAACTGGCCGCCCAGCGCGGCGCGGAAAAAATCTACCTGCACGCCTTCCTTGACGGCCGCGACACCCCACCCAAGAGCGCCCAACCGTCCATCGAGCGGCTCGACGCCACCTTCGCCAAGCTCGGCAAGGGCCGCATTGCCAGCCTCAGCGGCCGTTATTTCGCCATGGACCGCGACAACCGCTGGGAACGCGTAGAGCAAGCCTATGCACTGCTGGTCGACGGCCACGGTCAGTTCACCGCAGCCACCGCCGTGGAAGGCCTGGAAGCTGCCTATGCACGGGGGGAGAGTGACGAGTTCGTCAAAGCCACCACCATCGGCGAGCCCGTGCGCATGGACGATGGCGACGCCGTGGTGTTCATGAACTTCCGCGCCGACCGCGCCCGCGAACTGACCCGCGCCTTTGTCGAACCAGGCTTCAAGGAATTCGAGCGCAAACGCGTGCCGCAACTGGCCGGCTTCATCATGCTGACCCAGTACGCCGCGAGCATCCCGACGCCCAGCGCCTACAAGCCGGAAGCCCTGACCAACGTGCTTGGCGAGTACCTGGCGAACAACGGCAAGACCCAGCTGCGCATCGCCGAGACCGAGAAATACGCCCACGTCACCTTTTTCTTCTCCGGCGGCCGTGAAGAGCCCTTTGCTGGCGAAGAACGCATCCTGATCCCGTCACCGAACGTCGCCACCTATGACCTGCAGCCGCAGATGAGCGCCCCGGAAGTTACCGACCGAATCGTCGACGCCATCGAAAACCAGCGTTATGACGTGATCATCGTCAACTACGCAAACGGCGACATGGTTGGCCATACCGGCGTGTTCTCCGCGGCCGTGGCGGCCGTGGAATGCCTGGACAGCTGCGTCGGGCGCATCGTCGCGGCGCTGGACAAAGTCGGCGGCGAAGCACTGATCACCGCCGACCACGGTAACGTCGAGCAAATGGCCGACGAAAGCACTGGCCAGGCGCACACCGCGCACACCTGCGAACCAGTCCCCTTCATCTATGTCGGTAAGCGCTCGGCAACAATCCGCCCAGGCGGCGTACTGGCCGACGTAGCCCCAACCCTGCTGACCCTGATGGGCCTGCCGGTGCCGGCGGAAATGACCGGCACCAGCATCGTCGAGCTGAACTGAGCCGCTGCCCGCAAGCCAGGTGCAATGCCTGGCCTGCGGGCCGTCGCTACGCGACGTTAAAAATGGCTCCCAGCCATTTTTTAGGCATACTAGGCACGATCTTAATTCAGGTGCTGCCCGCCCCATGTTTCGTGCCCTCGCCCTTATCTTTCTGACCCTCCTGCTGACGCCTGCGATCGCCGACGAAAAGAGCGACGCGCAGAAGCAGCTGGACGCCGCGCGCGCCGATGTCGCCGAGCTGAAACAACTGCTGGAGAAGCTGCAACAGGAGAAATCCGGTGTACAGCAGGCGCTGAAAAAGACCGAGAGCGATATGGGTCAGCTGGAGAAGCAGGTCAAGGGCTTGCAGCAGGACCTGAAAAAAAGCGAAGACGAGATTCAGCGACTCGATGGTGAGAAAAAAAACTCGAGGGCGCGCGCCTTGAACAGCAACGCCTGATCGGCATCCAGGCCCGTGCCGCCTACCAGAGCGGCCGCCAGGAGTACGTCAAGCTGCTGCTCAATCAGCAGAATCCGGAAAAGTTTTCGCGCACCCTGACCTACTACGACTACCTCAGCGAAGCGCGCATGGAGCAGCTGGCCACCTTCAACGAAACCCTGCGCCAGCTGGCCAATGTTGAAATGGACATCGCCAACCAGCAAAACCAGCTACTGGAGCAGAAAAGCGCGCTGGATGGCCGCCGCGAGCAACTCGCCAGCGTGCGCAAGGAGCGTCAGCTGGCCCTGGCCAAGCTGAACACGGAATTCTCCGCCCGCGACCAAAAGCTCAAGGCCCGTGAGCAAGAGCAGGCCAAGCTGGCCCGCGTACTGAAAACCATCGAAGAAACCCTCGCCCGCCAGGCCCGTGAAGCAGAGGTCGCTCGTCAGCAAGCGCTGCTGGCCGAACGCGAACAGGCACGCAGTGGCAACAAAGCCCCAAGCAGCGGGCCATTGGTCAGTGCCGGAGCCAGCTTTGGCGGCCCATTTGCCAAAGCCCGCGGCCAGTTGCCCTGGCCTGTCAACGGTCGCCTGGTGGCACGCTACGGCACCCCACGTGGCGGTGATGCCCGCACCACTTGGGATGGCGTATTGATCGGTGCATCAGCCGGCAGCCAGGTGCATGCCGTACACGGCGGTCGCGTGGTGTTTGCCGACTGGTTGCGCGGTGCCGGGCTTCTGGTCATTCTCGATCATGGCAACGGCTACCTGAGCCTCTATGGACATAACCAGAGCCTGCTCAAGGATGCCGGCGATGTGGTCAAGGCTGGCGAAGCCATCGCCACTGTAGGCACCAGTGGCGGCCAGGACACCCCCGCGCTGTATTTTGCAATTCGCCAGCAGGGCCGCCCGATCGACCCCGCTCAATGGTGCCGCGCACAAGGATAAGTGCTGCTATTACCGATTCAGGACTGGAGTAAGTTCGACATGCCGCATCTGTTCCGCCTCACCGCTCTAGCACTGGCCGTTACCCTGCTGGGCAGCACGGCCGCCCTGGCCGCGCCGGCTGAAGCCCCCGCCACGGTCAGCGACAGTGCACCGCTGCCGTTAGACGACCTGCGCACCTTTGCCGAGGTGATGGATCGCATCAAATCCGCCTACGTCGAGCCGGTGAGCGACAAGACCCTGCTGGAAAACGCGATCAAAGGCATGCTCAGCAACCTTGATCCGCATTCGGCCTACCTGGAACCAGAAGCCTTCCGCGACCTTCAGGAAAGCACCAGTGGTGAATTCGGCGGGCTGGGCCTTGAGCTTGGCACCGAGGACGGTTTTCTCAAGGTGGTCTCGCCGATTGATGACACCCCAGCCTCTGTTGCAGGCATCCAGCCAGGTGACCTGATCGTGAAGATCGACGGCCAACCGACCAAGGGCATGTCGCTGATGGAAGCCGTCGAGAAAATGCGCGGTAAAGCCGGCAGCGACATCGAACTGACCCTGGTGCGCGAAGGCGGCAAACCCTTCGACATCGAGCTGACCCGCGCCGTGATCAAGGTCAAAAGCGTGAAGAGTCAGTTGCTCGACGATGGCTACGGCTACATCCGCATTACTCAGTTTCAGGTCAACAGCGGCGAAGAAGTCGGCAAGGCGCTTGCGAAACTGCGCAAGGACAACAGCAAGAAGCTACGCGGTATCGTTCTCGACCTGCGTAATAACCCCGGCGGCGTGCTGCAGGCGGCGGTGGAAGTCACCGACCACTTCCTCAAGAAGGGGCTGATTGTCTACACCGAAGGGCGCATCGCCAACTCCGAGCTACGCTTCAATGCCGATCCGGCCGATGCCAGCGAAGGCGTACCGCTGGTGGTGCTGATCAATGGTGGCAGTGCCTCGGCCTCGGAAATCGTCGCAGGCGCCCTGCAGGACCATAAACGTGGCGTGCTGATGGGCACCGACAGCTTCGGCAAAGGCTCGGTGCAGACCGTACTGCCGCTGAACAATGATCGCGCCCTGAAACTCACCACCGCGCTGTATTTCACCCCCAACGGCCGCTCGATCCAGGCCCAGGGCATCGTGCCGGACATCGAAGTGGCGCGTGCCAAGCTGACCCGTGAGCAAGGCGACGAATCCATCAAGGAAGCCGACCTGCAAGGCCACCTGGGCAATGGCAACGGTGGCGCTGACAAGCCAAGTAAAAGCAAGACCAACGCCCCGATACGCCCACAGGATGATGACTACCAGCTGAGCCAGGCACTCAACCTGCTCAAAGGCCTGAGCGTCACCCGCGGCGACTGATCGCCCGCCTGCAGGAGCGAGCCAGCCCCGCGAAACTGCAGCCAACAAAAAGCCCGACCTTGAGCACTCAGCGTCGGGCTTGTTAATAACGCCTGAAACTACAGGTAGTTATTGGTCATCTCGTCGATAAAGCCTTCGGCACGCAGCTCATCCAGCGCTTTCTGCAGACGCTGCACCACCTCATCGGGCGTGTCCTTATTCAGCGCCAGGTACAGCTCAGCCTCGTTGAAACGCAGCGCGGTATTCAAACCACTGACGCCTTCCTGCTTGGCCAGGTAGCGCCCCACCGGATCGGTGGTGGCCCACAGGTCGATCTTGCCGCTGAGCAGCTTCTTGATGTTTTCCTGATCACGCAGGGCGTTGGTCGGGGTCAGACCCTGGCTTTCCAGGTGCTGACTGACGGCATCATTCTTGTAGGCGCCGATCTGATACTGCGCGGCATCCTTGAGGCTGTTGATGCTGATGTTATTACCCGGTGCAGCCAATAGTACCCAGCCCGTCTTGGCCAGCGGCCCCACCCACTTGAACAGTGGCTGACGCTCAGGCGTAAAGGTGGTGGAGAACAGGCCGTAGCTGGGCTTGTCCAGAGTCAGGCGATAGAGGCGATCCCAGGGAAAACGCAAAGTCAGGGTGTAGTTGATGCCGGCACGCTTGAACATCTCGCGGACGATTTCGGTACTTATGCCATCGATACCGTCGTCACGGGCGTAGTTCTTGTCATCCACGGACATATTGAATGGCGGGAAGTTCTCGGTCAGCAACACCACTTTGTAATCGGCTGGAAGCTCTGCACGGGCTGCGCAGGCACTCAGGACAAGCCCGAACAACAGGCTGGCTTTCAGGGTTTTCAACATAGGTCATTCCGCTCGCATGAATTGTGATTATGGCTAGCGGCATCCCTGCTCGGGCGACTGCCCGGCGACGTATGGTACGTGGCGTCAACCATCCATGGTTGCAGGCCGGTTGGTGGCCAGCCCGCTATTTTTCGTATTACAGGTAGTTGTTCAGAATATCGTCGACAAGACCTTCGCTGCGCATCTTGTCCAGCTCGGCTTGCAGCTTCTGTACAACCTCGTCCGGCACTTCTTTGTTCAGCGCCAGATACAACTCTGCGCTATCGAAACGCAGAATGGTTTTCAGCCCAGAAACACCTTCCTGCTTGGCCAGGTAGCGGCCGGCAGGATCACCAGTAGCCCACAGGTCGATCTGACCGGCCATCAGCTTCTTGGCGTTTTCCGTATCGCGCAGGACGGTAATCGGCTCCAGGCCTTTCTCCACCAGATGCTCGGCTATCGCATCGCCCTTGTAGGCACCGACCTTGTATTGCTTGGCGTCTTCCAGGCTGCTCAAAGTAATGCTGCTATCGGCCTTGCCGAGCAGTACCCAGTCATCCGGACCAATCGGACCGACCCACTTGAATAGCGCCTCACGCTCCGGCAGACGCGCAGTAACAAACACGCCATAGCCTGGCTTTTCCAGCGCCAGCTTATAGATGCGATCCCAGGGGAAACGCAGGGTCATGTTGTATTGAATGCCGGCCCGCTTGAACATCTCGCGGATGATATCGACGGCAATACCGTCGATATTGTCTTCTTGGGCGAAGTTCTTGCCGTTGATCGCCATGTTGTACGGCGGGAAGTTCTCAGTCAGCAGGACCATGCGGTAGCTCGGGTCGATTTCGGCCCGAGCACTGCCCGCGAGCACCACAACTGTGCCGGCAAGGGCGACTAGAAATTGTTTGACCATGATGTCTCACATCGATAGTTGGGCTGAGCATGCAAGCATACCCAGCACGCCCGACTAAGCCCAGCCCAGGTTTTGCACAGGCACGGACGCAAAAAGCTTACCGATAAGCGTCTTTGATCGTATCCAGCTCACCTTGAGCGCGCATATCGTCCAGGGCTTTCTGCAACTTTTGCACCACTTCATCGGGCGTCTCTTTATTCAGCGCCAGATAGAGCTCGGCACTATTAAAGCGATGCACCACCTTTAGCACGCCCAGTGAAGACTGCTTGGCCTGATAGCGCCCACCCGCTTCATTAGTAGCCCACAGGTCGATCAACCCCTTCTCCAGCTTGCTGAGGTTTTCCTTGTCCTGCAGGCTGGTTTGTACGGTCACGCCGCGGTCGATCAGGAACTGTGAAATCGCGTCATCGCGATAACCGCCGATCCGATAGTCACCTGCCTGCTCCAGGCTGTTCAACGCAATGGTGCTGTCGGCCTTGGCCAGCAACACCCAATTGCTCACAACAATCGGCCCAACCCACTTGAACAGCGATTCACGGTCCGCCGTGCGAGCAGTGGAGAACACCCCGTAGCCCTTGCTCTCAAGCGCCTGCTTGTACTGTCGCTCCCAGGGGAAGCGCAGGATCACCTGACATTCAAGCTGCGCCTTGCTGCACAGCCCACGCACCGTATCGCTGCTGATGCCTTGCACATCAGCGTCCTTAGCAAAATTGCCACCACCGGCCGCCATGCTGAACGGCGGCAGGTTTTCGGTAAGCAGAACCAGAGGCTCCGCACGCACCAGGCTGACGGCAGACAACAGCAAAAGCGCGGTGAACAGCCGAATAGCGGACATAAGCACTCCGTGTATGAACAAGGCTATTTGAGGAAAGAGTAACGGCCGAAAGGCATGCCGACAGCAACGGCCCCAGGCGCGGACAGACTGATTTTAGCGGGCGGATCAACATTTTGCTGTCGACTCGCCCGCAGCAGCAGCCAGCAGAATGGCTGGCCAGCCAGGAATGCAACTTGCCCGCGCCTCAGCCAGTCAACCTGAACGCGGGCAACTGACACTCAAGGACAACCGCGCCAGGACGGCCTCTAGCGCACCACGATCCCGCGACTGGCCATGTAGGCCTTGGCTTCCGGCACAGTGTATTCGCCGAAATGGAAGATGCTCGCCGCCAGTACGGCTGCGGCCTTGCCTTCGATGATGCCGTCAGCCAGGTGCTGCAGGTTGCCGACGCCGCCGGAGGCGATCACCGGAATGCCGACCATTTCGCTGATGGCGCGGGTCACGCCCAGGTCATAGCCGCTTTTCACGCCGTCCTGATCCATGCTGGTCAGGAGGATTTCACCGGCACCGAGGTCTTCCATCTTCTTCGCCCAGAGCACCGCATCCAGACCGGTGGGCTTGCGCCCGCCGTGGGTGAAGATTTCCCAGCGCGGGGTTTCACCCGGCTTGGAGACTTTCTTCGCGTCGATGGCCACGACGATGCACTGCGAACCAAAGCGCGAAGCCGCTTCGCCGACGAACTCCGGGGTGAACACCGCGGCAGTGTTGATCGACACTTTGTCCGCTCCGGCGTTCAGCAGGTTGCGAATGTCCTGCACGGTGCGCACGCCGCCGCCCACGGTCAGCGGGATAAACACCTGGCTGGCCATGCGCTCGACGGTGTGCAACGTGGTGTCGCGGCCGTCGACGCTGGCCGTGATGTCGAGAAAGGTAATCTCGTCAGCACCCTGCTCGTCATAACGACGGGCGATTTCCACCGGGTCGCCGGCGTCGCGGATGTTCTCGAACTGCACGCCCTTGACCACGCGGCCATTGTCCACGTCGAGGCAGGGGATGATGCGTTTAGCCAAAGCCATAACTATGTTCTCGTTGGATGGGGCGGGCGGCGTTCCGCTGAGCGCAGCGATACCCATCGTCGCGCCAACGGATGACTCCAACGGTGGGTTACGCCGCTACGCGACTAACCCACCCTACGTTCAGATCAGCCTTTGAAGGCGTCGCAGAAGGTCTGCGCTTCGGCCACATCCAGGGTGCCTTCATAGATGGCACGCCCAGTGATGGCACCGATGATGCCGGGCGAACGTGCCAGCAGCAGCTTCTCGATATCACCCAGGTTATGGATGCCGCCGGAGGCGATCACCGGAATACGGCTGGCCGCCGCCAGTGCAGCAGTGGCTTCGACGTTGCAACCCTGCATCATGCCGTCTTTGGCGATGTCGGTATAAACGATGGCCGAGACGCCGTCTGCTTCGAAGCGCTTGGCCAAATCAGTGGCCTGTACGGTCGACAATTCTGCCCAGCCGTCGGTGGCGACGAAGCCATCTTTGGCGTCCAGACCGACGATCACCTTACCAGGGAAAGCCTTGCAGGCGTCGGTGACGAACTGCGGATCTTTTACCGCCTTGGTGCCGATGATCACGTAGCTGACGCCGGCGCGCACGTAGTGCTCGATGGTTTCCAGGGTACGGATGCCACCGCCGATCTGGATCGGCAGAGTCGGGTAGCGCTTGGCGATGGCCGTGACCACTTCGCCGTTGACCGGCTGGCCTTCGAAGGCGCCATTGAGGTCAACCAGGTGCAGACGACGACAGCCGCCTTCGACCCACTTGGCCGCCATGCTCACCGGGTCATCGGAAAACACCGTGGAGTCTTCCATGCGGCCCTGGCGCAGACGCACGCAGGCGCCGTCCTTCAGATCGATAGCGGGGATAATCAGCATCGGATGAACCTGCTCAAGTCGTGTGAATTCGGTGGGTCAGCTCTTTTCGAGTGCCCAGAGGTCGCTTTCGATGCTCTCGAACCGTTCTTTCAGGTGAGTCTGCACATCGAAAATCGCCCGATTGTAGTAGTGCGGTGCAATCTCGCGGGCAAACAGTTCGAGCACCTCGGCGACCTCGAAACTGCCCAGTTCCAGCTCGAAGCGCTCGGCCATGAAACGCTTGAGCACCCGACAGGCTTCACGCTCCTGCTCGGCATTCAACGTCATGATCGGCGGTTTCGCCTTGCCCCGGCTCATTTACCAGCGGCCATCCCAAGCAGCAAAGTTCTGCAGCAGCTGCAGGCCATGGGTGTGGCTCTTTTCCGGGTGGAACTGCACGGCAAAGCGCGAACCTTCGGCCAGTGCTGCGGCGAAATCCTTGCCGTAATGACCGCGACCAACCACCTGTTTAGGGTTGCCGGCCTCGATGTAATAGCTGTGCACGAAGTAGAAGCGCGCCAGGTCCGGAATGTTGTGCCACAGCGGGTGTTTGACCGCCTGCATCACCTCATTCCAGCCCATGTGCGGCACCTTGAGCGGCTCGCCGTCTTCGACCATGTCCTTGCCGAAGAAACGCACCTTGCCGGGGAACAGGCCGATGCAATCGACACCATCGTTCTCTTCGCTGTGCTCCAACAGCGCCTGCATGCCTACACAGATACCAAGAAACGGCCGGTCTGCACTGACTTCGCGCACCAGCGCGTCAAAACCCAGGCGTTTGATCTCGGCCATGCAATCACGAATCGCGCCCACGCCGGGGAACACCACGCGATCGGCCTCGCGAATCACCTGCGCATCGCTGGTGACCAGCACCTTGCCAGCACCCACATGCTCAAGCGCCTTGGCCACCGAGTGCAGGTTGCCCATGCCGTAGTCGATTACTGCAACCGTCTGCACTTACAAGCACCCTTTGGTCGACGGCATTTGCCCGGCCATGCGCTCATCCAGCGTCACCGCCATGCGCAGCGCGCGGCCGAAGGCTTTGAACACGGTTTCAATCTGGTGGTGGGTATTGGTGCCACGCAGGTTGTCGATGTGCAGCGAAACCAGCGCGTGGTTGACGAACCCCTGGAAGAACTCCTGGAACAAGTCCACGTCAAAACCACCGACCACGGCGCGGGTAAACGGCACGTGCATCTGCAGGCCCGGACGGCCGGAGAAGTCGATCACCACGCGCGACAGCGCTTCATCCAGCGGCACATAGGAATGACCGTAACGGGTCATGCCCTTTTTGTCGCCGATAGCCTGAGTGAAGGCCTGGCCAAGGGTGATGCCGACGTCTTCAACGGTATGATGGTCGTCGATATGCAGGTCGCCCTTGCACTGGATATCCAAGTCGATCAGACCGTGACGGGCGATCTGATCGAGCATGTGTTCAAGAAACGGCACGCCAATATCAAACTTGGCCTTGCCAGTCCCATCCAGGTTGATCGAGACCTTGATCTGGGTCTCCAGGGTATTGCGCTCGACGGATGCCGTACGTTCGGCCATCACCAGCTCCAGAAATTGCCCACGGAAAAAGGCTGGCATTATAGGCGGGCATCCACCCAGGCGGCTACCAGCGGCGATCAGAGGCGCCGCTATCGAACGCATAACCCCACGTCAGAGAACGAACGGAACGCATATGGACAGTATCGACACCCTGATTATTGGCGCAGGCGCGGTCGGCCTGGCCTGCGCTGCACGCTTGAGTACGCCGGGGCAGAGCTGCCTGATCGTCGAGGCGGAAAGCCTGATCGGCAGCCATACCTCCAGCCGCAACTCAGAAGTTATCCATGCAGGGATCTACTACGCCCCCGGCTCACTCAAGGCCGAACTGTGCCTGGAAGGCCGCGAACGCCTGTATGCCTGGTGCAACAGCCATCAGGTGGCGCACCGCCGGCTGGGCAAACTGCTGGTGGCCGTGGAAGGCGCAGAAATCGCCAAACTCGAACAACTGCAGCGCAATGCCCAAGCCTGCGGCGTGCACGACCTGCAGACCATCGAGCAGCCGCAGCTAAATGCCCTGGAACCCGCCGTGCGCGGCGTTGCCGCCCTGCTCTCGCCCAGCACCGGGATTATCGACAGCCACGCCTACCTGCAATCGCTACTGGCTGCTGCCGAGCATCGCGGCGCGCAGTTGATTCTGCACACCCGCGTCGAACAGCTCGAAGCAGATGGCGATGGTTGGCTAGCCCACGGCCAGAGCAACGGTGAGCCATTCCAGCTCAAAGCCCAGCGGGTGATCAATGCCGGCGGCCTGTTCGCCCAGCAACTGGCCAAGCAAACCCAAGGGCTGCAGAACCTACCGCCGCTGCACCTGTGCCAGGGCCGCTACTTCAGCTACAGCGGCCGCTCACCCTTCCAGCACCTGATTTACCCAATGCCGGAAGCCAACACCGCCGGACTTGGCATCCACGCCACCCTGGACCTTGGCGGCCAGCTGCGTTTCGGCCCGGATACCCGCTACCTCACGCACATCGATTATCAGGTCGAGGAAAGCCTGCGCGCGCCATTCGCCGACGCCATCCGCCGCTACTTCCCAGCCCTCGACAGCGCGCGCCTGGTGCCGGGCTACAGCGGTATTCGACCGAAACTCGCAGGCCCCGGGGAACCGGCCGCCGACTTCATTATCCAAACGCCCAATGATCACGGCCTGTCAGGCCTGGTCAACCTGTTCGGTATCGAGTCCCCCGGCCTCACCGCCAGCCTGGCGATTGCCGAGCGTGTGGCTCAGGCCCTGTAAAAGCCGCTTGCAAAATCACCCGGCAAACCGGACTGTCAGCGGCCCAGATAAAAGTGCCGGCGCTATACTCGCCGGCTTGAATGGCTGCTTTTCACCCTCTTGCTTCGAAACAAGGATTCGCACATGAAAGCGCTCGGCAAAATTCTCGGCCTGTTTTTTCTCGGGCTCTTGCTGATCATCGTGGCGCTGGGCTTTGCCCTCACCCACTTGTTCGATCCCAACGATTACAAAGATGAAATCCGCCAGCTGGCCCGCGACAAGGCCAACCTGGAGCTGACCCTCAAGGGCGATATCGGCTGGAGCCTGTTCCCCTGGCTCGGCCTGGAGCTGACCGACGCCACCCTCGCCAGCCCCAACACCCCGGACAAGCCGTTCGCCGACCTGCGCCTCCTCGGCCTGTCGGTACGCGTGCTGCCGCTGCTGCGCAAGGAAGTGCAGATGAGCGACATCCGTATCGACGGCCTCAACCTCAACCTGCAGCGCGACGAGAAAGGCCGCAGCAACTGGGACGATGTCGGCAAGCCAGCCAACGCCGCGAATGCAACAGCCGACGCACCAGCAGCGAGCACCGACAGCACGCAGGCCGACAGCCCAGCCGCTGAGCCTAGCGAAAGCAGCCAGCCACTGAAGCTGGATATCGACAGCCTGATCGTCAACAGCGCACGCATCGACTACCACGATGCGCAAAAAGGCCAGCAATTCAGCGCCGAAAGCATCCAGCTGACCACCGGAGCGATTCGCGAAGGTGCAAGCATCCCGGTCAAACTCAGCGCCTTCTTCGGCCTCAACAAACCGGTGCTGCGCGCGCGCAGCGAACTGCAAGGCGAACTGCGCTTCGACCGCGCCTTGAAACGCTACCAACTGGAAGACGCCAAACTCTCCGGCGAAGTCTCCGGCGAACCCTTCGATGGCCAGACCCTGACCTACTCCGCGCAAGGCCAACTGCTGGTCGACCTGGCCGCCCAGGTCGCCGAATGGAACGGCCTGAAACTCTCCGGCAACCAGCTGCGCGCCTTGGGCGAGTTGAAAGTCCGCGACCTCGACAAGCAGCCAAAACTCAGCGGCGGCCTGTCCATCGCTCCACTCAACCTGCGTGAATTCCTCGCCACCATCGGCCAGAAACTGCCGCCGATGAACGATGACAAAACCCTCAGCCAGTTCGAATTGGTCACCCGCCTCAGCGGCACCGACAACAGCCTGACCCTTGAAGACCTCAAGCTGACCCTGGATGACAGCCACTTCAGTGGCCAGCTGGCAATTGCCGATTTCACCAAGCAGGCACTGCGCGTGCAGCTCAAGGGCAACCAGCTGAACCTCGATCGCTACCTGCCCGCGCCCTCCAAGGACGCCAAGGATGCCGGTGCCGCCCGCAAGGCCGAGGTCAAGGCCAGCGTCGCCAATGCCGGACAGAGCGGCAGCACACCACTGCCTGACGCACCGACCCAGCAAGCCTGGAGCAGCAGCGAAATGCTGCCACTCGACCTGCTGCGCAAGCTCGACGTGCAACTCGACCTCGGCCTGGATCAGCTCATCGTCCAACAGCAGGTGATCAGCACCTTCAGCGCCAAGGCACAAAGCAAAGGTGGCCTGCTGACCCTGCAGGATGTGCGCGGCACTATCGGCAACGGCAGTTTCAACGCCCAAGCCAGCATCGATGCACGCCCAGCCATCCCGCTGCTCAGCGTACGCAAAAGTGTCAGCGGCATTCCGCTTGAGCCATTTCTGAAAAAGTCCGACCAGCCTTCGCCGGTCAAAGGCCTGCTGGATCTCAACGCCAACCTGACCACCAGCGGCAATAGCCAGCGCGCCTGGGTTGAAGGACTGACAGGTGATGCACGGTTCCAGCTGAATGACGGCGTGCTGGTCGACGCCAACCTCGAACAGCAACTGTGTCGCGGCATCGCCACGCTCAACCGCAAATCCCTGAGCAGCGACCCGCGCGGCAGGGACACGCCCTTCAAAACCCTGCAAGGCAGCCTGAGCCTACACAATGGCGTCGCCCACAACCCGGACCTCAAGGCCGCCATTCCAGGCCTGGCAGTCAGCGGCAATGGCGACCTGGACCTGCGCATCCTCGGCCTTGACTACCGCATCGGTATCACCGTCATTGGCGATCAGCGCGAAATGCCTGACCCGGCCTGCCAGGTCAACGAACGCTATGTCGGCATCGAATGGCCGGTGCGCTGCCGCGGCCCACTGGAAATGGGTGGCAAGGCCTGCCGCCTGGATCAGGACGGCCTGGGCAAAGTCGCCGCCAAGCTGGCCGGCAACAAGCTCAGCGAGAAGATCGAAGAAAAACTCGGCGACAAAGTCAGCCCCGAACTGAAAGACGCACTCAAGGGCCTGTTCAACCGATGAGCCCCGCGCAATTTTCCGCCGCAGTTCTGAACTGGTACGACAGCCACGGGCGCAAGGACCTGCCCTGGCAACAGGGCATCACACCCTACCGCGTGTGGGTCTCAGAGATCATGCTGCAGCAGACTCAGGTCAGCACCGTACTCGGCTATTTCGACCGCTTTATGGCCGCATTGCCGACGGTTAATGACCTGGCCGCAGCCCCGGAAGACGAAGTGCTACACCTGTGGACGGGCCTCGGTTACTACACCCGCGCGCGCAATCTGCAAAAAACCGCGCAGATCGTTATGCGCGAACATGCCGGCGAGTTCCCCCGCGATGTCGACCAGCTCACCGAACTTCCCGGCATCGGCCGCTCCACCGCTGGCGCCATCGCCAGCCTCAGCATGGGCCTGCGCGCGCCGATCCTCGACGGCAATGTCAAACGCGTACTGGCGCGCTACGTCGCGCAGGAAGGCTATCCAGGCGAGCCAAAGGTGGCCAAGCAGCTGTGGGATGTGGCCGAGCGCTATACCCCGCACGCCCGGATAAACCACTACACCCAAGCGATGATGGACCTCGGTGCCACCCTGTGTACCCGCAGCAAGCCGAGCTGCCTGCTCTGCCCGCTGAAGAGCGGCTGCCAGGCACACCTGCTGGGCCTGGAAATCCGCTACCCGATCCCCAAGCCGCGCAAGACATTGCCACAGAAACGCACACTGATGCCGATCTTCGCCAACCACCACGGCGAGGTGCTGCTCTATCGCCGCCCATCCAGCGGCCTCTGGGGCGGCCTGTGGAGCCTGCCGGAACTGGACGAAGTAACAGCCATCGCCCCACTCGCCAGCCAGCATGGCCTGCAACTCGGCGCGCAACGCGAGCTGAGCGACCTGACCCACACCTTCAGCCACTTCCAACTGACGATCGAGCCCTGGCTGGTGCAGGTCGACGCCGCGCCAACTGCCGTGGCCGAGGCTGACTGGCTCTGGTATAACCTCGCCACCCCGCCGCGCCTGGGCCTTGCCGCCCCAGTGAAGAAGTTGCTGAAGCGCGCGGCCGATGCACTCGCAACAGCACCGAATACTGGAGAAACACCATGACCCGCACCGTACAGTGCCGCAAACACAAGCAGGAACTCCCCGGCCTGGACCGCCCGCCGTATCCGGGCGCCAAAGGTGAGGACATCTTCAACAACGTCTCCAAGCAAGCCTGGGACGAATGGCAGAAGCACCAGACCCTGCTGATCAACGAACGCCGCCTGAACATGATGAACGCCGAAGACCGCAAATTCCTCCAGGCCGAGATGGACAAATTCCTCTCCGGCGAGGAATACGCCCAGGCCGAAGGTTATGTGCCACCCAGCGAGTAACCCTGGCGAACCGTGGAAGGCGCTTTAGCGGCGAACGGCTCTAACAGCAGGCCTAGGGTGGATGAAGCCTTATCCATCCACCACACCGAGAGGGTGGATAAGCAAAGCGTTACCCACCCTACACGCCTCACCCGTGGGAGGCGTTTTAGCGGCGAAATGCCCCACCAGAAATCGCGACTAAAGCCCCTCACGCGCTCATCACCCAGACCGCAGGGTGAATAACGCCTTATCCATTCAGCGCATCGCAAGGTGCCGCGCAACCCTCACCCGAACCTAACCGCCCGTAATAATTAAATATTTTTCAAACTCGCGCTTGACACCCACCCTTCAAATCCGTCTAATAGCGCCCCGTTGGCCCAGGTAGCTCAGTCGGTAGAGCAGGGGATTGAAAATCCCCGTGTCGGCGGTTCGATTCCGTCCCTGGGCACCACTAATACCGGAAAACCCCAAGCGAGCTAAACCTCCTTGGGGTTTTTTAATGCCTGTATTTCAACTCGCACCCCAAAGCCGATAGGCGCCAGCAGAAATTGTGCACGCGCGACAGCCAACTGCAGCCAGGCGACACCGTAACCAGCCAAGCCGGGCACGGCCGGTAAACGGCTTGGCGGCCAGCGAAACGCTATGCTAGCTTGACGCCTCGCCAGGAAGGCCAGACAACGCCTGAGCGCACCCGAACAAGAAGAGGACACCCCATGGCCGAGGCCACGCCTGCGCTGGAAATTCGCGATCTGCACAAACGCTACGGCGACCTTGAGGTGCTCAAGGGCATCTCCCTCACCGCTCGCGACGGCGATGTGATTTCCATCCTCGGCTCATCCGGCTCCGGCAAATCGACCTTTCTGCGCTGCATCAACCTGCTGGAAAACCCACACAAGGGGCAGATCATCGTGGCTGGCGAGGAGCTCAAACTCAAAGCCACGAAGAATGGCGACCTGGTTGCCACTGACAACCGCCAGATCAATCGCCTGCGCAGCGAGATCGGCTTTGTCTTTCAGAATTTCAATCTGTGGCCGCACATGAGCGTGCTCGATAACATCATCGAGGCACCGCGCCGTGTACTCGGCAAGAGCAAGGCTGAAGCCATCGAAATGGCCGAAGCGTTGCTGGCCAAGGTCGGTATTGCCGACAAGCGCCACGTTTACCCCAATCAGCTTTCCGGCGGCCAGCAACAACGCGCAGCCATTGCCCGCACCCTGGCCATGCAGCCGAAAGTCATCCTGTTCGATGAGCCCACGTCGGCCCTCGACCCGGAGATGGTACAAGAAGTGCTTAATGTGATCCGCGCACTCGCCGAAGAAGGCCGAACCATGCTGCTGGTTACCCACGAGATGAACTTTGCTCGCCAGGTGTCCAGTGAAGTGGTGTTCCTGCATCAGGGCCTGGTCGAAGAACAAGGCTCTCCTGAACAGGTATTCGAAAACCCGAATTCGGCGCGCTGCAAACAATTCATGTCCAGCAACCACTGAAAACACGGAGCAACTACGCATGCAGAACTATAAGAAGATCCTGCTGGCCGCGGCCGCCACTCTGGCCTTCGGCACCAGCGCCGTCGCTGCTGACAAACTGAAACTGGGCACCGAGGGCGCGTACCCACCCTTCAATCTGATTGACGCCAGCGGCCAGGTCGGTGGTTTCGATGTAGAAATCGGCAAAGCGCTGTGCGCCAAGATGAAGGTCGAGTGCGAAGTGGTCACCTCCGACTGGGACGGCATCATCCCGGCGTTGAACGCGAAGAAATTCGACTTCCTGATCGCGTCCATGTCGATCACCGAAGAGCGCCAGGCCGCCGTTGACTTCACCTCGCCTTACTACACCAACAAGCTGCAGTTCATCGCGCCCAAAGGCGGCGATTTCAAAACCGATAAAGCCAGCCTGAAAGGCAAGGTTATTGGCGCACAGCGTGCGACCATCGCCGGCACCTGGTTGGAAGACAACCTCAACGGCGTGGTTGATATCAAACTGTACGACACCCAGGAAAACGCCTACCTCGATCTGTCGTCGGGCCGCCTGGATGGCGTACTGGCTGACACCTTCGTCAACTGGGAATGGCTGAAGAGTGATGCCGGTAAAGGCTTCGAATTCAAGGGTGATCCGGTATTCGACAACGACAAGATCGGTATCGCCGTGCGCAAGGGCGACGCCCTGCGTGACAAGCTGAACGCCGCCCTGGCCGAGATCGTGGCTGACGGTACCTACAAGAAGATCAACGACAAGTACTTCCCGTTCAGCATCTACTAAGCTGCCGGCACTGCGCCGCCCTCCGGGGCGGCGCAGGCTTCTGAGCCTCTATGAATTTCGACCTCTACGGATTCGGCCCGGCCCTGGCTGCTGGCACCCTGATGACCATCAAGCTGGCGCTCAGCGCGCTGTGCCTGGGTTTGGTGCTTGGCCTACTCGGTGCCCTTGCCAAGACTTCTCCGTACAAGCCGCTGCAGTGGCTTGGCGGCACTTATTCAACCATCGTGCGCGGGATTCCCGAGCTGCTCTGGGTGTTGCTGATCTATTTCGGCACCGTGCAACTGATGCGCAACCTGGCGGACCTGCTCGGCATCGAAAGCCTTGAGCTGAATGCCTTTGCCGCCGGCACCATCGCCCTCGGCATCTGCTTCGGCGCGTATGCCACCGAAGTGTTTCGCGGCGCCATACTGGCCATACCCAAAGGCCATCGCGAAGCCGGCCAGGCGCTGGGCATGTCCAAGCCACGAATCTTCTGGCGGCTGATCCTGCCGCAGATGTGGCGCATCGCCCTGCCCGGCCTGGGCAACCTGTTTATGATCCTGATGAAGGACACTGCACTGGTCTCGGTGATCGGCCTGGAAGAGATCATGCGCCGCTCACAAATCGCCGTGACTGCAAGCAAGGAACCCTTCACCTTCTATATGGTGGCGGCCTTTATCTACCTGGGCCTGACCGTACTGGCGATGATCGGCATGCACTTCCTCGAAAAACGCGCCAGCCGTGGCTTTATCAGGAGTGCCTCATGAACTGGGAAGTGATCATCAAGTGGCTGCCACGCCTGTCAGAAGGCGCCTTGCTGACCTTGGAACTAGTAGCCATCGCCGTTATCGCCGGACTCATCCTGGCGCTACCGATGGGCATCGCACGCGCCTCACGGCACTGGTATGTGCGCGCCCTGCCTTACGGCTATATCTTCTTCTTCCGCGGCACACCATTGCTGGTGCAACTGTTCCTGGTTTATTACGGCCTGGCGCAATTTGATGCAGTACGCCAAGGTCCACTCTGGCCCTACCTGCGCGACCCTTACTGGTGCGCCGTCCTGACCATGACCATGCACACTGCGGCCTATATCGCCGAGATTCTGCGTGGCGCGATCCAGGCAGTGCCACCGGGCGAGATCGAAGCAGCGCGCGCACTGGGCATGTCGAGAGCCCAGGCAATGCTGTACATCATCCTGCCACGCGCCGCGCGCATCGGCCTGCCCGCTTACAGCAATGAAGTGATCCTGATGCTCAAGGCCAGCGCGCTGGCCAGCACCGTGACCCTGCTGGAGCTGACCGGCATGGCCCGCACGATCATTGCCCGCACCTACCTGCCCGTGGAGATATTCTTCGCGGCCGGAATGTTCTACCTGCTGATCGCCTTCCTGCTGGTGCGCGGGTTCAAGCTGCTGGAGCGCTGGCTGCGCGTCGACGCCTGCCAGGGCCGTTGATTACCCGAGGGCCTAGCCCCTCGGGCGGTATTGCTCATGCCAGCCTCATCAAGCCCCGCAGCCCTGCAAAACGCTGACCTGCAGCAGCGCTTCAACGTACTTGATCGTTTTCTGGTCGAGCACCAGGCACTCTGGCGACCACGACCGTTCGTGTACCACACCGGCCTGCCGTGGGAAGCTGAATACCCGCAACTGGCCACCTGGCTCAGGACGCAAAGCCTGGAGCATGCAGAAGCTGCACATAATCAGCCGCATCGGTTACCCGCACCCGCGCCATTCCCGCAACTGGCCGCCCAGGCTCACATGCTAAGCCTGATCGGTGAACTACCTCGACAACCAGGCACCGCTCTGCCCCCACGCCTTAGCAATGATGTGCCGGGACGCAAGTGGCAGCAGATCGACGCCTTCGCCCGCAGCCTGAGCTTTACCCACGCGCCGCAGCACTGGCTGGACTGGTGTGCCGGCAAGGGCCACCTCGGACGCCGGCTGGCGCACGACGGCGGCACCCTGACCTGCCTGGAATACGACGCACACCTGGTCAACAGCGGCCAGTTGCTCAGCCAGAAGCTCGGCATCAGCGCCGCCCATATTCAACAGGATGTACTGGCTGAGAATGCTGCCAGACGCTTGCAGGCACACCACTGCCCGGTGGCACTGCACGCCTGTGGTGAACTGCATATACGCCTGCTGCAACTCGCCAGCCAGATTGGCTGCCAGCAACTGGCCGTCGCCCCCTGCTGCTATAACCGTATCAACAGCACCCACTACCAGGCATTGTCCGCAAACGCCCAGGCATCCGCGCTGAAGCTGTCCATCGATGACCTCGGCTTACCCATGAGTGAAACCGTCACAGCTGGCGCCCGTATACGTCGTCAGCGCGACCAATCCATGGCCCGCCGCCTGGCCTTCGACATACTGCAACGCCAACTCCGCGGTATCGACAAATACCTACCTACGCCTTCCGTGCCGGCTGCCTGGCTGGACAAACCCTTTGCTGATTACTGCCGCGACCTCGCCACACTGAAACAGCTGCCGGCACCAACCCGAGATGACTGGCCGCACCTGGAGCAACAAGGCTGGCAACGCTTGGCCGAAGTACGCAACCTGGAACTCTTACGCGGATTATTCCGTCGCCCACTGGAACTCTGGCTGCTGCTAGATCGCGCACTGTTTCTTCAGGAGCAGGGCTATAACGTGCGCCTGGGCACCTTCTGCGCAACCGAGCAAAGCCCGCGAAACCTGCTGTTACTGGCCGAACACCAACATCAGTTGCCCACAGCTTCTGTGGATAACTCTGTTGACAGATTCTGAGCAAATCACGCAAACGCTCGCCAATTCACGCCACCAATTAACTGGACATTTTTTGATCTAAAAAGTATTTCCTTTAAAAACATACCGTTAGCAAATACAGCGAACCAGCGCACAAAGTTTGCGCACGCTCGTACCAAATGCACTGCGTATGTGCATAAGCCATCGCCCACTGATAACGAGGCCAACACAGAACTGCACACAGATGGCTTTACTCGGCCAAATGAATGGATATAATGGCGACCCTCAAAGGCCGGTATAGCTCAGCTGGTAGAGCAACTGACTTGTAATCAGTAGGTCCCGGGTTCGATTCCTGGTGCCGGCACCATATAAAAAAGCCCCGCTGCGATGCGGGGCTTTTTTTACACTGAATATGCTGGCTCACCGACCTCTTGACTCAAACCAGTTCGGGCACCTTGGCGATCACTGGCAGTTTTAAGTAACGCATTACATCGGTATCGGACTTTAAGCTGTCATCCAGAAACTCTACGACAAATGCCAAGCCAACACCGCCAATCAGACCAACAACGAGCACGCCCACTAGTACCAGCCACAGCTTGGGGCTGACCGGGCGATTGCTGACAGTGGCCCAGTTAACTACCGATACATTACCAATCTTGGCTGCAGCCTGTGCCGAGAGAAATCGTGTTTCCTCGGTTTTCTCCAGGTACAGTTGACGCGTTTCTCGCAGTACTTGCAGCTGCTGGACTAAATGTTTGTATTGCGCTTCCTGGCCATTTAGGTCGTCCATACGCGCCCGTGTCTCCCGCTCAAGCTGCAGCCAGTTCTCCAGCGCTTGGCGATAGCCGGCAAGCAGGGCTTCATGCTGCATCAGGTCATCACGCAAGCGTGCATGCAGTGGGTTGATGCCACGCTCTGATGAGGTGTATCGCTGCCCTTCCTGACTTTTCAGCAAACGATTGATCACCGCGATTTCCTCGCGCAGGGAACGCAGACGTGGATCATTATCAGAGAAGCGCTGCGCAATATCGGCCTCCTGGCGCTGCAAATCCGCCAGTTGCTTGCTCAGTTCACTAATGGCATATCCGTTGGACGTTTCGGCACCGCTCAACTGGGTTGTGGCAGGCACCGAGGCCAACTGCGAGCGAAGAACCTCAATCTGACGTTCGGACTGGCTAACAGAGACCTTAAAGCTGTCGATGTGCTTGCGGACTTCATTAATGCGTTCAATCTGCTGACTACGCTGCTTGTCCACGTCGACAATTTGCTTCTCGGTACGGAAACGGTTTACCGCTTTTTCGGTTTCTGCCAGCTGACTATCAAGCTGCGTCAGCTGTTCTGTAAAGAATCCGGCCTGCTCACGCTGGTAGATCCTCACGCGCTCGGTGAGGTACTGGCGCACCAGTTCATTGACGCCTAGCATCGCCGACTCCGGCGATTTACTGCGTAGCGAAACCTCGATGATATTGGAGCTTTTTAAAGCCTGAGCATTGAGGTCCTTCAGAAAGCGATTCACCGCCTGGCCTTCCAGAGTCCGGTCACTGGAAAGAGGAAAGAAGTAGTCCTCCAGACCGCGATAGATATCACGACCCAATTGCAGCACCCCTTTTGGGGTATACCAGGGGTGCTCCACATCGATACCCGGAAACAGGCGCTGGGGCGTCACCTGAGACACCACTTTCTGCGCCAGGTCACCGCTGGTAAGGATGCTCGACTCTGAATGCAGTTGCTCTTCACGCACAACCGACATCATCGGCGTACGAAACTGACTGGTTGCCAGTACGGGCATGTAGATATCTTCCTGGCCGATTCTCACCAACAGACGCGCGGTGGACTCGTAGGTCGGAGCGATCAGCTTGAGACCGGCAAAGCCACCGAGTAACGCCGCCAGAAAGAAGCAACCAACAACCAGCTTACGCTTGAACAAAATATTAAGAATGTCACGAATAGTCATCGGGCATTTACCTGCATAGCTTTACGGCGGAAAACCTCGGCAGCTGGGCGCTGACTGCCATCAGCACGATATAAGCCAAAAGAACCCAGGCCATCCGGCGATGGGTAGTCTTCCAGGGCAAACCAGTAGACACGCTCTACGTTAGCCGCCAGATCACCACGCACGCCATGACCGTATGGCGCAGATGTCAGACGCTGCTGGATAAACTCCAGGGTGGCCATCAGGCGCTCACTAAGCTCCTGATCAGTGACACCCAAGCGGTGGTCAGCCACGAAATAACCTATCTCGGTAATCCATATGGGCTTATCTGGATAGCCTTTGAGGTCCATCATCAACTGCAGATTGAAGACCTTGCCCAGATAGCCGGGATCATCGTGACTGCCCACAACGCCGAGCTCGGCATAACGTTTCACATCACGATCCATATCTTCAGGGTCGCGTATCCCGTCCCACCAATGAAACAGATAGGGGTGCACGGCCATGATGTCGAAGGTCTCGCCATAGGCGACGTCGCCCTCCCACAATTGCCAGAAGAAAATCAGATCGGACTTCGACAAGCCTGGATGTACCAGTTTGATCTGCTTACGCACACCTGCAGTCTCTTCATGCACCGCACGCATCAAGCGCACGAAAGCCGGCGCATCGGGTTTTGGCCCCCAGAACTGCTTGATATTCGGCTCGTTCCAGACTTGCCAGTAAACGATTGGGGTGAATGTTTGCGGGTAATTACCGTTCGGGCCATAGCGTTCGATGGAGGCTTTCAGGAAGCGCGCATAGTCGGCAAAAGCCGAATCTGCGGGTGCCATCTGGTAGATCTCATCAGGTTTGCTTTCTGGCCGTAGGGCCCACGCTGGCGCATAGTGGACTATCGGAAACAATTCGATCTGCTCTTCATAGGCCACCCGCACCAAAGTATCGAGCGCCTGCCAATCGTATTGCCCTTTCACCGCCTCAACTTGACGCCACTCCCAATCCAGCCGGACCTGGCTGACACCCAACGCCCTGGCCTTCTGGAAGCGTGCACGCAAGCTGCTTTCATCGCCGGGAATCCACATGGCATTGATGCCGATGGACAATGCCTGCGCGCTAGCTACTGTGCTGCACAGCAGCACCACCAGCAGCACCAACTGACGCAAGATGCGGGCAAGAGTAGGGCTATTCATCAGTCATTGTCGTCCTTGTCATGCTCGATCACATAACTCACCCCAAAGCCCAGCTGGACACCCTTGAACAACACCAGATCGGTGATGTACTGCTGAACCCAGCGATTGGCATTGGCAATGGGCGAGCGCGGTACATAGATCACGTCGGAAGGCGATAGCGCCACCTGCAAGTCGACCTTGCTCTGTTCGACGGCTCCATCACTGAGGTCCAGGTGATAAGGGATTGGCTCACCGTTGGGGCCTTTGCGAATCAGGATAACCGACTCCATATTGGCGGTAGGTAGCGTACCGCCAGCGCGGTAGATGGCCTGAATAACCGACATCCCACCGTCCAGTGAGACCACCTGAGGCACAGAGACCTCACCACCGACATAAGCGCGAAAGCCTTTAAAAGATCTCGCGATCACTGCAATAGAGGGATCTTTCAAGTGCTTGGAGTACTTATCGGTCAACACAGCATCCAGCTGCTTGGGCGTCATGCCGGCGACCTTGAGCTCATCAATCAATTGCAGCGTGATGTAGCCATCAGGGCGCACTTTGATCGCTTCATTGAGCTCCTGGGTGTAGAAGAACTTTATCTCCAGATCATCGCCAGGGCGGATCAGGTACTCGAGCTCGGGAACAACGCCATCACCGCCAACCAGAGGCAAGCCTTCAGCACCCGGCAAGTGATTGACCTTGATCGCGCTGCAGCCTGCAGCCAATACGGCAGCCAACAACACAAGGCTGCATTTCAAGCCCATTCCCCACATAAGCAACTCTTCCTTAGCAACGTAGATCCGATGGTCTGCGGTAACGCCCTATAACCAGCGATACAGCCAATCCGGAATAAAATTGAGAGTCCGATTGAGCACCACCCCAAGCAGCTCACCACCGCTTTCCTGCAAGCGCTGGCTGACATAGCGCGCGACCTGGCGACGGGTTCTGTTGGCATGAGCCACCAGCACGACGCCATCCATACAGTTGGCGGCCACCATCGATACGGGAGAAACCGTCGGCGGAGGCATGTCCCACAACACCAGGGCAAATTGCTCGCGCAAATGGCCGAAGACCTCTTGCGTATCGTCACCGCCGAGACCGAACAAGCGCAGGCAGGTATTCAGCGACAGGCTCACTCTGGCGACCGCCTGGCCCGGAATCCGCAAGCGCTCCAAGTCGCCATCCAGACCTTCGTCATCACTCACGTCAGCACGCACTTCCACCACCAGTACCTGACCAAAGGCTGCCGCCAACTCTTCAGCCGCCTGCTGGGCAATAAACGTGGCACCGACCCGACGTGCCACACCAACAATCATCAGCTGACTGAGTTGGCGCTGGCGCGCCTCGCGCAGAACCCGAGCCATTAGCTCCTGCATGGGCAACGCCAGACGGCCATCTCCCACTAGAGGTTGAGGTACTGCTTGAGGATTGACTGCATTCATATTGCTATCCCTTGAGCTCGCTGAGGACGCTAACCGCGCGACAGCCGTTTACCCACCTCTATGATGGGTTTCTCGATAAATACGTGGGTGAGTTGACCAACCAGCAGTGTCGCCAGCCCTGCACCCAGAACGACCAGCCAGCCCAATGGCTGACTCAATTCCAGATAGGGGAAGAGCTTGCCAAAACATGCCAGCACGAAAGGATGAGAAAGGTAGATCGAATACGACGCGTCGCCAGCACGCACCAAACCATCACGCACACTCGGCATGCGCCCCGAGGCACGGATACGCTTTTCACGATTGAGTAATGCCAGCAGGAACATTGCGTAGGCACCACCGAACAACAGCACCCGTAGCGGCTGCTCGCGATTGATGGTGCCCGAGTCAGCAGCCACAGCAGCGGCCGCCACCAGCACCACGCCGAGCACGCAAGGTAGTAGCCAGCCCGAATAGTCGCTGGTCGACCAGAAGCGGTAGATACAGGCACCCATCGCGAACTGTGCGATATACAGCGACAGGATGTGGAAATCCCAGAAATCCACGCCCGAATACTCACGCAGTAACCACTTAGCAAAAGCCAGCACCGACATCAGCACCAGCACCGAGGCAAGCCAGTTGTATGTCAGAAAGCGCGCTACCAGAAAAACCGTGGCGTAGAACACCAACTCATGCTCAATAGTCCAGCCGACAAAAAGAATCGGCAGATCCGCTTGCGGCAACATCAACAATGACTGGGCAACTGACCACCAGTCATGCTCGCCAGAGCCCATGGTCATCGCCGGATTGAATAACCATAAGGCGACCACCAGGCTGGTGAAGAAGAAATACATCGGAAAAATCCGGATAAACCGGCTGATCAGCCAACGGCGCGGCTTGAAAGGGGTGGTGAAGGTTATGTAAGTCATGATGAAGCCGCTGATCACGAAAAACATATCCGGGGCCGAATAGCCGATATTGAGCGCGTAGGCACTATGAAAGTCGGCCCAGCCAGGCAGCTTGCGGGCAATGTCCTCAACATGCACCAGCAGCACCATAAGCACCGCCACACCGCGCAGGCGCTGCACACTCAACAGTTCGCCAGCATGCACAACCGGCTTGGCCAATGCCTTGCTATAGACGCTGGCGAACTCTCGGAAAATGGCCGTCATGGCGATCCCGGCAGCAACAGCTGTCCTTTACCGAGGCAACCTTGCCCGAACACTATCCCGTCAATTGATCGACTTGGCAGCATCTTCACTCTCCTTGGCCCCTGTTCACTTACACGCCTCAACAAGCACTGGACCGGCCTGCTGAGGACTTGCCAGAACATCCCGATAAAGCTGTTGCAGCTGATCGACATGGCGACTACGGCAATGCTGCTGCGCGACCAGTTCCCGTGCTGCGCGGCCGAGGGCCAGCAAATCAACATGCCCATCCAGGGCTCGCTGGAGACCCTGTGCCAGCGCCGCCACAGAAACCGCAGCCGCCTGCAACCCGGTTTTACCGTCGTGCACATAGTCGGCAATGCCACCGACCGCAAAGGCCAGGACTGGCGTTTCAAATGACATGGCTTCAATACCAACCAGGGGACCCGGGTCATCCCACACCGATGGCAACACGAACAGATCTGCCGCGCGGTAATGGCCAGCCAACGCCTCCTGCGGTAACCACTCAATAAAATCGATATACCCGGCAATGCCGTAGCGCTGGGCCATGGCTTTGGCAACCGCCAAGCGCGGACCAGACGAAATAGCGCTCAGGCGCCAATCACCCCGCACCTGTGCAAGGGCCTTGATTAACACTTCAAGGCCTTTGCCCTTGACCGCCTGACCGGTAAATAACAGGCGCAATGGACGCTCACGACCAGGCACGCCTGTCGCCTTGGCTTCACCCATCGAGGCCAACCCCTGGGCTTGCTGATCAAACCGGCTGAAATAAGGCACCACTTGTACGCGTGCATTTTCAAAGCCGTTAACCAGCAGCACTCGACGCATATGCTGACTACCGACAACGGCACCCGAGAATCCTTGATAGAGGTCTCTTTCAGCCATTTTTGCTGGCAGATTCTGCAGCCCAGGCACTCGACTACCGGGCTTTGGGGCACCGATCAAACAGCCCTGCGTAATGCAGGACCAGCCCAACGCACGCGGGCAACGATCGCCGGGGAAACGCCGACGACCACGACGCAAGCACATCGAGGTGTAGTCATGAAACGAGCGCAGCAAAGGAATCCCCAACGACGGCAGGGCCTGCAAAAGCGGCAAGACACTGCATAAATGTACGTGCAGTACATCGGCACGCCAGCTACGAATCGCCTGCAGGCTCTGCATCAGGTCATAGGGATGGTCAAAACCCTGCGGGCTGAGCGCCAGCAACTCAACCCCCCGGCAATCCAAGTACTCCGGCACCACCCCACCGCCATGCGCCAGAGCCACCTGGTCACCACGCTCACTCAAGGCCCTGGCCAACTCCAGCACGTAGTTCGGCAAGCCACCAATAGACAGCGTCTCGACCAGCAATAACACCCTCATCGTGCGTCCTCATGCACAGTTACAGCCATGCCCACAGCCGCCGCATCTGGATTGCTCAGCCCCAAAGACAGGAGCAGCACCAGCAGGAAATGCATGTTCTGCAACAGCAGCATGTCGACCATGGCGAACACCATGTAAGCCGCCAGGGTGCCGATAGCCGCCAGAGTAAAAACCGATGAATTATCCTGTTGGCGCCCCCGCCAACGCTTTAATAAATGCCGGGCCATCATCAGCAAGAACGCCAGGTAGGCCAGCAGGCCGAACAGACCGGTGCCGGCAAGAATTTCCAGGTAGGTGTTATGGGCATGCAGCGAGGGATAACCTAACTCAACGTTGAGCCACACCTCGCGGGAGAAAAACTCATCGCGGAAGTTGCCCAACCCCACACCAAATAGTGGGTTTTCTTGAAACACCTCAAGGGCTACCCCCCAGATAATCAGCCGATCAAGCACCGCCTCCGGACGGCCAGGAACCAGCCCGGCAATACTGCCATCCCAATTTGGCAACATGGCCACAGTCAGTACGATGACCAGTGCAGCGATACCGCCAACCAGCACCAACCAGCGCCACAGCGCTGGCCGCATGACCAACAACATGACCAGCAGCAAAGCCAGACCGCCGAGTAAGCCGCCGCGAGACTTGGTTGCCGCAAGCCCGGCCAGACAGATCAGTAGGCATAACCCGGCCAGCAGGCGCATGCCGGGCCGTGGCGCACGGAAAAGAAAGGCAATGGCCACACTCATGCTCATCACCAGATACATAGCCAAGCCCTGCGCGCCACCAAACGCACTGCCGGCCCGCCCGGAAATATCAAAGGTGTGGCGAATTTGCGCCATGTCTCCTTCAGGGATCGGCACGGGGATCCCCAGCATGCCGGTCAGACGCGTACCATTGCTAGCAAGCTCATACAAGCCATCGATGGCAAACAGGCAAGGCACCAACAGCATGGTTACCGCGGCAAAACGCCAGAAACGCTCATCCGGACGAAATACCAACAGCAACATGGGGAGCACGACAAACCACTCAACGATGCGCAGCACCTGTTTCAAGCTGCTGCCTTGGGCAATCGAACCGATCTGAGCCAACAGATTGGCCAGAAGAAACGGCAGAATGGCCCATACAACGATAGGCACCCGGATGTCCTGAAATAGCGGCGCTTGCTCGCGCTGCAGCATCAACAACCAGAGCCCCCCCAGACCACCAGCAGCCCGTCCGCCGCGTTTAGAGGTAGACCGGCAAGGCTTTTCTGGATGGGAATGGCCAGACTGATCACAAACAATACCAGCAGATACTGCGGCTGCTTGCTCAGCAGCAGGCAACCGCCCAGGGAAGCTGCAAGCACCATACCCGGCAAGGGATAGAGCACGGTCAACAAAGCCATAACAAAGCCCAACGGCACGGCCAATACCACGCCCCGCCAGCTCAGGCTGGCCGGCTGCAGCAGTGACTTAAGCACCATGCCTATCCACCTTGACGAAGGGGTTTAGCGCCATCACCTGGAGGTTAGCTCGCAGCAAGGCGAGGGCTGCCGGACGCTGCTGCGGTCGTATGCAACGCAGCAGCAAACGCAAGCTGGCGAACAGCATGGCGAGATCGGTCAAACCCTTGAGCAGAAGTAGCTCGGCAATACTGCGGTGCTTGCGGTACAAGCGATAACGGCTGCGGCGCAGCTCATAACGCATACGCAGGGCCGTACTGCTGAGTTCGAGCTGAGCCCGTCTCCCACTCGGTGCCCGCCCGGATGACTTACCGCCGTGGTGCAATACACGCAACTGCGGCAGCAACCATAACTGCCAGCCCTTACTACGCGCCCTCACACACCAGTCGACATCCTCGTCATACATAAAAAAACCATCGTCGAGCAGCCCCACATTGCCCAGCAATTCACCGCGCAGCAGCATGCAGGCACCGTGCAAACGCTCTAGAGCCAAAGGCTCGGTGTGCCCTGCAGCGGGGTACTGCGGGCCATGCCAGGCGCGCCGAAACATTTCCGGCAGACTGGGGAAGCGGCTGGGGTAGTCCTGGTCAGCCCCGTCATCGGCATTCACCACCCGCGGGCTCACCACTCCCACCTGTGGATTTTGCTCCAGCGCCTGCAGCAGGCCATCGAGCGTACCGGCCTCCACCAGCGCATCGCTATTGAGCAGCAACACATAATCACTGCGACAAGCGCGCAACGCTAAATTATTGCCTCCCGCAAACCCCAGGTTGGCACCTGCATCAATCAGCCGAACATCCGGGTGGGCCTGGGCAATCACCGATAAGCTGCCATCCTGAGATGCGTTATCGACTACCACGATATCCAGACGAGCACGCAGCGGAGCAAACCGCTTAAGCGAGTCGACACACTCGACGACCAATTGCGCGGTTTTGTAGTTGACGATAGAGACGGTCAAGCAACTCATATTAGGACTCCAACCCTGTTCGCATGCGCCGCCCCAAACCCAGGCAATAGTCACGCACGAACGCGGGGCTAACCCCGGCAAAGCCATAAGCCTCGCTAGCACTGCGGATATCCAGCCAGAACGGGTCATATTCGCGAAGGTTGTTAACCAGCAACTCACCGCCGCCATACCCTTCGATCAACCACTGCGCGACCCGCCCACAGGCCACCCCATGACCTGCGCCAAGATTGAACAAACCCGCCTGGGGCTGCTCGGCAATTCCCACCAATGCCTCGGCCAGAACCTCTACCGGTAGAAAGTCACGTTCTACGAAAGGGCTCATGTCCAGCACAATGCGCCCCTGGTCACGTAAGCTGGACATGGCCATGGCAAAGAAGCTACGCCGCCCCGGCACTGGCTCATAACCGCAGACATTGCTCAGCCGCAGCACCGTCAGACGTTCGCCGAGCAATACGCGCAGCGCTTGCTCGCTGGTCCATTTGGCGCGGCCATACAGATTCAACGGCTGTGGCTGCAACGCTTCGTGCAATCGACCATCATGGCCGGCCGGGCCATACACCATCCGCGAGCTGAGCATCAGATAATGGACCTGAGGATGACGCTGCAGCATGCTGGCCAAGTGCACATCGACATCACGGTCAGAGCTGTAAGGTTGTGCTTTCAGAGCGCTATCGAATGCGCAATTAATCAGACAGCCAACCCCCTCCAACCATGCATCACTTGCCAAGGCGGCACTTCGGTCGATAAAGCGCCAACCCGCCGTTTGCGCCTGTGCGCGCAAGGCCTGACCAATAAAACCAGTGCCGCCCACCACAGCAATGCTCATGACTCACTCCAGAAGAAAGCATGCATGCTCAAACGTCGACGCAGGCCCACTGGTAGGTATCGGTAACGCAATCCCAATGCGAAACCGCAGTACTTGCCGAAGGTGCGAATGAAAATACCCACCACCTCAGCCAAACGGCTATGTGCCCAGGCAGCGGCCAACTCAGCGCGTACAAACCGCAAGCCCTCTCCCGACGCGGCCAGGCGCACATTGCGCAGTTCATCATCCATTGCCATCAACGTACCGATATCGAAATAGCGCTTGAGCTCTTGCCATACGCTGTAGTCATGGCTGTGCACGACACATGACAGTGGCTGATAAACCCGGGCATAGCCCCGTTGCAGCAGGCGCAGCGCCACCGCCATATCCTCCCCCAGTGGCAATCGCTCGGGAAAGCCGCCGACGTCCGCCAGAGCAGCACGTCGATAAGCCGCAAAAGAGTTGGAGCAATACACGGCCTTGATGCCGCGCGCCGGCAAGTCAGCCAACATGCTGCGCTCAGCTGTGGCCGGATAATTGAATTCACGGGCAAAGCGCTCCGACAGGCTGGCATTGCTGCGAGCCAATTGCCTGCCATACACCAGGGCAACAGCGTCATCCTCGAAGGGCTGTAGCAGGCACTCCAGCCAGTCAGTGCCGCTCGGACAGGCATCCTGCGTCAGATAAACCAGGAACTCACTATCGGCACACAGCTGAAGAGCCAGATTACGCGTTTTCCCATGGCCAAATTCGCTGCGTTTGATGCTGTGTAACTGATGCCCGGCGGCAGTAATCAGCGCCGCACTGGCATCAGTGGACGACGAGTCGATAAACAGTACGCGATGCACGGTTTGAGGTAGCACCGCGAACGCGGCCAGCAAGGCAGGCAGGTAGTCCTGGGCATTCAAGGTCAGTACCACAACACTGGTACGCGCAAGGCGCTCTGTCATTTCAGAATGCATTCTTGCCACCCAAACCACCGAACACGGTTTTCAGCACAATCCACAGGTCCAACTCAAGCGACCAGTTTTGGATGTAATGGATGTCGTAAGAAAAGCGCTCTGTCAGGTGCTCCTCGGTGAAGGTATTGCCACGCAAACCATTGACCTGAGCCCAACCGGTAATACCTGGCCGCACCTTGTAACGCTCAACAAAGTCCGCCACGACCGCTTCGTAGGTACGCTCACCGGCTTTAACCCCTGGCGGATGAGGGCGCGGCCCTACCACCGACATATGCCCCAGCAATACGTTAATAAACTGCGGAAACTCGTCGAGACTGGTGCGCCGTAGAAAATCGCCTACCCGTGTCACACGGCTATCACCGCGCTCCGTCAAGCGGATTTCCTTGCTCTCACCCAGCGGATCAAAGGTCATGCTGCGGAACTTGTAGATACCGAACAGCTGGTTGCGCAGACCATAGCGCTGCTGTTTGAACAACACTGGCCCCGACGACTCCAGTTTGATTGCCAGGGCAATCAGCAGACCGAACGGCAAAAACACCAACAAGGCACATGCCGCAAAAGCTATATCAAACAGCCGCTTGACCAGGCGACCTTCCACCGGTAACCGATTCATGCCAAGCAACATCATTTTATGCGGCCCCTGCTTGGGCCAGCGGGCAAACGTATGACGCAACACCGGCACTTCCGGAGCCAGATAAACGCTGCCCAACTGAGCGCGCAGAAGACTGGCCAGTTCATTAACCCGCGCCCCTGCACTGTTAGGCAGGGCAATCACAACGCCATCGATGTCTCTGGGCAGGCACCCCAGCTCAGCCGTACTGGCCAGCAAAGGAACAGGCAAGATCGCCGGATCGATCCGCGACTGACGGTCCTCAATAAACCCAATCACGTCTATATCCGGCTCATGCTGGGCCATATGCTGAACAATGATCACGCCCTGCTCACCAGCTCCCACTACCACCAGCCGCGTCTTACGCGCCCAGCGATGTGCAAACCGCTGCAACAAAAGGCGGCCAAGCAGCGCGAGTAACAGTAATAACGAAAAGAGTCCGAAGAGTAGCGGCGGCGGCAACAATGGTCGGCCGGCCAGCAGCAAAAGCACTTGCAACAGGCCGATGGCCAATACAACGTTAAGCAATGCACTAACCACCAGCAGCGCCCGCGCCACCGTTGGCTGGCCCAGACTTTTGTAGGCCCGCACAGGCATACAGGCGAAAAACACACCTAGGAAAACACCCCAGAACCGCCAGTCGCTCGGCACCTCAAGCCCCGCCAGCACGCACAGCCCGCAGCCGACTGCGACAGCTAACACGCCACAAAGCCCGTGTATCGCCCGCAATAGCAGCAACTCCACCCGCAACATCGCAGCCGCGTCGAAACGTCGTACGGAATGCCCAGACGCAGACCCTTTACGCCGGCGAAACTGCCTCAGGCGCTCACGCGAAAAACGCTCCGGCGCTTCACTCGAACCTATCATCTTGCCTCCGTTGCATATGCCTTCCCTGAGCCCAACACCTACCCGATTTCGCTCAATCAGGTATTTGCCTCAAGACTCAGATCAGACAATGCAGCGCCAGGCACAGCCAATTGCAGCGGGATGGGCGCATCTGCAACACCAAACAACTCGCCATAGCGATCCAGATTACTGGCATACCAATCAGCCAGCATGCCAAGGTCATCGCGCAAGCTGTGTTGAGGCCGCCACCCCATTGCCTCGAGTTTGGCCCAGGAGATCGAGTAGCGGGCATCGTTGAAGGGACGATCCGCCACAAAATCTACAACCTCATCGACTCCACGACCAAAAAAGTCGCAGATCAATTCAGCCATTTGCAAGTTGGTATATTCCTCGCACGTACCAATGTTGTAGGTCTCGCCTACCTTTCCGCGCTCGGCAATGAACAACACAGCACGGGCAAAATCCCTCGTACTGAGGTAGTGCCGACGGTTACTGCCATTGCCATGCAAAGGCAGACGACGCCCCGTCAGCATGTGGCAAATGAACCGAGGAATGATCTTTTCCGGAAACTGGCGAATGCCATATAGGTTGTTTGCCCGGATAACCACGATTGGCTCGTGATACGACTGAATGTAACCACGCAGAATCATCTCTGCAGCAGCCTTGGAGGATGAGTAGGGATTGGTCGGACGCAGCACATCGTCTTCG
This sequence comes from Pseudomonas sp. SL4(2022), assembly GCF_026625725.1. Taxonomy (NCBI): domain Bacteria; kingdom Pseudomonadati; phylum Pseudomonadota; class Gammaproteobacteria; order Pseudomonadales; family Pseudomonadaceae; genus Pseudomonas; species Pseudomonas sp. SL4(2022). Next base: position 1,405,432 of record NZ_CP113060.1, read on the forward strand.
ACCGCTGCACCATCCATCACCTCACCGTAAACCTCATCAGTGCTGACATGCACCACCTTGGCCACACGCTCCTGGCGGCACGCTTCCATCAAACTGTGGGTACCCAAAACATTGGTTCGGGTGAACTCCAACGAGTTGCCAAATGAATTATCCACATGACTTTCGGCAGCGGCATGGATCACCAGAGTTGCACCTTTTACCGCCCTGCAGCAGAACTCCAGATCGGCAACATCGCCCACCAGCAACTGCACCCGATTGGAGAAAACATGATGGGAAATATTTCTTACATCACCGGCATAAGTCATTTTATCCAGCACCACAATGCGCGCATCCGGATATTGCAAACAGGCCTCATCAACAATATGTGAACCCGCGAACCCTGCACCGCCCGTAATCACTATTTTGCGCATATTAAATCCCTCTCCGAACCCACCAGGACGAGTGCACACCCGCCTCTATAAGTAAAAATCCTTTTCAGAACAAAGAATTAATTATTCAAAGCAATTGATCCGCCAACGGTCTCCGCTCTAATAAAAATTGACGTCAAATTATTATCAGACTCACACCTAACATCTCGCCCGGACTCGCCGCCAAAACAGCACAAGCAGAACAGCAAATGCAGCAAAATTCACGCCACCATAAAAAATACCCAACATAGGCAATGACAGGTTTTCAGTGAAAACCGCAGCCAGCGACAGCAGCAAAAGCAGTGCCGTACCGTGATAAATTAAATTTGTTACAGGCACACGCATTGCTAAAAAAGCCAACTGCAGTGGAGCTGACAACGCAATGGCAACAACCCCAAACCCCATAAAACTCAACGCATTAGCGCCAGCGAAATAAGCATCGCCATACAGTAAAACCAACAAGTCTCCACCGAACAGCAAGACAACTAACAAATACGCAACCGCCGGCAACGCAAAAAACACCCCCCAACGCACCACATAAGCGACAAACCCCTTATCCGCATACTGCGCATAACGCCGCATAAATTGCGGCCGCAAATAATTGGTAGCCCCCACAAGTAACGGATTGACCAGGTTAGTCAATGCCATACATGCCGCAAAACCACCGACCTGAGCCAACCCACCACCCAGCAAGGCTAGCCAGGGGTAGAGTTGAAGACTGGCGACATGACAACCTCCGCCCAGCACCAGCCAACGCCCATAGCGCGCAAATGACTGCGCACGCTGCCAACTATCAGCCCAAGAGTGCCAGCCCCAAAAAACACGCTCTTGGTATACACCCAAAAACGTTGGCAACAATGAAGCACAGGCGATAACAGCAAATGCAGTGACTGCGGACAATGCCTCAAAAAGAATCAGCACCGAGACTAACCCGAACTGAATGGCAGATGAAAGCAAATCAAATCTAAATGAGCGCGCCAACTTATCGGCGACATATAAGTGACGCCTAAAGAACTCTCTATAAACAAGCCCTATCAAAGCAAACGGCAACACTAAACCAAGCACCGACAGGCTGTAGAGACCGACGCACAGTCCAATCCAGAAAAACGCTACAACAACAGACACTAACGCCAAGTTACTCAGCATTGCCGCACTAAAATACAAGCGACGCCCCTCGCCCTCCTGAGACTGGAAGTAGGTGTAGGGTGTAGCCACGAGCGTGTCGCCCAGAGAAATCGCCAAAAAACAAAATGAAAAACCCAGCGCAAAAACACCCAACTCCTCCTGCCCTGCCCAATACCCCAATGCCATGACAGTGGCAAAATTAACCAGACTTTGCAGCGCCTGCCCCAGTAAAACCCAAACCCCACCCCCTAACTTTTCCATTCAGCCGCCTATCCATTATTGAAAACGCACATCACACAGGCCGACTTGACGCCCCACAAAAGTGCAGAAAGAAAAAAGCGAACAACCATGGCGCACTTAACGACTACGGCAACACACATGGTTGACAGTCCAATCCATAAACCTATCATCTTGCCCACAAGGCATGCACACTACATTGCAGCAGCGAAAGTTATATTAATGATCAGGAACAGTATAAGAATGCGAATGGAGCGCACCGGATTAAGCAACCACGCGCCTGACACTCAAAGATAGAATTTCGCTCGATACCATCAGCTCAGCCGACACACCCTGCCGAACCACACAACAGGCGCTGCCTATGCACATCCTTATCACCGGCGGCGCCGGCTTTATCGGATCAGCACTGATTCGTCACCTGCTGAGCAACACTGCGCATCAGGTACTCAACCTCGACAAGCTGACCTATGCCGGCAATCTCGAGTCGCTGGCCAGTGTTGCTGATCATCCGCGCTATCGCTTCGTGCAGGCGGATATTGCCGACAGCACAGCTGTAAGCCAGGCGCTGGCCGAGTTTCAGCCGGACGCGATCATGCATCTTGCGGCGGAATCACATGTCGACCGCTCCATCGACGGCCCAGCGGCGTTTATCCAGACCAATATCGTCGGCACCTATGCATTGCTCGAAGCCACGCGCCATTATTGGATGCTGCTGGACCCGGCGCGCAGGGCAGCGTTTCGCTTTCACCATATTTCCACTGACGAGGTGTATGGCGACCTGCACGGCGTAGATGATCTGTTCACCGAGACCACGCCTTACGCCCCCAGCTCGCCCTACTCGGCGAGCAAGGCCGCATCGGATCATCTGGTGCGCGCCTGGCAGCGCACCTATGGCCTGCCGGTGCTGATCAGCAACTGCTCGAACAATTATGGCCCTTACCACTTCCCGGAAAAGCTGATCCCGCTGGTGATCCTCAATGCTCTGGATGGCAAGCCGTTACCGATATACGGCAATGGCCAGCAAGTGCGTGACTGGTTGTATGTGGAAGACCATGCCCGCGCACTGTTAAAGGTGGTGAGCGAAGGTAAGGTCGGCGAAACCTACAATATCGGCGGGCACAACGAGCAAAAGAACCTGCATGTAGTGGAAAGCATCTGCGTGCTGCTGGACGAGTTGGCCCCACGCCAGAACGGCTCATATAAAGAGCAGATCAGTTTCGTCAGCGACCGCCCAGGCCATGACCTGCGCTACGCCATTGATGCCAGCAAGATCGAACGTGAGCTCGGCTGGAAACCCGCCGAGACCTTCACCAGCGGCCTGCGCAAAACCGTGCTTTGGTATCTGAACAACCTCGACTGGTGTCGGCGCGTGCAGGATGGCAGCTACCAACGCGAACGCCTCGGCGCCCCCCAAGGAGCAGCACAATGAAAGGCATCATTCTGGCAGGCGGCTCCGGCAGCCGCCTGCACCCGATCACCCTCGGCGTGTCCAAACAGCTGCTGCCGATCTACGACAAGCCGATGATCTACTACCCGATCTCCGTACTGATGCTCGCCGGCATTCGTGAAATCCTGATCATCTCAACGCCACAGGACCTGCCGAATTTCCGCAAAATGCTTGGTGACGGGCAGCAGTTCGGCCTGCACTTCGAGTATGCCGAACAACCCTCACCCGACGGCCTCGCCCAAGCCTTTGTATTGGGCGAACACTTCATTGGTGGCGACTCGGTCTGCCTGATCCTCGGCGATAACATTTTTCACGGCCAACACTTCACCGAGAAACTTCTGCGTGCTGCAGCCGAGCCCTCGGGTGCTACCGTATTTGGCTATTGGGTCAATGACCCGCAGCGCTTTGGCGTGGTTGAGTTCGACGCCCAGGGCAAGGCCATTTCCATCGAGGAAAAGCCCACCGTCCCTAAATCCAGCTATGCGGTGACCGGCCTGTACTTCTACGACAACGATGTGGTCGAAATCGCCAAAGCGGTCAAACCTTCGGCGCGCGGCGAGCTGGAAATCACCGATGTCAACAATGCCTACCTGCAGCGCGGCGACCTACGTGTAGAGCGTTTCGGCCGTGGTTTTGCCTGGCTCGATACTGGCACCCACGACAGCCTGCTGGATGCCTCGCAATACGTGCAGACCATCGAACACCGTCAAGGCTTGAAAGTCGCCTGCCTGGAAGAAATCGCCTACCAGCAGGGCTGGATCAATCGCCAGCAACTGCTGGCCCAGGCCAAAGCCTTTGGCAAAACCGGCTACGGCCACTACCTGTTCAAGCTGGCCGAGGATTGACCATGCAAGCTCTTAGCACCGAAATATCCGGCGTGATCATTCTCGAGCCCAAGGTATTCGGCGATCAGCGCGGCTTTTTCTTCGAGAGCTTCAACGCTCGCAGCTTTGCCGAAGCCACCGGCCTGCAGCGCGAGTTTGTCCAGGACAACCACTCACGCTCGCAACGCGGCGTATTGCGCGGCCTGCATTACCAGGTGCAGCAAGCGCAGGGCAAACTGGTGCGCGTCACCGCCGGTGAAGTTTATGACGTAGCCGTGGATCTACGGCGCAGCTCACCCACCTTCGGCAAATGGGTGAGCACCCTACTGTCCGCCGAAAACAGGCGGCAACTGTGGGTGCCGGAAGGTTTTGCCCATGGTTTTGTAGTGCTCAGCGAGTTCGCCGAGTTTCTCTACAAGACCACTGACTACTACGCCCCCGAACATGAACGCTGCATTCGCTGGGATGATCCGACGCTGGCCATCGACTGGCCACTGGAAAATGCGCCGCAACTGTCGACCAAGGACCAGGCTGGCCTCAGCTTCATCGATGCGCAGGTCTTCCCGTGAGAATTCTCCTGCTCGGCCGGCATGGCCAGGTCAGTCAGGAACTACAGCGCACCCTGCAAGGCGCAGGCTCACTGACGGTACTGGGCCACGAGCAGCTGGACCTGTCTCAACCCGAGCTGATTCGCCAGCAGGTTCAGTGCCTGCACCCCGAGTTGATCATCAATGCCGCCGCACACACCGCCGTGGATCAGGCCGAGAGCGAGCCGGAGCTGGCCTTCGCGATCAACGCAACAGCACCCGGCATCCTCGCCGAGGCTGCCGCCGAGCTTGGTGCTCCGCTGATCCATTACTCCACTGATTATGTGTTCGATGGCAACCACGCCGTGCCTTACCGCGAAAGCGACGCCACCAATCCGCTCAGTGTTTATGGCCGCAGCAAACGGGCTGGCGAGCAGGCGATTCAGGCCGTGAACGGCATGCACCTGATTCTGCGCACCAGCTGGGTCTATTCGCAGCACGGCAAAAACTTCCTGCTGACCATGCAACGCCTGCTGCAGGAGCGCGAAAGTCTTTCGGTGGTGGACGACCAGATCGGCGCACCAACCTGGGCAGGCACTATCGCTCAAGCCACGGCGCTGCTGATCGAACAGTGGCGCAGCGGCCAGGCCGGCCCGTGGGGCGTGTATCACCTGACCGCGCAGGGCGAAACCAGCTGGTTCGGCTTTGCCAGTGCCATTGCCGCACACCTGCGCAGCCAGGGCAAAAAAGTGGCCACACTGCAGTCCATTCCCAGCAGCGCCTACCCAACCCCGGCGCAGCGCCCGCTTAATTCGCGCCTGGACTGCAACCGCCTGCAGCAGGACTGGCACGTTCAACTGCCAACCTGGCAAGCCGCGCTGGAGCAATGTCTAGCTCGTAGTTAAGCCCTGAAGCGCTGAATCTGCTGCTGTAACCCGGTGGCTAGCTGCGCCAGATCGCGACTGGCAATCGAGCTCTGCTCAGCGCCGTTGACCACCTCGCCGATGCTGTCGTTAAGACTGCTGATGTTCTGGCTGATCTCATTGGCCACCGCCGTCTGCTCTTCGGTAGCGGCGGAAATCTGCACGTTGCCGTCGGCGATACCTTCGATGGCATGGGCAATATGATTGAGCACTTCACCCGCTTCACGGGCATGACTGACGCTGTTCTGCGCCTGCTCGCGCGAGAGCTGCATGGCACTCACCGCACTGCGCGCGCCGCCTTGCAGGGCATCGATCATGCTGCGGATCGACTCGGTGGCTTTCTGCGTATTGCTGGCCAGGCTGCGCACCTCATCGGCCACCACGGCAAAGCCACGCCCCGCCTCACCGGCGCGTGCGGCCTCGATCGCCGCATTGAGCGCCAGCAGGTTAGTCTGCTCGGCAATACTCTGGATCACCCCAAGCACCTTGCTGATTTCATCGCTCTGGCTGTGCAGGGTGTCGATCACCTCACCGGCTTTTTCCACCGAGGTCGACAGCCCCTGAATCGATGTGAGGTTGGACTGCACCAACTCGCTGCCCTGGCGCGCTTCCTTGTTTGCGTCCGCCGCATTCGTGGCGGTGGACTGCGCATTGCGTGCCACCTCCTGCACCGCTACGCTCATCTGATGCACGGCGGTGGCGACCATATTGGTCTGGTCACCCTGCGCCGTGGCGGCATGGCTGACCTGGGCACTGATCGCACTCATTTCCTCGGAAGCGGCGGCCAGCTGAATGGCTGTATCGGTCAAATGCCTGATCAGAGCCTGCTGATGCTCCAGCAGCTTATTGAACGCCCGCGCGGTATCGGAGACCTCATCACGCCCGTGCGTGTCTGCCCGCAAGGTCAGGTTGGATGACTGTTGCACTTCGCTGATCACACCACGCAAACCGGACAGCGGGCGAATGATCGACAGACTGATCAGCAAGGCGGCCACCAGCACCAGAATCAATGCCACCGCACCAATCAGCAGAAAGACATCGCGCATGGAGTGGTACTGCTCAGTGGTCAGTGTATTGAGCCTCTCGCCCTCGCTCAGCTGCAGGCTGATCAGCCCCTCCAGCTCTCCACCCAAAGGGTCAAAGGTGTCGTACAAGGTCCGATTGAAGACCTCGGCCTCGGCAGCCCGCAACTGACCCGAATCGACCTGGGCCAGATACTGATCGGCCAGTTGCTGAACCTGCAGCAACAGCGGCTTGGTCCGCTCGACCCGGCGACTCTCATCGGCTGTCAATCGAGTCGCTATGTATTGCGCCCAGGCCTGGTCACCACGGCTGCGCGCCTCACTGAAGGCCTTACGCAACGCCGATTGGTCAAACACACCTGAGCGGTACTTATGCAACGCATCCACCATCGCCACGGCGTAGGCATCGGACACCACCTTGAGCTGACTGATCGGCCGCATGCGATCAACAAACAGCTCATCAAAGCTGTCATTGAGCTTGCTGGCGTTGGACAACGCCATGCCGATGACCACAATCAGCACCAGCAGTGGTACCACTGCCAGCATCAACAAACGCGCCCGAACCGTAAATTGAGCCAGCATCAGGATATCTCCAGAAACTAAAGCGCAGCCGTTCATGCCGGGCGCAGCACAGTGGCACCAATACTCCAGAGCGATGCCGGACACAGTGAGTATTGACCATATCGGCAAGCTTGCCCGCTTATTGCATAACAGCCACCCGAGACTCCACATCGAGTAACCACATGCCCACCGCTCACCCGCACCCCAGCCGTCCGCGCTGGCGCAGCCTGGCCGCCCTGGCGCTGCTGCTGACACCTCTGCTGTGGCCTGTGCAGCAACTGGCCGAGCGTTACTACAGCGGCGTACTGGTCGAACAGAATCGCCAGACCCTCGACCTGTATGTGGCCAATCTACTCGGCACACTGCGTCGCTATGAAGTGCTACCGCCAATTCTTGGCGACTTACCCGCCCTGCGCATGGCCCTGCAACAGCCCGATCAGCAGAGCGCCCGTGACAGCGCCAACCGCCTGCTGGATCAAGTCAGCGCACAAACCGGCGCCGACGTGATCTACCTGATGGACCCCAACGGCAAGACCCTGGCCGCCTCCAACTGGAAGCAGACCGACTCCTTCGTCGACCGCAACTTTGCCTTCCGCCCCTACTTCCGCGAGGCCATCGCTGGCCGCCAGGGGCGCTTCTTCGGCCTCGGCACGACGTCAGGCAAACGCGGCTACTATTTCGCCGCAGCCGTACGCGATGGCGAGCGCAACCTCGGCGCACTGGTGGTCAAAGTCGATTTCGACCACACCGAAACCCTCTGGGGTAATACCCCGGAACAACTGCTGGTAACCGATGCCAATGGCGTGGTGATTCTCACGTCCAACAGCCAGTGGCGGTTTACCGCCAGCCGCCCGCTGGACGCCGCAGAGCGCGCCGCAATAGCCGCTAACCTGCCCTACCCGACCCAGGCGCCGCCGCCGATCAAGCTGGACGCGCGAAACTGGATCCGCCAGGATCGCGAACTCAAGGAAACCGGCTGGACCGTCAGTATCCTCGCCCCACGCAGCCTGCTCGACCGCCCGGTGCGCACCGCTCTGGTTGCGGCTGGCGGCATCCTGTTATTGTTGATGCTGCTGCTTGGCCTGCTGATGCAACGTCGCCGCCACTACCTGGAGCGCATTGCCCTTGATAGCCAGGCGCGCCAGCAGTTGGAACAGCGCGTACTGGAGCGCACCCTGGACCTGGAGCGGCTCAACAGCCGGCTGAAACAGGAAGTGCTGGAGCGTGAACAGGCCCAGCAGGAACTGGTTCAAGCACAAGATGAACTGGTGCAAGCCAGCAAACTCTCGGCCCTCGGCACCATGAGCGCGAGCATCAGCCATGAACTCAACCAGCCGCTGGCGGCCATCCGCAGCTACGCCGACAACGCCGGCGTGCTGCTCGACCACCAGCGCAGCGACGATGCCCGCGCCAACCTCAAGCTGATCAGCCAACTCACCGAACGCATGGCCTCAATCATCGCCCACCTGCGCGCCTTTGCTCGCCGCGACCGCCACGCTCCGGAAAGCGTGGCCTTGCAGCCCGCCATCGATGATGCCTTGGCACTGCTGGCCAAGCGCCGGCAGGCCATGCAAGTTGAACTGATCCGCGACCTGCCGGACGCCACGCTATGGGTGCAGGCCGGGGAAACCCGCTTGCGCCAGGTGCTTGGCAACCTGCTGGCCAATGCCCTTGACGCCCTGAGTGAAGTACCACAACCGCGCCGCCTGTGGCTGAGCGCGGAAGTCACCGCCAGCGGGATTGACCTGCACCTACGCGACAATGGCCCCGGTTTCAGCCAGGAAGCCCTGCAGCGCGCCCGCGAACCCTTCTTTACCACCAAGACCAGCGCCCAGGGCCTCGGCCTCGGCCTGGCCATTTGCGATACCCTGATGCGCGCCCTGGGCGGCGAACTGCTGCTGGCCAACCATGCCGACGGTGGCGCCCAGTTGACCCTGCGCCTGCGCGCAGCGGATCAGGGCATCAAAACCCAGTCCCAAGAGGATTTTGTCGTATGAGCATGATCGATTCCCGCACCCAGGTGCTGTTGATCGATGACGACCCCCACCTGCGCCAGGCGCTGAGCCAGACCCTCGACCTGGCCGGGCTGAAGGTCTGCACCCTGGCCGATGCCCATGGTGTGGCCGCGCGCATCGAACGCGACTGGCCGGGCGTGGTGGTCAGCGATATCCGCATGCCCGGTATCGATGGCCTGCAGCTGCTGCAACAACTGCAGGAACAGGACCCGGAACTGCCAGTGCTGCTGATTACCGGCCACGGCGATGTGCCGCTGGCCGTGCAGGCCATGCGTGCCGGGGCCTATGACTTCTTGGAAAAACCCTTCGCCAGCGACGACCTGCTCGACAGCGTGCGCCGCGCCCTGGCTCTGCGTCGCCTGGTACTGGATAACCGTAGCCTGCGCATGGCCCTGGCCGATCGCCACACCCTGTCGGCGCGTTTAGTGGGGCAGTCGCCCGCCATGCTGCGCCTGCGTGAACAGATTGGCGCCCTGGCCGGGATCAACAGCGACGTGCTGATCCTCGGCGAAACTGGTGCCGGCAAGGAAGTGGTGGCGCGCGCGCTGCACGATCTGTCCAGCCGCCGGGCCGGGCCCTTCGTCGCGATCAACGCCGGCGCCCTGGCGGAATCGGTGGTGGAAAGCGAGCTGTTCGGCCATGAACAGGGCGCCTTTACCGGCGCGCAGAAGCGCCGCATCGGCAAGTTCGAATTTGCCAATGGCGGCACGCTGTTTCTTGATGAAATCGAAAGCATGAGCCTGGAAGTCCAGGTCAAACTGCTGCGCCTGCTGCAGGAGCGAGTGGTCGAACGCCTCGGTGGCAATCAGTTGATTCCTCTGGATATCCGGGTGATTGCCGCGACCAAGGAAGACCTGCGCCAGGCCGCTGACCAGGGACGTTTCCGCGCTGACCTGTATTACCGCCTGAACGTCGCCCCACTGCGCATTCCAGCGCTGCGCGAACGCGGTGAAGACACCCTGATGCTGTTTCAATACTTCGCCGAGGCCGCCCGCAGCCGCCATGGCCTGACCGAACGCAGCCTGCAACCGGGCCAGCGTGCCGCCCTGCTGCGCCACCCCTGGCCGGGCAATGTGCGTGAATTGCAGAACGCCGCCGAACGCTTTGCCCTGGGACTGGAACTGGACCTCGACCTGAAAACCCAAGCCACTGCGCCCATGCCCGATGAAGACGGCAACAGCGGTGGCCTGAATGCCCAGGTGGAGGCCTTCGAGCGCAGCCTGATCAGCGCCGAACTGAGCCGTTCACACAGTTCGCTGCGCAGCCTGGCCGAAGCCCTCGGTGTGCCGCGCAAGACCCTGCACGACAAATTGCGCAAGCATGGGCTGAGCTTCGCCGACGCTGGCGGAAGCTCGCCAGACAACCCTGACTGATTGGCAGAATTCCGCCAATAGCCTCTCCGGCGGCGGCCGCCACAAGCCGCCCGCCTTCTCCCCAAGCAGCGCCAAGCCCCGACAAACCTGGCCTCTAGCCTGAACAGCGGCAATCCGCCGCAGGCTGGCATGGCCGTTGCTCTAGGCTCCTGCAGGCGACTCACACACGCCCTGGTTGAGGCAATCGCTGCCCAGCGGCCAGCCACTTTCTGGCAGACCGCCTGGACTTGAGTCTGTCTTGCCGCGCTAAGGCGCATCACGCACTACAAAAACAAGAGGAAAAATTCCATGTTCAAACTGACTGCCAAGGCGCTCGCGTGCGCCCTGTCGCTGAGCATCGCCGGTATGGCCCAGGCCGCCGATCCGATCGTGATCAAGTTCTCCCACGTGGTCGCCGACCACACCCCAAAAGGCCAGGGTGCCGCGCTGTTCAAGAAGCTCGCCGAAGAGCGTCTGGGCGACAAAGTCAAGGTCGAGGTTTACCCGAACTCCTCGCTGTTCGGTGACGGCAAGGAAATGGAAGCGCTGTTGCTCGGTGACGTGCAACTGATCGCGCCTTCGTTGGCCAAATTCGAGCATTACACCAAGCAAATCCAGATTTTCGACCTGCCGTTCCTGTTCAACGACATGGCCGCCGTTGACCGCTTCCAGCTGAGCCCGGAAGGTCAGGCACTGCTGAAATCCATGGAAGAGAAAAACATCACCGGTCTGGCCTACTGGCACAACGGTCTCAAGCAGCTGTCCGCCAACAAGGCGCTGCGTGAGCCGAAAGACGCCCGCGGCCTGAAATTCCGCGTACAGGCTTCTGCCGTACTGGAAGAGCAGTTCAAGGCTGTGCGCGCCAACCCGCGCAAAATGAGCTTCGCCGAGGTTTACCAAGGCCTGCAGACTGGCGTGGTCAACGGTGCCGAGAACCCCTACTCGAACATCTACAGCCAGAAAATGCATGAAGTGCAGAAATTCATCACCGAATCCAACCACGGTGTTCTGGACTACATGCTGATCACCAACACCAAGTTCTGGAACGGCCTGCCTGCCGATGTGCGCAGCGAGCTGGACAAGATCATCGTGGAAGTGACTGCCGAAGTGAACAAGCAGGCTGACGCCCTCAACGAAGGCGACAAGCAGCGCATCCTCGAAGCCAAAACCACCGAGATCATTACCCTGACCCCAGAGCAGCGTAATGAATGGCGCGATGCCATGAAGCCAGTGTGGAGCAAGTTCGAAGCGGAAATCGGTGCCGACCTGATCAAGGCTGCCGACGCAGCCAACCAGTAAGGCGGAACAGGCTACGGCCTGCACCCAACCACAGCGCAGCCTTGCTGCTGCGCGATTGGCCGACTACCCAGGCACCCCTTGCCGGCTGCCTGGGTACGCTGCCCCTCACCACTGGAGACTCTATTGATGAACGCCTTGCGGCGCGTCTGGGACCACTTCGAGGAAGGCTTTATCGCGTTCCTGCTGGCCGCCATGACGCTGGTGACCTTCGTCTACGTGATCCTCAACAACCTCTACACGCTGTTCTACAACCTGGCGGATCGCTGGGAAGGCAGCAGCGAGTTTTTCTTCGCCATTGGCGACAGCATTCTCGGCATGGCCCAGTCGATGACCTGGAGCATTGCCCTGACCAAGGCGCTGTTCGCCTGGTTGATCTTCTTTGGCCTGGCCTACGGTGTGCGCACCGCCGGGCATATCGGCGTGGATGCGCTGGTGAAACTGGCCAGCAAACCGGTGCAGCGGGTTATCGGCCTGATCGCATGCATGGCCTGCCTGGGTTATGCAGGGCTGATCGCCGTGGCCAGCTTCGATTGGGTGAAAACCCTGTTCACCGCCGGCATCGGCGCCGAGGACCTCGGTCACTACGGCATCATGCAATGGCACATCACTGCCATCGTGCCGTTCGGCTACGCCATGGTGTTTATCCGCTTCTTTGAAATCTTCGTGCGCATCCTGCGTAACCAGCAGACCGGCCTCGGCCTGGCCGATGAAGCCGCCGACGCGCTGAAGATCAATGAGCATGAGGAGCACAAGCCATGACCATCCTGTTCCTCTTTGTCCTGCTGTTCCTACTGATGTTTATCGGCGTGCCGATTGCCGCGTCGCTGGGTCTCTCCGGTGCGCTGACCATCATGCTGTTCAGCCCGGACTCGGTGCGTTCGCTGGCGATCAAGCTGTTCGAAACCAGTGAGCACTACACCCTGCTGGCGATCCCGTTCTTCCTGCTCTCCGGTGCCTTTATGACCACCGGCGGCGTGGCCAAGCGCCTGATCGATTTCGCCAACGCCTGCGTCGGCCATATCCGTGGCGGCCTGGCCATCTCGGCGGTATTGGCGTGCATGCTGTTCGCGGCGCTGTCCGGCTCATCCCCAGCCACCGTGGCTGCCGTCGGTTCGATTGCCATCGCCGGTATGGTGCGCTCCGGTTACCCGCAGGCTTTCGGCGCCGGTATCGTGTGTAACGCCGGCACCCTGGGCATCCTGATTCCGCCGTCGATCGTCATGGTGGTGTACGCCGCGGCAACCGAGCAGTCGGTGGGCAAGCTGTTTATGGCCGGTGTGGTACCGGGCCTGCTGCTGGGCGTAATCCTGATGGTGGCGATCTATATCGTCGCGCGGAAGATGAACCTGCCGGCCATGCCACGTGCCACTTTCCGTGAGTTCCTCACCGCTGCACGCAAAGCCGTATGGGGCCTGCTGCTGATGGTGATCATCCTCGGCGGCATCTACACCGGCATGTTCACCCCAACCGAAGCCGCTGCTGTGGCGGCGGTCTACGCCGGCTTAGTGGCGCTGTTCGTGTACAAGGACATGACCATCCGCGAGTGCCCGAAGGTGCTGCTGGAGTCCGGCAAGCTGAGCATCATGCTGATGTTCATCATTGCCAACGCCATGCTCTTCGCCCACGTGCTGACCACTGAGCAGATCCCGCAGACCATCACCGCCTGGGTGGTGGACATGGGCCTGCAACCCTGGCAGTTCCTGCTGGTGGTGAACATCGTGTTGCTGGTGGCGGGCGCCTTTATGGAGCCGTCGGCGATCATCCTGATCCTCGCGCCAATCCTTTTCCCGATTGCCGTGCAACTGGGCATCGACCCGATCCACCTGGGCATTATCATGGTGGTGAACATGGAAATCGGCCTGATCACGCCACCGGTGGGACTCAATCTGTTCGTCACCTCGGCGGTGACCGGCATGCCGCTGACCGCCGTGGTCAAGGCTGCCTGGCCATGGCTGATGATTTTGCTGGGCTTCCTGGTAGTGATCACCTACGTGCCGTCAATATCCCTGGCACTGCCAAACTGGCTGGGCATGACCTGACAGCAACTCTGTGTGCACTTCCCTGCACACTTTTAGCCCGGCCTAGGTGCCGGGCTTTTTTTGCTCGCAGTTTTTTGTCAGGCGGATTGGCACCATGCGCCATGGCCAGGTTCACGCCGTGCGGCGTAACCCACCATCGGCGCACCGCGCATCACTGGGCTAACGAGTTAAACCCGCGCCAACTCTGGCAGGTCACCCGACAAACCCAGCGCCTGACGCACGAACAGCGCCTTGGCTTCCGGCAGGTCGTCCACCCAGTTGAGGCCACTGTTGCGCAGCCAGCGCACGGGCAGCGGATCGGCCTGGAACAGCCGCTCGAAGCCTTCCATCGCCGCCATCATCGCCAGGTTATGCGGCATGCGCCGGCGCTCGTAACGGCTCAGCACCTTTACATCACTCAGACGCTCGCCACGTTGCGCGGCGTGCAGCAACACCTCAGCCAATACCGCGACATCAAGAAAGCCCAGGTTGACGCCCTGCCCGGCCAACGGGTGGATGCTGTGCGCGGCATCGCCAATCAGTGCCAGGCCATCCTCGACATAACGCTTGGCGTGCCGCTGACGCAACGGAATACACAGGCGCGGGTCAGCTTGCAGCACCTCACCCAGACGATGTTCGAAGGCAAAACCGAGGGCGCGGCGGAAACCCGCATCATCCAATGCCATCAGCCGCTCGGCTTCAGTGGGCGTAACCGACCAGACAATCGAGCACCAGTGCTCACCTTCGGGACCGGCCAGCGGCAAAAAGGCCAACGGGCCGTCATCGGTAAAGCGCTGCCAGGCGGTGGCCTGATTTGGCTTGCTGCAACGCACGCTGGTGACGATGGCGTGGTGCAGGTAATCCCATTCACGGGTGGCGCAACCGGCTAAACGGCGCACCGCCGAGTTGGCGCCGTCAGCAGCAATGATCAACGGCGCGCGTAGCTCACGGCCGTCGCTCAGGCTGAGTAACCAGCCCTCGCCGGAGCGGCGTAACTGCTCCAGACGTGCACCTGGCAGCAAGCCAATCGAACTGTCATGCAGGCGCTCAAGCAGCGCGTCCTGCACCACGCGGTTTTCGACGATATGGCCCAGGGATTCGGCATGCACGCTGGCCGCGCTGAAGTGAATCTGCCCGGTGCCCGAGCCATCCCACACCTGCATCTCGGAATAGGAGCAGGCGCGCCGCGCGGCAATGCCATCCCACACACCCAGGCGTTCAAGAATGCGTTGGCTGGCCACCGACAGCGCGCTGACTCGCGGCTCGAAGGCGGCCTGCGGATCAAAGGGCTTGACGCTCAGCGGGCTGCCATCAACCAGCAGGATTTCCAGGCCCTGATCCTGCAGGGCCAGTGCCAGGGCGCTGCCCACCATGCCTGCGCCAACGATGATCAGATCCGCTTGCATCACATATTCCTTGTTCAGGCTGCCTGCCGAGCGCGCGGTTTAAGTCGCACGTAGAGAGTTTTATGCACCCGCGCCACCAGGGTACCGCTGCCATCGCGCACCTCTACATGCAACTCGGGCAGGTATTTTTCACCGTCGGCGGTGTGCTGGCGAATGTCCTCGAGCAGGTGTTCGTCGATGCTGAAATCGGCGTACACCGGGCCTTTGCCGGGGGCGATAAAGTCGATGCGCGCCGCCTTGTCCCACACGATAAATTCACGCCCAAGGTTTTCCATGATCATCAGCATGAAAAACGGGTCGGTCATCGAATACAGGCTGCCGCCGAACTGGGTACCAACATAGTTGCGGTTATACCAGCCCAGGCCCATCTTGACCTGCACCTGACGGAAGTCCGCGCTGATCTGCCGCACCCGTACGCCAGCCCCCAGGTAGGGCGGATACAGGTTCATCGCCCAACGCAGCAGCCGCGCCTTGCGCGCCAATTTATTTGCCGACATGACTCAATACTCCGAACGGGTGCCGAGGCCCATGGCCTGGCGGGCAAACCAGCGTTTCGCCGGAGGAAGAAGATCGAGGCCAAGCAAACCGAGGTTACGCCCGGCAGCCAGCAGCGGCTGGCCAGTGCTGAACAGGCGGGTGACCTGGTCGGAGAAGCCGACGGTCAGCTGCTGATCCATCTGCTGACTCTTCAGGTAGCGCTGCAGGGTGGTCAGATCGCCCAAGGGCGCGCTGCTGTCCAGCAGCGTTTCTGCCAGCACCAGGGTGTCGCGCAACGACAGGTTGTAGCCCTGCCCGGCAATTGGATGCAGGCTGTGCGCGGCGTTACCGAGTACCACCAGATGCTGACGCACCTGCTCCCTGGCGGCCGTCAGCGCCAGTGGATAGAGATGCCGCGTACCAACCTGGCGCAAACTGCCCAGGCGATAACCGAAGGCCTGCTGCAACTCGGCAAGAAACGCCGCATCGTCCAGCATCGACAAGCGTTCGGCTTCCAGCGTGGCGCGAGTCCAGACCAGCGCGCAGCGGTTATCCGCCAGCGGCAACAGGGCCATCGGCCCTTCTTCGGTAAACCGTTCGAAGGCCAGGCCGTTATGCGCCTCTTGCGGGCTGACGTTGGCGATCAGCGCGCTCTGGCCATAGGGCGTGTTGCTGACGGCAATGCCCAGTTGCTCGCGCAGCCCGGAGCGGCCGCCTTCAGCGAGAATCGCCAGGCTGCATTCCAGTTCGCTGCCATCGTCCAGGGTCAGCCGGTAGCCATCGGCCAGGGCCTGCATGCGGTTAACCTGAGCCGGGCTGCGCCAGCTCACCACCTGCTGATCCAGCGCCTGCCACAGACATTCACCGAGCCAGGCGTTTTCCACCACATAGCCCAGTGCCGGCACGCCTTCTTCCTCGGCGCTCAAGCGCGCAGCGGCAAAGCGGCCACGGTCGGAAACATGAATCTGCTTGATCGGCTCGGCGCGCTGGCTGATCTGCTGCCACAGGCCGAGCCGCTGGTAGATCTGCTGCGAGCCGAACGACAGCGCAGTGGAGCGTGCGTCGTAACTGGGCTGATAACCATTGCCCGGGGTGAACGGCTCGATCAGGCAAATACGCCAGTTGCGCTGCTTGGCCTCCGTTTGCAAGGCCACCGCCAGACTGGCGCCGACCAAGCCACCGCCAATAATCGCAATGTCGACGCGTGACATGCTCTAGGCCGCCACACTGCGTGCGGCGGCCATCAGCGCTTCAATCTCGGCGACGGTTTTCGGTACGCCGCTGGTAAGGATTTCGCAGCCTGTCTTGGTCACCACCACATCATCTTCGATACGCACACCGATGCCGCGCCACTTCTTCGCCACGTCCGGGTTGTCCACGGCGATGTAGATGCCCGGCTCAACCGTCATGGCCATGCCAACTTCCAGCTCGCGCCATTCGCCGCCGACCTTGTACTCGCCGACATCATGCACATCCATGCCCAGCCAGTGGCCGGCGCGGTGCATATAGAAGGGTTTGTAGGCTTCAGTGGCAATCAGCTCGGCCACATCACCCTGCAGCAGACCGAGTTCCACCAGACCAGCGGTAATCACCTGCACGGTGGTCTCGTGGGCCTGATTCCAGTGTTTGCCAGGGGCGATTTCCTTGAAGGCTGCTTCCTGCGCCGCCAGCACCAGCTCGTAGATGGCCTTCTGCTCCGGCGAGAAGGTGCCGCTGACCGGGAAGGTGCGGGTGATGTCACTGGCGTAGCAGTCGATCTCGCAACCAGCATCGATCAACACCAGATCGCCGTCTTTCAGCGGTGCATCGTTCTCGCGGTAATGCAGGATGCAGGCGTTCTTGCCCGCTGCGACGATGCTGCCATAGGCTGGCATCTTCGCCCCGCCCTTGCGGAACTCGTAGTCCAGTTCGGCTTCCAGGTGGTACTCGAACAGGCCGGCACGGCTCGCCTGCATGGCGCGCACATGGGCACGGCAGGAGATGTCCGCCGCTTCCTTCATGACTTTGACTTCGGCCGCCGACTTGTACAGGCGCTGGTCATGCAGCAGGTGCTCAAGGGTGATGAATTCGTTGGGCGGCGTCGCGCCTTGGCGCGCTTTGGAGCGGATCACGTTGATCCACTCCATCAGCTGGCGGTCAAACTCATGATTGGTGCCCATGGAGGAATAGACCCGATCACGGCCCTCGATCAGCCCTGGCAGAATGTCGTCGATGTCACCAATCGGGAACGCATCATCCGCACCGTACTGGCTGATCGCGCCATCCTGGCCGGCACGCAGGCCATCCCACAGCTCACGCAGGGGGTCGCGCTCGCGGCAGAACAACACATACTCGCCATGCTCACGCCCAGGAATCAGCGCAATCACCGCTTCGGGCTCGGGAAAGCCGGAGAGGTACTGGAAGTCGCTGTCCTGACGGTAGATATGCTCAACATCGCGGTTGCGGATATACACCGGCGCAGCCGGCAGAATCGCGATGCTGTTGGGTTCCATCTGCGCCATCAGCGCCTTGCGCCGACGGGCGTATTCCGACTTGGGGATGCTGATCATGGGCAGATTGAGTCCACTTCTGGTTACTTGAAAACAGGTGTCATGCAAATCAATGCAGCGACGGTTTCGCCGCGGCGACCACTGGTTTGGCGCACTCGCTGAACAACAGCAGCGGCGCTACGCGCAGGTATTCCATCACTTCCATGTAGTCGTTCTCGCCATCATCGGACTCGTCCAGGGCGTTCTGCACCTGAGAAATGGCCGAGAGGTCTTGCAGCACTTCCATGGCTTCGGCGCTCAGAGCGCTGTCACGGGCAGTCAGGCCGAAACCACCGAGGAAGCCCTGACACCATTGTCCCAGAGCCACAGCGCGCTCGCTAAGCGGCGCATCGTCGCTGGGCAGCAACAGCACCACGGTGACGTCATTGCTGGACAGTTCGTTCTTGACCATTTCCTGCAGGCCAATCAGCGCCTGGCGCACGGTATCTTCCGGCGCAGCGCCGAGCAGCTCGGCGGCATCCACCAGCCAGGGGTCGATTTCAAAGCCGGCGCCGGCGCAGCTACGACCGAGCAACAGGCCATGCAACTCAGCAGGCGAAACGGTATAACCGCTGCTGGCTAGCAGGGTTGCAAAAGCAGAATACGGGGAGTTCGAGATAGGCATAGATAACTAGGCGCAACGCTGCGCAATCACTAGAATGGAGGCCTCGTATCCTAGCACCGGCAAGCCCACCAAGACTATTCAAGGTGCTCGGCGGAACGTGCATGTCCAACCTGCCAACACCGCGACGCATAGCCACAAGATGATCGCCGGGTGAAACACATCAAGCGCTGGCGCAGTAATCTGTTCCACACTGACCAAACTGCCGAGTATCCGCAGCATGCACTGCTCGGCACTGTCGAAGACGATCGAAAAACGCTATTTTCCCCCTTGTCTGTCCCGCTCATATACCCGCGAGTAGAGAATCCATGGAAGACGCCGATCTGCATGCACTCACGACCAAGCTGGATCTGCTTATCCAGCGCGTCGAGCAGCTCAAAGCGCAAAACCGACTGCTTCTGGCGAGCGAAAAGGCCTGGCGCGAAGAACGCGCGCAGTTAATTGAAAAGAACGAAATGGCCCGGCACAAGGTCGAATCCATGATTTCGCGCCTCAAAGCCCTGGAGCAGGATTAATGACCCAGTCGAATACCTTGACCGTCCAGATTCTGGACAAAGAATATTGCATCGCCTGTCCCAGTGATGAGCGCAGCAATCTGGAGAGTGCCGCGCGCTACCTGGACGGCAAGATGCGGGAGATTCGCTCCAGCGGCAAAGTGATCGGTGCCGACCGCGTTGCCGTGATGGCCGCCCTCAACATCACCCACGACCTGCTACACAAACAGCAACACCTTGATCAGCAGGCCGGCGCCAACCGCGAACAGGTGCGCAGTCTGCTCAACCGCGTCGACGGTGCTCTGGCGCGGGATGCTGATGAGCAAGCCAACTGATTACGCACAGACGCTTTCGGGTATACTAACGGCCGCTCCCTGGAGTGTGCGCCAGTTGGTGATGTCCCTGAGCCGATACGCACAAACCCGGGGGTTGCATGTTGAGGCCGGTGTGCATGTCCGCCTGACGGAAAGCCTTAACGCCTCCTGCAACCTCCACCTTGAACTTTCGGGTTCAAGGGCTAAACCGACAGCGGCACGTCGGGGAGTCACCCTTTTTAGCCTGTTGCCCAGCCGTGGTCACAGCGCCCGCCCAAGCCCATGCCCGATACTTCTGCACTGAGTCGCACGCAACTGCGCCGACACCTGCGCGCGCAACGCCGCGCACTCAGCCGCCAGGCCCAGCGCCACGCCGCGCGCGGACTGTACCAACAACTCGCCCAGCACCCACTGTTTCGCCGTGCGACGCAGATTGCCCTGTACCTGCCCAATGATGGCGAGATCGATCCGCGCCCACTGTTGCGTGCGGCGCAGCAGCGCGGCAAGGCGACCTACCTGCCAGTGCTCAGCCCCTGGCCACGCAGCAAGATGGTGTTTCAGCGCATCCGACCTGGCGAACGCTTGCAGAAAAACCGCTTCGGCATTGACGAGCCGCGGCGCAACCGCAAGCAGCAGCGCAAGATCTGGACCCTGGATTTGGTGCTACTGCCCCTGGTTGGCTTCGACCGTCACGGCGCGCGCCTGGGCATGGGCGGTGGGTTTTATGACCGTAGCCTGGCCTATCGCGCACTGCGCAAAAATTGGCACAAACCGACATTACTCGGCTTGGCGCATGAGTGTCAGCAGGTCGAACAGCTGAGCATGGCCAGTTGGGACGTGCCCTTGCAAGGCACGGTAACGGATAAGGCGTGGTATTGATGGTGTAGCGGTACCGCGCTCCCTGCGGTACACAACCGGCTTAGCCTGCCGCTTTGGGCTGCAACACCGGCGCAGGCTGGCGCTCCCACAGGCTCTGGGTGTAACCCGTGGTTACCACGCCCAGACTGAACAGAATCACCAACACCCACAACACATCTGGTTTACGTTTCATTCAATGCCTCCCCCTTTAAGGCATAACGCGCGGTGTTTCCGCAGCCATTATTGTTATAGATCCCGCAACGGTGGCCATCCGCCCTGCCATTCGGGCAACAAGCCCATGTGATAGATAGCGGGCGGCACACCCAGTCCGTTAACGGACTGACCCACAGGAGCAAAGTTCATGCCTTATTGGCTAATGAAGTCAGAACCCGAGGAACTATCCATCCACGACCTTCAACGCCTGAAGCAGACACGCTGGGATGGCGTGCGCAATTACCAGGCACGCAATTTCGTGCGCAGCCTGCAACCGGATGATTTGTTCTTCTTCTACCACTCCAGCTGCCCGGAACCGGGCATTGCCGGGATCGCCCGAGTCATCTCGGCGCACTATCCTGACCCGACGGCGCTGGAGCCTGAAAGCCATTACTTCGACGCCAAAGCCAGCGCCGCGAAAAATCCGTGGAGCGCCGTCGACGTGGCGTTTGTTGAAGCATTCAAACGGGTCATACCACTGGCACAGCTGAAAGCTCAGAGCGCCTTGCTGGAACTGCCACTGGTACAAAAAGGCAGCCGTCTCTCAGTGATGCCCGTCAAAGCTGAAGAATGGGCGGCCATTCTCGCTCTGCGCTGAACGCAGCAGGCTGGAATGACGACCTATTGAATAATCAGGTTGTTGAACAGCAAATCTTCAACCAGCGGCTTGCCTTCTTCCTGGGTCAGAACAGCCTGAACCTGCTTGAGCGCTTCCGCACGCAACGTCTCCCGCGCACCAGAGGCCGCCATGGCCTCTTCAGTCTGCTGCGAAAACAGCATAACCAGCTGATTACGAATCAACGGCTCATGGTGTTTGACCTTGGCCTCAATATCCGCACCAGTAACACGCAAGGAAAGGTCCGCCTTGTAGAACTTCAACTTGGGGCCCTCACCAAAATTGCCGACTAACGCAGGAACCAATGTGACATAAGCGACCACGGGCGCCACGGGCGCCCCCTCCTTCGGCTCTTCATCTCCCGAGGCATGCGCCAGTAAAGGCAGGGACAGAGCCAACAGCATTGCAATCAAGGCTTTCACAGGCAGTATTCCTCGCTAATTTGCACCTAGCATAGCCAGAGTCTGCCCACAGCCCAAGCCCCAAACTTATGCTGACTCATCAGGCGCAGCCATGCTCGTTGACCCTGGCACACCCACCCCTACACTGCATGACCATCAACCGCAGAGGAAAGCCTGATGAAAGCCGTGCTGTGCAAAGCCTTCGGCCCCGCCGAAACCTTGGTGCTGGAAGAAATCGCCAGCCCCGAAGCGAAGAAGAACGAAGTGCTGCTCGACGTCCATGCGGCCGGAGTCAATTTCCCCGACACCTTGATCATCGAAGGCAAGTACCAGTTCAAGCCGCCCTTCCCGTTCTCACCGGGTGGCGAGGCCGCTGGCGTGGTCACGGCCGTCGGTGAAAAAGTCAGCCATCTGAAAGTTGGCGACCGGGTGATGGCCCTGACCGGCTGGGGCAGCTTTGCCGAGGAAGTGGCAGTACCTGGCTACAACGTCATGCCGATTCCGCCGAGCATGGACTTCGCCTGCGCCGCCGCATTCGGCATGACCTACGGCACCTCGATGCACGCCCTCAAGCAACGCGCCAATCTGCAACCAGGTGAAACCCTACTGGTACTCGGTGCGTCCGGTGGCGTTGGTCTGGCCGCCGTGGAAATTGGCAAAGCCATGGGCGCCAAGGTGATTGCCGCCGCCAGCAGCGCGGAAAAACTCGAAGTGGCCAAAGCCGCTGGTGCCGATGAGCTGATCAACTACAGCGAATGCAGCCTGAAGGACGAAGTGAAGCGCCTGACTGGCGGCCAGGGCGCAGACGTGATCTATGACCCGGTGGGCGGCGACCTGTTCGACGCCGCAATCCGCTCAATAGCCTGGAACGGCCGCCTGCTGGTGGTGGGTTTTGCCAGCGGGCGCATCCCCGAGCTGCCAGTCAACCTGACCTTGCTCAAGGGCGCGGCCGTGGTAGGTGTGTTCTGGGGGGCGTTCGCCCAGCGCCAGCCGCAGGACAACGCCGCCAACTTCCAGCAACTATTTGCCTGGCACGCCGAAGGCAAGCTCAAGCCGCTGGTATCGCAGACCTTCCCGCTGGCACAGGCAGCCGAGGCGATCAACACCCTCGGTCAGCGCAAGGCAGTGGGTAAAGTCGTCGTCAGCGTACGCTAAGCCCAACGCGTAGCAAAAGGCCGCCCATCACGCGGCCTTTTTTATGCGCAGGCTTCAGCCGCGCGGCGCGTAGGCGAATACATCCGCACGCATCTGGTGAGCATCCATACCCGCTTCCACCAGCGCATCCAGGGTGGCGTAGACCATCGCCGGCGAGCCGCTGGCGTAGACATGCAGCGCCTTGAGGTCAGGAAAGTCTTCGCGCACCGCCTCGTGCAGTAGGCCGCAACGTCCCTGCCAGCCACACGGGTCGCTGACCACCTGATGCAGGAACAGGTTGGGCACCTGCTGCCACTGCGCCCAGTGCTCCAGGTCGTAAAAGTCTTCTGGACGGCGTGCCCCCCAATACAGGTGCACCGGATGGACGAAACCGGCAGCGTGGCAGTGTTCGATCAAGCTGTGCATTTGCCCCATGCCGGTGCCAGCAGCGATCAGCACCAGCGGCCCATCCGGCAGCTCCGCCAGGTGGGCGTCGCCAAACGGCAGCCTCACCCGCACCAGACCGCTGCGGCGCAGCTGGGCGATCAGCGCAACCGTGACCTCATCGCGAGCCAGCACGTGCAGCTCCAGCTCACGCCCACGATGCGGGGCTGAGGCCAGGGAGAAGGCCGCGTAATCATCACCATCACGCTGCAGCAGCAGGTATTGCCCGGCGTGGTAGCGCGGCACCTTGCCGGCAGGGGTCTGCAGGCGCAGGCGGAACACATCACCGCCCACGTCATCACACGCGACCACCTGGCAGGCCAGCTCGCGCACCGGCATTTCACCCGGAGCAAGCACGCCGTCCCAGTGCAGCACACAGTCTTCCAGCGGCTCAGCCAGGCAGGTGAACAGTTCGCCCTGGGTCAGCTCGACCCCACCCTGCTGCACACGGCCCTCCACCAGCAACGCCGCGCAGATATGGCAGTTGCCATTGCGGCAGCTCTGCGGGCAGTCGTAACCCAGTCGTCGCGCCGCATCGAGAATGCGTTCGCGGGGCTGCACGTCCAGTACGGCACCTGAAGGGTTCAGGGTGACTTTCATCAATCAATTCCCAACTCAGACCACAGCGCATCGACGCGCTGCTTGACCGCCTCATCCTGCACGATAGCCCGGCCCCACTCGCGAGTGGTTTCCCCAGGCCATTTGTGCGTGGCGTCCAGCCCCATCTTCGAGCCCAGACCCGAGATCGGCGAGGCGAAGTCGAGGTAGTCAATCGGCGTGTTGTCGATCATCACCGTGTCGCGCTTGGGGTCCATGCGCGTGGTAATCGCCCAGATCACGTCATTCCAGTCCCGTGCGTTGATATCGTCGTCGGTGACGATCACAAACTTGGTGTACATAAACTGACGCAGGAACGACCACACACCGAGCATGACGCGCTTGGCGTGTCCCGGGTACTGCTTCTTCATGGTCACCACCGCCATGCGGTACGAGCAGCCTTCCGGCGGCAGGTAGAAGTCGGTGATTTCGGGAAACTGCTTCTGCAGGATTGGCACAAACACTTCGTTGAGCGCCACGCCGAGAATCGCCGGCTCATCCGGCGGACGGCCGGTGTAGGTGCTGTGGTAAATCGGCTTTTGCCGGCGCGTGATGCGCTCGACAGTAAACACCGGGAAGGTGTCGACTTCGTTGTAGTAACCGGTGTGGTCGCCATAAGGGCCTTCCGGCGCGGTCTCGCCGGGGTGGATCACCCCTTCGAGGACGATTTCGGCGCTGGCCGGCACCTGCAGATCACTGCCACGGGCCTTGATCAGCTCGGTGCGGTGGCCGCGCAGCAAACCGGCAAACGCATACTCAGACAAGGTATCGGGCACCGGGGTGACCGCACCGAGAATGGTCGCCGGATCGGCGCCGAGGGCCACGCACACCGGGTAGGGACGATCCGGATACTTCAGGCACCACTCGCGAAAATCCAGCGCACCCCCACGGTGGCTGAGCCAGCGCATGATCAGCTTGTTGCGGCCAATCACCTGCTGGCGATAGATGCCGAGGTTCTGCCGTTCTTTATTCGGGCCTTTGGTGATGGTCAGGCCCCAGGTGATTAGCGGCCCGACATCGCCGGGCCAGCAGGTCTGCACCGGCAGCTTGGCGAGATCGACGTCGTCGCCCTCTTCGACCACTTCCTGGCACGGCGCATCCTTCAACACCTTGGGCGCCATGCTCAGCACTTTCTTGAAGATCGGCAGTTTGCTCCAGGCATCCTTCAGCCCTTTCGGCGGTTCGGGCTCTTTGAGAAAGGCCAGCAACTTGCCAATTTCGCGCAGCTCACTGACCTCTTCCGCGCCCATGCCCAGCGCCACACGCTTGGGCGTGCCGAACAGGTTGCCGAGCACCGGCACATCGAAGCCCGTGGGGTTTGCAAAGAGCAATGCCGGCCCGCCTTTACGTAAGGTGCGGTCGCAGATTTCGGTCATTTCCAGCACAGGGGAAACCGGCGTTTGGATACGCTTGAGTTCGCCGCGCGTCTCCAGACCGCGAATAAAATCGCGCAGATCACGATACTGCATGCAGATGCCTCGTTTCGGGCCGAGCAATAGGGGCACAAAGTTTAGCGCCGAACTCGGTCTTTCAGAAGGGAAAGCCAGCCTTCAGACACACAAAAGCCGGGCTTGCCCGGCTTTTGTTGTAAAGCGAAGAACGCCTTACTTACGCTTCATCGACTGGAAGAACTCTTCGTTGGTCTTGGTCGCTTTCAGCTTGTCGGTAAGGAACTCGATGGCGGCAATTTCATCCATCGGGTGCAGCAACTTGCGCAGAATCCACATGCGCTGCAGTTCGTCCTCAGCGGTCAACAACTCTTCGCGGCGGGTGCCAGCGCGGTTGATGTTGATGGCCGGGAACACACGCTTCTCAGCAATACGACGGTCCAGCGGCAACTCCATGTTGCCGGTGCCTTTGAACTCTTCGTAAATCACTTCATCCATCTTCGAGCCGGTTTCCACCAGCGCGGTGGCGATGATGGTCAGCGAGCCGCCTTCTTCGATGTTACGCGCCGCACCGAAGAAGCGTTTCGGCTTCTCCAGAGCATGGGCGTCGACACCACCGGTGAGCACCTTGCCGGAGCTTGGGATCACGGTGTTGTAGGCACGCGCCAGACGGGTGATGGAGTCAAGCAGGATGACCACATCCTTCTTGTGCTCAACCAGGCGCTTGGCCTTCTCGATGACCATTTCGGCCACCTGCACGTGACGGGTTGGCGGCTCGTCGAAGGTCGACGCGACCACTTCGCCGCGCACGGTGCGCTGCATCTCGGTCACTTCTTCCGGGCGCTCGTCGATCAGCAGCACGATCAAGTGGCACTCAGGATTGTTGCGCGCGATGTTCGCCGCAATGTTCTGCAGCATGATGGTCTTACCGGCTTTCGGCGGTGCAACGATCAGGCCGCGCTGGCCTTTACCGATGGGCGCACACAGGTCGATGACCCGGCCGGTGATGTCTTCGGTGGAGCCGTTACCGGCCTCCATGACCAGACGCTTGTTGGGGAACAGCGGCGTGAGGTTTTCGAACAGAATTTTGTTCTTGGCGTTTTCCGGGCGGTCGTAGTTGATCGTGTCAACCTTGAGCAACGCGAAGTAGCGCTCGCCTTCTTTCGGCGGGCGAATCTTGCCGACGATGGTATCGCCTGTACGCAAGTTGAAGCGGCGGATCTGGCTCGGCGAGACGTAGATGTCATCGGGGCCAGCGAGGTACGAGGCATCCGCAGAGCGGAGAAAGCCGAAACCGTCCTGGAGAATCTCCAGCACGCCATCACCGGAGATTTCCTCACCGCTTTTAGCGTGTTTTTTCAACAGCGAGAAAATCACGTCCTGCTTGCGCGAACGGGCCATGTTTTCCAGGCCCAGTTGTTCGGCGAGTTCCAGCAGTTCGGTGATCGGCTTTTGCTTGAGTTCGGTCAGATTCATAGGAATGACGTAATCATGAGGGAGGGAAATAAGCTAATAAGCTTGGGAGGCCGTGCCACTGAGCGGCGATTTGATCGCCCGTGTGTATCGAGGGTATTCGCGGAGGAATCCGTCGGCGACGGCTTGCAGGGGGCTGCATAGGAAATGCAACGAGGCCGAATGTAACACCGGGTTTATTGATCCGTCCAGCACTCAGGCAGAAAAAAGCCCCGCATTTCACGGGGCTTTCACGAGCAGGCGGCGCTGTTGCCATGCACGGGCCATGGCCCGACAGAGCGGCTGGCCGAATACTTAGATGTTGCTGTCGAGGAAAGCCGCCAGCTGCGACTTGGACAGTGCACCCACTTTGGTCGCCTCAACATTGCCGTTCTTGAACAGCATCAGCGTCGGAATACCACGCACGCCGTATTTCGGCGGAGTGTCCTGATTTTCGTCGATGTTCAGCTTGCAGACCTTCAGCTTGCCTTGATAGACCTGGGCAATCTCATCGAGCACCGGCGCAATCATCTTGCAAGGGCCACACCACTCAGCCCAGTAATCGACCAGTACCGGACCTTCAGCCTGGATCACATCCTGGTCGAAGCTGGCATCGCTGACATTGGTGATGAAGTCGCTCATGGAAAGTCTCCGTATTCGGAAGCAAAAGATGGCCGACATCATAGCCCGGCTTTCCTTACACAGGAAGGCAGTGGCAATTGAGCTTCTCTATGACCCATAGCGAAATTTGTCGCCTGGACAGCCATGTCACAGTTTATTCAGACAGCCGGCAAACCCTCAGCCCTCGCTGTGCGACCCCCTTAACAAGGTCAGCCAACAGACCTGCGACATCAGTATGCGTTGGCGGAGCTGGGCTATCGTGGCACGATGGCACGGTTCCGCAATGAGATGGTTCTCCATGCCGTATACCCCTGCCGAGTCTTTTCCTTTGATTGCTGCTATCGACCTGGGCTCCAACAGCTTCCATATGGTGCTGGCCAAAGCCGACCATGGCGAGATCCGTATCCTCGAACGCCTCGGCGACAAGGTGCAACTGGCAGCTGGCATTGATGAAGAGCGCCTACTCAGTGAAGAGGCCATGCAGCGCGGGCTGGACTGCCTGCGCCGCTTTGCTCAGCTGACCGCCAGCCTGCCGGAAGGTGCAGTACGCGTCGTGGGCACCAATGCCCTGCGTGAGGCGCGTAACCGTGGCGAATTCATCCGCCGCGCCGAAGAAATCCTCGGCCACCCGGTTGAAGTCATCTCCGGACGCGAAGAAGCGCGACTGATCTACCTCGGCGTATCACACAGCATTGCCGACACCCCTGGCCGACGCCTGGTCGCCGATATCGGCGGTGGTAGTACCGAGTTCATCATTGGTCAGCGTTTCGAACCCCTGATCCGCGAAAGCCTGCAGATGGGCTGCGTCAGCTTCACCCAGCGTTTTTTCAAGGATGGCAAGATTACCCCGGCGCGTTACGCTCAGGCCTACACCGCTGCGCGCCTGGAAATCATGGGCATTGAGCACGCCCTGCGCCGCCTGGGCTGGGAAGATGCCGTCGGCGCATCGGGTACGATCAAAGCCGTAGGTCTGGCCATTCAGGCCGCCGGGCTCGGCTCCGGTGAAGTCAATGCAGCCGGCATGGCCTGGCTCAAACGCAAGATGTTCAAGATCGGCGAAGTAGAAAAGCTCGACCTTGACGGCATCAAGCCGGATCGCCGAGGCATCTTCCCGGCGGGCTTGGCGATTCTCGAAGCGATCTTCGACGCTTGCGATATCCAGCGCATGAGCCATTCCGAAGGTGCGCTGCGCGAAGGCGTGCTCTACGACCTGCTGGGCCGCCATCAGCATGAGGACGTGCGCGAGCGCACGCTGAGTTCGCTGATGGAGCGCTATCACGTCGACCTGGAGCAAGCCGCGCGAGTGGAGAGCAAGGCACTCTCTGCGCTGGACAAGGTCACCGGGGATTGGCAGCTGGAAGACGATTGGCACCGCGAGCTGCTCAGTTGGGCGGCCAAGGTGCATGAAGTGGGCCTGGACATCGCTCACTACCAATACCACAAGCACGGCGCTTATCTGGTCGAGCACTCCGACCTGTCCGGCTTCTCACGTCAAGATCAACAGATGCTCGCGCTCTTGGTGCGCGGCCACCGACGCAATATTCCCAAGGACAAGTTTGCCGAGTTCGGCGCCGAAGGCATCAAGCTGATCCGCCTGTGCGTACTGCTGCGCTTTGCCATCCTGTTCCACCACATCCGTGGTACTCAGGAAATGCCCAACGTGCAGCTCAAAGCGGCCGAACAGCGTCTGGAGATTCAGTTCCCTGAGGGCTGGCTGGAGAGCAACCCGCTGACCCAGGCAGATTTCACCCAGGAAGCGGAGTGGCTCAAACGGATCGGGATTGAACTGAGTGTGAGGTGACGCTCACGCCCTCCCCGCATTGGCAGAGGGCAATGGCGATGGGTATCAGCCCACTTGCCTAGCGGGCGCTGATCAGCGGTGCCGTCAGCTTCTCCAACAAGCCTGCCTGCGCGCTGCGTGGGTTCTGGTTACCGCTTGGGCTGACACGCAGATAACGCCCGTCCGGCTGCAGCACCCAGGCTTGGGTGTTGTCAGTCAGGTAGCTTTCCAGCTCCTTTTTAACCCGCAGAATCAGCTTCTTGCCTTCCACCGGGAAGCAGGTCTCGACGCGCTTGTCGAGGTTGCGCTCCATCCAGTCGGCACTCGACAGGTAAATTTTCTCCTCGCCGCCATTAAGGAAATAGAACACGCGCGTGTGTTCAAGGAAGCGACCGATGATCGAGCGCACCTGGATATTGTGCGACACCCCGATAATCCCAGGACGCAGGCAGCACATGCCGCGCACCACCAGATCGATCTTCACCCCGGTCTGGCTGGCCTTGTACAGCGCACGGATGATCTTCGGATCGGTCAACGAGTTGAACTTGGCAATGATATGCGCCGGCTTGCCCTCGGCCGCCAGCGCGGTTTCGCGGGCGATCATGTCGAGCAGGGTCTTCTTCAGGGTGAACGGCGCGTGCAGCAGCTTTTTCATGCGCAGGGTCTTACCCATGCCAATCAACTGACTGAACAGCTTGGACACGTCTTCACACAGCGCAACATCAGCGGTGAGCAGGCTGTAGTCGGTGTACAGCCTGGCGTTACCGGCGTGGTAGTTACCGGTACCCAGGTGTGCGTAGCGGACAATATCGCCGGCTTCGCGGCGCAAAATCAGCATCATTTTGGCGTGGGTCTTGAAACCCACCACACCGTAAATCACCACCGCACCAGCCGCCTGCAGGCGGCTGGCCAGTTGCAGGTTGGACTCTTCATCAAAGCGCGCACGCAGTTCAATCACCGCGGTCACTTCTTTGCCGTTACGCGCCGCTTCCACCAGCGCGTCGACGATCTCCGAGTTGGCCCCGGAGCGGTACAGCGTCTGCTTGATAGCCAGCACATGCGGGTCTTTCGCCGCCTGACGCAGCAGATCGACCACCGGGGTGAACGATTCAAAGGGGTGCAGCAACAGCACGTCCTGCTTGCTGATCACGCTGAAGATGTTCTCGGCGTTCTGCAACAGTTTGGGGATCACCGGGGTGAACGGTGTGTACTGCAGCTCCGGGTGGCTTTCCAGGCCGGTGATGCTGAACAGGCGGGTCAGGTTGACTGGACCATTGACCCGGTACAGCTCGGCCTCGGTCAGGCTGAACTGTTTGAGCAGGTAATCGAGCAGCGGGCGCGGGCAGGTATCGACCACCTCCAGGCGCACGGCATCGCCATAACGGCGGCTGAACAGCTCACCACGCAGGGCGCGGGCCAGGTCTTCGACGTCTTCGGTATCGACTGAGAGGTCAGCGTTACGGGTCAGGCGGAACTGGTAGCAACCTTTAACCTTCATGCCTTGGAACAGGTCATCGGCATGGGCGTGGATCATCGATGAGAGGAAGACAAAATTATCCCCCGGCCCGCCAACCTCTTCCGGCACTTTGATGATGCGCGGCAGCAAACGCGGGGCCGGAATGATCGCCAAACCGGAGTCGCGGCCGAAGGCATCAATGCCTTCCAGTTCGACGATAAAGTTCAGGCTCTTGTTCACCAGCAGCGGAAACGGGTGGGTCGGGTCGAGGCCGATCGGGGTGATGATCGGCGCGATCTCGTCGCGGAAATAGCGACGTACCCAGGCCTTGTGCTTGGCCGTCCAGAAGCGCCGGCGGATAAAGTTGACGTTGTGCTTGGCCAGCGCCGGGAACAGGGTGTCGTTAAGAATCGCGTACTGACGATCCACCTGTTCGTGCACCAACTCGGCAATCCGTGCCAGCGCCTGATGCGGTTGCAAGCCATCCGCGCCGGCCTGTTCGCGGGCGAAGTTGATCTGCTTCTTCAGACCAGCCACACGAATCTCGAAGAACTCATCCA
Source organism: Pseudomonas sp. SL4(2022) (assembly GCF_026625725.1). Classification (NCBI taxonomy): domain Bacteria; kingdom Pseudomonadati; phylum Pseudomonadota; class Gammaproteobacteria; order Pseudomonadales; family Pseudomonadaceae; genus Pseudomonas; species Pseudomonas sp. SL4(2022). Next base: position 1,436,550 of record NZ_CP113060.1, read on the forward strand.
GGTTGCTGGAGAAGATCAGCAGAAACTTCAACCGCTCCAGCAGCGGATAGGACTCATCCAGCGCCTGTTCCAACACGCGGATATTGAATTGCAGCTGCGACAGCTCGCGGTGAATATACAGGCTGCTGTCATCCAGGTTGTGGATCACCACAGGCGCCGGGACAACCACCGGAGCGGGTGCCTCGGCAGGTGGCGCCTCAACCACGGCGGCGTCCTCGACGACCGGCTGGGCGTCCTGCAATTCGGTGTTACTGAGTCCTTCGGTGTTCATCTGGAGTTCCTGTGGGGCCTACTGCCCCTGCTTCAGCAGTTCTGCCGCGCGCACGGCGAAATAAGTCAGGATGCCATCAGCACCCGCACGTTTGAAGGCGGTTAGTGATTCAAGAATCACCGCCTCGCCCAACCAGCCATTCTGGATCGCTGCCATGTGCATGGCGTACTCACCGCTGACCTGATAGACAAAGGTCGGCACTTTGAATTCCGTTTTGACCCGCCAGAGGATGTCCAGGTAGGGCATGCCCGGCTTGACCATGACCATGTCCGCGCCCTCAGCCAGGTCCGCCGCCACTTCATGCAGGGCTTCGTCGCCATTGGCCGGGTCCATCTGGTAGCTGGCCTTGTTGGCCTTGCCCAGGTTGGCCGCCGAACCCACCGCGTCGCGAAACGGGCCGTAGTAGGCGCTGGCGTACTTGGCCGAGTAGGCCATGATCCGCACATTGCTGTGGTCGGCCAGCTCCAGCGCCTCGCGGATCGCCTGTACGCGGCCATCCATCATGTCCGAGGGCGCGACCACCTGGGCACCGGCAGCGGCATGCGAGAGCGCCTGCTTGACCAATGCATCGACCGTAACATCGTTCATCACATAGCCGGAATCATCAAGGATGCCGTCCTGGCCGTGCGTGGTGAATGGGTCCAGTGCCACGTCGCTGATCACCCCCAGTTCGGGGAATTTGGCGCGCAGAGCACGGATGGCGCGCTGGGCGATGCCGTCCGGGTTCCAGGCTTCTTCCGCCAGCAGGGATTTCTTCTCCAGCGGCGTCACCGGGAACAGCGCCAGCGCCGGAATACCCAAAGCGACCCAGTGCTCGGCTTCCTTGAGCAGCAGGTCGATGGACAGGCGTTCGACGCCGGGCATCGAGGCAATCGCTTCGCGGCGGTTTTCGCCGTCGAGGACGAACACCGGCAGAATCAGGTCATCGACACTCAGGCGGTTTTCCCGCACCAGACGCCGGGAAAAATCATCACGGCGGTTGCGACGCAGGCGAGTGGCGGGAAACAGGCGATTGGCGGGGGTAAAGCTCACGGCAGACTCCGAAGCCCGCAGCAACGGGCGAGTGTGACAGTTATAAGCGGCCATTATGACCAAAGTATGACAACGCACGACAGCGCTGCGACCGCTTGCCGCAAGCCCAGCAAGCATAGCGCTGCGACGGGCGCGAGGATATGCCGGAAAAGCAGGAAGGTAGGCCGAATAACAAGGCTTAAACGCATAACGGTGGAACAGGCCTGCGCCTGTCCAGCGTTATCGGGTTCAGCAGCAGTCTCTGCCTAAGCAGGCACGGGATTATGTCCGCGCGGCGTCCAGAACAGCGCACCGACACTGAGCAGGCTGTAACCCAGCAGCAGCGCCCAGAGCAGTGGCTGAGCGGTTAGCAGACCAAGTTGCAGAGCCAGCCAGGCCGCCGGCAGGTTGAACAGTAGACGCAGTATTTCCAGACGCTTGGCCGTCGGCCGGTTTTCCAGCCAGCAGCCGATGGTCATCAGCCCCACGGCCATCCAGACGATGCCCAGCAGCGCCTGCGTCAGGCTCAGTGTGTCGCCCATGCCCAGCAGCCAGGTGCCCGCCACCACATACAGGCTGAACTGCACACCGGCGTAGAGCTTCTGCGCCAGACTCAGCGGCACGTCGAATTTGACGAACTGGCTAAGGTCCGGCTTGTTCTGCGGGTAGTTGGCCGCGACATCGGCCGGGCGCCAGCCGGTGCGCATAAACCAGATGCGCAGCTTGTCCCACCAGGACTCGGCCCGTACCGCGTCCTGCCACAGCGCAACATAGAACTGCGCATTGGCCCACAGCGGGTTCCAGCTGGCCAGCGGCGTGGTTACGCCGAATATCACCGGTTCTTCGTCCAATTCCTCCTGAAAGGTGCCAAACAACCGATCCCAGAGAATGAACACACCGCCGTAATTGCGATCCATATACACAGCATTCTGCGCATGGTGCACGCGGTGGTTGGACGGTGTGATAAAGAACCACTCGAACCAGCCCAATTTGGGGATATGCCGGGTGTGCACCCAGAACTGATAGAGCAGGTTGAGCGCCGCCACGGTGAGGAATACCAGCGGCGGCACACCAGCCATGGCCATCGGCAGGTAGAAGATCCAACCGAAAATAAAACCGGTACTGGTCTGCCGCAGCGCCGTGGAGAGGTTGTAGTCCTCGCTCTGATGGTGCACCGAGTGCGCGGCCCAGAGCACGTTGCGCTCGTGACCCAGGCGGTGGTTCCAGTAGTAACAGAAGTCGTAGAAGACGAAGGCAAACAGCCAGACCCACAGGCTGCTGGCCGACAACTCGAACACGCCGAAGTGTTGCCAGGCCAGGGTGTAGGTGAGCAACCCGACGGCCTTGGTCAGCAGGCCCACGGTGGTCGACAGCACCCCTGCACTGAGGCTGTTGAGGGCGTCGGAGAAGCGGTAGGTGCTGACCCCGCGCCAGCGGTCGAGCAGCAGTTCCAGGGCGATCAAGGCAAAGAAGAACGGTACGGCATAGAGGATGTAATTCATGGTTTCACCTGTTGCATAGGCCATATCGCAGCACGCGGCTAACGGCTAGGATGCTGAACAAATCCTAGCCCAGCGTCACATCCGCCTCGCGGCGCGCCATGCCAACCTGGGTGGCATATGGCGACATTAGGGCTCAGGCGACGACAGGACACGACTCAATTCGATACAGCGGGTTATTCAGGAGAATTTGATGAGCAAGAAAGTCGCGGTGATTCTTTCCGGCTGTGGCGTCTATGACGGCGCGGAAATCCATGAAAGCGTGATCACCCTGCTGCGCCTCGATCAGCGCGGCGCGCAGGTGCAGTGCTTCGCCCCCAACGTACCGCAGCTGCACGTAGTCGATCACTACAGTGGCGACGAAATGGACGACACGCGCAACGTACTGGTTGAGTCAGCACGCATCGCCCGCGGCAAGATCCAGGACGTCAAGGAGCTGCATGTCGGCGACTTCGATGCGCTGATCCTGCCCGGCGGTTTTGGCGTGGCGAAAAACCTCTCCGACTTCGCCATCAGCGGCGCCAACTGCACGGTGCAGCCCGATGTACTGAGCGCTACCCAGGCCTTCGTCAAAGCCGGCAAACCGGTGGGCCTGATCTGCATCGCCCCGGCGCTGGCCGCGAAGATCTTCGGCAACGGCGTGATCTGCACCATCGGCAAGGACCATGAAACCGCCGCGACTCTGGTGCAGATGGGCGCCGAGCACCATGAGTGTGAAGTCAGCGAGATTGTCGAAGACGCCGAACATAAGCTGATAACCACCCCGGCCTATATGCTCGCCCAGTCGATCAGTGAGGCCGCCTCGGGGATCAACAAGCTGGTGGATCGGGTATTGGAGCTCAGCCACCCAGCCTGACAGATCGCTGAAAAACTACCTGCGTTGGCAATACTGCGTTAAAAACGGCCTCGGAAGCCGCTGGCGGCTCACGCGCTTTAGCGCGACCCGAAGGGCGAGTGAAACGAGTCATGCTCATTTACAGCCCGTAAACTCCGCTTGATTCGCTGCGCTCACCCTGCGGGTCAGCCGCTGGCTGTTACTCCGCTACGCTGCGTTTCTCGGCCGTGTTGACCAGCCGGAGGCTGTTGCTAACGTAGCGCCTTGTCTTGCCTGCCTCGCCTACGTTTTTTCCAACGATCTGTTAATTGGCCGGCTCAGCCCGGCATATCAGGTCAATCACGCCAATGCGCGCGGCACTCCAGCCGCGCCACTGGCCAGATCAGCTCGAGTGCGGCAGGTTGAGCATCCCTTCGCCCAGGCACGATCTCCATGAACAACCCACCTTTTGAGCTCACCGCTGAATTACAGCAGGCGGTCAGCAACTTTTTTCAGCGCATTCCTTTCAATCAGGTGCTCGGTATCGAGTTGGATGAGCTGAGCGCCCAGCGCGTGACCATGCACCTGCCAATGAAGCCCGAACTGATCGGCAACTTTGTCCACGGCATTCTGCATGGCGGGGTGATTTCCTCGTTGCTGGATGTGGCTGGCGGCGCCATGGCGTTGATTGGCGCCTTCGATAAGCACCAGCATTTGTCCAGCGCCGAGCGCATGGCGCGGCTGTCAAAGCTCGGCACCATCGACCTGCGCATCGACTACCTGCGCCCCGGCCGCGGCCAGCGCTTTACCGCCACCGCCGTGCTCTTGCGCACAGGCAACAAGGTGGCGGTGGTGCGCAGCGAACTGCACAGCGACGATGGCACCCTGGTCGCTGTCGGCACTGGCACTTATCTGTGCGGATAGTCCAGGTCGGTTCAGAGAGCAGCGATGCGGGAGGGCTTTAGCCGCATGAGACGCCAAGGCTCGCCGCTGAAGCGCCTCCCACAGCAGCACGCAGGATGCACTAACGGCTCAAGCGGGTGAGGATGCGGTCCAGTGAATTGGCGAACGCCTGTTTGTCGCGCTCGCCATACGGCGGCTGACCGCCGCCGACCTGGCCCAGTTCGCGCAGCTCGGTAAACAGGTTACGCACGGCCAGCTTGTCGCCCATGTTGCGCTCATCAAACTCGCGGCCGCGTGGGTCGAGAGCCGCCACGCCTTTTTTCACCAGGCGGTCGGCCAGCGGTACGTCGCTGCAGATCACCAACTCACCTGGCACAGCGTGTTCAACCAGGTAATCATCCGCCGCATCCGGGCCACTGGGTACCACGATCAGCCGCACGCAGCTGTAGGCCGGTTTGACTTGCGCCTGCCCCGCCACCAGCAGCACCTCGAAGCGCCGCTTCAGGGCGAACTTCACCACCTGATCCTTGGCCGCCTTAGGGCAGGCATCGGCATCAATCCAGACTCGCATGCGCGTGTTCTCCCTCAGCAAAGCATCATTATGCCAGTTGCAACCTGCGAGCCATGCTCGCCGCCACTGTTCACGCTGAGTGTCATCCCCTGAGAGACGACAGCTGGTCTGGACGCGAACAAATTGCCATTACGCACCACAAAATTGGGCATATAATTTCGCCCCCACCATTTATGCCCAAAAGGTATTTTGGCCCTCGCGCTTATGAGGGATTGGCAGGATAGCCAAAAGCAATGCACGCCAAGCGGACCTCGTCTTGCTGACCGCAGAGTCGGCAGAATTTACGAACCCGATGAAAATGTGAGTATCCGATGCAATCTCGTGCTCTAGTCGCGCTCATGCTGTGCGCGTCTTTGCTCCTAAGCGGCTGTGCGGCTTTCCGCAGCTACGAAAGCGAGCTGACCCAAACCAACCAGCACCTGCAAAACGGTGATATCGACGCAGCCCTGGCGCTCCTGGAAAAGAACAACAACGGCGAAAGCAAAGACCTTCTCTACTACTTCGAGAAAGGCGAACTGCTGCGCAGCAAAGGCGATCTGCAAGGTAGCCTGGCCGCCTGGACCGAGGCTGACAAGCAGGTCATGGCGTGGGAAGAAGCTGTGCGCGGCGACCCAAACAAATACCTGGGCGAATTCGGCAGCTTTCTGGTCAATGACCGGGTGCGCCGTTATGAAGGGTATGACTACGAAAAAGTCATGCTAACCACCCAGATGGCCATCAACCACCTGGCCTTAGGCGACTTCGAAGCGGCGCGCGTTGAAATCAAGAAGACCCATGAGCGCGAAGCACTGATTGCTGAACTGCGCGACAAGGAATACCTCAAGCGCGAGGAAGAGGCCGAAAAACAGGGCGTCACGGCCGAACTCAAGGACCTCCAGGGTTACCCCGTGGAGTCGCTGAATGCCCCAGAGGTGATCAGCCTGAAGAACAGCTATCAGAGCGCCTTCAGCCACTACCTGTCCGGCTTCGTTTATGAAGCGCTGGGCGAACGCGGCATGGCCGCCCCTGGCTACCGCAAGGCTGCTGAATTACGCCCTGACACGCCGCTGCTGGAGCAGGCACTGCTTGAGCTGGACAAGCCCGACGCCCGTGCAGCCGATCAAAGCGATGTGCTGCTGGTGGTGCAAACCGGGCTGGCTCCGGCACGGGACTCGGTCCGCATTCCTCTGCCAATTCCAACCAGCAGTGGTCTGATCATCACCCCGCTGTCCTTCCCGGTGATTAAAAGCGATGCCTCCACTGCAGACATCAGCAGCCTGTCGCTGGACGCACAGAGCCTGAGCCTGACTGAACTCAACAGCACTGAAGCCATGTCGCGCCGCGCGTTGCGTGACGACATGCCCGGCATCATTCTGCGCACCAGCGTACGTGCCGCCACACGCAGCGTGGCCCAAAAACAGCTCAACGATGTCAACCCGCTCGCAGGCCTGGCCGTAGGCATCGCATCGGCCATCACCGAAGGCGCCGATGAACGCACCTGGCGCACCCTGCCCGACAACACCCAGATCATTCGCCTGCGACTGAAAAAAGGTGAGCATCTGCTGCAACTCGCCGACAGTCAGGTACGTCTGAAGGTTGAACAGAACTACCAGGTTGTGCCACTGCGCCTGATCGGCAGGCAGATTTTCACCAGCGGCACCGCCGCCAATCTGGTTACACCCGCGCCGCTGCCCAGTGTGGCACAGGCCTCTAGCCTTTAAGGAGACAGATGATGTCACGTCCGCTTTTTGCCATTTTCGGCCTGGCCCTGTTGGCCGGCTGTGCCACACCGCCCCCGCCTGCACCAGGCAGCGCGGCCAGCAAGGTGGTATCGCTCGGCAGCATGGAGCACATCGAAGTCGGTGCCATGCGCGTTGCCCGTGAAAACGGTTTTCTCACCGTCAAAGTCGAGCTGAAGAACAGCAGCCACAAAAACAAATCCATGTACTACCGCTTTGCCTGGCTGGGCAATGACGGGTTCCCGGTTGCCGGCGAAGAAGGCTGGAAAAGCCTGACCCTGTACGGCACGCAAACCGCCTACCTGCCTGCCATCGCCCCAGTGCCGCAGGCCACCGACTTCCGTCTGGAAGTCCAGACGCCCGACAATAACGTCAACCTGTTCCGTTAAGAGAGATCGCCATGTTGTTTGCACGCCTTTCCTTCGTAGCCGCCCTTGCTCTGCTGGCCAGTGGCTGTGCCTCCACCTCGTCGCCCGTGCTCGGTGGCGGCAATGTCAGCTATGGCGACAGCAAGGCTGTCGAGCTGGTAACCAATGAGTTCGGCTCCACCGATCTGCAGATGATCGCCGAATCGATGACCCGCTCGCTGGCTCAGTCTGGCGTGCTGCAGGGGCGTCCGGTGGTGCAGGTATACGATGTGAAGAACAAGACCAGCGAGTACATCGATACCCGCGAAATCACCACATCGATCAAGACCCAGTTGCTGAAGAGCGGTGTAGCCCGTTTCGCCAGTGACAATGTCGACATGCAGAGCCAGGTTGACCAGCTGAAGCTGCAGAACCAGAGCGGCCTGTACAAGAACTCCACGGTAGCCAAAACCGGCAACATGATTGCTGCCCAATACCGCCTGGAAGGCTCGATCAGCTCCATCGTCAAACGCAGCAGCGATTACAAAGACGTGTTCTACAAGTTCAGCCTGCAACTGGTCGATGTGGAAAGCGGCCTGGCCGAGTGGATGGACGAAAAAGAAATCCGCAAAACTACGGAGCGCTGAGATGAAGCATCTGATCGCATTACTGCTGCTCGGCATCGCCGGGCTGGCCCAGGCTGCACCCAAGATCGCGGTCACCGATCTGGCTTACGAGGAACGTGTACGCGAATACATCCGCGTGGTCAGTGCGCACAGCCAGGCCCAGGCCAGTGGCTTTTCGGCAAGCAACTCGTCCAGCTACAACGAAGTGGAAGGAACCTACAGCTACGTTGAGCGCGGCGAACTGCGCAAGTTCACCGGTGACATCAAGGGCGAGATCCTCAAATCACGGATGTTCCAGCTGATTCAGGGCAAACCCTACACCGCCAAGCAGAACGAAGGCCTCTACGACGTCATCGCGCGGATCAAGCAGGGTCACTTCAAGGGCGCTGACTATGTGCTGTTCGGCACCCTGTCGGATATCGACTTCCGCCAGGACCTCAACGACATAGCCGAAACCGACAGCTACTCCAAGGTGCTCGGCCTGACCCTGGTGGCGGATTTCAGCCTGATCAATACCCGAACCTACGAAATCACCTCGGCGTTCACCGCCATGGGTGAAGCGCAGGACGTGAAACTGGTCAATGGCAACGATATCCGCGTCACCCCCAATCGCGGGCGAGTAATCCGCGATGTGTCCAAGGCGCTGGGTGAAGACGTTGCCGGTCAGCTGCACGAGCAACTGCTCGGTAACCGTACCCCTGGCCTGCAAAGCCCGTCAGGCAACAGCACACTGCCCCCCAACGAAGCGCCGGTCATTCTGCGTTAATCCACAGGCGGCCCGATGGCCGCCTGTTTTTTCTGGCTCAGGCGACCTTGCGAGTCAATTGGCTGCGCCCATACAACAGGATGATGGCCGCCAGCGCCGTGGCCTGGGCCGCCAGGCTGTAGGCGTCATCATGAATACCCAGCCAGTCGAACTCGAAAAACGCCACCGGCTGCGTCGCCAGCACCCCGGCTTCCTGCAGCGCCGCCACACCATGGCCGGCGAACACCACCGAGAGCACGCAGAGCAACACTGCATTAGCACCGAAGAAAGTTGCCAGCGGCAGCTTGCGCGAGCCGCGCAGGATCACCCAGGCCAGCCCGAGCAGCAGCACCAGCGCCGCGGCCGCACCGGCCAGCACCATGCCATGGCCTTGCGGACCAGCCTGCAGCCAGAGGGTTTCATAGAACAGGATGACTTCAAACAACTCGCGGTACACCGAGAAGAACGCCAGCACGGCAAAGCCGAAACGACCGCCACCGCCGACCAGACTGCTCTTGATGTAATCCTGCCAGGCTGCGGCATGCCGGCGGTCATGCATCCACACCCCGAGCCAGAGCACCATCACGCTGGCGAACAGCGCAGTCACGCCTTCCAGCAGTTCACGCTGCGCACCGCTGACGTCAATCAGATAGGCCGCTAGTGCCCAGGTGCCAGCCCCAGCCAGCAGCGCCAGGCCCCAGCCGATATGCACACTGCGCACCGCCTGTTGCTGGCCGGTGTTGCGCAGGAAGGCCAGAATCGCCGCCAGCACCAGAATCGCCTCCAGCCCTTCACGCAGCAGAATCAGCAGGCTGGAGAAGAAACTCAGCGAAGCCGACAGGCCATCGCTGTCGAGCAAGGCGGCAGCAGTCGCCAACTCGGCCTTGGCCTGCTCCAGCCGCTGCGCCGCCTGCGGCACCGGCAAACCGTCCTGGAGCGCCTGGCGGTAAGCCATCAGCGCCCGTTCGGTGGTCTTGCGCTGCACCGAGTCGAGGTTATCCAGGGCGCTTTCGACCAGCTCGAAGCCCTCCAGATAAGCGCCGACAGACAGGTCATAGGCCTGCTCGTGCTCACCGACGCGGTAGGCCGCCAGGCTCTGCTCCAGGGTCGCGCGAGTATGCTCGATCAACTGCAGCGGGCCACGCTGTTGCACCGGAGGCTGAGCACGCTGGATACGGAAGCGTGCAGCCGCTTCATCGCCCTGCGCGGCGGCCACTTCATCCGGGTTTGTACCGGCCAACGCCGCCATCGTGAACGGCGCACCGACGGCAACCGGCTCGGCACTGAAGCCGGCGATATAACTGGCCAGGTCCCAGCGCTGACGCTCATCCAACTGATCGGCAAAAGCCGCCATGTCCGTACCTTCGATGCCCAGACCGATGGTATTGAACAGGTCATACAGGCTCAAACGGTTGAGCCGCGCCAGGTCGCGCAGGTTGGCTGGAGGCGGCTCCAGGCCGATACCGGCCGGCCCATCACCCGCACCGCTATCACCGTGGCACACGCTGCAGTGCTGGGCAAACAGCGGCGCGCCACGGCTAGGATCGGGGGTAATCGCCGGGGTCTGACTGACCCCATAAGCGCTGGCCAGGGTCGCGGCCAGCTGCCGTGCCTGCTGAGCAACCTGGCCGCCGTCGACACGCTGTTCAATGCCCTGGCGCAGACTGGCAACGCCCTGTTCCAACTCGGCTTGCTCGCTACGCGCTGGCAGCGCAACGATCAGCCCTTGCAGTACAGTAAGAAACTCAAGCTGCTCACGGTATTCGCCGGAGTCGATCACCTGACCATTGGCCACGGTGGCCGGGTAGTCAGCGCCCAGGTAACCGAGCAGATGCAATGCTTGCGCCGCGCCCTCGATGGGCTCGGCCATAACAGCCAGGCTGCAGAATGCCAACACAGGCACCAGCAACCAGCTGCAGAAACGTAAAACGGAAGTCATATAGGAGTTGATCCCAAATACGAATGGATGACATTCGATTGTTGCCCTCCTAATAACTTTCCTCAACCACTGATCGACCATGGCCCGCGACGGATCGTCGCAACGGTGCAGGAGTGATGCGATGACTTTTTGGCAACGCCTGAATGAACCCGCGCATGTTGCGGTCTGTGGCGCCAGTCGGGGGATCGGCCTGGCGCTGACCACACAATTGCTCGCCCGCACCGATGTCGCCGCGGTCTGGGCCATCACCCGCCAAGCCAGTCAGGCGCCCGGCCTGCTTGAGCTACAAGCGCAATACGGCCAACGCTTGCACTGTCTGGATGTGGATGTGTGCGATGAACAGGCGCTAAGCGAGCTGGCCGCGCATTTACGCACCGTCATCCCGCGCCTGCACCTGCTGCTGTGCACCGTTGGCGTGCTGCAGGACGGCGCGGCGAAAGCGGAAAAGGGCCTGGGTCAGATCACGCTTGAGGGGTTGCTGGCAACCTTTCAGCGCAACAGCTTTGCGCCGATCTTGCTGCTCAAGCATTTGTTGCCGCTGCTACGCGGCCAGCATGCCTGCACAGTGGCGGCGCTGTCGGCGCGGGTCGGTTCGATTGGCGACAACCGCCTCGGCGGCTGGTACAGCTACCGCGCCAGCAAAGCCGCGTTGAATCAACTGCTGCACACGGCGAGCATTGAGCTGAGCCGGCTCAACCCCAACAGCTGCGTGCTCAGCCTGCACCCCGGCACCACCAACACCGACCTGTCGAAACCCTTTCAGGCCAATGTGCCCGCCGACAAACTGTTTACCCCACGCTACTCCGCCGAATGCCTGCTGGCGCAGATTGAGCAGCACGGCCCGGCTCAGACCGGCACGTTCTGGGGCTGGGACGGCCAGCCGATTCCCTGGTAACTATGTCCGCGAAGATCAGACTGGCGCGCGACGTACGCTGGCCAGCAGTGCCGCCGCCCCCACAAACAGCGCGCCGAAAGTGCGGTTCATCAGCTTCTGCTGACGCGGCGAACGCAACGCGCCCAACACACGTGCGGCCAGACCGGTGTAACCGGCCATCACAATCAGATCGACGCAGATCATGGTCACGCCCATCACCAGGTACTGCATCAGCAGCGGCGCCTGCGGGTTAAGGAACTGCGGCAGCACCGCGAGCATGAACACAATCGCTTTGGGGTTGCTGAAGTTGACCAGAAAACCGCGCAGCACCAGAGTCAGCGGTCGGCCGATGGGCCGTTCGGTCTGTGCGCTCATGTCGCTGGGCAGCGCCTGCCATTGGCGATAGCCGAGGTACACCAGGTAAACCACACCGAACCACTTGATCAGGCTAAAGGCCAATTCCGACGCGGCCAGAATCGCCCCGACACCGGCGGCCACGATAGCGATCTGCAACACCAGGCCCAACTGCAGGCCCAGGGCATTCCAGTAACCGCGCAGAAACCCGTATTGCAGCCCTGCGGACATCGAGGCAATCGCCCCGGCACCCGGCGACAGGCTGATGACCCAACAGGCCACAAAGAATGCAAGCCAGGTTTCCAGTGCCATGGCATTTCTCCGTTAAACAAATGCGAAATAAAAAGGGGTAGGCCTTAGCCTACCCCTTGTCGATTGCCTCGCCCAGCCTGTGGTTTAGTTTGGCAAGTCCTTGCGCAACTGCACCGGCTCCGCGTCTTCTTCCTTGCGTGCACGAGCACGAGCGGTGCGCATGCGGATATTGACGGCTTCCACCGCCAGCGAGAAGGCCATGGCGAAGTACACATAACCCTTCGGCACATGCACTTCGAAGGCTTCGGCGATCAACACGGTACCGACCACGATGAGGAACGACAGGGCAAGAATTTTCAGGCTCGGGTGCTTGTCGATAAAGTCGCTGATAGTGCCGGCTGACAGCATCATCACGATCACCGAAATCACAATGGCCGCGACCATGACGGGCACGTTGTCGACCAGGCCGACCGCAGTGATTACCGAGTCCAGGGAGAACACGATGTCGATGATCGCGATCTGCACGATGATGCCCATGAAGCCATAGGTCTTGCCACCGACGGTTTGAGCCTCTTCTTCACCTTCCAGGCTGTGGAAGATCTCCGCCGTACTCTTCCACAGCAGGAACAGGCCACCGAAGAACAGGATCAGATCACGGCCGGAGAAGCCTTGGTCGAATACATGGAACAGATCGGCGGTCAGGCGCATCACCCAACTGATCGATAGCAGCAGCAGAATCCGCGTGCCCATGGCCAGGGCCAGGCCGAAGAAACGCGCCTTGGGTTGCTGATGCTTGGGCAGACGACTGACCAGGATCGAGATAAAAATGATGTTGTCGATGCCGAGGACGATTTCCAAGGCCGTCAATGTCAGAAAAGCGACCCAGAGCTCCGGGCTGGCCAACCATTCCATAAATGCTTAAACCTCTTTGTTTCGGGGTGAGGGGAGTTCGCCATTGCGCCAGCGGCGCACGGCCTTTTGGAAAAACAAACTGTTGGGCACCTGCATCAGCGCGCCCACACCTTCCTCACTGAGGTCTTCGAGGGTGGTGTAAAACAGGTTCACCGACAAGACGCGGCCTTTGACTCCAGGCTTGTCAGCGCTTTCGATGACTTCAACACAGTCGCCGATACGGAACGGCCCCAGGGTGATGATCAGCAGCGCACAGAACAGGTTGGACAGCACGCTCCAGATAGCAAAGAACGCGACAGCGGCGACAGCCACAAACCCTGTGAGCGCCGTCCACAGAACCTCAGCCGACACGCCCAACCGCTCCAGCACCAGCATGAATGCACTGCCCATGATCAGCCATCGCACCGTTCCGCGCAGCGGTAACAGCACCTCGGCCGGTAGCTGCGGATAACGTGCACCCAAGCTATTCAGGCCACGCGCCAAAAAGCGTTGCAGCCCCCAGGCCAAGAACAGAATCAGCAGTACCTGACCTGCGCGAATCAGCGGCTCGCTATAGGTCAACAGCCATGCGTAAGAAGGCCACTCAAACCTCAACTGGCGGCCTCCAGCTCAGCCTGCAGAGCCTCCAGGGTTTCCAGCGCCTGTAACCAGCGCTCTTCCAGATCGGCTTCACGCACTTTCAGTTTGGCCTGCTCGGCCAAGGCATCGCGCAGTTCGTCCTTACGCACGGCATCGTAGATGTCACTTTCAGCCAAACGGGCTTCGACAGCCGCGAGCTTGTCCTGCACCTGGCCCAGCTCCTTCTCCAGCTTCTCGGCTTCACGTTTGTGTGGAGCCAATTGCTGGCGCAGGGCCGCTGCCGCCTGGCGCTGCACCCGCTTGTCGGTTTTGTCCGGGTTGCTGTCGCCGCTGCTGGCCGGTGCCTGCCGCGCGCGGTAGTCCACCAGCCAGCGCGCGTAATCTTCCAGATCACCGTCGAACGGCCGCACCTGGCCATCAGCAACCAGGAGGAATTCATCGGTGGTGCTCTTGAGCAGGTGACGATCGTGCGACACGACCACCACGGCACCGGAAAACTCCTGCAGGGCCATGGTCAATGCCAGGCGCATTTCCAGGTCGAGGTGGTTGGTTGGTTCATCGAGCAGCAGCAGGTTGGGCTTGCCCCAGGCAATCAGCGCCAGGGCCAGGCGAGCCTTTTCGCCACCGGAGAAGTTCTGTACTGGCTCATCGCAACGCGGGCCGCGGAAATCGAAGCCGCCGAGGAAGTCGCGCAGGGTCTGCTCACGCTCGGTCGGGGCCAGGCGCTGGAAATGCAGCAGCGGGCTGGCATGGTCGTCCAGAGCATCGAGCTGATGCTGAGCAAAGTAGCCGACCACCAGATTCTCACCGCGCTGCAGATGGCCGCTGATCGGTTGCAGTTCGTTCGACAAGTTCTTGATCAGGGTCGATTTACCCGCACCGTTCGGTCCGAGCAGACCCAGCCGCGCACCGGGCGCCAGGCTCAGCTTGACCTTCTCCAGCACCACCTTGTCGCCGTAACCCAGGCGGCCTTCGCTCAGGCTGAGCAGCGGACTGGAGATCTTGTCGGCCTCACGGAAACTGAAGTCGAAAGGCGAATCGACATGCGCCGCCGACAGCTCTTCCATCCGTTCCAGAGCCTTGATCCGGCTTTGCGCCTGACGCGCCTTGGTGGCCTGGGCCTTGAAGCGGGCGATGTATTTTTCCATGTGCGCGCGCTGCGCTTGCTGCTTCTCGTAAGCCTGTTGCTGCTGCGCCAGACGCTCGGCACGGGTGCGCTCGAAGGCCGAGTAGCCGCCGCGATAGAGGGTCAGTTTCTGCTGATCGAGGTGGGCAACGTGGTCCACTACGGCATCCAGGAAATCACGGTCATGGGAGATCAGCAGCAAAGTACCGGGGTAACCTTTCAACCAGCTTTCCAGCCAGAGGATCGCGTCGAGGTCGAGGTGGTTGGTCGGTTCGTCGAGCAGCAGCAGGTCGGACGGGCACATCAGCGCCTGCGCCAGGTTCAGGCGCATGCGCCAGCCACCGGAGAAGTCGCCGACGCGGCGGTCCATCTGCGCACTGTCAAAGCCCAGGCCAGCCAGCAGCTTGCGCGCACGTGCGTCAGCCGAATAGCCATCGAGGGTATCCAGTTCGGTGTGCAGGCGGGCTACGGCGGCACCGTCATGGGCGGCTTCGGCCTGCGCCAACTCGGCCTGCACACAACGTAGGCGTACGTCGCCATCCAGCACATAATCGACCGCCTGGCGCTCGACGGCCTCGATCTCCTGGCGCATGTGGGCCACGCGCCAATCGCCAGGGATCAGGCAATCGCCCGCGTCGGCACTCAGCTCGCCACGCAGCAGGGCAAACAGGCTGGATTTACCGGCACCATTGGCGCCGATCAGACCGGCTTTGTGGCCGGGGTGCAGGGTCATCTCGGCGTTTTCTAGCAGACGCTGAGGGCCACGCTGTAAAGTCAGGTTCTGGAGTCGGATCATAATGGCGGCGGAGTCTACCAGAGTCCTTTTTGATAAGCCCGGAAAGCACCATGCCTACTGACCTGTGGCGGTTTGCCCAAACCCTCTACCAAGCGCGTGATGTCGAAGCCACCTGCCTGCTGCTGCAGAACGAGGGGGCCGATGTCTGCCTGCTGCTGTGTGCCGCCTGGCTGGAACGCCGACAGATTGCCTGTACCGAGGAACATGCCGAGGCATTGCGTGAACTGGCCTACTCCTGGCGGCAGCAGGTGGTGGTGCCGCTACGCTGCTTACGCCAAGGCTGGCGTGAAGCCGCCCAAAGCGATGAGACCCTGGCGCGGTTGCGCGAACAGGTGAAACAGTTGGAACTGGCTGCAGAGCGCGAACAGCTGGAGCGCCTGGCGGCGCGCTGTCAGGCCTGGGAGGCGGTGCGCACAGATGCATCACCGGACTGGCTGGAATGCCTGGCCCCAGCGCAGGCCAGCCGCGACGCGCTGCACAGGCTGCGAGTCGCGGCGGCACACCTCACCGCTTAAACGGCGCTGGCAGGGGTACTGGCTGGGCTGACAGCTGGCGCAGCAGTGGCCTCAACGACTGCCGGCTTGGCCGCTGCGGGCTTACTGGCGGGCTTGGCCACCGGTGTTTTGGCTGCAGGTTTTGCTGCCGGTTTTACCGCTGGTTTGCTCGCCGGTTTGGCTGGAGCCTTTTTCACCACAGGTTTGCTCACTGCCTTGGGTGCTGCTGCAGTGGCCACTTTGCTCGCCGCCGGCTTGGTGTCGCTGGCTGCAGCGGGTTTCTTCGCCGCTGGTTTGGCGGCAGTTTTCGCCGCGGGCTTGGCTGGTGCTTTAGCCGCGGCGGGGCTTTTCCCGGCAGGTTTGGCAGCGGCTTTGCTGGCCACAGGTTTAGCGGGTGCCTTGGCCGCAGCGGGCTTGGCGGCGGGTTTAACCTGTGCAGCTTTGACAGCGCGGCTGTCCAGGGCCTTGCTCACGGCCTCCTTGACCTTGCCCACGCCCTGGGCCAGTTTCAGGCTCTCTTGCGCATCACGCTTGAGCCCGGCGATATAGCTGCGGGTCTCGCTTTGCCGATCCTTCAGGGTATCGAGCAATTGCTCAAGTTCAGCCACAGCGTCCTTGGCTTTGGCCTGGGCCTTGGCCTTGCCGGCGACGGCTGCGTCCTGCATCTTGCTGCGTGCCTTGTGCAGCTTTTCCTGGGCCTTACCGCGTTGCTTCTCCAGTTTGGCGAGCAATTCTTCAGCATCGACCAGGGCGCGCGTGCAGGCGTCCTCCAGGTGCTCAAGCAGACTACTGGAAAGTTGCTGCAGCAGGTGCAGCGGAGTACTCACGGACTTCTTCTTTGCATTCTTTGTAAGCGACATGACACGCCTCCTGGCGGATGAAGATAACGCTCATACTAGACCGCCTCACACTCGCCTTGCCACCTCACGCCTTGAGCTTGAGCACCTGGCTGGCATAATCGGGCCATCCTCGGCCGGAGAACCTCCATGTCTCGCTTGACCCTGCTCCTGATCTGCCTGCTTGCCTCTACGGTCCAGGCCGATGATCACTCACACGATCTGGCCTACAGCCTGGGCGTCAAACTCGGTGAACGGCTGCGCGACGAAGTGCCCGACCTGCACCTGCAGGCGCTGCTCGATGGGCTGCGCCAGGCCTACCGCAATGAGCCTCTGGCGCTGGATGAGAAGCGCATCGAAAGCCTGCTGGCCGAACATGAAGCGCACCTGGCTGCCGCCCCGGAACGCATCGAAAGGGCCAAGGCAGCGGAGAAGCGCTTTCTCGCAGGCGAGAAGGCCAAGGCCGGTATCCGCGTGCTGAACAATGGTGTGCTGGTGCAGGAGCTGCGTGCCGGCAGTGGCGCCAAACCTGGCCCGAAAGACCGCATCCAGGTGCGCTACATCGGTTATCTGGCCGATGGCAGCCAGTTTGATGAAAGCCAGACCGCGCAGTGGTTTCGTCTCGACAGCGTAATTGCTGGGTGGCGCAGTGCCGTGCAGGACATGCCGGTGGGGGCACAATGGCGTCTGGTGATTCCATCAGCCCAGGCTTACGGCGAGGAAGGTGCAGGCGATCTGATTCCGCCTTACTCACCCCTGGTGTTCGAGCTGGAACTGCTCGACACCAAGGAATAGTAGATCAGCGTGTCAGAGGGCAGGCGCGACCTGCTCCTGATGAGCATTGTGCAGGACTTCGATCAGGCAGTCCTCCAGCTCGAAGCGCTCATGCAGCAGTTGCCCCAGGCGTTTCAGTTCATCGAGCAGGGACACCGAGTCGTGGCAGTCGCCGTTGTCACAACGGTCATTAAAGGCCAGGGCCACCTCGGTAATCACCTCGATACGCGGGTAGATCTGCTTAGCCAGATCAAGGCCACGCTGGTCACCGAACGCCTTGGCTTCGCTGGTCAGCTGCTCATAGACCTCGAAGTGCCCGGCGGACACATAGTCCACGAGAATTTCGCAGAAGTGCTGCAGGGCTTCTGCGTTGGCACTCGGTGCCTGTGCCGAGTCATTGATGGCGGCGTATGCCTGCACCAGCTCCTTGCGCTCTTGCAGCCAGCGGTCAATCAGCAGGTGAACCCCACCCCAGCGTTCTTGGGCGTTCTGACAACTCTCAAGCATGATGACCTCTACTTCCCTATCGCTATTAGTGTTGTTCGCCTGCCAGAGACATTTTTTTGTCAATCACAGCAAGGTCTGGGAAGACAACCGTGAAACGGCAACTTTCCGGCGGTACTCGCGAGCCAGATTATTCCCGCGGGCTGCAGCCTTCAAGGCAGTGCCGGAGAAAATTTCATACAAGCGTTTAACCGGCGACTACTCCGCCTTCTCAGCCACCACAGGCTTGTAAAAGCTCAAGGTGACCTGACCAAGATCAACACCCCACTTCGACATACGCGCCCGATTGAGCATGACCTGACCGTCCATCAGGAACATCCAGTCATCAAAATCAACCACATAGGTTGAGTCATCGACCTTCAGCCGCAGCTGGTAACGCCAATGCAAGGCGTTGCCAGCGACCTCACCGATAGCCTCGCCAACCACATCGTCCGCCGTACCCCGCCAGCTGCCGTCAGCCTGCTTGCGCAATGTCCAGACACGTCGCTCGGTGCTGCCGTCGCTGTAGGTGAAGCGCTCATCGAGCACGCCCACATCACCGTCCCAGGTGCCGGTCATGGCGACGTGAAAGCGCTTGATCACTTCTCCGGAGCGATTCTGGAACATGCCCCA
The DNA here is from genome assembly GCF_026625725.1 of Pseudomonas sp. SL4(2022). Lineage (NCBI taxonomy): Bacteria > Pseudomonadati > Pseudomonadota > Gammaproteobacteria > Pseudomonadales > Pseudomonadaceae > Pseudomonas > Pseudomonas sp. SL4(2022). Next base: position 1,455,107 of record NZ_CP113060.1, read on the forward strand.
GGCCTGTAGCTCGCCGTTGAAGTAATCACTCAGTTCGAGACTCGGTTGTTCATGAACGTAATCACTCACCTGTGGGCCCGCACAACCTGCCAGCACGCTTAGCAGACACAACAGCAACAGCCTTCGCATAGACACCTCAGTGGTTCATTTCATTTAGCGCCGGTAGAGCCACCGGACACAGGCGCGCATCCAGCAGATGCAGGCCCTCCTGATACAGGCTGTTGCTGCGCTCCAGCTCACCCAGCTGTGCCAACAGGCGGGCCAACTCGCTGCAGGTTTCCGGGTGACGCTGAAAGGTCAGGCTACTTTCCAGGTAATCCCTGGCCTTGCCCCACAGTTGGCTGTGCAGACACAGACGACCCAGGGTCAGCAACAGCGCAGCGTCATTCGCATGCTGCTTCAGCCAGCTCTCTGCCACTTGCAGTTGCCGCCCCGGATCACGCCCGTGCAGCAAGCCATACAGGCGCACCAACGCCACGTCGTAATGCTGCTTGAGGTACTGGCGCAGCAGTTCTTCGGCCTCCCCCTCGGCACCCAGCTGACGCAGCTGTTCGGCATACACCGCGAGCAGTTCGGGTTCCTGATGCTGCGCCGTCGACATGGCCCGCCAGGTCTGTTGCAGCGCCGCCAGGGACGCCGGCGCATCGCCGCTCGCATGCCCTGCCTGAAGCAGGCGACCCCGCCAGGCCTGACGTTCCAGCTCGCTCAATTCGGCGTTGCCCAGGGCCTTCTCCTTGCGCAGGTCGGGCAGCAGACCGAGCAAGGCCGACCAATCCGCCGACTGCCGGTAGAGCTGCTGCAACTGACGCAGCACCAGATGATGATGGGGGTGCCGTGCACGCATCGCCTGCAGAGTCTCCAGCGCGGCCTCGGTATGCCCGCGCGCCAGCTGCAGCTCGGCATGCTGCAGGGCAATCGCCAGTTCCGCCTGCGGTTGACGGTTGAGGGCTTGTTCCAGCAGACCGTCGCTGTCCTCGTACTGCCCCAGCTGATTGGCTGCCTGCGCCGCCCCCAGGTAGTAGCTGAGCGGCTGCGGTGAGTTGTAGGCAGCCTGCTTCAGATGACGCAGCGCACGTGCCCAACGGCCTTCTGCCAGGTCGAGAAAGCCCTGTTCGGAGGCCAAGCGTACGCGCCGACGGCTGTGCAGACGTGACCAGGGGTTAAGCAGGCTGCCCGAGGTCACCAGCGCCCTCAGGCTCCAGCGCAGCAGATACACCAGCCACCCAAGCACCAGGATCAACGCGACAAACGCCCACAGGCTGGACTCATAGCGAAAGCCCTGGAAGGCAATCAGCACATAGCCTTTGTGCTCGGCCAGCGGCAGGCCGAACAACACCAGGCTGGCGACGCCGACAAGCAGCGCCAGAATCAGCAGCCACCAGTACAGGCGCTTCATTGCAGGGCCTCCTGCAATTGCGCCTCGACGTCATCGTGGGCCGCCGCAGGCTGCGCCTCACCGCCCGGCAGCAGACGCGCAGCCTGCTTGGCCTGCAGATACGCCTGTAGGGCATTCAACGCAGGGCTCAGGTCCGGCGGCGTCACGGCAATTGGTTGCTGCGCTAATTCATCGAGCCGTACGCGCAGGGCTCGGCTGTTGGGGTTATCCACATCAAAGTGCGCATCCAGCACCTCACGAGCCTGCTGCAGGGCTTGCTGGTACACCGCCGTCTGGCCATGCAAGGCACCCCATTGCGCCTGCTCCAGCGCCAGACTGAGAGCCAGACGCACCTGGGTCAGGCTCTGCCCCGCCAGCAGGGGACGGATATTGCGGTCCGCATTGAAGTCAATGCGGAAGTATTCCGACAAGATCTGCAGAGCACGCTGCCACCATTGCGGCTCGACCGCACCGGCATCGGCCAACTCACTGAGCACACCACCTTGACCTGCGAAACTGGGCGCCTGAGCGTTTAGCTGAGCCGCCTGTTCACGCAAAGCACCAAGCTGCAGGAACAGCCCGGTACGGTCGGGATTCACCGTCGAGCGTAGCGCTTGCAGGCTCTTGGCCAGCTGCTCACGGGCAGCAAATGTCGCCGGATCATCTTGTTCGTGAAGGATCTCATCGGCAGCCCGAACCAGCTCAGTGGCGCTGTTGATGTCCTGCAACGCGGACAGTCGCAGGCTGGCTAGGCGCAGCAGATGCTCGGCCTCAGCCAGGCGCCAGTCTTGACGACTGGCACTGAGCACGGTTTCCAGACGCTGGTTGAGCACTTGCTGATCGCCCTGCAACTGCATCAGCAAACGGCGACGGCTTTCCAATTCCTCGACACTCGGCAGCTGATCGAACCGCTGCTCCAGTTTCTCGCCAGTGCGCACCAGGCTTTGCGCCTCATTACGCGCCTCCAGCAAGCGGCCTTCCTGTTGCTGCTCGCGAGCGTCCAGCGCCTGCAACTGCCAAAGCCCCCAACCACCTGCACCGACGCCCGCAGCCGCGACCAACAAGGCCAGCAGCGCCAGACCGTTGCCACGCGAAGCCGGTTTGCTTGCAGCAGGCGCGGGCGTAGCCGGCAAAACAGTGGCAGCATCCAGCGCTGCCTGTTCAGGTTGTTTTACTTCGTGGTCGTGCGGGCCTTGGTCTTTCGGAGTAGTTGCTTCGCTCACGTATCCATCCTTTGCGTCAGAGATCGGGGGCAGGTTGCGTCTGCAACGCTGCCAGCAACGCCGCGGCACTCGCACCGCGACAATCCACAACAGAGTACGCACCCACCGCACGGGCCATCTCGGCAACACGCGGGCTGGGTACAAACACAGGTAACCGGGCCAATTCGGGCCAGGCATCAGCAGCCAGTTCATGCAGATGCAGCAAGCCCTGCCCACTGCTGACCACCAGGGCGTTCAGGCGTTCAGCCCGGACCCGCTCGATAAGAGCCGCTGACGGGTAATCCGGCAGCACCCGGCGATACAGTGGCAGATAGTCCACCTGCGCGCCTTGGCCGCGCAAGCGCTCGGCCAGTAACTCTCGGCCACCCTCGCCGCGCAGAATCAACACCCGTGGATCAGCGCTCGCCGCCAGCGCTTGCTGTAGCGGCGGCAGGGCGAGCAGCGCCTCGCTGTCATCGGCCTCTTCCGGGTAAAACACCTGCCGGCCATGCTCACGGAGAATCTGCGCCGTGGCCGCGCCCACGCTGAACCAGGACTGTTGCGCAGGCACTGACAATTGATAGCGACCCAGCAGGTCAAGACCCAGCCGTGCCGCGGGTTTGCTCACCACAATGACTGCGCTGTAACGGGGCAGATCGGCAAGCAGGGCATGCTGCTCGGCACTCTCACTCAGGGCTTCAATAGCCAACAGCGGCAAGCTGCTGCTGTAGATGCCCTGCTCAGCCAAGGTTGCCGCCAGCGCGGCCGATTCCTGCGCCGGGCGCGTCAGCAGCACACGCCACCCCGTCACTCGGCTGCGGCCTCGCCGTAAACGGCTTGCAGAATGGCCGCTGCGCCCTGGGCCAGTAGGGCTTCGGCGACCTGCACACCCAGCTGCTCGGCCTCGGCGACCGATGCACGGTTATCGGCCCGCAGTAGCAAGCCACCATCAGGCTGACCGACCAGGCCGCGCAGCCACAGCTGGTCGCCTTCCAGCACGGCATAACAGGCAATGGGCACCTGGCAGCCACCGTTCAGGTGTTTGTTCAGCGCACGCTCGGCGGTAACCCGCAGCGCGGTGTCGCGGTGATGCAGCGGCGCCAACAGCGCATGGATCTCGCTGTCGGCCGTGCGGCACTCGATGCCGACCGCCCCCTGGCCACCGGCCGGCAGGCTGTCTTCAGCACTGATCGAAGAACGAATACGCTCCGCAAAGCCCAGGCGAATCAGCCCGGCAGCGGCGAGGATGATCGCGTCGTACTCGCCGGCATCCAGTTTGGCCAGACGGGTGTTGACGTTGCCCCGCAGAAACTGGATTTTCAGATCCGGGCGACGCGCCAGCAGCTGGGCCTGGCGGCGCAGGCTGGAGGTACCGACCACACTGCCTGCGGGCAAGGCATCGAGGCTGGCATAGGTGTTGGACACGAAGGCATCGCGCGGGTCTTCCCGCTCGCAGATGCAGTACAGACCCAGGCCTTCGGGGAAATCCATCGGCACATCCTTCATCGAATGCACGGCGATATCGGCCTGATTCTCCAGCAGGGCGGTTTCCAGCTCTTTGACAAACAGACCCTTGCCGCCAATCTTCGCCAGCGGCGCGTCGAGCAGCTTGTCGCCACGGCTGACCATGGGCACCAGGCTGACCTTGAGGCCAGGGTGGGCCTGCTCCAGGCGGGCTTTGACGTGTTCGGCCTGCCACAGGGCCAGGGCACTTTTACGGGTGGCGATGCGGATTTCGCGAGACATGGGCAATTCCAGAAAACGAACTGCCGGGGATAATAACAGGCTGGCCCGGATCAGGCCTGCGACCCGGAGTCATCCGGATCGCCTGATCAGCCTCAGAGGTTGTGCATCAGCTTGCGCACCCCGGCCACATGCCGGCGGCTGACGATCAGCGCTTCCTCGTTCATCCCCTTGAGGTACAGCTGGAAGTGCCCAAGCGGCGTACGTTGCAGGCGTTCGATACGCTCGCGAGCGACCAGTGCATTGCGGTGAATGCGCACAAAGCGATCACCAAACTCGTCTTCTAAGGCCTTCAGCGGCTCATCCAGCAGCACTTCGCCGCCCGCGTGACGCAGGGTTACGTATTTATGGTCGGCAATAAAGTAGATCACCTGATCCAGCGGAATCAGCTCGATGCCTTTGCGGGTGCGTGCACTGATATGGCTGCGCGGGCCGCCACCGCTGTCTACGGCAGGACGGGTCAGGGCGGCGAGTTGCACACGGTTGGGCCGCTCAGCTTTCTTCAGCGCCTCACTGAGGCTTTCTGCGCGCACCGGTTTGACCAGATAACCCACAGCGCTGACCTGGAAGGCTTCCAGGGCAAACTCATCATGGGCGGTGCAGAAAATCACGGCGGGTGGTGCTTCGCGCTCACACAGCTTGGCCGCCACCTGCAGCCCATCCAGGCCGGGCATGCGGATATCCAGTAACACCACATCCGGCTTCAGGCTGTCGATCAGGCTCAGGGCCTCTTCACCGTTGCTGGCTGCGGGTTCAAGCACACGATAGCCATCGAGTTCGCCCACCATACGGCTCAGGCGCTCTCGGGCCAGGGGTTCATCATCGACAATCAGGACATTCATAATGCACGGGCTTCCTGCTTGGGTATCGCACAAGGATAGCGTAGACAAGTGAAGTGGCGTCCGTCACGGCGCTCTACGCTGAGACTGGCTCGCGGCCCGAAAAGTGCCACCAGTCGCGCATCGATATTGGTCAGCGCCTGGTGTGTACCGCGCGAGGGCGGTGCCTCGCCGAGCTGTTGATATGGATTGCTCACGCACAGCTGGAATACCCCCTCGTGATAACTCGCCTCGACCCGCACCAGGCCACCCTCGATACGCGGCTGAATGCCGTAGATCAAGGCGTTTTCCAGTAAGGGCTGCAGCGTCAGTTGTGGAATCGGCAGATCGTCCGGCACATCGACAATCTCCCACTGCAACTGTAGACGCTCGCCGAGCCGATAGCGCTCAATCGATAAATATCGTTGTGCCAGCTCCAGCTCTTCGCGCCAGGGCACCAGGCTGCCGGGCTTGGCCAAGCTGGCGCGGAACAGATCGGACAAATCCAGCACCGCCTGCTCGGCCTTGTAGGGGTCGACCACCACCAGGCTGGCGATGCTGTTCAAGCTGTTGAACAGAAAGTGCGGACGAATACGCGCCTGCAGCGACTCGATACGCGCCCGCAACTCGGCCTGCTCCTGCTTGCGCCACTGACTTTGCAGATAGAAGTAGCGCAGCAGCAGCGCCGACATGATCAGACTGATCAAGGCATGGCGCAGGTACAGGTTGACCTCGCCAGTACGCGGCAACGGCCCGCCCAGCTCGTAGTAATCCGCCACAGCGGTACAGATCAGACTCAGGGTGACCACAATCGCGCAGCACAAGGCGCCGGCAGTGGCCGCCGGCATGCGCGCCATTAACGGGCGCAGGCGGCAGAGCACGGCCGCCGAGAGCAGCACGATCCATTGCACAAACAGCGACGTCAGCGCCAGACGCACCCAGTCGAAGCCTGGCAGCATCGGTTCGGACAACACCAGCACCAACACCAGCAACTCGGCCAGCAGCACCATGCTCAGCAAGGCTTCTGGCTGGCAGAGTTCGGGCACGAAGAAGTCATCGACCAGTGGTGGTTGTTTTTCTGATAAAGCGCTTTTTATTTTCATCGCCGCAGTTTCCGCGTGAGCCGCGCCAGCAGCAAGATAGACAGCTGCGACCGGGCAAAATAAAGCACCGAAATGCGCCCGCCGCGATAAAACTGTGAACGGCGCAACATTGCCTCGTTCAAGCCTAGCTGCGACCACCGACAACGTGACGCGGCGAATTTGCCGGTCAGCCTGTTATTATCGGCGCACTTTTCTGTCTTGCCGGCCGCCCCAGCGCGGCCTGCCCGTTTTAGCGCACCAGCCGAGCGAAGCCCATGAGCACTGAAAAAACCAACCAATCCTGGGGCGGCCGCTTCAGCGAGCCCGTCGATGCCTTTGTTGCCCGCTTTACCGCCTCCGTCGAATTCGACAAGCGCCTGTATCGCCACGACATCATGGGCTCCATCGCCCACGCCACCATGCTGGCCAAGGTCGGCGTACTGACTGATGCGGAACGCGACGCGATCATCGCCGGCCTGACGCAGATTCAGGGCGAGATCGAAGCCGGCCAGTTCGACTGGCGCGTCGACCTGGAAGATGTGCACATGAACATCGAAGCGCGTCTGACCGACCGCATCGGCGTGACCGGTAAAAAACTGCACACCGGGCGCAGCCGTAATGACCAGGTGGCCACCGATATTCGCCTGTGGCTGCGCGACGAAATCGACCTGATCCTCGGCGAAATCACCCGCCTGCAGCAGGGTTTGCTGGAGCAGGCCGAGCGTGAAGCGGCGACCATCATGCCCGGCTTCACCCACCTGCAAACCGCGCAACCGGTGACCTTCGGCCATCACCTGCTGGCCTGGTTTGAGATGCTCAGCCGCGACTACGAGCGCCTGGTCGATTGCCGCAAACGCACCAATCGCATGCCGCTCGGCAGCGCCGCGCTGGCTGGCACCACCTACCCGATTCAGCGTGAAATCACCGCACAATTGCTGGGTTTCGACGCCGTGGGCGGCAACTCGCTGGACGGCGTATCGGACCGTGACTTCGCCATCGAATTCTGCGCCGCTGCCTCGCTGGCGATGATGCACCTGTCGCGCTTCTCCGAAGAGTTGGTGCTGTGGACGTCTGCGCAGTTCCAGTTCATCGACCTGCCGGATCGCTTCTGCACCGGCAGCTCGATCATGCCGCAAAAGAAAAACCCCGACGTCCCCGAGCTGGTTCGCGGCAAGAGCGGCCGCGTATTCGGCGCACTGATGGGCCTGCTGACCCTGATGAAAGGCCAACCGCTGGCCTACAACAAGGACAACCAGGAAGACAAAGAACCGCTGTTTGACGCCGCCGACACCCTGCGCGATTCGCTGCGCGCCTTTGCCGACATGATCCCGGCGATCAAGCCCAAGCACGCGATCATGCGTGAAGCGGCGCTGCGCGGCTTCTCCACCGCCACCGACCTGGCCGACTACCTGGTGCGCAAAGGCCTGCCCTTCCGTGACTGCCACGAAATCGTCGGCCATGCCGTGAAATACGGCGTGCAGACCGGCAAAGACCTGGCCGAAATGAGCCTAGACGAACTGCGCCAGTTCAGCGAGCAGATCGAGCAGGACGTATTTGCCGTGCTGACCCTGGAAGGCTCTGTCAACGCCCGCGACCATATCGGCGGCACCGCACCGAACCAAGTGCGTGCAGCTGTTGTGCGCGGCAAGGAACTGCTGGCGACGCGCTGATCGTCAACTCACCAAGGGAAAGGGATGTCCCATGTTCGAACTGTTGCTACGCGGCCTGTCTGTCCTGGCAGAGGTCGTACTGGAGCTGATTTTCAACTACCTCTTCTATGCCAGCGGCTGGCTGGCGCTGCGTCTACTGACGCTGGGCCGCTATCCGCGCCTGCCGCTGCGTGTATCCGACCCGATGGACCCGCGCAGTAGCTGGGTCAGCGCCTTTGGCTTTCTCTGTGTGGTCGGCCTGCCGCTGACTGTCCTAGTTTCTCTCTACGGCTAAGTACCCATGTCCCTGCATATCCGCACCGCTACTGCCGAAGACGCGGCTCTGATCCTGCGCTTTATCACCGATCTGGCGATCTACGATAACGCCGAGCATGAGGTAAAAACCGATGTGATCGGCATCCAAGCGAGCCTGTTCGGCCCGAACAGTAACGTCCATGCACTGATTTGCGAGCATGAGGGCCAGCCCATCGGCTATGCGGTGTACTTTTTCAACTATTCGACCTGGCTGGGCAAGCACGGGCTGTACCTGGAAGACCTCTACGTCAGCCCGGAAAAACGCGGCGCGGGCGCGGGCAAAGCCCTGCTACGGCATCTGGCGCAACTGGCAGTGGCCAAGGACTGTGGCCGTTTCGAGTGGATCGTGCTGGACTGGAACCAACCAGCCATTGAGTTCTACCAAGCGTTTGGCGCCCGCCCGCAGGACGAATCGACCACCTACCGCCTTACCGGCCAAGCCCTGCTGGATTTTGCCCAGGGCTGAAACCGCCATCTACCGGAGTCGCGCATGAGCGAGCAAGAAGACGAAGATTTTGCCCAGGACACCCTGACCCAGGCGATCGAAAACCAGCTGGAGGCCGGCGAACCGGCCTTTGTCCAGGCGGTGCTGAACAAGCTGACGCTGGTCGGTTATGAACGCGACGAGATCCTTGAACTGATGGCCTTGGTGCTGGCCGATGAAATCGACGTCATGCTGCGCGATGACCGTCCCTTTGACCTGGCCCGCTATGAACACGGCCTGCGCGCGCTGCCTGAACTGCCGAACACCGACTAAGACACCACACAGGGCCGACCCGCCGGGGCAAAAATCGGCAGGCTGTGGCGCCCGGACTACACTGCAGGGCAGCCATAACAACAACACGGAGTCGCCATGAAAGCTTTTACTTCCGACCTGATCGATGAGCTGGAAATCCTCGCCCTGTATAACCTGAGCAATCATCAGGAAGGACTCAAGGTACATAACAACGCATCGTTCAAGGCACAGGGCGCAATTACCCGCCTGCATGAGAAGGGACTGATCAGCGAACCCGATGGCGGCTATCTGACCAGCCTGGGCATTGATGCCGCTGAACACGCCCAGGGGCTACTGACGATCCTGACCCCCAAACAGACCCTGCTCACCTGACCCACTCCCTTGCCGGGCAATACCGCAACAGATACCGCACAGCCCGGCGACAAAACCCGTAAAGCCATCATAACTGCCCCCATGCAGGCCGCCCGGAGCCCCGTGCCGAGCGGCCTGCATGCAACCTGCCGATTACATTGCAAAAGCGCGGCAGACACGCAACAACAGGTTCCAAGAGACGAGGCAACTGATAGGCTTGCCTTACCCTCGCAGCGAGCATGAGCATGACGCGTACCCAGGAAATCCGCCCGGACATTGACGACGGTATCGACCGCAAGGTCCTGACCCAGCTGCGCGCACGCTTCCTCAAACTCAACGAAAGTCGTCTGCAGCGTGCCATGCAGGCACTGTCGACACGCCAGCAGGTGGTCCTGCGCCTGCTGCCGCTACTGTTTCATGTGAATCACCCCCTGTTACCCGGCTATGTCTCAGGGCTGACGCCTGCAGGTCTCAGTGGCTTCGAACCGGACGACGAGTTGCTGGCTGAGGCCCAGCGCCTGACCCGCTCATTCGCCTACAAGCCCTATCGCGGCAAGCAATCCTTGCCGATCCACGGACTGTTTCTGATGGGCAGCCTGGGCACCGTAGCCCAGGCCGAACAGAGTGACATGGACCTGTGGGTCTGCCACGCCAGCGACCTGAGCCCACAGCAGCTGCATGAGCTGAACAAGAAATGCGCACTGCTGGAAAGCTGGGCGGCCACCTTCGGCGCCGAAGCACATTTCTTCCTGATCGACCCGGCACGCTTCACCCAAGGCGAGCGCGAGGCGCAGCTGACCTCAGACGACTGCGGCACCACCCAGCACTACCTGCTGCTTGACGAGTTCTACCGCACTGCCATTTGGCTCGGCGGGCGCACGCCGCTGTGGTGGTTGGTGCCGGTGTATGAAGAGCCGCGTTACCAGCACTACACCAGCACCTTGTTGGCCAAGCGTTTTATCCGCGCCGAGGACGTGCTCGACCTCGGCCACCTGGCGCGCATTCCGCCAGAAGAGTTTATCGGCGCTGGCATGTGGCAGCTGTTCAAGGGCATCGAGTCACCCTACAAATCCGTGCTCAAGCTGCTGCTTACCGAGGTCTATGCCAGTGAACACCCCAAGGTCGAATGCCTGTCGCTGCGTTTCAAGCAGGCGGTGTTCGCCAATCGCCTGGACGTCGATGAGCTCGACCCCTATATCGTGGTCTACCGGCGCCTGGAGGAATACCTCAAGGCCCGGGGCGAGTCTGAGCGTCTGGAGCTGATCCGCCGCTGCCTGTACCTTAAGGTCGATAAAAAACTCAGCCGCCCGCCACGCAATAACCGCAAAAGCTGGCAACGCCTGCTGCTGGAGCGCCTGACCCGCGACTGGAACTGGGACAGCCGCCAACTGGCGATGCTCGACAGCCGCAGCCAGTGGAAGGTGCGCCAGGTCAGCGCCGAACGGCGCATGCTGGTTAACGAGCTGACCTACAGCTACCGCTTTCTCTCCGAATTTGCCCGTAGCGAACATGCCGGCAGCTCGCTTAACAGCCGTGATCTGGGCATCCTCGGTCGCCGCCTGTATGCCGCCTTCGAGCGCAAGGCTGGCAAGATTGAGTTCATCAACCCCGGCATTGCCCCAGACCTCGCCGAAGACATTCTGACCCTGGCCCAGAGCCCCAGTGCAGAAGATCCGAACGAGAGCCTCTGGGCACTCTACAGTGGCAGCCTCAGCGCTCAGGATCTGGAAGATTTCTCACCGCTCAAACGCTCACGCGAGTTGATCGAACTGCTCGCCTGGTGCCAACGCAATGGCGTGATTGACAGCAGCACACGCCTGTCTTTGCACCCTGGCAACAGCGACCTTACCGAGTTCGAACTTGCAAACCTGCTCAGCAGCCTGCAGCAGGTCGTGCCACTGCCCTTGCCCGCCGTGGATGAAAGCGCTCTGCTCAGCGCCAGCGTGCCTGGCGAGGTGCTGCTACTGGTCAACGTCGGCGTCGATCCGCTCAAGCAGTACAGCCAGATGAATATGCACATGACCACTGGCAGGACTGACGCCCTGGGCTATTCGGGGGTCCGCGAGAACCTGATCCTGACCATTGACCAGGTCACCCTCAACAGCTGGAACGAACTGTTGGTCAGTCGCTACGACGGCCCGCATGCGCTGCTCGATTGCCTGCGCGATTTTCTTAACAACCTGCCCAGCAATGGGCGCAAGCCCAACCTGCAAGTTCGCTGTTTCTGTCGTAATCGTGCCACGGCGATTGCCGAGCGGGTTGAAGAGCTGTTCCGCGAAACCCTCGGCAGTTTCAGCAGCGAGCAGGCCAACCGCTACCTGCTACAGATCAAGCAGCAGTATCACCTGCTCGAGCTGAAACCGGGTCACGTCAGCCACACCAGCCTGAAAGACCTGCCCGCACTGATCGAACACCTGGGCGAGGAACTGCCCGGCTACAGTGAGCTGCACCTGGACCGCAGCGCCCTGGAAGGCGAGGATTTGGCCCTGATTCTGCCCGTGGGCAGACCCCAGTGCATTCAAGTGTTCTACCGACTGAACGAAGCCAATGCCCTGGCCGAACTCAGCGTGCTTGATGAACATAACGCCCTGTGGCGCCAACAGATGCCATACCGCGATGAGCAAAGCCTGCTGACCCCGCTGCAACGCTTTCTGCAGTCGGTGCTGTACCGGCGCAATGCCCTGTTGCCGCTGGATAATCTGCCAGCTCATCAGCCACTGGATATCCTGTATTACCAGGTGCTGCCCGATGCCCCGCTGCGCCCTCAGCGCCTGGAGCGCAGGCCGCCGCCACTGTCGCCCATCAGCCACCCGTTCTATGACGTACAGGCCATCGTCGAGCCGGCGGATGGCCATCGCATGTCTAGCGGGGAGAACTTTGATCTCACTCCGCGACGCAGCACCAGCACGCTGGGACAAAAGCGCTCACACGTTACCCTGTACTGCAACCACCGCGAGTTCTCCGAACTGGAATATGCCGGCGATCTGTTCGCTGCCGTCGCTCAGCACATTCTCGCGCAGCGCCGCGATGGCGCACGCTACCCGTGTTACATCACCGACCTTGACCTGTCGGCAGTTCTGGGGGATGGGCATATGCAAAGTGTGCATTACCTGCGCTACAAGAGCCGCCTGGAGGCGGCGCTCAATCAGGCTCTGCAACTGGCCTGATTCAGCTGCGCATCGGTGCCTGCGGATTCTGTAGGGCATACAGGTAGCTATCGGCCAGGCTGTGATTGGCAGCCACTGAGGCGTAGCTGGCGCTGAAGGTTACCGCCAGCCCAAGGTGTTGATACTGCCACCTGCCGGTCACACCTGGCGGCACTTGCGGCACCAGATCACTGTCATTCACCACACGGAAGGTCGGCACCTGTAGCCCGTTGTAATGCGCGGCGAAATCCGGGGCGGCCAGGCGCGGGCTGGCAAAGCTGTAGTGCTGCAGGGGCAAGTCCGGCCAGCGTTCACGCAGATCCAGCACAGCCAGGCTGGAGAGCGCACCACCCAGGCTGTGTGCACACACCCAGAGTGGCCCGCTGGGCTGCTGAGTAGCTACGGCCTGCAAGGCCTGGTCGCGCAGTGATGCATAGAGTCTGAGAAAGCCGTCATGCACATGACCCAGGCCAGCCTGCCAAGGATAGGCGCACTGGTCGACTTCCAGATCGTCCAGCCAGTCTTGCGCGCTTTCAGTACCGCGAAACACCAGATAGACCTCGCCCTGCGGGTCACGCGCGACAAAGCCAAAGGGCTCCGACTCATTAAGAAAGTGCAAATCATTGAGCAGGCTCCAGATCGGCGCACCAAAACGCCAGCCTGGCAGCGATGGTGGTTGCCAGGTAAACGCATCTGGCTGTCTCGGCCGCCGCTGGTTCAACCACTGTTGGTACTGGTCATAGGCGGCGTTCACCAGCTGAGCACACAGCACGGCTCTGGGCAGGTCGAACGCCTGCGGAAAATACAACGCTAGACTCGACATACGGCCTCCTTGCCAAAATTGACTGACTCTGACTCTAGTCGGTTGCGCGCCCCCTGCACGCTAGGCCCGCGTGTACTCACCCGCCGCTTCCGGCTGATATTCCACCGCCAGCAGGGTGAGTTTGAGCACCTTACCGTTGGGCGCCGTCCAGTCAATGTGCTGACCGACCGACAGGCCCAACAAGGCACTGCCCACAGGCGCCAGGATGCTCACGGTGCCATCCTGACCCGCATCCTGCGGATACACCAGCGTCAGGTGATAATCCTTGCCGCTGCTCTCCTCGCGGCAGTGCACGCGCGAGTTCATGGTCACCACACCGGCCGGCACTTCGTCATGGCCCACCACCTCAGCGCGGTCCAGTTCGGCCTGCAAGGCTTGAGCGCCGGGACCGAAGTCCTCCAGGCTGTCGAGCAGGTTTTCCAGGCGCTGCAGGTCAAGGCGAGTAATGGTGAGTGAAGGTGCGCTGGTCATGGTGCGGTTCTATCTCCTTTACGGATGCTGAAAAAAGCAAAACCCCATCACGAAGATGGGGTTTTGCAAGACGTGGGCTGACCGTACCACAGCCACTCAAATAAACAAGACCGCCCGGTCAAACCATGCCGTTACGCTGCTGCAGACGTACCTCGGCCGCCGCGCAGATCGCGCGCTGGCGCGGCGCGTCGACTCTGCTCCAGTCGAGAATCTCTTGCAGCGTGCGGCCACAACCCAGGCAGATATCCTGAGCGTCCAGACAACACTGGCGACGGCAGGGCGATAGGACCTGTCCGCCGGCAGGCTCAGAGCTCTTCGAACTCAAGGTCAGCACCGGATTGTTCAAGGGTGATGCGCGCCAGCATTTCACCCAACTGCTCGTCACTGCTGTCGCAGATCCAGCGCTCGCTGGCCTGATCGTAATCAAAGTGGAAACCACCGGAACGCGCGGCCAGCCAGAGTTGGCGCAACGGTTCCTGGCGACTGAAGATCAGCTGGCTGCCGTTTTCAAAACGCACAGTCAGCACCCCGCCTGAGTTTTCCAGGTCCAGGTCCAGGTCGCTGTCATCGAAAATATCTTCTACCGCCTGCTGGGTGGCATCGACCAGATCGTGAAAGCGGGCTTCGGTCAAACTCATTACGGCTTACCTCAAAAATTCCAGCGACTGCAAAAGTCTTGGGCTGCGGTGATTAATGGTCATTCAAGCAACGGCGGTACTCGCCAGGACTCTGCCCCGTCCAGCGACGAAAGGCGCGAGCCAGCGAACCGGGCTCACTGAACCCGACCAGAAAGGCGATTTCCGCCAGTTCCAGCGCCGGGTCACGCAGGTAATTGAGCACCAGTTGCTGGCGGGTTTCATCCACCAACTGGTTGAAGGATAACCCGGCCTCGCGCAAACGCCGCTGCAGGGTACGCGGACTGAGCGCCAAACGCGCGGCGATTTGCTGCAGATCAGCGCCCGCCTCCGGCAACTGCCGGGACAATTCCAGCCGCGCACGATCAAGCACGCTGCTGCCCTGCTGGATTTCCCCGAGCAGGCGATCGGCATAGGCATCGAGCATCACCCGCACCTGGGCATCAGCCTGGCCAAGTGGCGTGGCGAGCAGGCGCCTGGGAAAGACCAGGGCGTTATCGGCTTGATCGAACAGCACCGGACAGCGAAAAATCCGCAGGTACTCGGAGGTATCCGCCGGAGCCGAATGCTGGAAGCGCACCTCGGTCGGTGGAATATCCAGGCCGCTGATCCAGTGGCCGAAGGTTACCCAGCCAGCCAGGGTTTCTTCACTGAGTTGACGTTTCTGCTGCGGCAACAAGGGCTGCCAGCTGTGCGCCACCTGCGGTTCCAGCTCAGGACGCGGCGGCTCATCAGCCAGATCGACCACCCCCAGATTCCCCACCAACGCGGCGTAACGCGCCTGGCGATGCAGCGCATCAGCGAGGGTCGCGCAGCTCATGATCAGGTAGCCAAGCACTCCGTAGTAACCCGGCCGCACCGCCTCGCCCAGATGCAGGCCCAGTTGCTCATCGCCGGTCAACTGCACGCCATGGCCGAGCAGTTCCAGGTAAGTACTGGCGGCAACGCGCTGATCGCGCTGGGCCAGAATCTGCGGACTGAGCTGCACGCGCTCGAGCAACGCGGGCGTATCGAGCCCCTGACGGGCGAGGTAGTCGAGCAACCCTTGCAGGTAGGCGACTGAAACCGAACTGTTGACCACTACAGGGGTATCCATCCGGGCTCCTGAACGCGGGTGGTAAGCGCAAATACTCCGCCAAAGATACAGGCAAAGCCCCGCCAGACGGGAATTCTGGCGCATAGGCAAGGCGTCGGGGGGTCGGTATACTCCGGCGCAATCATGCTTTATTACAAGGATTTCACCATGAAGCGGTTGTTTACTGCCTTTATCGCGATGCTTGCTGTCAGCACCCTGCTCACGGGCTGCGGCCAGAAAGGCCCGCTGTACCTGCCGGAAGAAAGCCAGCCAGCGCCTGCGCAAACCGAATAAGGGCCAGCTATGAACGCCTTCAACTACCGCGACGGCCAGCTGTTCGCGGAAGGCGTGGCCTTGTCTGCCATCGCCCAACGCTTCGGTACGCCGACCTACGTCTACTCACGTGCGCACATCGAGGCGCAGTACCGCACCTATGCCGATGCCCTGCAGGGTATGCCGCATCTGGTGTGTTTTGCCGTCAAAGCCAACTCCAACATCGGCGTGCTGAATGTCCTGGCCCGCCTCGGCGCTGGCTTCGATATCGTCTCCCGCGGTGAGCTGGAGCGCGTCCTGGCAGCTGGCGGCGAAGCGAGCAAGATCGTCTTCTCCGGCGTCGGCAAAAGCCGTGATGACATGCGCCGCGCCCTGGAGGTTGGCGTGCACTGCTTCAACGTCGAGTCCACCGAAGAGCTGGAACGCCTGCAAGTGGTCGCCGCCGAGCTGGGCAAGACGGCGGCGATTTCGCTGCGGGTCAACCCGGACGTCGACGCCGGCACCCATCCGTACATCTCCACCGGTCTGAAAGAAAACAAGTTCGGCATCGACATCGAGCAGGCTGAAGCGGTGTATGCCCGCGCCGCCGAGTTGCCGAACCTGCAGATCGTCGGGGTCGATTGCCACATCGGCTCGCAGCTGACGGCCCTGGCACCGTTTCTCGATGCTCTGGATCGCCTGCTGGTACTGGTTGACCGCCTGGCTGCACGCGGCATCCGCATCAAGCACCTGGATCTGGGTGGTGGCCTGGGCGTGCAATACCGCGATGAGCAGCCACCGCAGGCCGGCGAGTACATCGCCGCCGTGCGTGAGCGCCTGACCGGTCGTGACCTGGCCCTGGTATTTGAACCGGGTCGCTACATCGTCGCCAACGCCGGCGTGCTGCTGACTCAGGTGGAATACCTCAAGCACACCGAACACAAGGATTTCGCCATCGTCGATGCGGCGATGAACGACCTGATCCGCCCGGCGCTGTACCAGGCCTGGATGGATGTGGTAGCCGTGCAGCCGCGCGATGGCGCAACCCGCAACTACGACATCGTCGGGCCGATCTGCGAGACCGGCGACTTCCTCGCCAAGGACCGCGACCTGGCCCTGGCCGAAGGTGATCTGCTGGCTGTGCGCTCGGCCGGTGCTTACGGTTTTGTCATGAGTTCCAACTACAACACCCGCGGCCGCGCCGCCGAGGTGATGGTGGATGGCGAACAGGCCTTCGAAGTGCGTCGTCGCGAGACGCTCGGCGAACTCTTTGCGGGCGAAAGCCGCCTGCCGGAGTAAAACCGATGCTATTGCGCTTTACCAAGATGCACGGCCTCGGCAATGACTTCATGGTCCTCGACCTGGTCAGCCAGCACGCGCATATCCAGCCGAAAAACGCCAAGGCCTGGGGCGACCGTCACACCGGCGTGGGCTTCGATCAGCTGCTGATTGTCGAGCCGCCGAGCAACCCGGACGTGGACTTCCGCTACCGCATCTTCAATGCCGACGGCTCGGAAGTGGAACAGTGCGGCAACGGCGCACGCTGCTTTGCCCGTTTCGTGCTGGACAAGCGCCTGACGGTGAAGAAGCAAATCCGTGTGGAAACCAAGGGCGGCATCATCGAGCTGGATGTACGCAACGACGGCCAGATCAGCGTCAACATGGGCGCACCGCGCCTGGTGCCTGCCGATATCCCGTTCCAGGCCGAACAGCAGGCGCTGAGCTACAGCGTGGCCGTCGACGGACAGGCCGTTGAGCTGGCCGCCGTGTCCATGGGTAACCCGCATGCCGTGCTGCGCGTCGAAAGCGTCGACAACGCGCCGGTACACAGCCTCGGGCCGAAGCTCGAACACCACCCGCGCTTCCCGCAACGGGTGAATGTCGGCTTCCTCCAGGTGCTCGACCGCACACACGCCAAGCTGCGCGTCTGGGAGCGCGGCGCCGGGGAAACGCAGGCCTGCGGTACCGGTGCCTGCGCAGCGGCAGTGGCAGCTATCAGCCAGGGCTGGATGGATTCTCCGCTGCAGATCGAGCTGCCAGGCGGCAAACTGAGCATCGAGTGGGCAGGCCCAGGGCGGCCCGTTATGATGACCGGGCCCGCCGTACGGGTGTACGAAGGACAAGTCCGCTTATGACTGAGCAGCGCTTATGACAGACCAGCAGGATTCACCCAAACCATTGGATTCAGAAACAGTCGCCGCTTACCTGCGCCTGCATCCGGAATTCTTTATCGACCACGACGAGTTGATCCCCGAGCTGCGCATTCCGCACCAGCGCGGCGATACCGTGTCACTGGTCGAGCGTCAGGTGAAGCTGCTGCGCGAGCGTAATATCGAGATGCGTCACCGCCTCTCGCAACTGATGGACGTGGCCCGTGACAACGACCGGCTGTTCGACAAGACCCGCCGCCTGGTACTCGACCTGCTCGATGCCAGCAGCCTGGAAGAAGTGGTCAGCTGCGTTGAAGACAGCCTGCGCCGCGAGTTTCAGGTGCCCTTTGTCAGCCTGATCCTGTTTTGCGATGTACCACTGCCGGTTGGCCGCTCGGTCAGCAGTGCCGAAGCGCATCAGGCCATTGGCGGGCTATTGGCCGGTGGCAAAACCATCTGCGGCGTGCTGCGTGAACATGAGCTGAACTTCCTGTTTGGCAACGAAGACGGTGCTCAGGTTGGCTCGGCCGCGGTGGTCAGCATCAGCCACCAGGGCCTGCATGGCGTGCTGGCGATTGGCAGTGCCGATCCACAGCATTACAAAAGCTCGCTGGGCACGCTGTTCCTCGGCTACATTGCCGAAGTGCTGGCACGCGTCGTTCCCGGTTTTGCCACACCGTTGCGCTCGGTACGCTAGCGCTAAACCTCGCAGCGACCGTATCGCAGGGAGCCTCCATGCAAGACCTCCTGGACGCCTACCTCGAACACCTGCGCAGTGAGCGCCAGCTTTCTTCCCATACCCTGATTGGCTATCGCCACGACCTGAGCACGCTGTTGACGTTCTGCAGCCAGGAGCAGATCGACAGCTGGAGCGCGCTCGACACGCCACGTCTGCGCCGCATAATCGGCCGTTTGCACATGCAGGGCCAGTCCAGCCGCAGCCTGGCCCGCCTGCTCTCGGCCGCGCGCGGCCTGTACCGCTACCTGATTCGTGAAGGTCATTGCGACAGCGACCCGGCCAGCGGCCTGACGCCACCCAAGGGCGAACGTCGCCTGCCGAAAACCCTGGATGCCGACCGCGCCGCACAACTGCTCGACGGCGCCCTGGAAGACGACTTTATCGCCCGCCGCGACCAGGCCATGCTGGAGCTGTTCTATTCATCTGGGCTGCGCCTGTCCGAGCTGGTCAGCCTCAATCTGGACGGCCTCGACCTGCCGGCCGGCTTAGTACGCGTCATCGGCAAGGGCAACAAGACCCGCGAACTGCCCATCGGGCGCATGGCACGCGAAGCGATGGAGCAATGGTTGCCACTGCGCGCGCTGGCCAGCCCGGCCGATGGCGCCGTGTTTATCAGCCAGCAAGGCCGGCGTATCGGCCCACGCGCGGTGCAACTGCGCGTGCGTCAGGCCGGTGTGCGTGAGCTGGGCCAGCACCTGCACCCGCACATGCTGCGTCACAGCTTCGCCAGCCATATGCTGGAATCATCCCAGGATCTGCGCGCCGTGCAGGAGCTGCTTGGCCACGCCGACATCGCCACCACACAGGTCTACACCCACCTGGATTTTCAGCACCTGGCCACTGTTTATGATCAGGCTCACCCTCGGGCCAAACGCAAAGGCAGCACAGAATGAGCATTCAACTGATCACCTTCGACCTTGACGACACCCTGTGGGATGTCACCCCGGTGATGCAGGACGCCGAAGCCGCACTGCGCAATTGGCTGGCCCTGCATGCGCCACGCCTCGGCGGCGTGCCGGTGGAGCACCTGTGGTCGATTCGCGCCACCTTGCTGCAGGCCGAACCGATGCTCAAGCATCGTCTCAGCGAACTGCGCCGGCGCATTCTTTTCCACGCCCTATCAGATGCCGGCTATGCACACGCGGATGCACAAACGCTGGCCGAGGCCGGTTTTCAGGTGTTCCTCGCGGCACGCCATCAGGTCGAACTGTTCGCCGAGGTACACCCTACGCTTGAGGCCCTGGCCAACCGCTTCCAGCTCGGGGTGATCACCAACGGCAATGCCGATGTGCGCCGCCTGGGCCTGGCCGACTACTTCCAGTTCGCCCTGTGCGCCGAGGAGCTGGGCGTCGGTAAGCCCGATCCGAAGCCATTCAGCGAAGCGCTGAAGCGCGCCGGTATCGCAGCCGAGCACGCGGTGCATATCGGTGACCACCCCAGCGACGACATTGCCGGGGCACAGGCGGCCGGCCTGCGCGCGATCTGGTTCAACCCTCAGGGTAAGATCTGGGGCGCGGAAAACCGCCCGGATGCGGAGATCCGCAGCCTGGCCGAACTGCCAGTGCTGCTGCACAGCTGGGCGTAAACCGCGCTCAACCGCCACAAATAGCGGCCATTAAAAATCGCCGGGAGCGATTTTTGACGTCGCACAGCGACGGCCCCGAAGGGGTGGCCGCCATGGATGGCAGGCCACAAAAAAGCCCGCATGCTGATGGCATGCGGGCTTTTTGTTTTTCGGCAGACTTTTAGATGGGGCGGCTGCCGTATTTGCTGTCCGGCTTCTTGGGTGGGTCAGCCACCACGTTGGCTTCCACCTCTTGCACCTTGCCACCCCGGGCCAAAAACTCTTCCATAGCGCGCGCCAGGGCATCACGTTCTTTCTGCTTGGCTTCGATGCTCGGCAGATCTTCTACATCGACGGCAGCCTTGGCTTTCTTGCTTTTGCTGGCCGGAACAATTTCATCGTCGCCGTCACCCTCATCACCGCTGTCGCCGTCATCGGCGGCCGCCAGTTCTTCGCCTTCGTCTTCTTCAGCGCCTTCTAATTCGTCGTGTTCCAGATCTTCGTCGCTCATGTTCCAACCTCATGACTTGCGAAAAGCAGAGTAGTTATAGCCCAGCTGCGTCAGCTTTCTAACGTCGCTGATAAAAATTCCAGGGTTCTGGCTGTGGCTGAACGCTGCGCATCGGCGATCTGCGCTCAACGGCGCGCATTCTAGGGGCTGTTGCCCGTGGATCACAACCGCACCAACGTCTGTTTTAGGGCAACACGGCTCGCCAGATGTTGTTTGTTCACCCTCACATAAAAACAAAGGGCGCCCGAAGGCGCCCTTGTACACAACTTTGAAACTCAGCGCTTGGTGAATTCAGGATAGGCTTCCATACCGCACTCGGCGATATCCACACCTTCGTACTCTTCCTCTTCGCTGACACGCAGGCCGATCACCAGCTTGATGATGGACCAGACGATCAGGCTGGCCACAAAGACCCAAGCGAAGATCGCACCGATACCCAACAGCTGGGCGCCGAGGCTGGCGTCGCTATTGGTCAGGCAGACCGCCAGCAGGCCCCAGATGCCGCCGGTACCGTGTACCGAAATAGCCCCGACCGGGTCATCAATCTTCAGCTTGTCCAGACTGAGAATGGAGAACACCACCAGCACACCACCGACGCCACCGACCAGCGCCGCCTGCAAAGCACTCGGTGTCAGCGGTTCGGCAGTAATAGACACCAAGCCAGCCAAGGCACCGTTGAGCGCCATGGTCAGGTCGGCCTTACCGAACAGGATGCGCGCCACCAGCAAGGCGGCGATCAGTCCGCCCGCCGCCGCCAGGTTGGTGTTGACGAACACATTGGCCACGGCGTTGGCGTCTTCTATGCTGCTCAGCTTGAGCTGCGAGCCACCGTTGAAGCCAAACCAGCCGAACCAGAGGATCAAAGTGCCCAGCGTCGCCAGCGGCAGGTTGGCCCCCGGGAAGGCGTTGATCTGCCCCTTGGGCCCGTACTTGCCCTTACGCGCGCCGAGTAGGATGACCCCGGCCAACGCCGCCGTGGCACCGGCCAGATGAACGATGCCGGAACCGGCGAAGTCCTTGAAGCCGGCAGCCTTGAGGAAGCCACCGCCCCAGGTCCAATAGCCTTCTACCGGGTAGATCACGCCGCACATGACCACGGCGAAGGCGAGAAAGGCCCACAATTTCATGCGCTCGGCCACTGCGCCAGAGACGATCGACATGCAGGTCGCGGCAAACACCACCTGAAAGAAGAAGTCCGCACGTTTGGAATAGTAAGGCGCGCCATCACCACCGACAACGACCACTTCCGGCACATGTTCCTCACCAATCAGAAAGCCCAGATTAGGCAGCACACCGCCGGCATCGCCGCCGTACATCAGCGCGTAGCCGAACAGCAGGTACATGACGCACGCCAGGGCGTAGAGGACGATGTTCTTGGTCAGAATTTCGGTGGTGTTCTTGGCCCGTACCAAGCCGGATTCGAGCATGGCAAACCCCGCCGCCATCCACATCACCAGGGCACCACAGACCAGCAGATAGAAGGTGTCGAGCGCGTATTGCAAGGGAATCAGTGCGGTATTTTCCATAAGTACTCCGTTGTACCGTAGGACCTGCGCCACCGTTGGCGCGGACAAAGAAAATCATCGGTAGTCATTTTTAACGGCGCGTAGCGACGGCCCGCAGGGTGGCTGCCATGGATGGCTGGCCATAAAAAACGCCCGGCAGGCCGGGCGTTTTGCACAGCAGTTAGACTTACAGGTTGTAGCCGCGCTCGTTGTGCTCGGAGAGGTCAAGACCAACCGATTCAGCTTCTTCACTGACCCGCAGGCCCATCACCAGATCCAGCACCTTGAGGATGACGAAGGTGACGATGCCGGTGTAAACCACGGTGACCAGCACACCCACGATCTGGATCCAGACCTGGCCGCCGATGTCTTCCACCGAACCGAAGCCGCCCAGGGCCGGTGCAGCGAACACGCCGGTGAGGATGGCACCAACGATGCCGCCGATACCGTGCACGCCAAAGGCGTCCAGGGAGTCGTCGTAGCCCAGCTTGCGCTTGAGGCTGGTGGCGCAGAAGAAGCAGATCACGCCAGACGCCAGACCGATCACCAGTGCGCCCATCGGGCCGGCGGTACCGGCGGCCGGGGTGATGGCGACGAGGCCCGCAACCACGCCGGAAGCGATGCCCAGAGCACTCGGCTTACCGTGGGTGACCCACTCGGCGAACATCCAGCCCAGGGCAGCGGCAGCGGCAGCAATCTGAGTCACCAGCATGGCCATACCCGCGGTGCCGTTGGCAGCGATAGCCGAGCCGGCGTTGAAGCCGAACCAGCCGATCCACAGCATAGCCGCACCGATCAGGGTGTAACCCAGGTTGTGTGGTGCCATCGGGGTGGTCGGATAACCCTTGCGCTTGCCTAGCACCAAACAGGCCACCAGACCGGCGATACCGGCATTGATGTGCACCACGGTGCCACCGGCGAAGTCCAGTACGCCTTCATCCCAGAGGAAAGCGCCGTCGCCGGACCAGACCATGTGGCACATCGGGGCGTAAACCAGAGTGAACCAGACGGCCATGAAGACCAGCATCGCAGAGAACTTCATGCGCTCGGCGAAGGCACCGACGATCAAGGCCGGGGTGATGATGGCGAAGGTCATCTGGAAGACGATGAACACACTTTCCGGGAAGGCGCCGATCAGGCTATCCGGCGTCAGGCCACTGAGGAAGGCCTTGTTTAGACCACCAATAAAGGAGTTGAGGTTGGTAACACCTTTCTCCATGCCAGTGGTGTCGAATGCCAGGCTATAGCCGTAGATGACCCACAGCACGCTGATCAGGCCGGTGATGGCGAAACACTGCATCATCACCGAGAGGATGTTCTTGGAACGAACCATGCCACCGTAGAACAGTGCCAGGCCTGGGATGGTCATGAACAGCACCAGAACGGTGGCGGTCAGCATCCAGGCGGTGTCGCCTGAGTTGAGGACAACCTCGTCAGCCATGGCCAAGCCAGGGGTTACGAGGGACAAAAGGGCTCCTAGCCCTGCGATCTTACGCAGAGTCATATTGTTTTCTCCTGGGGCGTGTGGGGGTTTGGAGGCTTAAACTGCGTCGGTGCCGGTTTCGCCGGTACGGATGCGGATCGCCTGTTCCAGATTGACGACGAAAATCTTGCCGTCACCGATCTTGCCGGTGTTGGCCGCCTTGGTAATCGCCTCGATGACCCGATCCAGCTGGTCGTCGGCAATCGCCACGTCGATCTTCACCTTCGGCAAAAAATCGACCACATATTCAGCGCCGCGGTACAACTCGGTATGGCCCTTCTGGCGACCGAAGCCTTTGACTTCAGTGACCGTGATACCCTGCACGCCGATCTCGGACAGCGACTCGCGGACGTCGTCCAACTTGAACGGCTTGATGATGGCAGTGACTAGCTTCATTAACTCTTCTCCCGTATTGATGGACTTGCCCCAGGAAAACAAACCCGGCCCAAGTCTATGCGCAGTGTCTGGCTTTTGAAATGCTACGACCGCGCTAGCTCGGCTACTCCGATATAAACCAACCACACCAGACGAAACGCTCCCCCGCTTCGCCTGACGCACCGGAACTGCATCGGTGCATGCGTCACGAGAGACTTAGCAGAAAGCTTGCCAGATTAACGAAAAGCGATTTATTTCATGCAGTTACCCAGCAAAAGCGGGTATCTGGCAGAAATCGGCTGGCAAATCGCGCACAACAACAGTGCACATATCGGATGCGGGGCGCGCAAAAAGCGTGCAAGCACGGCTTCAGCCTGCGGCCGTCGCACCCGCCAAGCCCACTCATGGCGCGTGCTACACTGCCGCCACCTGCCAACGGAACCTCACCATGCTGCCACCCAAAGCCCTACTGGACGCCCTGACCACCCACGCCTCGCGCTTGTTCAATGGCGATGTGCCGCTGCCGCGCAATGAGTTTGAAGCGCAATTCAAGGTGTTGCTGCAAAGCGCTTTCAGCAAACTCGATTTGGTCAGCCGTGATGAGTTTGACAGTCAGATGGTGGTGCTCGCCCGAACCCGCGCCCGCCTGGAAGCCCTCGAAGCCAAGGTCGCCGAGATGGAAGCACGCAGCGCAGACACCCCAGCCACCCGCGAGTAACACCCGCAGCGGATGCATCAGCCGATCAAGGAGTGATCGATGTCTCTGGCCATAGTCCACAGCCGCGCCCAGGTGGGTGTTGAAGCCCCTGCCGTCACCGTCGAAGCCCATCTGGCCAACGGCCTGCCCTCGCTGGCCCTGGTCGGTTTGCCGGAAACCGCCGTCAAGGAAAGCAAGGACCGCGTACGCAGCGCCATCCTCAATTGCGCTTTCGAGTTCCCGCCCAGGCGCATCACATTGAATCTGGCACCTGCCGACCTGCCCAAGGACGGCGGGCGCTTCGACTTGGCGATTGCCCTCGGCATTCTCGCCGCCAGCGGCCAGGTTCCGGCCAGCGCGCTGGAGCACCTCGAATGCCTGGGGGAACTGGCGTTGTCCGGGGCGATTCGTCCAGTGCAGGGCGTCTTACCCGCCGCACTGGCAGCCCGCGCTGCCGGACGCACCTTAGTAGTGCCCAAAGCCAATGCCGAGGAAGCCAGCCTGGCGTCCGGTCTGACGGTCATTGCCGTCGAGCACCTGCTGGAGGTAGCCGCCCACCTGAATAACCAGACACCGATTGCGCCATATCAAGCCCAGGGCTTGCTGCGCCAGATCCTGCCCTACCCCGATCTGGCCGAAGTGCAGGGACAGATCACCGCCAAACGCGCGCTGCTGGTAGCGGCGGCCGGTTCGCATAACCTGCTGTTTACCGGGCCGCCCGGCACCGGCAAAACCCTGCTGGCCAGCCGCCTACCAGGGCTACTGCCTCCGCTGGACGAGCAGGAAGCACTGGAAGTGGCAGCGATTCATTCCGTGGCCAGCCACATTCCACTGAGTGCTTGGCCACAGAGACCCTTTAGAACGCCTCATCACAGTGCATCGGGCCCGGCGCTGGTCGGCGGAGGCAGTCGCCCGCAACCGGGCGAAATCACCCTGGCCCATCACGGCGTGCTTTTTTTGGACGAGCTTCCTGAATTCGACAGAAAAGTTCTGGAGGTTTTACGTGAACCCCTGGAAAGCGGGCAGATCGTGATTGCCCGCGCCCGCGACAAGGTGCGTTTCCCCGCGCGCTTTCAGCTGGTGGCGGCAATGAATCCATGCCCCTGCGGGCATCTCGGCGACCCGTCCGGGCGCTGCCGCTGTTCCACTGAACAGATCCAGCGCTACCGCGGCAAACTCTCCGGCCCGCTGCTCGACCGTATCGACCTGCACCTCAACGTGCCACGGGAAACCACCCGGCTGGATGCCAACGCCGAGTCCGGCCCAAGCAGCGCCGAACTGGCCGCCCAGGTCGTACAGGCTCGCCAACAGCAACTGGCTCGCCAGGGCTGCGCCAATGCCCACCTGGATCTTAATGGCGTACAGCAACATTGCAGCCTGCAGGGCGAAGACCGCCAATGGTTGGAAAACGCCTGCGAGCGTCTGGGCCTGAGCCTGCGTGCGGCCCATCGGGTGTTGAAGGTGGCGCGCACCCTGGCCGATCTGGACAGTGCCGCGTCTATCCATCGCAGCCATCTGGGTGAAGCCTTGCAGTACCGCCCCAGCATCAGCGGTGCCTGAACCGTGCCCATAAAGAAGCCCCGCATGCGGGGCTTCTTTTATATGGAGCTAGAGCCCTTACTGTTCGCGTCGAGCGGCCTGCTCACGACAAGCATCACCGAACGCCTTGAAGATCTTCACCGAATGTGGATTCTGTGCTGCCTGCCACTCCGGATGCCACTGCACCGCCAGGGTGAATTGCTCGGCGCCTGGCAGGTGAATCGCCTCAACCAGACCATCCTCGGCGTGGGCCAGAGCCTCGATGCCATCGCCCAACTGATCCAGTGCCTGTCCGTGCAGCGAGTTGACCGGGAACTCGGCCTCGCCCATCAGTTCGGCAAACCAGCTACCCGGCACCGGACGCACGCTGTGGCTGTCGGCGTACTGCACATCCACCGGCGCGCTGGTGTCTTCGCGATGGTCATTCATGCCGGGCACTTCATAGACCTTCTGGTGGATATTACCGCCCAGGGCGACGTTGATTTCCTGCATCCCACGGCAAATCGCAAACAGCGGCAGGCCACGGGCCAGCGCAGCGCGAATCAGTGGAATATCGAACAGATCACGATCCTTATCCTGGCCCTTAGTCGGGGTCTGGTTTTTCTGTCCGTAAAGGGCCGGGTCGATGTTGCTGCCGGCACCGGTCAGGTACACACCATCGGCCATCGACAGGTATTGCTCAATATCGTCAGGCCCGCAGCAGCTGGGCACCAACACCGGTACGCAGCCAGACAGCTCGACCAGCGGGGTTATGTATTTGTGAGTCATGACTTGATAGGCATGCCCTTTGCGCTCTTGCGCGCCCATGGACATCAGGACAACCGGTTTACGCGCGCCTGGGCGCTGTTTCGTATTGTTGTTGGACATACATCACCTTGGGGCAGGCATGGCCTGCCGTTGCTGTGCAGGAAGGTTGACGGCCGTCATACGCTCCCTGTTATACCGCTGGTTCGCCCGCCATGCTGCCTGCACAGGTGTGCTCATAGGACCTGGGTGGCGTTCGAAACCCTGTGGCCAGTCTGCCAAAGCCGTAAAATATGTCAAACAATTCAGCAGCAATTGTTAAAGAATCAGACCGCTAGCATGACCTTTCCAGACTGATGAATAGATATAACATGTTGTTATTGAATAATTTTTATCGAAACAACCGTGAGAGATAGTCCAATATTTTTTACGCAACCTGTCCATGATCCCTAACGGCTATAACCCATCACCCGCTCAACCTGTGGCAGCTGCATCGCGGCCACATCCGCCACCAGATAATCGCGCAAACGGCGAAAGCGCTCCTGACCTCGGCGCGCTTTGGGCCATACCAGGTAGTAGCTGCAGCCACTGGGCACCGCGCTGGGCCAGGGTAGGCCCAACCGGCCCTGGGCGACGTCCTCGGCGACCATCACCAGATCACCAATGGACACGCCGTAGCCACGCGCCGCCGCCACCATGCCCAGCTCCAGGGTATCGAACACCTGGCCGCCTTTGAGCGGCACCTGATCCGCCAGGCCCATGGCCTGCAGCCACTGACGCCAGTCACGGCGGTCAGGGGTGGGGTGCAGCAGTTCGGCGTCTTGCAGACGTGGCAGATCCCAAGGCTGTTCGCTCAAGGCCTCAGGCGCGCAGACCGGAATCAACCATTCGGCAAACAGCTCGGTGCTCTCCCATTCCTCCGAGAAGTCACCCTGACTCAGCAGGACGGCGCAGTCGAAGGGTTCATGCAGAAAGTCCACCTTGTCGACATCCATCCAGGCGCTGGTCAGTTGCACCTCGCTGGCACTGCTCAGGCGATAGCGCGACAAGCGCGCCAGCAACCAACGCATGGTCAGCGTGGACGGGGCTTTCAGGCGCAGCACCGCGTCGTCGACGCGCAGGGTGTTGCAGGCGCGCTCCAAGGCCTCGAAACCATCGCGCAGCCCCGGCAGCAGCATGCGCGCCGTCTCGGTGAGTTGCAGGCTGCGGCCGCGACGCTCGAACAGGCGGCAAGCGAAGTGTTCCTCCAGGGTGCGCACATGCCGGCTGACCGCGCTCTGAGTGATCGCCAGCTCTTCGGCGGCGCGGGTAAAGGAACTGTGCCGCGCCGCCGCCTCGAAGGCGCGCAGGGCATAGAGCGGCGGCAGGCGCTGGCTCACGACCGCAATCCATGAGTAATAGTCATGCCTGTCATCGTTATTATCCTTTTGTGCTGCCACGACTGGCTCTTGAGAATAGGCGCATTCTCTGCCTGCGCGGATCACCCGGGCAAGCCTTCTGACTGAGTAGAACTCATCATGCTGCATCCGCTTCGTGACGAACTGCGCGCCATCCTGAAACTCGCCGGGCCGCTGATTGCGGCGCAACTGGCGCATGTGCTGATGGTGTTTACCGACACCGTGATGATGGGCCTGCTCGGCCCCGCGACCTTGGCTGCCGGTGGGCTGGGGGCGGCCAGTTATTCCTTTGTCTCAATCTTCTGCGTGGGAGTGATTGCCTCGGTCGGCAATCTGGTGGCCATCCGTCACGGCGCGCAGGACGCGGCCGGCGTCACCCGGCTGACGCAAAACGGTCTGTGGCTCGGCTGGGGTCTGGCGTTGCTGGCTGGCCTGGCGCTGTGGAACCTGGGCCCAGCGTTGCTGTACTTCGGCCAGAAGCCGGAGAACGTCAGCGGCGGCATGCAGTTTCTCTCCACCCTGGTGTTTGCCCTGCCTGGCTATATGAGTTTTATGGCGTTGCGCGGCTTTACCAGCGCCATCGGCCGCCCCGGCCCGGTGATGGCCATCAGCATTGGCGGCGCGCTGGCCAACTTCATCCTCAACTATGCGCTGATCAAGGGCTGGTTCGGCCTGCCGCCGCTGGGTCTGGCTGGAATCGGCCTGGTCACCGCCGTGGTGATGAATGTGATGGCGCTGCTGCTGGCCTGGCATGTGCTGCACCACAGCGCCTACCGCCCTTATCCGCTGTGGCGCGGGCTGCTGCGGCCGGCCTGGACCGAGCTGAAAGAGCTGCTGCGCCTGGGCCTGCCGATTGGCGGCACCTATGCAGTGGAATCCGGCCTGTTTGCCTTTGCCGCGCTGTGCATGGGCGCACTGGGCAGCACCCAACTGGCGGCGCACCAGATCGCAATCATGTCAGTGTACGTGGCTTTTATGGTGCCGGTGGGGATTTCCTACGCGGTGACCTTCCGTATTGGTCAGCACTTTGGTGCCGGCCGCTTGCTGCAGGCACGTCAGGCCGGGCGCCTGGGCCTGGGCCTCGGCGCGCTGTGCATGCTGGGGTTCGCCGGTTTGTTCTGGCTGGCGCCGCACTGGGTGGTCGGACTGTTCCTCGACCACAGCGACAGCGCCTATGCCGAGGTGGTGGGCGTGGCCGTAGCATTGCTGGCGATTGCCGCCTGGTTTGAGTTCTTCGATGGCATTCAGACCATCGCCATGGGTGCAATTCGCGGCCTCAAGGACGCCAAGACCACTTTCTGGGTCGGTCTCGGCTGTTACTGGGCCGTCGGCGCGCCGCTGGCCTGGACGCTGGCCTTCCCGCTGGGCTGGGGCGCAGAAGGCGTATGGTGGGGGCTGGCTGGTGGCCTGGCCTGCGCCGCGATCGGCCTGACCCTGGGCTTTGAATGGAAAACCGCGCGCCTGCTGCAACCGACGGCCACCGCCTTCACGCCACAGCCTAAGCGTCTGGCTTCTTGAAGCGATAGAACAGATTGGGCTCGCTGACCAGATAGAGCACGCCCTGGTTATCCATGGCGATGCCCTCGCCCTGGGGCACGCTGCGGGTCAGGCCATTGCGCCCACCGAGCAGCGACAGGCTGCTGATCGGCTTGCCCTCGACATTCAGCTCCAGCACCAGGCGCGACTCATCGGACAACGCCAGCAGATGGCCGCTGCGCTCATCAAACTGCAGGCTGGACAGATCGCGTACAAACAACCCGGCATCGCGCTGCTGATCATCCACCACGTGTACCGCGAAAGGGCGCTGCGGATCACGCTGAGGGAAGCCGTGAATCTCATAGATGCGCATCGGGTCGCGCTCCTTGGCGACAAACAGGCGCTGACCGGCCGAATCGTAAGCCAGCCCCTCAAAACCCTTGTTGCCATTCAAGCCGATACCCAGCGAGAACTGCTGTGCCTGATCGGCATGCAACTCGGTGGTTGTGTCATCGACACGCACCTTGATCAGACGCTGCTGGCGCTCATCGCTGATCACATACAGGCCCTGGCTGATGTACTCGACCGCCTCGGCATCGCCAAAACCATGCAGGTCGATCCGCCGCAGAATCTCGCCCGCCAGTGACAATTCAATCAGCTGCGCCTTCTGGTTGGTTACGGTAAACAGGCTATTGCGGTCAGGGTCGAAGGTCAGCGCCGACACATCATCATCCAGCCCGGCAATCGGCTGAGCCTCGATTTCAACCTGATAGTCGGATAGCCGTATGGCCAGCACGGGCGAGGGGCTGTGCTGGCGCCATTGCTGCACGTTGAACCAGGCACGTTCAAACAGCCGGTACTCCTGGGCAAGCAGCCCAAGCAGCAACACGACCAACACCGGGATGAACCACAACACGTGCTTGAGGGACAGGTGAATACGCATACCCGCTTGCTCTCGATACCAGAAAACACCACAACGCCAGCCAACAGACACGCTGCTGGCTGGCGCGCCAAGCCCCCCATTAGAGGCGGCTCAACACGTCGGCGTCAGTTGACCAGTTCGAGGAACTCCACGTCGATCTCACGACTCATCAGGTCACGATCGACCTCGCCGGTGATTTTCACCGTAGCGGTTTCAGACACGGCCTGAGCGGGCCAGTGCTCATCATCGATTTCAACATTGATGGTGCCGCTGGCGTCCTTGAACTCATACAGCTCATCCTGCAGGCGCTTGACGATCTGCCCTTGCAGCACCACCGGGGTGTCATCGGCGGCATCCAGCGCTGCCGCCACGGTGCTGACCTGGGCAGTAACGCCTGGGCCGGTGTAACCGGTGGCCATTGCAGCAGTAGAGAACAGTGGAGCCAGCAGCAGAGCCAAAGTGAAACGCTTCATGGGGTAACCCTCTAATCAGTTGGTGATGGCGCCAGAGTAGAGGGCGTAGCTGAAGCCAGGCTTAATCGACGCTTAAACCAAGCTTAATCCGCCAGGGTGGGCGAGGCCGCAGCCGGCTCCTTGTGCAGCACGTAAAGCAGGTTCGGCTCACTGACGATGTAGATATTGCCCTGCGCATCCATGGTCACCCCCTCAGCCTGTTCGATACCGCCACGCAGGCCATTCATACCACGCGCCAAGCTGATAAAGCTGACCGGTTCGCCGTACTCATCCACCTCCAGCAGCAGCCGCGACTCGTCAGACAACACCAGAGAGTGGCCGGTACGGGCATCGTAGGTCAGCGAGGAAATATCACGCAGAAACAAGTGCCCACCGCCCATGGGCTGCATAACACCGGTGGCACCGTCTTCACCGGGGAAAGGCAGGCTGAACAGACCCAGCGGCCCACGCTCCTTGCCCAGCAGCACCCGGTTGTTGCGCGAGTCCCAGGCAATCCCTTCAAAGCCCTTGTTGCCCGCCTCGGCAAACCCCAGATCCAACGAGGGCAGCTCGGCAAACTCCAGGCTACGGGTCAGCGCTTCCAACTTGAACGTGGTCAGCGTACGCATGCGCTCATCGATGATCGCCAGGCGACCATCAGCAAGCATTTCCACGCCTTCGGGATTGGCAAAACCATGCAGGTCAATGCGCCGCAGCACCTGACCATCGAGGGTCAACTCGATCAATTGCGGGGATTTGCCTGTGACAATGAACAAGGTATTGCTGTCGGCACTGTAGGTCAGGCCGGAAACCTCCTCCTGCTCAAGCCCCTGCAGCGGCTTGCCCTGCAGCACAGCCTGATAGCCTGGCAGCCAGATATGTTGCTGCTGCTCGGCTGCCCCCACCTGCAGTTCCTGAAACCAGAAATACAGACGGTCATCCCAATGGCGGTAATTGGCCACCAACGCCGCACTCAGCCCCAACAGCAAAAACGCAATGAGCCAACGCAGACGCACCAGCCGGACAATCCAGTTTGACATCGCACACAACTCAGCAGAACGATGGCTATCAGACTAGAGAGCTACCCTTAAGTTTCTGTTACGCCACCTGACCCACAGGCACCTCCAGGCGCCTGCTTGTAACGGTCATATGACTTAAAGCGCGCGACTGCTGAAGCGGCTGTGGCCAACCAGCTCCAGCGCCAGCTCATCACCCTTGTGCAGCGGGCCGACACCCACTGGCGTACCGGTGAGGATCACATCACCCGGCTGCAGGCTGAAATGCCCAGCGATGTGCTGGATCATCGGCAGAATCGGGTTAAGCATGTCACGGCTGTTGCCGTCCTGACGCACTTCACCGTTGATCGCCAGGCGAATGCCGATATCGGTAAGGTCTTCAACGGCATCACCGGGCACGAACGGCGCCAGCACGCAGGCACCGTCGAAGGATTTGGCGGTTTCCCAGGGATAGCCCTTGGCCTTGAGCGTGGCCTGCAGGTCGCGCAGCGTCAGGTCCAACGCCGGGGCGAAGCCGGAGATGGCATCGCGCACCTCCTCGGCATTCGGCGTGCGCGACAGCGGCTTGCCGATCAGCACCGCGATTTCCGCCTCGTAATGCACATCACCCTTACCCTCAACCAGGGTGAAGCCATCATCCAGCGGCACCACGCAACTGCCCGCTTTGATAAACAGCAACGGCTCGGTAGGAACCGGGTTGTTCAGTTCCTTGGCATGCTCGGCGTAGTTACGGCCGATGCACACCACCTTGCCCATGGGAAAGTGGATATGGGTGCCATCGACATACTGATGCTGGTAGCTCATAAGCAACTCCTGATGGGAATGCATGACGCCGCTCGTTGTGCGAGCGGCAGGCGCAGAGCGGTAGCCCCGCCCTACGCTCTGAATCGTTGATCGCCCATGGTGGAAGAACCTTCACGGGCTGTCGTAGCGACTAAAGACTTAATCAGCTTGCTGAAAGCGTTGCGAGCGAAGGCCAGGCAAGGCGGCGGAGTCTGGAAAAAGCGGAGTTGGCTAGTGCCCCAATGAGCATTTTTCCTGACTTCGCCAACGCAGCATGGCGCGCGTAGCCCGCAGCAGCTTTCAAAGCGGAAAGATCTTACCCGGGTTCATGATGCCGTTGGGGTCAAACACTGCCTTGATCGCCTTCATATAGCCAATCTCGGCTTCCGAGCGGCTGTAGGTCAGGTAATCGCGCTTGGTCATGCCCACACCGTGTTCGGCGCTGATCGAGCCGTTGTACTTCTGCACGGTCTCGAACACCCACTTGTTGACGGTAGCGCACTTGGCGAAGAATTCGTCCTTGGACAGGTTCTCCGGCTTGAGGATATTCAGGTGCAGGTTGCCGTCACCGATATGGCCGAACCAGACGATTTCGAAGTCCGGGTAGTGTTCGCCGACGATGCGGTCGATGTCGTGCAAGAAGGCCGGCACCTTGGAGACGGTGACCGAAATGTCGTTCTTGTACGGCGTCCAGTGGCTGATGGTTTCCGAGATGTACTCGCGCAGCTTCCACAGGTTCTGCAATTGCTGCTCGCTCTGGCTCATCACGCCGTCCAGCACCCAGCCCTGCTCCACACAATGCTCGAAGGTGGCCAGGGCGGCGTCGGCGACTTCCTCGGTGGTGGCTTCAAATTCCAGCAGAGCATAAAACGGGCAATCGGTTTCAAACGCCGGTGGTACATCGCCACGGGCCATGATCTTGGCCAGGGCCTTGTCCGAGAAGAACTCGAAGGCGGTCAGGTCCAGCTTGTTCTGGAAGGCATGCAGCACCGGCATGATCGAGTCGAAGTCCGGGGTGCCGAGCACCATGGCGGTGAGGTTCTTCGGCGCACGGTCCAGCCGCATGGTCGCTTCCACAACAAAGCCCAGCGTGCCTTCGGCACCGATAAACAGCTGGCGCATGTCGTAGCCGGTGGCGTTCTTGATCAGGTCTTTGTTCAGCTCCAGCAACTCGCCGGTGCCGGTAACGACCTTGAGGCCAGCCACCCAGTTGCGGGTCATACCGTAGCGAATCACTTTGATGCCACCGGCATTGGTGCCGATGTTGCCGCCAATCTGGCTGGAACCCGCCGAGGCGAAATCCACGGGGTAATACAACCCTTTGTCCTCGGCGAACATCTGCAACTGCTTGGTCACCACGCCGGGCTGACACACCGCCGTGCGGTCGAATTCGTTGAAGTCGAGAATCTGGTTCATGTAATCGAAGGCCACGACCACTTCACCGTTGGCAGCGACCGCGCCTGCCGAAAGCCCTGTACGACCGCCCGACGGCACCAGCGCGACCTTATGCTGATTGGCCCAACGCACGATGGCCTGCACCTGCTCGATGCTCTTGGGGAAGGCAATCGCCAGCGGCGCGGGGGCGAAATGCTTGGTCCAGTCCTTGCCGTAAGTGTTGAGGGAATCGGCATCGGTCAGCACCTTGCCAGGCTCAACCAGGGTCTTCAGCTCTTCGATCAGCGCAGGGTTGGTCATCAACGGAACTCTCAAACGATTCATGGTCACCCTGAGCACGCTTCATCTGCCAGGGTAGGTGTTTCGCGGGGCTCGTATGCTAGCATACGCACCCCGTAAATCGTGCCCCCGCGCCGATCTGCGGGCTGCGGCCGGCGGCGCTCGGCCTCCTCCCTGACACTATTTTGTGGGACAACAGGTACTCCGATGAGCAAGACCTCTCTCGACAAGAGCAAGATCAAGTTCCTTCTTCTTGAAGGCGTCCACCAGAATGCAGTGGACACCCTGAAGGCCGCTGGTTACACCAACATCGAGTACCTCAAGGGCGCACTCTCCGACGACGAGCTGAAAGAAAAGATCGCCGATGCGCACTTTATCGGTATCCGTTCGCGCACCCAGCTGACCGCCGAAGTCTTCGACTGCGCCAAGCGCCTGGTGGCTGTAGGCTGCTTCTGCATCGGCACCAACCAGGTTGACCTCGACGCCGCCCGCGAGCGCGGTATCGCCGTGTTCAACGCACCCTATTCGAACACCCGCTCGGTGGCCGAACTGGTGCTGGCCCAGGCCATTCTGCTGCTGCGCGGCATCCCCGAGAAGAACGCTTCCTGCCACCGTGGTGGCTGGATCAAGTCGGCAGCCAACTCCTTCGAAATCCGTGGCAAGAAGCTGGGTATCGTCGGTTACGGCTCGATCGGCACCCAGCTCTCGGTACTGGCTGAAGCCATGGGCATGCAGGTGTTCTTCTACGACACCGTGACCAAGCTGCCACTGGGCAACGCCACCCAGATCGCCAAACTGCACGACCTGCTGGGCATGTGCGACATCGTGTCGCTGCACGTCCCTGAGCTGCCCTCCACCCAGTGGATGATCGGCGAGAAAGAAATCCGCGCCATGAAAAAGGGCGGCATTCTGATCAACGCCGCACGCGGCACCGTGGTTGAACTGGAGCATCTGGCTGCGGCGATCAAGGACGAGCACCTGATTGGCGCCGCCATCGACGTGTTCCCGGTCGAGCCAAAGTCCAACGACGAAGAGTTCGAAAGCCCGCTGCGTGGCCTGGACCGCGTGATCCTGACCCCGCACATCGGCGGTTCGACCGCTGAAGCCCAGGCCAACATCGGCCTGGAAGTGGCCGAGAAGCTGGTCAAGTACAGCGACAACGGTACCT
This sequence comes from Pseudomonas sp. SL4(2022), assembly GCF_026625725.1. Taxonomy (NCBI): domain Bacteria; kingdom Pseudomonadati; phylum Pseudomonadota; class Gammaproteobacteria; order Pseudomonadales; family Pseudomonadaceae; genus Pseudomonas; species Pseudomonas sp. SL4(2022). Next base: position 1,490,975 of record NZ_CP113060.1, read on the forward strand.
CGGTTTCGTCCGTCAACTTCCCGGAAGTGGCCCTGCCGGCGCACCCGGGCAAGCACCGCCTGCTGCACATCCACGCCAACATCCCAGGCGTGATGAGCGAGATCAACAACGTGTTCGCCGAAAACGGCATCAACATCTCTGGCCAGTTCCTGCAGACCAACGACAAGGTCGGCTACGTGGTCATCGACGTCGACGCCGACTACTCCGACCTGGCGCTGGAGAAGCTGCAACACGTTAAAGGCACGATCCGCAGCCGCGTCTTGTTCTAACGCGGCGCAGACATTAAAAAGGCGACTTCGGTCGCCTTTTTAATGCGCGTTCGACACATTCAGGAATTCCTATGCTCACCCTTCCAGTCCGTTTTACCCTGCTATTGACCGGCTTATTAACCCTCGGCAGCACTCAGGCCCAATCCAATGCCAACAGTTTGAGCGTACGCTACGAGGCCGCGCCGCTTGAGCTGCGAGACATCGCCGCACAGGCCGAACAGGATGCCATTCTCGAGGGTTGGCGTGAGCAGATCGAAGCGTTGCTGCCGGATCAGGGCCTGCAACTGCTGCTGACAATGCGCACATGCGATGAGGCCAACGCGTTTTACGACAGCGCCGAACAGAGCATCATTTATTGCTACGAAGAGCTGCAAGACACGCAAAACAACTTCGCTCAATTTGAAGCCGATGGCCAACTCAATGCCGAAGAGGCGCAGGCGTTCGCCGTCGGCTGGAGCGACTACCTGTTCTTCCACGAACTGGGCCACGCGCTGATCGATCAGTTGGAAATCCCCATGCTGGGGCGCGAAGAAGATGTGGCCGATCAGATCAGCACCTACATTTGGGTACACCGCGAAGACGGCGAGCACATCCTCAACGGCACCATTTTAAGCTTTGCCACGTGGGGCGACGATGTCAGCGAAGACGGGCTGGCCGCGACGCACAGCCTGAACGGGCAACGCTATTACAACGTGATGTGCTGGGCATACGGTGCCGACATCGAGCGTTACAGCGATGCAGGCGATCAGCTTCCGGAGGAGCGCCGGGACAGTTGTGAAGAGGAGTATTGGCAGCTGGCCAATGCCATCGAACAGCTTCTGCCACTGCACTTCGATGATGATCCAGCGCCTTAATCAGCGCCGTCCAGCACCGCCAGAAAGGCCTGCGCCGCCACCAGTTCTTCTTCACTGAACACCCGCACCCCGGCGCGGCGCAAGGCCGCCGCCGTCACGCCTTCGCCAGCGACCTGGGTGCCGCTAAAACTGCCGTCATACGCCTCGCGATTGCCACACGAGGGACTGCGCGCCTTAAGCAGCGCAATACCAATGCCATGCTGCGCCACCAGGGCCAGGGCCTGTTGTGCGCCGTCAACAAAAGCCGCTGTGACATCCTCGCCATCCACCGTCAGCACCGGCAGGTGCCCATCGAGCACTTTTGCCCCCTGACCGCCCGCAATTTCCGCTGGGGCACGCGGCGTGGGCAAGCCGCCCGCCACTTCCGGGCACAACGGCACCACGCGGCCTTCCTGTTGCCAGCGCTCCAGCAGGCTGAACGGACCATGGGCACCGCCGTCATAGCGTACGCGCTGGCCCAGCAGGCAACGGCTCACCAGAATTTTCTGCATGTCTCACTCTCGTTTAGTCACTTGCCGTAACACGGCCCGGTTACTGCCTCGCGCCCCTCCCGACCAAAGGGTCGGGCTGCCTGGCAGATTGCCAAACCCATCACGCCAGCCGCCCTATCCGCGCCCAACTACGACCTATCCTTCGGCGGGAAGCGAACCGGTTCAATGGCGCGCGCGACAGGCCCGGCACAGACTCTTGGCACTCTAGCTGAGGACATCGCCATGCACCGCCCACTTCGCACCGTCGCCTTATCCCTCGTTGCCAGCCTTGCAGCCTATACGCTGCCAAGCCAGGCCGAATTGCTACCGATGGATAACCAAAGCCTGAGCGAAATCAGTGGCCAGGCCGGCATCAGCATCCGTACCGATGTATTGGCGACGATCAGCCGGATCAGCTGGAATGACGACGGTGGCAGCGCCTCGCTACGCAACGTGAAGATCGACAACGGCTGCCTGACCCCGGCCAGCTGTCCGAACGGTTCTGGCGGCAGCTTTGCCTTCGGCGCTGCACAACTGGGCCTGACCCTGCCGATCTTCGGCGTCAACCTGCCCACCCTGAAAATCGACGTGGTCAACAATGGCAGCGGCCAGCAGCAACTGCAGCTGACCTTGCCTGATCTCACCACCATCAACCAGCAGCTGATTGCCAGCGGCATTCCCGCCCAACGCATTCGTATGCGTGTAGCCGCTGACATGTACGTCGGCGACAGCCAGCTGGGCAGTGTTGAGATCCGCGACATCACCGATCTACGCGGGACCTTCAAGGTCTGGGGTCACTAAACCGCGGTCTAGAGTGGCCCATTGCCGCGCCGGCGAAACCAGCCGGTTAAGGACAAACGGTCACGGCACGCCGGCAAAACCTCATGAGGCATGTCGGCAGACAGAAACACCAGCAGACTGCCCGCCTGCGGCAACACATCACGCGTTTCGCCATTCGCCAGGTACAACCGCAGCGCGCCGCCCTGCTCAGCCTGCCAGTCCTCGTTGAGATAAAACACCACCGATACCGCGCGACGGTCATCATCACGGAACCGGTCCAGATGTTTCTGGTAGAACGCACCCGGTGGATACAACGCAAAGTGCCCTTCGAAGTCTTCCAAACCCAGGTATAAACCCTGGTTCAGCGCCTGGCGTAGCTCATCCAGCACCTGCAGATACTCATCGCAGCTTGCCTGCTGCCCGGCCTCCAGCCACTGGATATGGTCACCGCGCACTCCTTCGCGAATCTGTTGCTGCGCGCCGCGGCCCACACCGGCGGGCGCCAATGCACCTTGTGCGGCACGTTTACGGCACTCTTCGGCCAGTTTCAGGGTCAGAGAAGGCGCAATGAACTGCGTTTGCAACGACCAGCCGTGCTCGGCCAGGTCGTCAACGATGTGCGTCAGAAGTGCGGTGTGGGTATCGGTCGTCATGCCGGCGATTCTACCAGCGCCCTGCCGAGCCTCGACAAGTGTCAGCGTGCCGCCGAAAATAGCCGCCCCTGAATGGAGTCCCTAATGCGCGCCCTTTCCGTTGTACTGACCCTGCTGCTCAGCCTGCCCGCCCTGGCGGACGATTACCTGCGGCTGTATCAGGCGGCCGGCTGGCCGCAGCAACGCATGCATTTCAGCGACGCCCTGCAGGCCGCTCAGGAGCGCTACCGCAGCAGCCTGCCGCCAGCGGTGCATCAGGCGCTGGTCAACAACAGCAACCAGCGCTTCGCCCCCAACGCCATGGACCAACGCGCCCTACAGGGCTTGCGCAGCCACCTCGCGGCGCCCGCCAGTGCCTTGCAGTTCTTCCAGTCGCCACTGGGGCGCAAGATTGTCGATGCCGAGTTATTGGCCACCCGCAGCGACCAACTGGCCCGCCATGCCAATGGTCTGCCGCGCAGTGAAGCCAGCGCCACCCGCCGCCTGCTGATTCGCCACCTGGCCCAGGCGCTGCCGGCGCGGGAAGCCGGTGCCGAAGTCAGCCTGGCCCTGGCCGGTGTAGCCGCCGACAGCCTCAGTCAGATGCTCCCCGGCCTGCTCGGTGGCGACAGCGCCCAGGCCATGCTCAATGGCCAGCGCCAGCGGTTGATGGAGCAGATCGGGACGGATCTGGATAACACCCTGCTGCACGTCTACCGCGAGCTGAGCGATCCGGAGCTGGAAGAGTTCGTCAGTTTCGCCCAGTCCGATGCCGGCAAGGCCTACTACCAGGCCGCACTGGCGGCAATCCGCAGCGGCCTGGCGGTCGGCCAGAGCAGCACAGCACTGGCTCCAGCCTCGCAAGGCATCTGAGCCGAATCCATGTAGGTTGGTGTTGAGCGGCGATGCGTTGAGGAGCAACGCGACGATGCCCAACGACTGCAACGGATCGTCGAGCGCAGTGCTGCGCACGCCCTGTTGGGCTTCGCTACGCTCAACACCAACCTACGCCAGCTTCTGACTAAGAAACTCGAAATAGCGCTGGCGCAAGGCCGGCGCTTCGTTGGCCAGGTGGTGCCGCGCCTCGGCCAGACACAAAACCTGCGGAGCGGCGAACTTGTCCTGCAACACCCGCAGGTTGTGCCGCCAGGCCACCGTCATGTCGGCTTCACCCTGAATGATCCACGGGCTGCGAAGACTGCGCGGCGCGGCTTCGATATGCGGCACCCACTGACTAAGCGCGCCGACCCAGGCGGTTGGCAGGTTGCGTGGCTGCAACGGGTCCTGGTGATGCACGAAGTCAATGAACTCGGCATCGCTGGAATTGACGCTGAAGCGCCGGGGAATCTCGCTGACAAAGCGCTTCATGATGCGATAACTGAACTGCGACCAACCCCATGCCCGCGGCCGCACTAACGGCGCCAGCAGGATGGTTTCGCCGATGGCCGCACCCGGGCTACCAGTCAGCAGGTAGTCGATCAGAATCGCCCCACCGGTGCTTTGCCCGCACAGATGCCAGGGCTGCGGCAGCTCGAGCGCGGCGGCCTCCACCAGCACCGCCTGCAGCACCGCCTGGTACTCGGCAAAATCTCCAATGCTGGCGCGCTCGCCGCTGGACAGGCCATGCCCCGGCAAGTCGAAGGCCAGCACGGCGAAGCCCATGCCCAGCGCCCACTCGATCACATGGCGATACAGGCCAACGTGGTCGTAGTAACCATGCACCAGCACCAGCGTGGCGCGCGGCTGCTCAGGCCACCAGGCCTGTACGGCGATCTGGTAGCCGGCGGCCTGCAGCGTACCCATGCAGCTGCGCGTCGCCCAGGCGTCGCTGAAACCGTAGAACTGTCGGTAGGCCTGTTCAGCCGGCGACAGCACAACGGCTGCGGCTAAGGGTCGCAGACTGGCAGACAGGTTGTCCGGCTGAAACGGCTCTGGCATTGGCTTTCCATTCGTCATAGGAAGATTTATCGGTCATCCAGACCGACATGATCAGGTTGGGATATTCAGCTGTCGCGCCAGTCATGGCAAGCTGCGCGCCTGTTTGCCGAAGGCTGCTCATGACTCGACCCACACGCAAGACCCTCCTCGCCAGCTTGCTGATTCTGCTCTGGGCAGCCGCCATGCTGGCCGCCTACCGGTGGTATGAATCGCGCTACCTACGCAGTTTCAGCGAGCAGACGGCCCTGTTCTATGGTGAACAGCTGCGCCTGCCGGATGAGCTGGCCGGCCCCGGTCCCATTCGCCTGGTGCACTTCTGGGACCCGGCCTGCCCGTGCAATGTCGGCAACCAGCAACACCTGGCCGAACTGATTGAACGCTTCGCCTCCCAGGGCGTGAACTTCTATGCCGTGCAAAAGCCCGGCAGCAGCGGCCAACTGCCCAGCACCCTGAGCGCCCTGCAGCCGCTGGCTGAACTGACAGGCAGCACGCAGATTCCCGCCAGCCCGGCGGTGGCCATCTGGGACCGCACGGGTCAGCTGGCGTACTTCGGTCCCTACAGCGAAGGGGCTGTTTGCACCTCCAGCAACAGCTTTATCGAGCCGATTCTCGATGCCCTGATTGAAGAGCGCCCGGTCAGCGCCAGCAATACTCTGGCAGTGGGCTGCTTCTGTGAGTGGCAGAACAACTGAAGACGAGCGACCATAGGGCAAACGCGCTGATCGATCAGTCTGCCGCTGCTGCCCCTACAACCAACTGCCGGCGAAAGCCCATTGGCGTCGCGCCCTGCCAGCGCTTGAACGCGCGGTAAAACGGCGACAGCTCGGCAAAGCCGCAGGCACGAGCCACTTCACGGATGGCCAGACCGCTGTCGAGTAGGGCCTGTGCGCGCAGGCGGCGCACCTCATCATGCAGCTGGCGAAAGCTCTGCTGCTGTTCGGCCAACGCCCGCTGCAGTCCGCCAACGCTGTAACCCAGCGCGGTGGCGCAGCGGCGCAAATCGCATAGTTGCACGCCCAGGTTGACCTCCAGCCAGTAACGCACGCGGTTGAGCAGCTGGTTTTCCTCCAACTCGGCCAACTCCACTTCCGCCTGCGCCCAGAGCACCGCGAACAGCCGTGGGTTGGCGCTGCGTGATGGCCGGCTAAGCCAGGCGCGCGGAAAGATCAGCGCATCATGCGCCTGGGCAAAGCGCGGCAGCAGGCCGAACAGCCGGCGGTGCTCACTCAGCCGGCGCGGGGCCGGGTGGCGAAACTCCACACCGTCGAGCGCAAAGCCGCCGCCGGTGACGCTGGCCAGCATCTTCTGCAGCAGCAGCGCCAGGCACTCCATCTGCTGACGCAACGAACCCACGCCACGGTAATTGAGGTCGAAGATCAAGCGCGCCTGCTCGCCCTCCAGCTCCAGGCGCGCGGCAAAACCGCCAGAAAGGATGTGCTGGAAACGCACAAAGCTCTCCAGCGCCTGGCCCAGGTCGCAACTGGCCAGCAGCAGGTAACCCACCACATCCATCGGCCGTGGCTGCATGGTTTCACCCAGATGCAGGCCGATGTCAGCATCACCGCTGATGCCCGCCAACGCCTGCCAGAAGCGCGGCGCATTGTCGTGGTCTGCGCGGGCAGTGAGCAGCGGCGGCGTCAGCACCACGCCCTGATAGGCCTGGCGATAAGTGTCGGTTGGGTCCAGCCCCAATGCCGCCAGAGCCTCGTAGAGCAGGCGGCGCAGGGTCGAGGAATGGGTCAGCGCGCTGGCGATGCTGTTGTGCGGGTCGTGTTGCATACAAGCCTCTTGGATTGACCAAAGACTTTCATTCTTGCTGTATTGGGTCAATGCCTGAGCAGCCAGCAGTGCGCACAATGGGGCGCTGATAAAACCTATAACAAGGAAAACCCCATGAAACGCACCCTGACTGCCCTGGCTCTGATCGTCGCAGCCTCTGCCGCCGGCGCTTACTGGTACATCGACAGCAAGCAGCCGCAACGTGACGGCGAGCGGCAACTGAGCCACCTGCAGGCCGCAGTCACGGTGGATTACGACGAACGCGGCGTGCCGCATATCCAGGCACAGAGCGAAGCCGATATGTACCGCGCCCTCGGTTATGTGCACGCCCAGGACCGCTTATTCCAGATGGAAATTCTCCGCCGCCTGGCCCGTGGCGAATTGGCGGAAATTCTCGGCAGCAAGCTGGTCGACACCGACCGCCTGTTCCGCACCCTGGGCATCCGCGAACACGCCGATCGCTACGCCGCCAAACTGGACATGAACACCCCGGCCAGTCAGGCGCTGCAGGCTTATCTGGATGGCATCAACCAGTATCAGGCCAACCACCCGGCGCCGATCGAGTTCGATGTGCTGGGCATCGACAAGCGTCCCTTCACCCCCGCCGACACCCTCAGCGTCGCCGGCTACATGGCTTACAGCTTTGCCGCGGCCTTTCGCACCGAGCCGGTGCTGACGCACATCCGTGATCAGCTGGGCGCCGACTACCTGAAAGCCTTCGACCTCGACTGGCACCCGCAGGGCGTGGTCGGGCAAAATCTCGCTGCCGGCGACTGGCAAGACCTCAACGCCATCGCCGAACTGAGCCACGCCGCGCTGCTGGATGCCGGCCTGCCGCAGTTCGAGGGCAGCAATGCCTGGGCGGTGTCCGGCAGCCGCACCGCCAGCGGCAAACCGCTGCTGGCCGGCGACCCGCATATCCGCTTTGCCGTGCCGTCGGTGTGGTACGAGGCCAACCTGAGTTACCCCGGTTTCAGCCTGTACGGCCATCACCAGGCGCTTAACCCAGTGGCCTCACTGGGCCACAACCGTGACTTTGCCTGGAGCATCACCATGTTCCAGAACGACGATTTGGACCTGATCGCCGAGAAAACCAACCCGGACAACCCCAACCAGGTCTGGTATCGCGGCCAATGGGTCGAGCTGCAAAGCCGTGAAGAGCTGATCAGCGTCAAGGATGCCGAGCCGGTGCGCCTGACCATCCGCCGCTCGCCGCACGGCCCGATCATCAACAGTGCTTTGGGTGAAACCGTCGGCAGCACACCGATTGCCATGTGGTGGGCGTTTCTCGAGACCGAGAACCCGATCCTCGATGGCTTTTACCAACTCAACCGCGCCGCCACGCTAGAACAAGCTCGCGTCGCCGCCGAGCACATCGAAGCGCCGGGGCTGAACGTGGTGTGGGCCAATGCCACGGGCGATATCGGCTGGTGGGCGGCGGCGAAACTGCCGCGTCGCCCGGCCGGGGTCAACCCGAGCTTTATCCTCGACGGCAGCAACGGCGAGGCGGAAAAAGACGGCTACTACCCGTTCAGCGCCAACCCGCAGGAAGAAAACCCCGAGCGCGGCTATATCCTCTCCGCCAACTACCAGCCCGTGTCGCCGACCGGCATGGCGATTCCCGGCTATTACAACCTGGCCGATCGCGGCCAGCGCCTCGACGAACGCCTGCGCGACAGCAGCGTGAAGTGGGACGTACAGAACAGCCAGGCGCTGCAACTGGAGCCCGGCACCGGCTACCCGCAACGCCTGCTCACTCTGCTGGCGGCTGATCTGCGGGCTGCCGCCAGCGGCAGCGAAGAGCAGGCGCTGGTCGAGCAGCTGCTGAGCTGGGATGGCCAGCATCAGGTCGAGAACACCGCCGCCACCCTATTCAACCAACTGGTGTACCAACTGACGCGTGAAGCCATGGCCGACGAGCTGAGCGAGGCCTTCTTCACCAACCTGCTGCAAACCCGCGTGCTCGACAGCGCCCTGCCGCGCCTGGCCGCCGATGCCCACTCGCCCTGGTGGGACAAACGCGGCAGTGAGGCGGTAGAAAGCCGTGCCGATACCGTCAAAGCCGCCTGGCAGGCCAGCCTCGCCCACCTGCGCAGCACCCTCGGTGACGACAGCGCAAAATGGGCCTGGGGCAGCGTACACACCCTCACTCACACCCACCCGCTGGGCCAGCAAAAGCCGCTGGATAACCTGTTCAACGTCGGCGCCTTTGCCGCACCGGGTGGCCATGAAACGCCGAACAACCTCTCGCAACCGGTCGGCCCGGCGCCCTGGTCGGTGGTGTACGGCCCCTCGACCCGTCGCCTGATCGATCTGGCCGACGCCGGCAGCGCCCTGGGCATCAACCCGGTGGGCCAGAGTGGCGTCTTGTTCGATCAGCATTACAAGGACCAAGCCGACGCTTACATACGTGGCGAGTACGTGCCGATGCACCTGGATGCCGACGCGATCAAAACCAACAGCCGCAGCCAGCTGATTCTGCGTCCATAAGCCAAGGAGATCGGCAATGAAACGCCTGTTACTGCTTTTACTGATCATTCTGCTCGGCCTGGTGGCCGTGGTGGTCGGCCGCACCCTGCTGCTGCCGGCCGCGGCTTACAACAGCGCGCCAGTCAGCCTGCCTGAGGGGCTGGATAGTCAGCGTGCAGCGGAAAGTTTGGCTGCGGCGATTCGCCTGCCAACCCTGTCGCATCAGGTCGGCGCGCCGGCCAGCCAACTGGCAGCCAGCAACGCCGCCTTTGCCGGCATGCGGGAGTGGCTGGCACAGCGTTATCCACGCGTTACAGCCAGCACGGAATCACTCGCCACCGGCAGCCCAAGCATCCTGCTGCGCTGGCCGGGCAAGGACAGCCAACTGCCCGCCGCCCTGCTGATGGCGCATCAGGACGTGGTGCCCGTCGCGCCCGGCACCGAAGCACTGTGGGCCCACCCACCGTTCTCCGGCGCGATTGCCGAGGGGTTTGTCTGGGGCCGCGGTGCCATCGACAGCAAAGGCTCGATGGTGGCCATTCTTGAAGCGGTGGAAACCCTCATCGCTCAGGGCTTCCAGCCACAACGCGATGTGCTGTTGGCCTTTGGTCACGATGAAGAAATCGGCGGCCACCAAGGCAACCGGCGCATCGCCGCGCAGTTGCAGGAACAGGGCAAACGCCTGGCGTGGGTCAGCGATGAAGGTGGCTTTGTGGTGCGCGGGCAGATCCCCGGCGTCAGCCAGGATGTCGCCGTGGTAGGCATCGCGGAAAAGGGCTACCTCAGCCTGACCCTCACCGCCAGCGCCCAGGGTGGCCACTCCTCGCAGCCGCCCGCCTTTGATGAAACGGCTATCGGCCGCCTCAGCCAAGCCCTGCAACGGGTCGGCGATGCGCCCTTCCAGCGCGGTTTCGACGGCCCCACTGGCGACCTGCTGGCCAGCTTCACCCCGGCGCAAGCCTTCGGTTACCGGCTGATCTTCGCCAACCTCTGGCTGTTCGGCCCGCTGGTGGAACAACAACTGGCCGCCTCGCCAGCCGGTGCCGCGCAACTGCAAACCTCGCTGTCGCCGACTCTGCTACGTGCCGGCATCAAAGAAAACGTCCTGCCGCCCAGCGCCCGCGCCACCCTCAACCTGCGCATCCACCCGCGTGACAGCATCGAACGCGTCACCGAACACGTGCGCAACGCCGTGGCCGATGAACAGATTCAAATCAAAGTCATGCCCGGCGGGCTTGAACCTTCGGCGGTCTCCGATGTGCGGGGCGAGCCCTATCAGCAGTTCGCCGAGGTGATCCGCCAGAGCTTCAGCAACACCCTGGTCAGCCCCAACCTCACGGTCGGCGGCACCGACTCGCGCTACTACGAGCCGCTGACCGACAACATCTTCCGCTTCAGCCCGCTGCTGATGGAGCGTGACGACCTGCCACGCATGCACGGCACCAACGAGCGCGTGGCGATCGATACGCTGGCCAATGCCAGTGGGTTTTACTACCGACTGCTGCAGAACCTGAACAACCCGGCCAAGTAGGCGACAAACAGCGCGAGGGGCAGTGCCGCTCGTACGCAGCCAGCGCCATGCCTCAAACCGCTTTACCGGCGCGCCGTAGAGCGGTGTAGGCCTGGGGAAAATATCGGCAACGCCGGGGCAGCACTTTCCACAGCGCTCTGACCAGCCGAGACAGGCCGTCCAGGCGCCGCTGATCCTTTGCGCTCCAAGGCAGCTTCAGCCGCTGACGCAGTGACGCGGGCAAGCTGCCCACCGCCAACCAGCGTGCTCCCTGATCGAACAGCGGTCGCAGCAACCACCAGAGCGGGCCACGCATCCAGGCATAGGGGGCTGGCAGAGACTTGTTGCCATCAAGGTACCAGCGCGCCACGCCCGTCATTTCCAATCGTGCGTCGAGCATGTCCTGCCAATAAAGTTGGAATGCCTTGTAGTCGGCCGGAACCGTCGTCATTGGCAGACCGTACAGGGCATACCACTGGATGGACTCCTGATACAAGCGCTCCAGCTTCGCCTCGTCGAGCGGCGTGCCGAACAGCGCCTGAGCGGCAATCTGCCCTTCAAAGAAGGTGGCATGCGCCCAATAGAACAGCTCCGGGCTCAAGGCATGGTAGCGCCGCCCCTGAGCGTCCATGCCCTTGATCTGCCGGTGCCAATCGCGGATCTGCACACCGGTTGCAGGCGCCTGCTCACCGCCGTAGACCACCGCAAGAATCGGTGAAATCGATCGCAATAGCCGGTTCCAGGGATTAACAAACAAGTCGGAATGTTCCTGCACACCGGCAGCCAGACCAGGATGCAGGTTCTGCAACAGGCCGACGCGACTGATCAGCAGCAGACCACGCAGATCACCGAAATAGCGCCAGGTCAGCGAGTCCGGCCCCAGAGGCCGTAACGTTTGCGTATCTGAAACGGGACAAGTCGTCTGCATGCTCGGGCGCTCCTGTGCAATTGTCTGGCACCCATGCTAATGCGAGTATTAGCTCGCATTAAATTCGCAATGGAGCCGCCATGCGCAAGAAACCCTGCCAGCAACGCTCACAACAGATGGTCGACATCCTGCTGGAGGCCAGCGGCCGGGTGATCGAGCGGCAGGGCCTGGCCAACCTGACCACCAACCGGGTCGCAGCAGAGGCCGGCGTAAGCGTGGGCTCGCTGTACCAGTACTTTGCAAACAAGCAGGAACTGCTGGAAGGACTGCTCGAAAAGATGGCGCTCGATATCACCCGCCTGGTCGACGCGCGCATGGCACAACTGCTGGAGGCTGACGTCAGGACGGCTGTGAGGATGCTGCTGAGCGACGTGCTCGCATTTATTCTCAGCGGCAATGGCCACTATCGCGTACTGGTGCGCCATTGGCAGCAATTGCAGGCCCTGCATGTGGTTGACCGGCTGGAGCGGCACCTGTCAGAAATCTGCCGACGTTATCTGCTTCGCCACATCCGCCAGTTCCCCATCGACAACCCCATGCCGATGCTGTTTGTGATGATCAACGCCACCCTGATGACCCTGGTGCGTCACCTGGCACTGGACGCCCCTCCACTGAGCGACCAACAACTGATCAATGAACTGACCAACATGCTGACTGCCTACTTGGCTGCAGCAGCGAACCCCCAACAGACCAACACGTAGCCGTGCTCTAGCCCGCCCCATTGCTTGAGCCTTCAGACAGATAAAGGCAGACTGCCAGCAGGACACTGCCACCCAGCGGGGCACGATATGGACGTTGTAAAAAGCCTCAAGCCAGGCAAAAACGGCAGCAAACGCTTTGTCGAACGCGACGGCGACAACATGACCGCCGTGCGCTACCACCACGACGCCGAAAATCAGATCAGCTACACCACTGTCGAACTGATCGTCGAACGCAAACACAAACCACCAAAAACCCGCACCCAAACGCCTAAACAGCCAACGGCGCTGGTATTCGTGCGCGTAAATTTTCATGAGAAGGTCATGCAACTGGCGGTAAAGCAGGCGGGCGGTAAGTGGCAGCCTGAAGAAAAGGCATGGTTGCTAAGTTACAAAGCAGCAGTAGAGCTTGGACTACAAGAACGGATCATCAATAGCTGATGGTCAGATATGGATACGAGATGGCTAGATTTGGATACTTATTGCCAGCAGTGGCAACAGTGTGCAGATACGGATATGCCGTCTAATTATAGTTATGCAGCAATGAGAATACTATGCAGCCAAAAGATCTTCCCAAAAGAGTTGCCCAATTAATTGAACAATCAGAACGTGTATTAGCAACAAAGAAATACAGTCAGTATGGACCTGATTACGTAGATTCCGGAGCAATGGCGGGACTTAGAGCATCAACATTGTCTTTCATTGCAATGACTTATGGAAAAGAGCATTCATACTATTCAGAGTTCGACTCTGCCTCAGATCGCAGCACTGAAAATAACGCTAAAAAATCTCATGCAATCCTTCACTCTATTCAATCCGAAATCGAAGGCGGTTGGATTTTTACTGTCAAGCAATTAATTGCAGCAGAAATATTCTCTGACTTTCTTGAAATGGCAGAGCATTTAATAGATCAAAACTACAAAGATCCAGCAGCAGTTATGATTGGCAGCGTTCTAGAAGAGAATCTGCGACACCTCTGCACAACAAACAATATCGACACAGAAATCGAAAAAGACGACAAATTTATACCTAAAAAAGCTGATAGATTAAATTCAGATTTAGCAAAAGCAGAGGTGTATACAAAGCTTGATCAAAAGTCGGTAACTGCATGGTTAGACATAAGAAACAATGCTGCCCATGGGAAATACGATGAATATTCAAAGGAGCAGGTTAATCTAATGCTTCATGGTGTAACTGAATTTTTAGCCAGAATGAGTAGGTAGCCGCATAACAAATGGTTCAAATCGCTCGCTCGGCTCACTGGGACCGGCTAAAGCCGGCCCCTTAACCAAACGTTATGTGCCAGCTGATTTTTTGGGGAATGATTGATGCCGAGCAAAAGTCTAAACTCACGTATACCAGCTTATAAGGCCGCATTCTCCAGTGGGGAACTCCAAAAGACCTACCAAGACCTAGTTGGCATTGTCCAAAATCTAAGAACTGAATTCTCTAAGAAATACAAAAGCGAATTCTTGATTGCCAATGTGTTGCATGGTTACATAGATTTCACGTACTTTTACTTGCAAAACAGCTATCTCAAGAAGAAAAAGCTAAAGCTTGCGATTGTCTTCAACCACAAAAATGCAAATTTTGAACTGTGGCTCCTTGGGCAAACAAAGGATGTACAGATTCTCTATTGGAGAAAACTAAGAGAAGTGAAGTGGGTCAATAAGGAGGTAATGCCAGAGTATTCAATTTTCGAAGCCCCACTACTTTTGGCCCCAGACTTTGATAGTTCAACAAAGCTATCGGAGTCCATTCACACTCAATTTGAATCCCTGTCGCAGGCGATATTCAACACGCTGGAGGCATACGAATAATGCCACATAACACTGCAGTCGAGAGGGACGGCCGCCCCTCACTTCCACGTTAGAGTTCATTCACTCATGCACATACCAGCCCTCATCATCATTGATATGCAGCGTGGAATGCTCGAACCGTCAGCAGGCGCTCGCAACAACCCGCATGCAGAGCAAGCAATCGCAATTACGCTGAAAGCATGGAGAGAAGCGAAGGCACCGATTGTTCATGTGCGTCACATCTCAAGAACACCTGGCTCTCCGTTCTGGCCTGGGCAGCCTGGTGTTGAGTTCCAAGAAGAACTACAGCCATTAAACACCGAGCATGTAGTTGAAAAGAACGTCCCGGACGCATTCATTAACTCCGGGCTTGAGCGCTGGCTTCGGATCAGAGGCATCGAAACCATTGCAATCGTAGGTGTGAGTACCAACAACTCTGTCGAAGCAACAGCGCGTACAGCAGGTAATCTTGGTTTTAAAACTTATGTGGCAGCGGATGCAACGTTTGCATTCGCAAAGCCCGACTACAACAGAGTTCTACGTAGCGCTGAAGAGGTACATGCTATGGCATTAGCGAATCTTCATGGTGAGTACGCAACAGTCGTCACAACCACCGAGTTACGAAAGGCCCTCTAACAACTGGTTCAAACCGTTCGCTTCGCTCACTCGGGGTCGGTTAAAAACGCCCCCTTAACTTAACGTTAGTCATCTTCACCCTATAGGAAATTGTCAGATGAAATTGTTAGCATTTGCAGCCAGTAACAGTAAACAATCTATAAACAAGCAGTTGGTAACATATGCCGCAAGCCTCCTTGAAGGTGCTGATGTCGATATCTTAGACTTGAACGACTATGAACTGCCATTGTTCAGTATTGATAAGGAAAAAGAGCTCGGCAATCCTGATTTGGCAAAGGCATTTGTGTCAAAAATTGCAGCTTCTGATGTGATCATAATTTCTTTTGCTGAACACAACGGCGCCTACAGTGCTGCCTACAAGAACCTGTTTGATTGGTGCTCGAGAATTAATACAAAAGTATTTCAAGACAAGCCTCTTGTTTTGCTTTCCACGTCACCAGGCGCACGCGGAGGCGCCAGCGTTCTGGCCTTAGCAACGACCTCTGCTCCTCATTTTGCCGGCCGTGTCCAAGCCAGTCTTTCTATTCCAAGCTTTAACGAGAACTTTGATGTCGAGCGCGGCATGCTTATTAACGAAGCGTTGAACGACCGATTGATTGAGGCTGTTAGGGGGTTGAAGAATTTGCCAAACGGCTAACAACATCCAGCGGCGGCGCTCTGCGTCGCCGCTGGATGTTGACGGTAAGCTTACCAGGAGGAAACCATGGACGACGCAGCTTACGAACAACTAGAAGCTCTTTGTGCGGACTTCCAAAGGCAGTGGATCGTCTTACTACGGGACAGGCTTAAAAAGCACAACATACCTAACGACATCGCCAAATCAATCTGTGGTGAATTCAGCTTCGACTTATCAATGCTTTTCGATCAAGGCGAGATCGATTATCAAGGCGATAGTTTCAGGCCATTTGTCGCTTTCACAGACGATGCTGAACAGCCAGCACTTATTGTTGAACCTAACGGCCCTCAATTCCATGAATATGCGTTGGGTACGACTGACGAGGCCTATGAGTAGCAAACGGCCTAACCAGTGGTGCAAAGCATTCACTTCGCTCGCTGGGACACGCTCCAGCCGGCCCCTTAACCAAACGTTAGGCCATATGCAAAGAATGCTCTATCTCCGCATCATTTCATTTTTTAATACATCAGGTGATAACCATGCTGAAAGGAAGTTGCTGCTGCGGAACCATCAGGTTCACGCTATCTAGCCCCCCAACAATGATGGGCACTTGTTACTGCACGCGCTGCCGCAAGGTCGGCGCCACCACATTTGTATTCGTCAAGCGCGATTCTTTTGAATTACTCTCAGGCGCAGACGCCATATCCACATACAAGCCAGAAGCACCCTACCAATACAACCGTTGCTTTTGCTCCCATTGCGGCACAGCGCTTGGTGAAATCACATCCCTTGAAGAGTCTTTTCCGGTTGCGGCCAACTGCTTCGATGACGAGCTTAAGATCACGAATATGTTTCATGAGTTCGTAAAAGAAAAGCCGAGCTGGTATGGCATCTGTGATGAGGCGAAACAATTCTTAGAGCATCCTCACCCGTAGTGCCATGCAGCAAAACTGAGAACGGTGAATTCTGCTATCGGCGCAAACCGTGGCGCGGCCTAACTGCATTAAAAACCGCCCACGTCGCTCACTGACACGGACCAAAGCCCCACGTTCAACTGCCCGAGCAGTCGTGTACCGATACCCTATTTACTAACATGGACGCCCCCAGCAAGCGGATTTGACCTATGAACATTCAACTTAATAGCCGTCTGCCCTCACGTAACGCTGGATATATATTTTTAACCCATCGTGAATATTCAAGAACATGACCAGGGAATCAATATGGCAGCCATGAGCAAAGGCATTCACCATCTTGGTTTGAGCGTTTGCAACCTTGAGGAGAGCGCCCAGTTCTTCATTCAGCAACTGGGTTGGCATGAAGTTAAAAGAAACCCGGATTACCCAGCAATTTTTGTCAGCGACGGTACCGTGACGCTGACTCTCTGTGTCGACCAAAGCCATCGCCCCGGTTGCATTTGATTGGCACGCCAATGTGGGTTTACATCATTTGGCATTGCTCGTTGAAAGTGAGGCGCAACTTGAGGCGCTGCACAGGCACCTGATCCGTTCTGGCACTCGTGTTGAGTTTTCGCCTGACTGGGTGAAACAAGGCCCGGCGCAACATCTTATGTGCTTCGACCCCAGCGGCATTCGTATTGAGTTCTTCTGGCCGGGTGTGTGAATACCCGTGATCAGCCGATCCATCCAGGCCAATGACTACTGCCAAGCCTGGCGCATACCACGCTCGCTGCAAGCTGGACCAAGCCCCTCGATAAGCGAGCCGAACGGCATGCACAGCTGCAGAGCGTGCAACGCGCTCATCTGAAGCCCGCCTCAGCGCGCAAGACTTCGCGCCGAAAACCCGGATAATGGCGGCCATTTGTTCAGCCCGTATTCGGTATGCCCCATGGAAATCAAGGTCAACTTTCTCGACAACCTGCGTCTCGAAGCCAAGTTCGATGATTTCACGGTAATCGCCGACCAGCCCATCCGCTACAAGGGCGATGGCTCGGCGCCGGGGCCGTTCGACTACTTCCTCGCATCCTCGGCGCTGTGCGCGGCCTACTTCGTCAAGTTGTACTGCCAGACGCGCAACATCCCCACGGATAATATCCGCCTGTCGCAAAACAACATCGTTGACCCGGAAAACCGCTACCAGCAGATTTTCAAGATTCAGGTCGAACTGCCAGCGGACATCTCCGACAAGGATCGCCTGGGCATTCTGCGTTCCATCGACCGTTGCACGGTAAAGAAGGTGGTGCAGGCCGGACCGGAGTTCGTGATTGAGGAAGTGGACAACCTCGACGCCGATGCCCAGGCGCTGTTAATGCCGGCGCTGACGGCCGGCGAAGGCACGCGCATTCTTGGCAAGGACCTGCCGCTGGAAGAAACCATCGCCAATATGTCGGCCATCCTTGCCGGCCTGGGCATGAAGATTGAGATCGCCTCCTGGCGCAACATCGTGCCCAACGTCTGGTCGCTGCATATCCGCGACGCGCAGTCGCCGCTGTGCTTCACCAACGGCAAGGGCGCAACCAAGGAGAGCGCGCTGGCCTCGGCGCTGGGCGAGTTCATCGAGCGGCTGAACTGCAACTTCTTCTACAACGACCAGTTCTGGGGCGAGGAGATCGCCAACGCCGATTTCGTCCATTACCCCAACGAGCGCTGGTTCAAGCCGGGGCCGAAGGATGCGCTGCCGGATGAGATCCTCGACGAATACTGCCTGGCCATCTACAACCCGGACGGTGAACTGCGCGGCTCACACCTGTACGACACCAACTCCGGCAACAAGGCGCGTGGCATCTGCTCGCTGCCCTTCGTGCGCCAGTCGGATGGCGAGACGGTGTACATCCCGTCCAACCTGATCGAAAACCTGTTTCTGAGCAACGGCATGAGCGCCGGCAATACCCTGGTAGAAGCGCAGGTGCAGTGCCTGTCGGAAATCTTCGAGCGGGCGGTCAAGCGCGAGATTCTGGAGAACGAACTGGCACTGCCGGATGTACCGCAGGCGGTCCTGGCCAAGTACCCCGCCATCGTTGCCGGCATCCAGGGGCTGGAGGCGCAAGGCTTCCCGGTGCTGGTCAAGGACGCTTCCCTGGGCGGCGAATTCCCGGTGATGTGCGTGACCCTGATGAACCCGCGCACCGGCGGCGTGTTCGCCTCCTTCGGCGCGCACCCAAGCCTTGAGGTGGCGCTGGAGCGCAGCCTCACCGAGCTGCTCCAGGGCCGCAGCTTCGAGGGCCTCAACGACCTGCCGCCGCCAACCTTTGAGAGCCAGGCGCTGAGCGAGCCGAACAACTTCGTCGAGCACTTCATCGACTCCAGCGGCGTGGTGTCGTGGCGTTTCTTCAGCACCAAGGCCGACTACGAATTCGTCGAATGGGACTTCTCCGGCGCAGGGGCTGACTCCAATGCCCAGGAAGCCGCGACCCTGTTCGGCATCCTCGAAGGCATGGGCAAGGAGGTGTACATGGCGGTGTACGATGACCTCGGCGCCAATGCCTGCCGCATCCTGGTGCCGGGCTACTCGGAAATCTACCCCGTTGAGGACCTGATCTGGGATAACACCAACAAGGCCCTGCTGTTCCGCTCGGACATCCTCAACCTGCACAGCCTGAGCGACATGCGCCTCAAGTCCCTGCTCAAGAGCCTGGAACACTGTGAGGCCGACGATTACACCGAGATATCCACACTGATCGGCATCGAATTTGACGACAACACGGTGTGGGGCCAGTTGACCATCCTTGAGCTGAAGCTGCTGATTTACCTCGCCTTGCAGAAATTCGAAGAGGCCAAGGAACTGACCGAAGCCTTCCTGCAGTACAACGACAATACAGTCGAACGCGGCCTGTTCTATCAGGCCCTGAACGTCGTGCTGGAAGTGCAACTGGACGACGACCTGGCGCTGGACGATTACGCGACCAACTTCCGCCGCATGTTCGGCAACGAGCGGATGGCGGCGGCCATCGGTTCGGTCAACGGCAGCGTACGCTTCCATGGCCTGACCCCGACCAGCATGAAGCTGGAAGGTCTCGACCGTCATCTGCGCCTGGTGGAAAGCTACAAAAAACTGCATGCAGCCAGAGCACGGGCAGCGGGACGCTAAGCCCGCACAAGCGCATCAACAGATGGAGGTACAGGATGCAGCCGTCAGCAGATGAGATGTCGCGGATAATTGAAATGGCCTGGGAGGACCGCACGCCCTTCGAAGCCATTGCGCTGCAATTTGGCCTGTCTGAAGCGCAGGTAATCGCCTTGATGCGCCGCGCCCTCAAGTCCGGCAGTTTCAAACTCTGGCGAGCGCGGGTCAGTGGCCGACAGACCAAACACCTGAAACTGCGCGATACGCGCGTGAGTCGCGGCTATTGCCCGACGCAATACAAACAACGTTAAAGCACAGCCTGATCAGACTGCAGAAGCCAGCACCGCCTGGTTGCGACCACTGTGCTTGGCCTTGTAGAGCAGACGATCAACCTGTTCGAGAAAGCTCTGTGGCTGATCGAATGGACCTGGCGTCAGGGTGCCAACGCCCAGGCTCAGGGTCAGCAAAGGGCCGACGTGGGAATGGGCGTGCTGGATGTTCTGCTCACGGATCAGCTGACGGCACCGCTCGGCGACCTGAGCCGCAGCCTGGGCATCGGTTGCCGGCAGCAGCAGAACAAACTCTTCGCCGCCGAAGCGGGCCATCAGGTGACGCGGGCGTACAGCGGCCGCGCTCAAGGCCCGGCCAACACTCCGCAGGCAATCCGGACGGCTGATAGCTGAGGTTTAACCACGATCAGCGGACGGCGCAACATTGGCCAGGCTGACTGGCCAATGTTGCCGCAGAATGCACAAGGGCCGCTAATGCGGCCCTTGTGGGTTACTCCGAGGTGCGATCAGGCATGCACTTGGGACGGGTCACGGCGGCTGTCCGGGCCGTTCATCAGCGCGGCACCGGTGGTTTCATCCATGGCCTGCTGCAGGGCCTTCTTGCGCTTCTCTTCGGCACGGTGGGCAAAGAACCACACCAGGAAGGTGGCGAAGGACACGGCCAACAGAATCAGACTGGCCACGGCGTTGATTTCCGGCTTCACACCCAGACGCACGGCAGAGAAGACCTCCATCGGCAGGGTGGTCGAACCTGGCCCGGACACGAAGCTGGCGAGCACCAGATCGTCCAACGACAAGGCAAAGGACATCATGCCGCCGGCCGCCAGCGAAGGCGCGATCATCGGGATGGTGATCAGGAAGAACACCTTCCACGGCTTGGCGCCCAGGTCCATGGCCGCTTCTTCGATAGACAGGTCCAGCTCACGCAGACGCGACGACACCACGACCGCCACATAGGCAGAACAGAAGGTGGTGTGGGCGATCCAGATGGTCAGGATGCCACGCTCGGCAGGCCAGCCGATCAGTTGTGCCATGGCCACGAACAGCAGCAGCAGCGACAGACCGGTGATCACTTCAGGCATGACCAGTGGCGCGGTGACCAGACCACCGAACAGCGTGCGCCCCTTGAAGCGGGTCACGCGGGTCAGCACGAAGGCTGCCATGGTGCCCAGCGCGACCGCAGCAATGGCGGTGTAACAGGCGATTTCCAGCGAGCGCATCACCGAGTTCATCAGCTGGGTGTTGTCGAGCAGGCCGACATACCACTTCACCGACCAGCCCCCCCACACCGTCACCAGCCGCGAGGCGTTGAACGAGTAGATGACCAGGATCAGCATCGGCAGGTAGATAAACGCCAGACCGGCCCACAGCATAAAGTTGGAGAAACTGAAACGCTTCATGCCCGGCCCTCCATCTCTTTGGCTTGGTTACGGTTGAACAGGATGATGGGCACAATCAGGATCGCCAGCATCACCACCGCCAGGGCGGATGCCACCGGCCAGTCGCGGTTGTTGAAGAACTCCTGCCACAGCACCTTGCCGATCATCAGGGTCTCCGGACCGCCGAGCAGTTCAGGGATCACGAACTCACCGACCACCGGGATAAACACCAGCATGCAGCCGGCGATGATGCCGTTCTTGGCCAACGGCACGGTGATTTTCCAGAAGCTGTTGAAGGTGCTCGACCCCAGATCTGCGGCGGCTTCCAGCAGGCTCTGGTCATGTTTGACCAGGTTGGCGAACAGCGGCAGCACCATGAACGGCAGGTACGAGTAAACAATACCGATGTACACCGCCAGGTTGGTGTTGAGGATCTGCAACGGCTCGCTGATCACCCCCAGCCACATCAGGAAGCCATTGAGCAGGCCGTTGTTGCTGAGAATGCCCATCCAGGCATACACGCGGATCAGGATCGCCGTCCAGGTCGGCATCATGATCAGCAGCAGCAGCACCATCTGCTTGTCCTTGTCGGCCCGAGCAATGGCATAGGCCATGGGAAAGCCGATGATCAGGCAGAGAAAGGTGCTGACCGCGGCCATCTTCAGCGAGCCCAGGTAGGCGGCCAGGTACAACGCATCCTCACTCAGGAAGATGTAGTTACCCAGATTGATGATCACCGTGAGCTTGTTTTCTGCCCAGCTGTACACATCGGTGTACGGCGGGATGGCCACATCGGCTTCGGCAAAGCTGATCTTCAGGACAATGAAGAACGGCAACATGAAGAACAGGAACAACCACAGGAACGGCACCCCGATTACCAGGTGCCGGCCCTTGGGCATACGGCGGCTGATACTCCGGACAATGTTCATGATTGCAGTACCACGCCGCTGTCGTCTTCCCAATACACCACCACCGGATCATCCCAGGTCGGCCGCTTGCCACGCCGTTCGGCGTTGGCGATGAAGCACTGCACCACCTGCCCGGAGGTGAGTTTGACGTGGTACACCGAGTGACCGCCGAGGTAGGCGATATCGTGGACGTGGCCGTTGCTCCAGTTGTATTCGGGGTGTTCATGGTCACTCGGCAACACAGTGGCCATCAGTAGTTTTTCCGGGCGCAGGGCGTAGCTGACCTTCTTGTCTTCGGCACGGGTACTGACGCCGTGACCGATGTAGATCGGCTTGTCCAACTGCGGGCAGTTGATGATGGCGTGGTCGGCCTCGTCGCTGGTGATCTGCCCATCGAATAGGTTGACGTTGCCAATGAACTCACAGACCAGACGGCTGGTCGGGGTTTCATAAATGTCCACCGGGCTGCCGATCTGCGCGATCCAGCCCAGGTGCATGATGGCAATGCGCTGAGCCATGGTCATGGCTTCTTCCTGGTCGTGGGTCACCATGACGCAGGTTACGCCGACCCGCTCGATGATTTCGACAAGCTCAAGCTGCATCTGCGAACGCAGCTTCTTGTCCAGAGCACCCATGGGCTCATCGAGCAGCAGCAGTTTGGGACGCTTGGCCAACGAGCGCGCCAGAGCCACACGCTGGCGCTGACCACCGGACAGCTGGTGCGGCTTGCGCTTGGCGTACTGGGTCATATGCACCAGCTTGAGCATTTCCTCGACGCGAGCGTCGATTTCCGCCTTGGGCATCTTGTCCTGCTTGAGACCGAAGGCGATGTTCTCGGCCACGCTCATGTGTGGGAACAAGGCGTAGGACTGGAACATCATGTTGATCGGTCGCTCGTAGGGCGGCAGGTCGGTGATGTCCTGACCATCGAGGAAAATACGGCCCTCGGTTGGTCGTTCAAAACCGGCGAGCATGCGCAACAGGGTCGATTTACCCGAGCCGGAACCGCCCAGCAGGGCAAAGATCTCACCTTTGTTGATCGTCAAAGAGACGTCTTCGACGGCCACAGTCTCGTCAAACTTCTTGGTTACGCGCTCGATCTTGACCAGCACCTCTTTCGGTTGCTGATCACCCTCGAGAACCTTTTTGTAGGCACTGGAAGCAACTGCCATTACCAAAACTCCCGCAAAAGTAGCGCCCGACCCCGCTGGCCGGGCGTTTTGAATTTATTGACCCGACTTGACCTTGGTCCAGCTGCGGGTCATCAACCGTTGCACCTTGACCGGCAACTCTGCCGAGATAAATAACTTGTCCAGCACCGCTTGTGGCGGGTACACCGACTCGTCGTTGCGCACATCCTGGTCCATCAACTCACCTGCTTTGATATTCGGGTTGGCGTAACCGACATAGTTGCTGACCCCGGCAATGGCGACAGGATCAAGCAGGTAGTTGATAAAGGCATGCGCCTCTTTCGGATTGCTGGCATCTACCGGAATGGCGAGCATGTCAAACCACAGGTTGGCGCCTTCCTTGGGGATGCTGTAGGCGATCTGGATGCCCTTGCCGGCCTCTTCGGCGCGGTCGGCGGCCTGCAGGATGTCGCCGGAGAAACCGACGGCCACGCAGATATCGCCGTTGGCCAAATCACCGATGTACTTGGAGCTGTGGAAGTAGGTCACATAGGGACGCACAGCCAGCAGTTGGGCTTCGGCTTTGGCGTAATCCGCAGCGCTGGTGCTGTTCGGGTCAAGGCCCAGATAGTTGAGCACGGCCGGAAGCATTTCATCGGCCGAGTCGAGGAAGCTCACGCCACAGCTGGCGAGCTTCTGCATGTTCTGCGGCTCGAGAACGGTGGCCCAGGAGTCAATCTTGTCGACACCGAGCACTTCTTTAATCTTGGCCACGTTGTAGCCGATGCCATTGGTGCCCCACAGATAAGGCACTGCGTATTGATTGCCGGGGTCGTTGACTTCCAGTTGCTTCAGCAGAACCGGGTCAAGATTTTCCCAGTTAGGCAGCTGACTGCGGTCGAGCGTCTGGAATGCGCCCGCCTTGATCTGCTTGCCAAGGAAATGATTGGACGGCACTACGATGTCGTAGCCGGAACGGCCCGCCAGCAGTTTGCCTTCCAGGGTTTCATTGGAGTCAAACACGTCGTACAGGGCTTTGATGCCCGTGGCTTTTTGGAAATCGGCCAGGGTGGTTTCAGCGACATAGTCAGACCAGTTGTAGACCTTGACCACAGGGTCGGCGGCTTGCACGGCGCTGAAGCTGACGGCGGCTAACAGCCCCGCCAGAAAAGGAGTACGACGCATAGGAGCTTCCTTATTGTTGTGGGTGGATGAGGCAGGCGAACCTGCCCCACCCGGTACGGCTATTAACGACCCGACTTGATCTTGGTCCAGCTGCGGTTCATCGCGCGCTGCGCGTTAGCCGGCAGATCCGGGAAGGTGTAGATCTTGGCCATGGTCGCGGCGTCCGGATAGATGCCCGGATCAGTACGCAGCACTTCGTCAACCAGTGGCGTGGCGGCGGCATTACCGTTCGGGAACTGCACAAAGTTGGTGATGTTGGCCATGACCTCTGGCTTCATCAGGTAGTTGAGGAACACGTGAGCAGCCTCGACGTTCTTCGCATCAGCTGGGATGGCCATCATGTCGAAGAAGCTGCCAGCGCCTTCTTTAGGAATGCTGTAGGAAATGTTCACGCCATTCTTCGCTTCTTCAGCACGGGACTTGGACTGATACAGGTCGCCCGAGTAGCCGATGGCCACGCAGATGTTGCCGTTGGCCAGATCACCGATGTACTTGGAGCTGTGGAAGTAGGAGGTCGAGGAACGGATCGAGAGGAACAGTTCTTCGGCTTTCTTCAGCTCGCCAGCATTGGTGCTGTCCGACTTGAAGCCCAGGTAGTTGAGGGCGGCGGGAAGGATTTCGGTCGGCGAGTCGAGGAACGACACACCGCAGTCTTTCAGCTTGGCGATGTTTTCCGGCTTGAACACCAGATCCCAGGAGTTGACCGGGGCGTTTTCACCCAGTGCAGCCTTGACCTTGTCGACGTTGTAGCCGATGCCGATGGTGCCCCACATGTAGGGAATCGAATACTGGTTGCCCGGGTCGCTCGGGTCCAGCGCCTTGAGCAGGTTCTTGTCGAGGTTTTCCCAGTTTGGCAGCTTGGACTTGTCCAGCTTCTGGAATACCCCTGCCTTGATCTGCTTGGCCAGGAACGGGTTGGACGGTACCACGATGTCGTAACCGGAGCTGCCGGCCAGCAATTTGGCTTCCAGGGTTTCGTTGCTGTCAAAGACGTCGTAGACGACCTTGATGCCGGTTTCCTTCTGGAAGTTATCCAGGGTGTCTTCTGCGATGTAGTCGGACCAGTTGTAAACGTGCAGGACCTTGTCATCCGCGTGTGCGGCACTCACCACAGCCCCAGCAAGGGACAACGCGAGAAGGGTTTTGCCGAATTTTTTCATGCGTACAGCTCCTGTTGTTGTAGTCGTTTCCGGAAGATGCGCGTCATCTGCAGCACCTTCCGGTGAGCCTGACATACGCATTGGCGCAGTCTGGCAAGGTCACCACCCGTTGACAACTTTCAGACGTAACCATCTGAAAACGAAGGCTATTGAACCTTAAACCAGCACCTCAGCGGCAGTCAGGTCGAGGCATTTACGGGCCTTTTCAACCAGTTCGTCGATCTCAGCAAAGCTGATTACCAGAGGCGGCGAGATGATCATGGTGTCGCCGACGGCGCGCATGATCAGCCCATTATTAAAGCAGTGACCACGGCAGATCATGCCAACCCCGACATCTGCGGCAAAACGTTGGCGGCGAGCCTTGTCCTGCACCAGTTCAATGGCACCCAACATGCCGACGCCGCGCACTTCACCCACCAGCGGGTGATCAGCCAACTCACGCAAACGCTTTTGCAAATACGGTGCCGTTTCTGCCTTGACGCGCGCAACAATCTTTTCTTCGCGCAAGATGCGCAGGTTTTCCAGGGCCACTGCGGCCGCCACCGGATGCCCGGAGTAGGTAAAGCCGTGGTTGAAGTCACCGCCCTGATTGAGCACCTCGACAATATCGTCGCGCACGATCAGCCCACCCATCGGGATGTAGCCGCTGGTCAGGCCCTTGGCGATGGTCATCATGTGCGGCGTGTTGCCGTAATAGTCACTGCCGAACCATTCGCCGGTACGGCCAAAGCCACAGATCACTTCATCGGCGACAAACAGGATGTCGTACTTGGCGAGGATTTCGCGGATGCGCGGCCAGTAGCTGTCCGGCGGGATGATCACGCCACCCGCGCCCTGAATCGGCTCGGCAATAAAGGCGGCGACATTTTCTTCGCCGACTTCGAGGATCTTCTGCTCAAGCTGGTCGGCGGCCCAGATACCGAACGCTTCGGGGCTCATGTCACCGCCCTCACCGAACCAGTACGGCTGCGGAATGTGCACAATGCCCGGAATCGGCAGATCGCCCTGCTCATGCATGTACTTCATGCCGCCCAAGCTGGCGCCCGCCACGGTGGAGCCGTGGTAACCGTTGATCCGGCTGATGATCACCTTCTTGTTCGGCTGGCCTTTGACTGCCCAGTAATGGCGCACCATACGCAGCATGGTATCGTTGCCTTCAGAGCCGGAGCCGGTAAAGAACACATGGTTCATTCCCGCCGGAGCCAGCTCGGCAATCGCCTTGGCCAACTCCAGAGCAGGCGGCGTGGCCGTCTGGAAGAACATGTTGTAGTAGGGCAGCTCTTGCATCTGTTTCGCGGCGGCGTCTGCCAGTTCCTTGCGACCATACCCAATTGCCACACACCAAAGTCCGGCCATGGCATCGAGGATCTTGTGGCCCTCGCTGTCCCACAGGTAAACACCGTCGGCCTTGGTGATAATGCGCGGGCCCTTCTCGTGCAGCTGCTGATAATCGCTGAACGGCGCGAGGTGATGTTCGCGGCTCATGGCCTGCCACTCGCGGGTTTTCGGGTTGGTCACTTGACTGTTCATAACAACACCTTGGATTAACCGGGCTGCGTACTGCAGCCCGCTAAAATTCTTGGAGCCTGATAACCGGCTCATCGCGACCACTGGCGCAGGGATCACCCACGCCAGCGGCCTGGCAGTTACACCGACAGCAGCAGGAACTCGCGCTCCCAGGAGCTGATCACCCGCTTGTAGTTCTCGTGCTCGGCGCGTTTAACCGCGACGTAACCACGCATGAACTTGTCGCCCAGGTACTTCTCCGCATCCTTACAGGCTTCCATGCGTTCCAGGGCGTGCTCGATGGTGATCGGCAGGCGCAGGTTGCGACGCTCATAAGCGCGACCTTTGACTGGAGCACTCGGTTTGAAGTCGCCAACCATGCCCATATAGCCACACAGCAGCGAAGCGGCCAGCACCAGATAAGGGTTGGCGTCAGCACCGGCCAGGCGGTTTTCCACTCGGCGGTTCTGTGGCGTGGCTTCCGGTACGCGCAGGCCCACGGTGCGATTCTCTTCACCCCATTCGACGTTCACCGGTGCCGAAGTATCCGGCAGGAAGCGGCGGAACGAGTTGACGTTGGGGGCGAACAGCGGCAGCAGTTCAGGGATGTACTTCTGCAGACCACCGATGTGCAACATGAACAGTTCGCTCATGCTGCCATCCGGGTTGGAGAACAGGTTCTTGCCGGTTTTAATGTCCACCACACTCTGGTGAATGTGCATCGCGCTGCCCGGCTGATCGGTGATCGGCTTGGCCATAAAGGTGGCAGCCACATCGTGCTTGAGCGCGGCTTCACGCATGGTGCGCTTGAACACGGTGATCTGGTCGGCCAGGTGCAGGGCCTCGCCGTGACGGAAGTTGATTTCCATCTGCGCCGGACCGTCTTCGTGGATCAGCGTATCGAGATCTAGGCCCTGGATTTCGCACCAGTCATACACGTCTTCAAACAGCGGATCGAATTCGTTGGCCGCATCAATGGAAAACGACTGACGGCCCACTTCCGGACGACCGGAACGCCCCATCGGGGCGACCAGCGGGAAATCCGGGTCGCTGTTGCGCTTGGTCAGGTAGAACTCCATTTCCGGCGCGACGATGGGCTTCCAGCCCTTGTCTGCGTAGAGTTTGAGCACATTCTTGAGAATGTTGCGCGGCGACAGCTCAATCGGGTTGCCCTGCTTGTCGAAGGTGTCGTGAATCACCATCGCAGTTGGCTCAATGGCCCACGGCACAAGGAACACAGCGTTCTCGTCCGGACGGCAGAACATGTCGATGTCCGCCTCGTCGAGCAGGTCGTAATAAATATCGTCCTCGACATAGTCGCCGGTTACGGTCTGCAGCAGCACACTCTCGGGGAGGCGCATGCCCTTCTCGTCGAGGAACTTGTTGGTCGGCGAGATCTTGCCGCGGGCAATGCCGGTAAGATCGCTGATCAGGCATTCAACTTCGGTGATTTTGCGTTCTTTCAGCCAGCTCGAAAGCTGGTCTAGTTTGGTACTCATAGAGACCTCAGGGTTGGTGAGAGCCGACCTATATATAGTCGGCTCAGCGTTGCCCCGCCTTCTTCCTGCAAGCCTCACCAAAGGCCTGGAAGATGGCGAGATAATTCGGGTTGGATCGTACCTGCCATTCAGGGTGCCATTGCACCCCCAATGCAAAGCTTTTGGCACCTTCGACGGAGAAGGCTTCGATCAACCCGTCAGGCGCCAGTGCTTCTACGCGAAGGCCCGGCGCCAGACGCTGAACGCCCTGGCCATGAATGGAATTGACCTGAATCTCGCTCGGCAAGCCGATGCTGGCGAGTAGCCCACCGGGCTGCACATGCAGCGCGTGTCGCAGGCCATATTGTTGCGCTACCGGGGTGTCTTCGGGCTCACGATGATCCATGTAGCCATCCACCTCATGCACCTTCTGGTGTAATGCACCACCAAAAGCCACATTCATTTCCTGAAAACCACGGCAAATGCCCAGCACCGGGATGCCCAGGGCAATTGCTGCTTTAATCAGAGGAAGAGTCGTGCTGTCACGAGCAGCATCATGCAGGGTGCCGGCATCGCTGGCAGGGCCACTGTAATGGTGAGGTTCAACGTTTGACGGAGAGCCCGGGAACACCAGACCATCAATATGTTGCAGCAGGTACTGCTGGTCGATCTGCTCGCCCAGGGCCGGAATGATCACCGGCATGCCGCCAACGACGGTAACAATGGCCTGCAGGTATTTATCACCTGCGGTGTGATAGATGTTGTGCCCGAGCTGCTTGGTGCAGGCACTAACGCCGATAATCGGCTGGCGCGACATGAGACACCCGTTTTATTGCTGTTATGGGTTTCGACCGAGCTTAGCCTTGTTCATTTTTTTTCACAATAGCCATGTAAAAAATTGAACACACCCGACTGAGCACCGCGGCAGACAAGGGTTTCAGCTGGGTTACAATGCCCTGCAATGCCCCAAAACTGGCCATCAAGCCCTCTTTTGGGGCAAAATGTGCCTCTCTTGACAGCACAGGGTGTTTAAGATTGACTCACCCCCGTGCAATTGCATGATTGATATTTTTAACAAAAAAGGTGTTGCATCATGTCGGTACCCCCGCGTGCCGTTCAGCTTAACGAAGCGAACGCGTTCCTTAAGAAACATCCTGAGGTCCTGTTCGTCGACCTTCTGATCGCAGATATGAATGGTGTGGTGCGCGGCAAGCGTATCGAGCGTGCGAGCCTGCATAAGGTTTACGAACGCGGCATTAATCTCCCGGCTTCCTTGTTTGCCCTGGACATCAACGGCTCGACGGTGGAAAGCACCGGCCTGGGTCTGGATATCGGCGACGCCGACCGGGTCTGCTTTCCCATCCCCAACACCCTGAGCAATGAGCCTTGGCAAAAACGCCCTACCGCGCAGCTGCTGATGACCATGCATGAAATGGAAGGCGAGCCATTCTTTGCCGACCCGCGTGAAGTCTTGCGCCAGGTGGTGGAGAAGTTCGACGAACTGGGCCTTACCATTTGCGCCGCGTTCGAAATCGAGTTTTACCTGATCGACCAGGCCAACGTGAACGGCCGCCCACAGCCGCCGCTGTCACCTTTGTCAGGCAAACGCCCACAGTCGACCCAGGTATACCTGATCGACGACCTCGACGAGTACGCCGAATGCCTGCAGGACATTCTTGAAGGCGCCAAGGAGCAAGGCATCCCGGCTGACGCCATCGTCAAGGAAAGCGCACCGGCGCAGTTCGAAGTCAACCTGCACCACGTTGCCGACCCGATTAAAGCCTGCGACCACGCACTACTGCTCAAGCGTCTGATCAAGAACATCGCTTACGACCATGAAATGGACACCACCTTCATGGCCAAGCCCTACCCCAATCAAGCGGGCAACGGCCTGCACGTGCACATTTCGGTACTCGACAAGCAAGGCAACAATATCTTTGCCTGTGATGACCCTGAGCAAAACGATGCACTGCGCCATGCCATCGGTGGCGTATTGGAAACCATGCCCGCGTCGATGGCGTTCCTCTGCCCGAACGTCAACTCTTACCGACGTTTCGGTGCTCAGTTCTACGTACCGAACTCGCCATGCTGGGGTATCGACAACCGCACGGTGGCGCTGCGCGTGCCCAATGACACGGCCGATGCCGTGCGTATCGAACACCGCGTGGCAGGTGCCGACGCCAACCCCTACCTGCTGATGTCGGCAGTACTGGCAGGCGTGCATCACGGCTTGACCAACAAGATCGAGCCGGGTGCCCCGGTGGAAGGCAACTCCTACGAGCAGAACGAGCAGAGCCTGCCAAACAACCTGCGTGACGCCCTGCGCGAGCTGGACGACAACGAAGTACTGGCACGTTATATCGATCCGAAATACATCGATATCTTCGTCGCCTGTAAAGAGAGCGAGTTGGCCGAGTTCGAGAACTCGATCTCCGACCTCGAATACAACTGGTACTTGCACACAGTTTGATGCAACACCCAACGCCGGCCTTTGAGCCGGCGTTTTTTATGGCCCCTGGCCTACCCCGCGCACTGCGCAATCCCCTGCCCAACAATCGCCAGAGTCGCGGTGACGGGCAGTGTTCGACCCGGATCTTTGCTGGCACGCCATTCACCTACCCCGGAGAACCCCATGCCTCGCCTGTTTGCCGCCTTCCTGCTCACCCTGACACCATTGCTGGCCAGTGCCGAGGAGGTGATCCGGGTCTACAACTGGAACGACTACATCGCCCCGCAGGTACTGAAAGACTTCGAGGCGCAAACCGGCATCCGCGTGGACTACCGCACTTACAGCACCGCCGAAGAGCTGGCTGCTGTACTGGCCAGCGGCGAAGCCGTCGACGTGGCCGTGCCTTCGCATGACGCACTGCCGACACTGATCAAGAACGGCAACATTCAGCCGCTGGATTTCAGCCTGTTGCCTCATCGCAAACACCTCGACAAACAACTGCTCAGCACCCTGGTCGCCCTCGACCCCGCCAACCGCCATGCATTGCCCTACCTGTGGGGCGCAGTCGGTCTGGCGATCAACACACCGCAAGCAGAAGCAGCCTTTGGCGGCCCGCTGCCCAATAGCTGGAGCCTGCTGTTTGATGCCGAACAAAGCTCACGCCTGGCCACGTGTGGCATGAGCGTACTGGACGCTCCTGACGAGACCCTGACCCTGCTGCTCAACTATCAGGGCCGCAGTCTGGCGCGCAGCGCACCGAGCCGCATCGAGCGCTCCAGCAGCGTCCTGGATGATCTGCGGCCGAATCTGCGTTACGTCGACAGCGAGCGCTATATCGACGACCTCAACCAGGGCAAGCTGTGCGTGGCTATGGCCTGGGTCGGTGATGCACTGGCAGCAGCCGATGCGGGACAGCCGGTGCGTTTCGTGGTGCCTGACGAAGGTTCAATCCTGTTTATCGACAACCTGGTGATCCCCAGCAGCGCCAAGCGCGTCGACCTGGCCCACCGCTTTATCGACTACCTGATGCAGCCCAAAGTCGCCGCACTGATCACTGCCGAAACCCTGTACCCCAGCGGCAACGCCGACTCCCGCGAGTTTCTCGATGAAGCCCTGCGCAACCAACCGGATCTCTACCCGGACCGCGACACCAAACGCCGCCTGCATCCCCTGGAAACCCTGCCAGAAAAGCACAGCGCGACCCGCGATGCCGTATGGACGCGCTTTCGCGATGGCAGTTGAGTGAAAAACAGATACATGGGAGGGGCTTCAGCCGCGACAAGAACAACAGCTCGCCGCTAAAGCGCCTCCCGCAAAAGGCCCGGCGCTTACTTGACCAGCTGACGCCAGGCTTTCAGCGAACCGATGGTCAGCAACTGCGCCTTGCGCGCAGCCAGCACTTCCGGATCAATTACTTGATTGGCCAGTTCCGCCAGCTTGTTCAGTTCACCGTACAGACGGTCGACTTCCGGCACTTCCAGTACCTCACGGGCCAGATGCAGCCAGACCAGCAGGCGCTCGATGCGCGGCAGCTGTTCGGCCAGGTCTTCCGGCTGCTGCTGATAACGACGCAGTTGCAGGGCAGCGCCTTCTTCAGCAATCAACGTCGGCAACCAGTTGCCCAGCGGCGCAGCGCCCTGGCGATTACCACGGTTGTTACGCTCCACCGTCCAGCTGCGGGCCAATAGCCAGCGCGACAGGTTCAGCGAGAACAGCCCCCAACGATTGCCCTGCAGTTCAGCTGCAAACAATGCCGGAGCGTTCTTGCGCAGGCTGTCCTTGTCCTGCCCGGCCAGAACGCGTGGGCGCCATTCCAGCAGCAAGGCATCCAGCAATTCACGCAAGGCATGGCTGCTGGCACGCGGCGCGGCCTGACCCAGGCTGCCGAGCAATGCACGCAGGCCGATCAGCTGCTCCAGCCAGTCGACCAACAAACGCCAGTGGCCATTAAAGCGGTACTGCTCGGCCAGGCGCTGACTGCTGCCCAGCAGGTGCCAACCCAGTGCCGCAACGCTGTCATCCAGACTGGTTTCCGCGCTCAGGCTCGGTGCCGGCAGGCTCAGGCTGTAGCTGCCAGCATCGAACAGGCGGTAACCGCGCTCGGCCTTGCTGATATCGCAGGGCATCAGCGCCAGGTCGGCCGCCAACTCAGCGGCCAGCTCCAGCAGCGCTTCGGGCTCGCCCTGACGCAGCTCCAGCTCCAGCTCGCAGATTTCTTCTTCGCCTTCGCCGGCAATCACCTTACCGAGGTCCAGCGCCGCCTCAATCACCACCTTGGCCTTGCCACGGCCCCAGGCGATTTCCGCCTTCTCGCGAACAAAGTCGGTGGTGAAGATCGGCACCAGCCGCTTTTTATCCAGCCCAGCCAGGGCCGACGGCCAGCAGCTGTCATCGAGCCTCTTCAGATCCAGCTTGGCCTTGGCCAGGTTCCAGTCCCACTCATTGCGCTCGGACAAACCGGCCACGCTCTGCCCGCGGGTTTTCAGGGTCTGGATAAACTGCTCGCCATCACGGCGCACGCGCAGCGCCACTTTGGCCGCCGCCAGGTCACGCTCGGGGGTGTCGAAATACTGATTGAACAGTTCGCACTGCTCCCAACCACTCTTGTTGCGCTTCTTCAGCAGCGGATGCTCACGCAAGGCGGCCAGGGTCTCGCGGCTGATGCGCAGCTTGATTTCGGTTTCTTTGACCATGGTCGACTCTTGCGGAATTGATTAAAAGGATGGCCCTGAGAACCTGCTTACGATCTGCTCAGTGCGACCCGAAGGGCGAGTGAAACGAGTCATGCTCATTTACAACTCACAAACTGCGCGTCCTCGGCTGTTTTGCCTTGTCTGGCTCTAGCTCGCGAGATCGCAAACAGGCCCTAAGGCCACAAAGCCGCCCGAAGGCGGCTTTGCGTAACGCACTGCGTGTCGAGCTTAGACGAACAACTTCACGCCCAACCAGAATAAGCCGGCAGACAGCGAGATGGTGATCGGCAGGGTCAGCACCCAGGCGGTCAGGATATTGCGTACGGTACCGAACTGCAGGCCACTTTTGTTGGCCACCATGGTACCGGCTACACCAGAAGACAACACATGGGTGGTCGACACTGGCAGGCTGTAGACGTTGGCCAGGCCAATGGCGATGGATGCTGTGATCTGCGCACTCATGCCCTGGGCGTAGGTCATGCCCTGCTTGCCGATCTTCTCGCCAACGGTCAGAACCACGCGCTTCCAGCCGACCATGGTGCCGATACCCAGCGCCAGGGCGACCGCGAGGATGACCCAGAACGGCGCATATTCGGTGGTGGCGGTGAGGTCCTTACGCAGTTTGGCCAGGTCAGCCACTTCACGCTTGGGCAGGTTATCCAGCTTGCCGACCTTCTTCGCCGTGTCATCCAGGCACAGCAGGTAGCGCCGCGCCTGGGTGCGCTGCTCTTCGGACATCTGCTTGTAGTCGGTGACGCCTTCGATGGTCTTCAGCAGGGTCGCGATGGTCAGCTCGGTGAGCTTGGCGTCACAGCGGAACTTGGCCGGCAACTCGGTGGTGCCGTTCTTGCCCAGCGCCAGGTATTCGCTCAACGCGTCGTGGTTGCGCTCGTAGAACTGGCTGAGGTGAATGGCGGCGTCGCGGGTGCGCTCGATCTGGTAAGTGGTGCTGTTCAGATCAAGGACGAACTGTGCCGGCACGATACCGATCAGCACCAGCATGATCAGGCCGATCCCCTTCTGCCCGTCGTTGGAGCCGTGCACGAAGCTCACGCCCATGGCCGAGGCGATCAGCACCACGCGATTCCAGAACGGCGGCTTGTTCTTGCCTTTGATCTCCTTGCGGGTCTCTGGCGTTTCATGCATTTTCGAGCCGCCCCACATGCGCTTGAGTGCCAGCAGCAGCAGCGCCGCAACGGCAAAACCGGCTAGCGGAGACAGCAGCAGGGACAGGCCGATGTCGATCGCCTTCTGCCAGTTCACCCCTTCGCTCAAGGCGATATCGGAGATCAACGCGTGAGCCAGGCCGACACCGAGGATCGAACCGATCAGGGTGTGGGAACTGGATGCCGGAATGCCCAGGTACCAGGTACCGAGGTTCCAGGCGATGGCCGCACTGAGCATGGAAAACACCATGACCAGGCCATAGGCAGTGTTGGAATTGATCAACAGCTCGACCGGCAGCAGGTGCACGATGGCATACGCCACGCCCACGCCGCCAAGCAGCACACCGAGAAAGTTGAAGATACCGGAGAAGATCACGGCCAGATGCGGCGGCATGGCCTTGGTATAGATCACAGTGGCGACTGCGTTGGCAGTGTCATGGAAACCGTTGATAAATTCGAAGGTCAGAACAAAGGCCAGAGCAAGCACCAGGCTCACAGCAACCCATGCATCGAGTCCGTTAAAGAGTTCAAACATGGCGGTTTTGTGACTGTTTGAGATTGGGGGCGCGGATTATGCCAGAAGCAGGGTGCCTGCGCGCGCTGGATTCGACGACCAGTCTGCAGCCTTCTATTCGCCCAGCCAGGCTCCTATGATGGCCGAACTGCCTGTGGAGACTGTCGATGACCCTGCCTTCCTTTAAAGAGCAATTCGCCGCGCTGATCGCTGCGCCCTCGGTGAGTTGCACCCAGGCGCACTGGGATCAGTCCAACCGCGCGGTGATCGATTTACTGTCGAACTGGCTTACGGATCTCGGCTTCACCTGCGAGGTGCAGGAAATATCTCGTGGCAAATTCAACCTGCTCGCCAGCTATGGCAGCGGTCCTGGCGGCCTGGTGCTGGCCGGGCACAGCGACACCGTGCCATTCGATGCCGCGCTGTGGCAGACCGACCCACTGAAGCTCACCGAAGTCGATGGCCGCTGGGTGGGCCTCGGCAGTTGTGACATGAAGGGCTTTTTCGCCCTGATCATCGAAGCCGTGCAACCCCTGCTGGAGCAGCGCTTCCAACAACCGCTGCTGATCCTCGCCACCTGCGACGAAGAAAGTTCGATGTCTGGCGCCCGCGCCCTGGCGCAAGCCGGACGGCCGCTGGGCCGTGCGGCGGTGATCGGTGAGCCGACCGGATTGAAGCCGATTCGCCTGCACAAGGGGGTGATGATGGAGCGCATCGACATCCTCGGGCAGAGTGGTCACTCCTCCGATCCGCGCCTCGGCCACAGCGCCCTGGAAGCCATGCAGGACGTGATGCTGAAGCTACGCGGCCTGCGCGCGCAGTGGCAGCGCGAGTACAACAACCCGCAATTCAGCGTGCCACAGCCGACCTTGAACTTCGGCTGCATCCACGGCGGCGACAACCCCAACCGCATCTGCGGCCAGTGTTCACTGGAGTTCGACCTGCGCCCGCTGCCCGGCATGCAGCCGGAAATACTCCGCGCGGCGATCCGCCAGAAGCTGCAGCCGCTGGCCGAGCAGCATCAGGTGAAGATCGATTTTGCCCCGCTGTTCCCTAGCGTGCCGCCGTTCGAGCAGGCCGCCGACGCCGAGCTGGTGCGCCTGGCCGAACGCCTCACCGGGCACAGCGCCACAGCAGTGGCATTTGGCACCGAAGCGCCTTATCTTCAGCAACTTGGTTGCGAAACCCTGGTGCTCGGCCCCGGCGATATCGACTGCGCCCACCAGCCTGGGGAATACCTGGAAATGTCACGTTTGCAGCCTACTGTGCGTCTGCTGCAGCAACTGATTGAACATTACTGCCTACAAGCCAAACACCCTGTGTTATCCGGAGGAGAGAACGCGTGAAGCTGCCCCAACTGCGACGATAAAACCGCTGCTCTCGGCTGCCGCCTGGCGCGTCCCCGCGCCGCTCCCATGCGTTCCGTTTTCGACACAGGTTCTTCACGCAATGCACGACCACGTCAACTGGCTCCGCCACGCTTCGCCCTATATCAATGCCCACCGCGACTGCACCTTTGTGGTGATGCTGCCGGGCGAGGGTGTTGCTCACCCGAATTTCGGCAATATCGTCCACGACCTGGTGCTGCTGCACAGCCTCGGCGTACGCCTGGTACTGGTGCACGGCTCGCGCCCGCAGATCGAGGCACGCCTGGCCAACAACGGCCTGACGCCACGCTTTCACCGTGACCTGCGGATCACCGACAGCCCGACTCTGGAATGCGTGATCGATGCCGTCGGCCAGCTGCGCATCGCCATCGAAGCGCGCCTGTCGATGGACATGGCGCGCTCGCCGATGCAGGGTTCGCGCCTGCGCATTACCAGCGGCAACTTTGTCACTGCGCGGCCGATTGGCGTGGTCGATGGCGTCGACTACCACCACACCGGCGAAGTGCGGCGCATCGACCGCAAGGGCATTAATCGCCAGCTGGATGAGCGCAGCATCGTCCTGCTGTCGCCACTCGGTTATTCGCCCACTGGGGAGATCTTCAACCTGGCCTGCGAAGACGTCGCCACCCGCGCCGCCATCGACCTGGACGCCGACAAGCTGCTGCTGTTCGGCGCCGAATGCGGTCTGCTCGACGAAGCCGGCAAACTGGTGCGCGAACTGCGCCCGCAGCAAGTACCCGCGCATCTGCAACGCTTGGGCAGTAGCTATCAGGCGGAGCTGCTGGATGCCGCCGCCGAAGCCTGCAAGGCCGGGGTACGGCGCAGCCATATCGTCAGCTATGCGGAAGATGGAGCGCTGCTTAGCGAGCTGTTCACCCGCACCGGCAACGGCACCCTGGTGGCCCAGGAGCAGTTCGAGTCGCTGCGCGAGGCGACCATCGAAGACGTCGGCGGACTGATCGAACTGATCACCCCACTGGAAGACCAGGGCATTCTGGTACGCCGCTCACGCGAGGTGCTGGAACGAGAGATCGAACAGTTCAGCATTGTCGAACGCGAAGGGCTGATTATCGCCTGCGCCGCGCTGTACCAGATTGCCGAGTCGGATTTCGGCGAGCTGGCATGCCTGGCGGTCAATCCGGCCTACCGCCATGGCGGACGCGGTGATGAGTTGCTCGAACGCATCGAAGAACGCGCCCGCGCCCAGGGCCTGAAAACCCTGTTCGTACTTACCACGCGCACGGCCCACTGGTTCCGCGAACGCGGCTTTATGCCCAGCAGCGTCGACCGCCTGCCGGCTGCGCGCGCCTCGCTGTACAACTACCAGCGCAACTCGCAGGTGTTTGAAAAGGCGCTGTAGGTTGGCGTTGAGCGTAGCGAAGCGCAACTGACGAGGCCGGATCGCTGGGCTTCGTCGCGCGGCTACTCAACCCAACCTACGCCTAGCGGCGCCCTACAGATTGCGTTTCGGCAGATGGGGTGGCAGGTACAAACCTAAATAGGCATCGAACACCCGCATACCTTCTTCGGCCATACGCGGGGTGATGGTGCCGTGCAGTTGCACCGAGCGGGCGTAGACGCGGTCGCCCAGTTCCATGGCTAGGGCGAACACATCGACATCGTCCGGCAGTTGCGGCAGGGGGAAGTGGCGGTCGAAGACCTGCTGCATCAACTGGCCCAGTTCAATATCGTGCTGACGATCGGCCTGGGTCACCTCGGTCAGCCCGTGTTGGGCGAGAATCAGCTGGCGGGCGGCGGCGTCGGCGGCGTAGATCGCCAGCATGCGCTGTTCGATCAGGCGCGACAGATCACGCCAGTCGCGCAACGCGTCATGCACCACCGGCGCTTGCAGGCAATCGCGAAAGGCCTGGTGCACATCGGCGGTCAGCGCTTCCAGCAGTGCCGGCACGCTGGCAAAAAAGTGATAGACCGATGACGGCGGAATCGCCGCGCGTTCGGCCACGTTGTAGATCGACAGACTGGCCACGCCCTGCTCGGCCAGCAATTCGCGGGCGGCGGCCAGAATGCCGGTGATGCGGCTCTGACTACTGGCGCGGGGTTTGCGGACAACGGCTGGGCGGGACATGGCGAGACTCAGAGCAGGGAATCAAGGGGTGATGACGGTTCGCCGCCTACCCTACACCGAACCCATAGCTCGAATAAAATCCACGACGGTTTTATTGACGACAAAGATGCCCGGAGTGCGTCCGGGCGCGCAGGGTGGATCGGGGCGCGTAGTTGGCGCTGTGCTCATCCATCAAGGCCATCGGTGGATGAGTGAAGCGCCATCCACCCTACGACTCAGATCCACGTCAGACGCGCGCGCTGCGCACACCTTCAGCCAGCGCGCTGCACAGGCTCAGCACGCCGTCTATGGCCTGTGCGTCGCTTGTGGCATTGGCAATCTGGTCGATCAGCGCCGAGCCGACCACCACGCCTTCGGCCAGGCGGGCGATGGTTGCCGCGTGTTCCGGGGTGCGGATGCCGAAGCCGATGCACAGGGGCAGGTCGGTGTGGCGACGCAGACGGGTGACGGCCTGTTCGACGTGATCCAGCGTGGCTGCGCCGGCACCGGTCACACCGGCGACTGACACGTAGTAAACAAAGCCCGAGCTGCCGTTGAGCACTTTCGGCAGGCGCTTGTCGTCGGTGGTCGGGGTGGTCAGGCGGATAAAGTCCAGGCCCGCCGCCTGCGCCGGGTCGCACAGGTCAGCGTTATGCTCGGGCGGCAGGTCGACCACGATCAAACCGTCGACGCCGGCGTCTTTGGCTTCGGCGATAAACCGCTCAACGCCGTATTTGTGAATCGGGTTGAAGTAGCCCATCAGCACCAGCGGGGTCACTTGCTCGCCTTCGCGGAATGCGCGGACCATCTGCAGGGTTTTCGCCAGATCCTGACCGTTGTCCAGCGCACGGATGTTGGCCAACTGGATGGCCGGGCCATCGGCCATCGGGTCGGTGAAGGGCATGCCCAGTTCGATCACATCCGCACCGGCGGCGGGCAGGCCTTTAAGGATGGCCAGCGAGGTGTCGTAGTTCGGGTCGCCACCGGTGACGAAGGTCACCAGCGCGGCGCGGTTCTGTTGTTTCAGCTCGGCAAAGCGGCTTTGCAGGCGGCTCATGCGTGCTTCTCCTGTTGTTCCATGTGGTGCACGATGGTTTGCATGTCCTTGTCGCCACGCCCGGAGAGGTTGACCACCATCAGGTGATCCTTGGGCAGGTTGGGCGCGCGTTTGAACACTTCCGCCAGGGCGTGAGCGGTTTCCAGCGCCGGGATGATGCCCTCCTGACGGCAGCAGATGTGGAAGGCTTCAAGGGCTTCGGTGTCGGTCACGGAGGTGTATTCGACGCGGCCGACTTCATGCAACCAGGCGTGTTCCGGGCCGATGCCGGGGTAATCCAGGCCGGCGGAAATCGAGTGGGCGTCGATGATCTGGCCGTCGTCGCTCTGCAGCAGGAAGGTGCGGTTGCCGTGCAGTACGCCCGGTACGCCGCCGTTCAGGCTGGCGGCGTGCTTGCCGGTTTCGATGCCGTGACCGGCCGCTTCCACGCCGATGATTTGGATCTGTTTGTCATCGAGGAAGGGGTGGAACAGGCCGATGGCGTTCGAGCCACCGCCGATGCAGGCGATCAGGCTGTCGGGCAGGCGACCTTCCTGGGCGAGCATCTGGTCGCGGGTTTCCTTGCCAATCACGGCCTGGAAGTCGCGCACCATGGCTGGGTACGGGTGTGGGCCAGCCACGGTGCCGATCATGTAGAAGGTGCTGTCGACGTTGGTTACCCAGTCGCGCAGGGCTTCGTTCATCGCGTCTTTCAGCGTGCCGGTGCCGGCGACAACCGGGATCACGGTGGCGCCCATCAGCTTCATGCGCAGCACGTTGGCGTTCTGCCGGTGGATGTCGGTGCTGCCCATGTAGATCACGCACTCCATGCCGAAGCGCGCCGCCACGGTGGCAGTGGCCACGCCGTGCATGCCCGCGCCGGTCTCGGCGATGATGCGTTTTTTGCCCATGCGCTTGGCCAGCAACACCTGGCCGATGCAGTTGTTGATCTTGTGCGCGCCGGTGTGGTTCAGCTCTTCGCGCTTGAAGTAAATCTTCGCGCCGCCACACATCTCGGTCAGGCGTTCGGCGAAGTACAGCGGGCTGGGGCGGCCGACGAAATCACGCTGGAAGTAGGCCAGTTCCTTTTCGAACTCGGGGTCGAGCTTGGCCTTTTCGTACTCATCGGCCAGGTCGTGGATCAGCGGCATCAGGGTTTCGGCAACGTATTGGCCACCGAATGAGCCGAACAGGCCGTTGGCGTCTGGGCCAGTGCGGAAGGAAGTCATGGCGTTCTCCTCGGGAAATGGGCGCGCTGAGCGGGTGATACCCGCTTCACGACGATGGACACAGGATAAAGCTGTGGCCCGCTCAGCAAAAGCGATAAGATCGCCGCAACCTGTCAGGAAAACTCACAGATGAGCCAGGACTTACCGCCGCTGAATGCCCTGCGCGCCTTTGAAGCGGCCGCCCGCTTGAACAGTGTCAGCCACGCCGCCAACGAGCTGCATGTCACCCACGGTGCGGTGAGCCGGCAGGTGCGTGCGTTGGAAGCGCACCTCGGTGTGGCCCTGTTCAGCAAAGAAGGGCGCGGCCTTAAACTCACAGATGCAGGGATTCGCCTGCGCGATGTGTGTGCCGAGGTGTTTGGTCGCCTGCGCAGCACCTGTACGGAATTGCAGCAAGGCCAAGCCGATGCGCCCTTTGTTCTGGCCTGCCCCGGCAGCCTGCTGGCGCGCTGGTTTATCCCGCGTCTGGACCGGCTCAACCGTGAGTTACCCGAACTGCGCCTGCAACTGTCAGCCAGTGAAGGGGAGCTGGACCCACGCCGCAGCGGTGTGGACGCCACCCTGTGGTTTGCCACGCCGCCTTGGCCAGCGGACATGCAGGTGTTTGAGTTGGCGGCTGAGCGCATCGGCCCGGTGCTCAGCCCGCGTTACGCACGCTTCGCGGAGTTGCATCAGGCACCGGCCAGCGCGCTGCTGGGCGAGCCGTTGTTGCACACCAACTCGCGTCCGCAAGCCTGGCCCAACTGGGCCACGCGCAATGCGCTGGACACCAGCGCGTTGAAACTCGGCCAAGGCTTCGAGCATTTGTATTACCTGCTGGAGGCGGCAGCCGCAGGGCTGGGTGTCGCCATCGCCCCGCAACAACTGGTGGCCGATGATCTCGCCGCCGGTCGCCTGGTTGCGCCCTGGGGCTTTGTCGAAACCTCGGCGCGTTTGGCCTTGTGGGTACCGGCGCGGCGCCTGGATAAACGGGCACAGCTGTTGGCCGCATGGCTACGTCACGAACTGCAAGGCTGAACCGGCGGTCAGGCAGAACCGTGGCGACTCAACTAGCGTTGAACGAACAACCTGCGGAGAACGCCCATGTCCGATCATCACACCTACAAGAAAATCGAAATCGTCGGTTCCTCGAAAGTCAGTATCGAGGACGCCATCGAAAATGCCCTGGCCGAATGTGCCAAGTCGGTGCGCAACCTCGACTGGTTTGAGGTGGTAGAGACCCGCGGGCATATCGTGAATGGCAAGGTCGGCCACTACCAGGTCACGTTGAAGATCGGCTTCCGCCTGAGTGATAGCTGAAACCAGCTGCTGCGGTCATGCCTGGACATGGCCGCAGATCTTCCCGCCCCACGCACCTTGCCCTTGGAATCCGCAGAACAAGCCCCACTATCTAACTCAGGTATTGGGGCCTTAATGCGCCCGAACACACGGATATTCCACAGGCAGCCCGATGAGCGCACTCGCACAGAGCAAATTCTCCACCCTGGACCTCGCCCCGATTCGCGATGACGGTAACGCTGCCCAGGCCCTGCACAACTCACTGGCGCTGGCGCAGCATGTCGAGCGCCTGGGCTTCGAGCGCTTCTGGGTCGCCGAACACCACAACATGGATGGCATCGCCAGCTCGGCCACCTCCGTGCTGCTCGGTTATCTGGCCGCTGGCACCTCAACCATTCGCCTGGGCTCCGGCGGGGTCATGCTGCCCAACCACGCGCCGCTGGTGATTGCCGAACAGTTCGGCACCTTGGCCACGCTTTACCCCGGCCGTATCGAACTGGGCCTGGGCCGCGCGCCGGGGGCCGATCATTTCACTGCCCAGGCGCTGCGCCGCGATCGGATTGGCAGCGCCGATGACTTTCCTGCCGATGTCGAAGAGTTGCAGCGTTACCTTGGCCCACGCACGCCGGATCAGCGGGTGATCGCCATGCCCGGCAGCGATACCAACGTGCCGGTCTGGCTGCTCGGTTCCAGCCTGTTCAGCGCTCAACTGGCGGGAGAAAAGGGCCTGCCTTACGCCTTCGCCTCGCACTTCGCACCGCGCTATATGCATGAGGCGATTCGCGTCTACCGCAACCACTTCAAGCCCTCGGCGGTGCTCGACAAACCCTATGTGATGCTCGGCGTGCCGCTGATC
Source organism: Pseudomonas sp. SL4(2022) (assembly GCF_026625725.1). Classification (NCBI taxonomy): domain Bacteria; kingdom Pseudomonadati; phylum Pseudomonadota; class Gammaproteobacteria; order Pseudomonadales; family Pseudomonadaceae; genus Pseudomonas; species Pseudomonas sp. SL4(2022). The sequence goes on from NZ_CP113060.1 coordinate 1,534,083, forward strand.
GCTGCCGACACGGATGAGCAGGCCGACTACCTGGCCACCTCGGCCTATCAGCGCATCCTCGCGCTGATTCGCGGCCAGAGCCTGGTGCAGAAACCGCCCGTTACCAGCATGCAGGGCTTGTGGTTGCCGCATGAAAAAGAGGCCGTGAGCAGCTTCCTCGGCATGGCGATGATCGGTGGCCCGGACAAGGTGCGTGCGCGCCTGGAACTACTGTTGCAACAGACCGGTGCCGATGAACTGATCTTCACCTGCGACCTGTATGACTTTGCAGATCGGCTGCATGCCTTCGAGCTGGTGGCACAATTACGCAGCTAAACGGGCACATCAGAACGTGCCGCAGCGCAGCACCTTGCCGCGCGCCAGCACAGTGCGTTGCTCGTCATACAACCAGGACTGCGCCTTCATTTGCATAGGCCTGGCTTCCAGCCGGTAGCGCTGGCCAGCCACGAAATTGTCATGCTGCACACGAATCTCGCAGGTCACCTGAAGCGGCTCATAGGCGCCATCCAGGCCACCGCCACGGTTCACCTCGAACTGAAAGCGCGCCTGCAGCTCATGAGCACCGCTAGGCACCTGGAAGAAACGGCCATCGTTAAGGCGCTGGCCATCAAGGCGATCCGCCATCAACAGGGTGCCGGCATTACTGCGCAGTTCAACCCAGGCCTGGCTCGGGTCTGCCGGCGGCACGGGCGAGGCGCAGGCGCTGAGCACCAGCACACCGCCAAGCAAAGCCAGATAACGCATGGGGCACCTCCATAAATCGCAACAGCCCAAGGGTCTGTTGACGTTTCGTTCGCGACCGCGCCGAAGCCTGTTTTAGCGCGAGGCAAGGCACGAGACACGAGACACGAGACACGAGACACGAGACACGAAGTTTGTTGTTCCAAATGAGTGTCGAGAAACGCAGTATCGCGCTAAAACAGGCTCGGCCCTTCGGGTTGCGCGAAAAATCTCGCCAAGCGGTGTTGGAGGACTTGGCAAGGGAACACCATTACCGGCGTCCTCCGCCTAGCCTGGCGAGATTTCCCGCGGCAACGCGGTTCGCGACGAAACATCAACAGCCCCTAACCTACGCCGATCCCGTACTGGAGGCAGCAGCGCCGATGCGCTAGCGTGGCAGCCTGTTTACTCAGGGGTACTGATCCATGTTCGACGCGCTGCTCTGGCGCTGGGTTCCGTTGGCCGCCGCATGGCTGCTGAGCGGTTGCAGCACCCTGGATTACTACAGCCACCTGGCCGGCGGGCACCTGCACCTGCTGCAGGCCCGCGAGCCGATTGCCGAGCTGCTGGGGAACCCGACTGCTGACCCCGAACTCCAGCAACGCCTGGCCATGGCACAACAGGCGCGGGATTTCGCCAGCGCTCAGCTGAGCCTGCCTGACAACGGCAGCTACCGCCTGTATGCCGATATCGGCCGACCGTTCGTGGTGTGGAACGTATTTGCCACGGCGGAATTTTCCCTGTCACCTGAGCTGCACTGCTTCCCCATTGCCGGTTGCGTGGCCTATCGCGGTTTTTACAGTCAGGGCCGGGCGCGCGGTGCGGCGGCCTTGCTCAAGCAGCAAGGGCTGGACACCTACCTGGGCGGGGTCGAGGCCTATTCCACCCTGGGCTGGTTCAATGACCCGATTCTCAACACCATGTTGCGCTGGAGCGATGAGCGCCTGGTGGCGGTGATCTTCCACGAGTTGGCGCACCAACAGCTGTATGTGGCGGATGACACCGCGTTCAACGAATCCTTCGCCAGCTTTGTCGAGCACGAAGGCCTGCGCCAATGGCGTGCTGCGCGGGGTTTAGTGGCCAGCGATCCGGCCGGCGAACAGCAGCGCGAGCAATTTATCGCGCTGGTACTGGCCAGCCGCGCACGCTTGGCGCAGCTCTACGCCAGTGAGCTGCCCGCGACTCAGATGCGCGTGCGCAAAGCCGCTGAGTTCGACCGGCTGCGCACGGAGTACCACGCCCTGCGTGAACGCCAATGGGCTGGCCAGGGCCGTTACGACAACTGGATCAACACGCCGATGAACAACGCCAAGCTGCTGCCCTTTGGCCTCTATGATCAATGGGTGCCGGCTTTTGCCGCGCTGTTCGAGCAGGTTGACCGCGACTGGCCGCGCTTTTATGAGCGCGTCGCCGCCTTCGGCCAACTGCCCGAGACGCAGCGGCATCAAGCGTTGACGGACTTATTGGCCGTTACGCCGAACTAAGGGACGGCACAGACAGTCCACATCCATGTCATTGATGTTCACGCAAAAAGGAGCAGGCCATGAACAAACTCACCCTCGGCGTACTGTTAGCGCTGACCAGCACCAGCCTGTTGGCTGCACCCAAGCCCTGCGAAGAGCTGCGCGCGGAGATTGAAGTGAAAATCCAGGCCGCCGGTGTGGCCAGTTACACCCTGGAAATCGTGCCCAACGAAGACGCTCAGGACCCCAACATGGTGGTCGGCAGCTGCGACGGCGGCACCCGGAAGATCATTTACCAGAAGAACGCTTAGGCGTAGCGCATCAGGTGGACACGCTTCGCGTTGTCCACCCTGCCTGACTTTCAGGCCGTAGGTTGGGTTGAGGCGCGCAGTGGCGAAGCCCGACGAATGTACAACCCAGTTGGGCTTCGCTGCGCTCAACGCCAACCTACGGGTATGCAATCCGGTCGATGCTTTCAGGCTGTAGATTGGGTTGCGAGGCGCAGCGACGAAGCCCAACTAGCGCATAAACGCCCGATGCAACTCCGCCAGGCTGTGGAAGTGATAGGTCGGCGCTTCGGCCTGCAGCTCGGCAAAACTGCCAAAGCCATAGCCGACAGCGGCCGCATCCAGGCCGTTGCGTTTGGCACCAATCAAATCGTGCTTGCGATCGCCGATCATCAGCGTGCGCGCCGCTGGCAGTTGTTCCTGTTGCAGCAGGTGGGCGATCAGCTCGACCTTGTCAGTGCGCGTGCCGTCCAGCTCGCTGCCGTAAATCACCTTGAAGTGCTTCGCGAAACCAAAGTGCCGGGCAATCTGCTCGGCAAATACCGTCGGCTTGCTGGTGGCGATGTACAGCGTGCGCTGTTGGTTTTGCAGCAATTGCAGCAGTTCACCGACGCCGTCGAACAGCCGGTTTTCATACAGCCCCACCTCGCGAAAACGCTCGCGGTAATGGTTCACCGCCTGCCAGGCCGTGGCCTCGTCAAAGCCGTAGCTGTGCATAAAACACTGCAACAACGGCGGGCCGATAAAGTGCTCCAGCGCCTGCAAATCAGGCTCCTCAATGCCCAGCTTGGCCAGCGCATGCTGCACCGAGCGGGTAATCCCTTCGCGCGGGTCGGTGAGGGTGCCGTCGAGGTCAAACAGAATGTTCTGGTAGTGCATCACGGGTTCGCTCATCAGCCTGCATAGCCTTCCAGCAGGTGTTGGTCTTTCAACCGCACGTAGTTGGCGGCGCTGTAGCTGAAGAAGTTGCGCTCTTTATCCGTCAACGGCCGTGCTTGTTTCACCGGGCTGCCGACATACAAAAAGCCGCTTTCCAGCACCTTACCCGGCGGCACCAGAGAGCCGGCACCGATCACCACCTCGTCCTGCACCACTGCACCGTCCATGATGATGCTGCCCATGCCGACCAGAATACGCTTGCCCAGGGTGCAGCCGTGCAGGGTGACGTTATGGCCGACGGTCACCTCATCGCCAATGATCAGCGGGTAGCCGTCCGGGTTGAATGGCCCGGCATGGGTGATATGCAATACGCTGCCGTCCTGAATGCTGCTGCGCTCGCCAATGCGGATGCGGTGCATGTCGCCGCGAATCACCACCAGCGGCCACACCGAGCTGTCGCTGCCGATGTGCACATCGCCCAGCACCACGGCTGAGGCGTCGACAAACACCCGCTCGCCAAGCTGCGGGGTGAATTCCTGGTAGGTACGAATCGCCACGATAGAAATCTCTTGGGCTGCGGGAAAGCTTGATTGTAATTAAGATGGCCCCCATGTCGGGTGATATCACGTCAGGCGAGTTGCCCATCGTCTGCGCCCAGCCCTTTTCCCTTCGCTACAGGTGCCTTGTTGTGACCGCCACTAATCCCCTGCTGCACGCCTTCGACCTGCCGCCCTACAGCGCCATCCGCCCGGAGCACGTAGAGCCGGCCATTGAGCAGATTCTGGCCGACAACCGCGCCGCCATGAGCCGCCTGCTGGAACAACAGGCCGCCGACCCAAGCTGGGACGGCCTGGTGCTGGCCCTGGATGAACTGGGCGCGCGTCTGGGGCAAGCCTGGAGCCCGGTCAGCCACCTGAATGCGGTGTGCAACAGCGCTGAACTGCGCGCGGCCTACGAGGCCTGCCTGCCCAAGTTGTCCGAATACTGGACCGAAATCGGCCAGAACCAACTGCTGTTCCAGGCCTATCAGACGCTGGCCGCAAGCCCGGCAGCCGCCGGTTTCGATGTGGCGCAGAAAACCATCCTCGAACACGCCCTGCGCGACTTCCGCCTGTCCGGTATCGACCTGCCGGCCGAGCAGCAAAAGCGCTACGGCGAGATTCAGATGAAGCTGTCCGAGCTGGCCAGCAGCTTCTCCAACCAGTTGCTCGATGCCACTCAGGCCTGGACCAAGCACGTGACCGACGAGGCCGCGCTGGACGGCCTGACCGATTCAGCCAAGGCGCAGATGCAGCAAGCCGCCGAGGCCAAGGGGCTGGACGGTTGGCTGATCAGCCTGGAATTCCCCAGCTATTTCGCGGTGATGACCTACGCCAACGACCGCGCCCTGCGCGAAGAGTTGTATGCCGCCTACTGCACCCGCGCCTCCGATCAGGGGCCGAATGCCGGGCAGAACGACAACGGCCCGGTGATGCTGGAAATCCTCGCCCTGCGTCAGGAACTGGCCAAACTGCTGGGCTTCGGCAATTACGCCGAGCTGAGCCTGGCCAGCAAAATGGCCGAAACCACCGACCAGGTGCTGCACTTCCTGCGCGACCTTGGCGCTCGCGGCAAGCCATTTGCCGAGCAAGACCTGCGCGAACTGCAAGCCTTCGCCGCTGAACAGGGCTGCAACGAGCTGCAAAGCTGGGACGTCGGCTACTACAGCGAGAAGCTGCGCGAGCAGCGCTACAGCATTTCCCAGGAAATCCTGCGCGCCTACTTCCCCATCGACAAGGTGCTGACCGGCCTGTTCGCCATCGTCGAAAAGCTCTACGGCATCCAGATCAACGAGCTGTCCGGCTTCGACACCTGGCACCCGGATGTGCGCCTGTTTGAAATCAGCGAAAACGGCGCGCACGTCGGGCGTTTCTTCTTCGACCTCTACGCCCGCGCCAACAAACGCGGCGGTGCATGGATGGACGGCGCGCGTGACAAACGCCGCACGGCTGATGGTACGTTGATCAGCCCGGTGGCCAATTTGGTGTGCAACTTCACCCCAGCCGTCGGCGGCAAACCGGCGCTGCTGACCCACGATGAAGTCACCACCCTGTTCCACGAATTCGGCCACGGCCTGCACCACCTGCTGACCCGCGTTGAACACGCTGGCGCGTCGGGCATCAACGGCGTGGCCTGGGACGCCGTGGAGCTGCCAAGCCAGTTTATGGAGAACTGGTGCTGGGAGCCGGAAGGCCTGGCGCTGATCTCCGGACACTACGAGACCGGTGAGCCGCTGCCACAGGACCTGCTGGACAAGATGCTGGCGGCGAAGAACTTCCAGTCCGGCTTGATGATGGTGCGGCAGATCGAGTTCAGCCTGTTCGACTTCGAACTGCACGCCACCCACGGCGACGGCCGCAGCGTGCTCGACGTACTTGAAGGCATCCGCGCGGAAGTCTCGGTACTGCGTCCACCGGCCTACAACCGCTTCCCCAACAGTTTCGCGCACATCTTCGCCGGTGGTTACGCGGCCGGTTACTACAGCTACAAGTGGGCTGAAGTGCTCAGCGCCGATGCCTTCTCCAAGTTTGAGGAAGAAGGCGTGTTCAACAGCGCCACCGGCCAAGCCTTCCGCGAGGCGATTCTGGCCCGTGGCGGCTCGCAGGCACCGATGGTGCTGTTTGTCGATTTCCGTGGCCGCGAGCCGAGCATCGACGCCCTGCTGCGCCACCTCGGCCTGAGCCAGGAGGCCGCATGAGCGACGCACCTGTGACCATCACCGCCAAACGCTTTATCGCCGGGGCCGTCTGCCCTGCGTGCAGCGAAATGGACAAGATCCAGATGTGGAACGTGGACGGCGTTCCGCACCGCGAGTGCATCGGCTGCGGCTACGCCGACACCCTGGACGAGCGCGGCAACTCGGTGCCGAAAGAGCTGCCCACGCGGGTCAACACCAGCGCGCTGAAACCCAAGGCGGCCGATCCGAAGGTGCAGGCGGTGCAGTTCTTCCCGAATCCGAAACTGAAAAAATAGCCGGGCGCTGTTTTTAACGTCACGTAGCGACGGCCCGCAGGGTGGTCATCAGAGATAGCAGGCCATAAAAAATGACCGGGAGTCATTTTTAACGTCGCGCAGCGACGGCCCGTCAGGGTGGCCTCCAGGGATGGCAGGCCATAAAAAACAGGCGGGCGCTATTTTCCACCCGCACAAGCGCACTGACCGTTACCGGCAGACGGTAGGTTGGTGTTGAGCGCAGCGAAGCCCAACAGCTTTTACACCCTCAAAACAACGCAAATTGGCTGAAGCCCTCTGCTATCGAGGGTGCCGGCGCTGCGTCGTTAGGTTTTGTCGCCAGCCGCTCAGCCAACCCCGCCGCACGCTCGGCACGGGTGGCCACGGCTTCGCCCAAGCGGGCGGGTAAGGCCCAGATTTCCACCTTGTGTTTGGCGCGGGTGATGCCGGTGTAGAACAGGCTGCGGCTGAGCAAGGGGCTGGGCAGTTCGGGCAGCACCAGCAGCACGTTGGCAAATTCCGAGCCCTGGCTTTTGTGCACGGTCATGGCGAAGGCGCTGTCGTGGCTCGGCAGGCGTGCCGGGGCGAAGGGGCGGTAGCCGTCTTCGCCTTCAAAAAAGACGCGCAGGCCGTATTCAGTGTGCAGGCAGAGGCCGATATCACCGTTGAACAGGCCGAGGGCGTAGTCGTTCTGCCGCACCATGATCGGTCGGCCGACATACCAGCGCTCGCGCGCGGGGACCTGGCTGCGGCGTTTGATCCGTGCCTCCAGCGCTTCGTTGATCCCGGCCACGCCCCAGGCTCCCTCACGTTGAGCGCAGAGTGCGCGAAAGGCATTGAACGCGGCGAAGGCCGCCGCTGGGTCGGCGCTTTTGGCGGCGCTGATATAGGGCGCGTAGCCCTGATCCAGACGTTCCAGCAACTCATTGGGCGTTGGCGCGGCCATCCAGGTCAGGTCGCTGCGACCTTCCTTGAGCAGGTTCAGCGTGCCGCTGACATCGCCGCCATTAATGCGCCGCGCCAGTTCGCCGATGCCGCTGTCGCCGGCAAAGCGGTGGCTGTGGGTGAGCAGCACCACCGCATCGCCCAGTTGCGAGGTCGGCTGGCTGCTCGGCACCTGCTGGCCGGTGATGCGTTGCAGTTCGCCCGCCGCCTGAGCATCAAAACCACGGCCCTCGCAGAGTTCGGCAAACACCGCGCCGGCTTCCACGGCGCACAGTTGGTCTTTATCGCCAAGCAGGATCAATCGTGCAGTGGGCGGCAGCGCATCGAGCAGTTTGGCCATCAGCGCCAGATCGACCATCGACGCTTCGTCCACCACCAGCACGTCCAGCGCCAGCGGATTGGCCGCGTGATGGCGCACTTGCGGGCTGTCGCCCCGGCTGCCGAGCAGGCGATGCAGGGTGCGCGCCTCATCGGGCAGCGCGGCTTTGATCGCCTCGCTGACCGGCAACTCGGCTTTGGCATTGCGAATGGCTTCGGCCATGCGCGCCGCGGCTTTGCCGGTAGGCGCGGCCAGGCCGATGGCCAGCGGAGCGCCGCCCGGATGTTCGCAACCGGGCTGTTCAAGCAGCGCCGCCAGCAAACGCACCACGGTGGTGGTTTTGCCGGTGCCGGGGCCGCCGGAGATCACCGCCAGCTTGCGGCGCACCGCTTGCGCGGCGGCCAGGCGCTGCCAGTCGGGTTGCTGTTGGTTAAAGGCAAATAGTCGGGTCAGGCTTTCACTGAGCTGGGCCTCATCCACTTCGGGCAGGTCGGCGGCGCGTTGCAGCAACTGCTTGGCCAACTGGCGCTCATAAGCCTGATAACGCGCGAGATAAAGGCGGCCGTGCTCAAGGATCAGCGGTGTGAAAGCGCCTTCGCCGCCGACCAACGCCGATGCCTGCAACTGCGCCTGCCAGTCCGCCAGTTTCGGCAGGTTGAAGGCATGCTCCGGCCAAGGCCGCTGCCCGGCCATGCGCGCCAACGGCAGGCACACATCGCCTTTGTCCAAGGCCATGCACAGCAGCGCCGCTGACGCCAAGACCACCGGCGACGCCTGCGGATCAAGGCGCTGCAAGCTGGCGACCAGCGCACGCTCCAACGGGCCAAGGGGCAAATCAGCAAGCGTCATAGTCCACTCCCGTAGGGTGGATGACGCTTCATCCATCCACCGTTCGCCGTGGTGGATGAAAACAGCGTCATCCACCCTACCCTAGACATCCCCGCCGGATCACCCAACAGCATCAGCGCCCCTCCGCAAACAAGGTATCCAGCGCATCCAACAGCCCATCGCTGGGCCGCGAGAAATACACCCCGGCGCTCGGCATGCCGCGCAGAAACAGGTAATACGCGCCGCCCAGTTGCTCATTCTGGAAGTCATCCAGACGCTGCCGCAGGAAGCGCCGCAGCGCCACGAGGTAGATCAGGTATTGCAGGTAGTAATGCTCGGCGGCCAGGGCGTGCAGCAGGCGTTCGCCGCCGTAGTAGCTGGCATCCGGGCCGAGCCAGTTGGACTTGTAATCGGCGATGTACCAGCGGCCGTTGTGCTCGAAGGTCAGGTCGATAAAGCCCTTGAGAAAGCCCTTGAGGCTGTCGAATTCAAGGCGCGCCGCCGCCTCGCGCATCGGTGCCGCCAGTCCATGGGTCGGGTCGCAGAGAATGGCGCGCAGGCGCTGCACATCCAGCCCGGCCAAGGGAAAGGTAAAGCCAAGTTCGGGCAAGCGGCGCGTCGGATTCAGACCAGCGAGGGTCAGACCCTGGCCGTCCAGATCGGCGTCGATCACTTGTTGCAGATGGTCAAGCGCCACGGCCTGCCAGTCGTTGCTGATGCCGTGACCGCTTAGCCCCGGTTCGATCAGCTCAGCCAGCGCGCCTTTGCTGCGCGCCCAATCTTCGAGGATGGCGTGCAGACAGGTACCGGCCCGCGCACCACGGGGAAAGGCGAAGAAGCCCGTGCCCGGCTCGCTGGCATCCGGCAGCACCAGGCCGTCGCGGTCCGGGGCTTCCATGTGCATACCGGCGGCCAACCCGGAGAAGCTGCCGATGCGCCAGGCGCTGTGCAGGCTGCGCTGCAAGGTGGCGAGTTGCTGTGGGGCCGGGGCGCGTTGTTCACCGGCGGCGCTGGCCTCGCTGTCACGCAACGGTTGAATGGCCATCTGGCCTTGGCTGCTGGCGATCAACTGTTCGACTTCCGTACGCAAACCCTGCGGACTGAGGTTTTGCAGGTGGCCGGCCAGTTCGGCGAGGGCATCCTCACCCGATAACCCACGGCCGTGCAGCAGCCAGGCCAAGGCACTGCTGTGCAGGCCGCTGTCGCCGAGGCTGCCGTCCTTTTTCGGCTTGCAGTCCACCGGCCCCCAGTGCAGCCACAGGCGATCGCGCGCGCGGGTCAGGGCGACGTAGGTCAGGCGCAGTTTTTCGGCGAAGCGCTCATGACGGGCGCGCTCGCGGTGCACGTCGAGCTGTTCGCTGCCGAGGTCCAGCAGCGGCGTGCCGTCGTCGGCGTGGCAGCTGATGTCTTCATGCTGGCGCAGCAGCGCGCCGTCCCACAGGTAGGGGCAGAACACCAGCGGGTATTCCAGGCCTTTGGAGGTGTGGATGGTGACGATCTGCACCCGCTCGGCATCGCTTTCCAAACGCAGCAAGGCGTCTTCGCCATGGGCTTCGGCGCTGCGTTGGGCGTTGAACCAGGCGAGTAATTGCTCCAGACCGGGGCGTTGCAGGCTTTCAGTTTGCAGCAGCTCGGCCAGGTGCAGCAGGTTGGTCAGGCGGCGCTCGCCATCGACCAACGCCAGCAGACGCTGGGCCACCTGTTGCTCATCCAGCCAGGCGCGAAAAGCGCGCATAAAGCCTTGTTGCTGCCAAAGTTGGTGATAGCGCTCGGCGGCTTCGCGCTCACGGTCCCAGGCTTGGGCATCCTCGCTGCAGGCGGCGAGATCGGCGGCGCTGCGGCCCAGCAAACGGCTGGCCAGGGCATAGCGCAAGGCACCCTCGCGGCCCGGTTCAGCGTAGGCAGCGAGCACGGCGGACAGCTCATCAGCCTCTTCGCTGTGCCAGACGTTCTCCTTGCCTCGGCGCACGCTGGGCACGCCACGGGCGGCCAGTTCGGCGGCCACTTCGCCGGCCTGACGGTGACTGGCGACCAGCACGGCGATATCGCCGCCCTTTAACGGCGTATGGATACCCGACTGTTCGAAATAGGCCTCCCCCCGGCTGCTGGCGCTGAGCACCGCCGCAATGCGCCGCGCGGTGTCGCGAGCAACTAACGCCCCCGCTTCACCCTTGCCCAGGTAGTCGTTATCCAGCCAGACCAACGCCAGCGGCGCGTCGGTTTCATCCTCAATACGCGGCAATACCAGTCGCGCCCGCGCCTTGCTGCTGGCCCCGACCTGCTGATAAGCCAAGCCCTTCTCGGCAAAGGGCATGGGCCGGTCGAACAGCTGATTCAGCGCGGCGATCAGCGCGGGCGTGGAGCGGTGGTTGGTGGCCAGGCTGTATTGCCGCGCGGCTTCGCTGCGGGCCTTGAGGTAGGTCGCCAGATCCGCGCCACGGAAGGCGTAGATGGCCTGCTTCGGATCGCCGACAAAACACAGGTCACCGGAATCCTGATAAATGCGATGAAACACCCGGTACTGCACCGGGTCGGTGTCCTGAAACTCATCGATCAGCGCAACCGGATACTGCGTGCGCAGGGTGCTCGCCAAATGTTCGCCGCCCTCACTCTGCAAGGCTTGCTGCAGTTTGTTGAGCAGGTCATCGAAGGCCAGCAGGCGTTGCGCCGCCTTGCGCGCGGGCAATTGTTCGTTGAGCTGATGAATCAAGCGCACCTGCAGGTCGATCAGGCGTTGCTCGGCTTCGGGTTGCGCGGCATCGAGGGCATCGCAGAGTTCCTGCAGCGCAGCGGCCAGCGGATTAGCCGGGGCTTCGCAGCCCTTCTTGCTGGCCTTGTTCAGCCCTTCGCGGGCCAGCCGTCGATGCGCTTCGGTCTTGCTGAACAGCGCGGCGGCGTCGCTGAAATAACCGTCCAGCTCGGCCTGCCAGACGCCTAGTTTGGCCGCGTTGCACATATTGCTCTTGAAGCCATCGAAGGCTTTGAGCTGCGCCAGCCAGCCGGCGCTTTCGCCCTGCCAAAGGCGCTGCGCCTGCTGCCAGGCAGCGCGCAGGGCGCTCATCTCACAGCGCGTGCCCGGTTGTGGTTCGATGCGCAGGTAGGGTTTGCCCAGGTGATTGCGCAAACGCTGACGCAGGCTTTGCGGGGTGATCTTTTGCTGCACCAGAAATGCCGCCCATTCCGGCTCGGCGCTGGCCAGCTCATGCCGCCAAAGGTCGGCGAGCAGGGCGTCGATAATCTCGCGGTCGTCGTGGGTCAGCTCGTTGTCGAAATCGCCCCCCGCTTCAAACGCCGCGTCCTGCAACGCCCGCTGACAGAAGCCGTGGATGGTGAAGATCGCCGCCTCGTCAAAACCGTGCACCGCCAGCAGCAAACGCCGGTGGCTGGCGGCATCCGGGTACTGGGTTTGCAGCGCATTAAGCAAGGCGTCGTCGCCCGGCCCCTGTTCATAGACCGCCAGCAACTCGGCCAGGCGCTTACGAATGCGTTCGCGCAGCTCGGCGGTGGCAGCGGTGGTAAAGGTCACCACCAGAATCTGGCTGACGTTGAGCTGCTTCTCCAGCAGCAGGCGCGCGTATAACGCGGTCAGGGTCCAAGTCTTGCCGGTGCCGGCGCTGGCCTCGATCAGCGAGCGACCGGTGAAGCTGTCGTGCAGCAGGTTCAGGCTGGCGCTGCTCATGCTTCGTCCTCGTCACTGTCTTGCAGGGCGTCCAGCGCCGGGCCGTAGAGTTGTTCGGCCAACACTTCAAAGCGCTCATCCAGCGCTTCACGGTCGCGGAAGGCCAAGGCGTTCCAGGGGTCTTGGCCTTCACCGGTCATAAAGTCATTGCCTTGCCACATCACCCGCGCTTCGCTGCGGGCGGCGTCAATTGGCTCTTTACGCCCGGGGTTGCGCCATTTGTGAGCAAAACCGTGGCTGCATTTGGCGAACAGCGGCAGCGGCTCGCACAGCGCGCGTTTGTAGGCCTCCAGCCAGGGTAAGAGCAGCTCACGGGCATTGGCCAACGCGCCCAGACGCCATTCGCTTTTCGGTGAGAGCAGGCGGCTGTCGCGGCTGATCTCGGGGCTGGCCGCGCAGTTGAGCAGCAGATGGCGCAGCCAGAACGGCGCCAGCTCCCAAGCGCCGAGATCACGCAGGCGGTAATCAAACAACCCTTCACGGGTCACGCCATCCAGCCAGCCGTGGATGCGCACACCCGCCAGTTCGATATCGACCAACAGCGGTTGCGGCGCGTCCTCCGGGCGCTCGTCAAACAGGGTCGGCGCAAAGGCGCGGATCGGCCCGCGAATTTGCCCCCAGTGCGCCTGGCCCAACTCGCCCACCGGCAGCCAGCCGGAAGCCGCCGCCACGGCGCGCTCCTGGCGTTCACTCCAGCCGTTCTCGGTGGCCTGCAAGGCCAGCTGACGCAAGCCGTGCTGACTGGTCCACTCGACGCTGAACGGCTCGTCACCGGCGAGGGCTTCTTCGGTTTGCGCCAAACGCAGGCCGAGGCGTTGTTCCAGCAGGTAGCGCGCCGGATGTTTAAAGCAGTGAATCAACTGACTGGGTTCGATGCTTAACCCGTCCGCATCCGGTGCATCCAGAGCGCTGGCAAAGGGCGCAGGGGCTTGCACCGCCTGACTCAAACGCTGCGCGGCGTGGAACCAGGGCGCGGCAAAGCCGGCATGGCAGTTGCCAGCGAAGTTGCCGGGGGCGAAGGGCTGCAGCGGATGGTGGTGGGTAATCCTCGTGCTAGCCGGGCCGTTGCCATCGATCGCCGTCAGATCAACCACATCCAGCAGCTCGCTGACCAGTACCGAAGGCGGCAGCTCGGCGTTGCTGCGTGGATCACGGCCGACATAGCTCAGGTACAGGCCGCCCCGCGCCGAGAGCAAAATTTCCAGCAGCAGGTAACGGTCATCCAGCCGCCGTGCGCGGTCGCCGCGGCGGGGTTTCTGGCTGATCAGGTCAAAGCCCGCTGCCGGGGTGCGGCGCGGCAAGGCACCGTCATCCAGACCGAGCAGGCAGACCAGCCGAAACGGCAGGCTGCGCATCGGCACCATGGTGCAGAAGGTCACCGCGCCGGTGAGAAAGCCCGAAGCGGCGCTGCCCTGCTCCAAGGCGGCGGTCAGTTGCTGACGAATTAGCGCCAGCTCAATTGGCCGCTCAATCCCCGAGGCGTCGCCCTGTTCTTTGAGCGCCGCGCAGGCCTTGGACAGCAGCAACAGGGTGTCACCGGCCTCGCGCTCGTCAAACAGCTGATCGATCAACCCTTGCAGGGATCCGGCCCATTCGCCCAGGGCGCGCGGCCGTTGCAGGCTCTGCGCCAGCACGGCCAAGCGCTCGACAAAACCGGCCAAGCGCCCGAGCAGTTGTGCGCGGCCGCCTTCCAGCGCATCCAGCGGCCAACTGTCGCCCAGCAACGGCGCAGCCAGACCGGCCAGCTGCGGCGGCGCGGCAAAACCCAGCAGCAGGCGGTCCAGCCCTTGCCGCCAGGTAAAGGCCGCGTCGGCCGGCAGGCCCAGTTGCTCACGGTGCGTTTCATCGCGGCCCCAGCGCACGCCCGCGTCGCGCAGCCAGTCGCGCAGCAGCGGTAAATCTTCTGCCTCAATGCCGACGCGACGGGCAATGGCTGGTTGCTCCAGCCAGGCGAGGATTTCCTCGGCGGCAAAACGGCTGTCCGGCAGCGCCAACAGGTTGAGGAAGGCTTCGATCAGCGGGATTTCCGCGCGCAGGCTGCGGTCGGCCAGGCTGAACGGCACGCGCGGCACACCGTCGCGCGGGGCGAACACCGCTTCGATATAGGGCGCATACCGCTCGATGTCCGGGGTCAGCACCACCACCTGATCGGGCGTCAGCGCGGGGTCGGCGGCAAAGCGGGCGAGCAGTTGGTCATGCAGGATTTCCACTTCGCGCAGCGGCGAGTGGGCGACGTGCAGTTCCAGCGAGCGATCGTCCTCACGCAGCAGCAAACGTTCATCGGCGGTGCGGGTGCGCAGGCGCAGGATGTCGTTCTGCAATGCCTGCAACAGGCTGGCGTCGTGCAGGTCTTCATCTTCGGAATACAGGCCGATTTCCTGACTGCCTTCGCTGGAGGCCAGGCTAAACAGGCTGTCGAAAAAATCGCGGCCCTGTTTGCCCAGGCTGGCCAATAACGGATGGCCGACATCCAAGTACCAGTCTTCGGGGTTGGCTTCGGGTTGCCGCGCCAGTTCGCGGATATCGCGAATCTCGCCCCAGGCTTCGCGACACGGGTTGAGGGCGAAAACAATCACCTCGGTGTGCCGCGCCAGGCCTTCCAGTACGCGCATGTGGTGCGGTGGCAACGCGCTGATACCGAACACCAGCACGCGCTCGGGCAGCCCGGCGATGGGTGTGGCGTCATACAGGCGGGCGAGCAGCTCTTCCAGCAAGCGGGCGCGGTGTGGATGGCCGTCTTTGGTCAGCTCGCGCCAGAGCAGCGCTTGCCAGGCTTCATCCGCGCCAAGATCAAGCCGCTCGTTGCGTTCCCAGGCGGCCAGCCAGTCGTCGCGATACAGCAGGTATTGGTCGAATACGTCGGCGATCTTCACGGCCAGCGACAGCCTTCGGCGCTCATCGCCACCGTCCAGGTAATGCGCCAGACGTGGCGCTTCAGCCAAGTGAGCGGGCTCGCACAGCCAGTCATACAAGCGCCAGCTCAGGCTGCTGGGGCTGAACGCCGATTGCTCCGGCAGTTGCCCCAGGCACAGGCGCGAGATGTCCCAGACGAACTTGGCCGGCAGCTGCACGTCCAGCTGCATGGCAATGCCCTGCTTGCGCGCCAGCTCCAGCGTCAGCCAGCGTCCCATGCCCTGACTCGGCACCACCACCCAGGCCGGCGCAAACGGCTCGCGCATTGGCGTGGCGAGCAGCGTGGTCGCCAGTTCGCCAAGGGTTTCCAGATCGGGGGCATGGTAGAGGGTGAACATTGGGCAACCGGCCTGCTGTCGAAGGCGCTAGGGTAGCAGTTCAGCGGCGGCACAGCAGGTGTTCAGCCGAGGCAGACGCGTTGACACCGATCAATGTTTCCCCGGGAGTGCACCGTTAAAGTGCCGCCTCTATGTGTACCCTCGCCCCTACACCACGGATCATCTGCACAGACGCATCACTGGGTCTGCGCCTGCGCCAATGGCTGGCCAGCCAGACCAGCGCCGGTGAGGTCATCTGTGTCACCAGCGACTGCAGTCAGGCACCGCTGTGCCACTGGCTACAGGCACCCAGCCCGCCGGCAGAAGATCTGCTGCATGCGGCCCTGAGCGATACGATCGCCACCCTCATGCGTACCCGCCATGCGTTCAAATCCCGCGAGCTGGGTGAGCTGCGCACGCGCCTGGAGGGCTTGCTGGAGGAATTGTCAGCCACCCGGAAAATAGAGTAGAACTAGCGTTCAAGTAGGTTCCGCCACGGCGGGAACCGGCTTTGCCGGGCAGGACACAGGGCCTGCAAGACGAAGCGCCGCAGCAGTGCGTTCATCACGAACGTAATGCTGCGGCGCTTTTTTTATGGCTGCGATTTGTGGGGGCCACTTGGCCGCGCAGCATCCGGGCGAGGCGCTGACCACTGTGCATGACTGCAAAACAACAACAGCAGGGAGGGAAGATGAACTCAGTAGCCGCACTCGATGAGCTGATCCAGCGCATCGGCCTCAACCGCCGTGACGTGCATGAGCGGCGCAAACTCCTCGACTGGCAGGATGCCGACGCCACACGCCTGAATAGCGCCGCCGCGCACATGAGCGACACCCAACAGGCCTTTACCGAGCGCCTTTACGGACACCTGGCCGGCTTTCCCGGCCCCGCCAGCCTGATCAGCAGCGCATCCACCCTGCAACGCCTCAAGCACAGCCAGCTGGATTACTACCAGCGCCTCTGGCACGGCCCCTACAACGCCGACTACGTGGCCAGCCGCCTGCGCATCGGGCTGATCCACCAGCTGGCCGGCATCGAACTGAAATGGTACATGGCCGGTTACCGGCTGTACCTCGATGAAGTCCTCGCCCGCCTATTCGCGGAGCATCCCGACCAGGCTCTCTACGCCAGCCTGTTGAAAGCAGTGTTCTTCGACATGACGCTGGCCATCGACACCTACAGCGCCGCCCAGCGCAAGGCCCTGGAAGACAGCGAAGCGCGGTTCGCCCGGGCCTTGCGTGGCGCCAATGACGGCATCTGGGACTGGCACCTGCAGCACGATCGTCTATATGTCTCGGCACGCTGGGCCCGCATGCTCGACCTCGACCGTGATCAGCTCGGCGAAAGCAGCGCCAGCTGGTTCAGCCGCGTGCACCCGGACGACCTGCCGGCGTTGCGCCAGGCCCTGGAAAGCCACCTCAGTGGCGCCAGCCCGCTGTTGCACCACGAGTACCGCATCCGCCGCTGCAATGGCGATTACCTCTGGGTGCTGGTGCGTGGCGTGGCGCAGAGCGATGCCAGCGGGCAACAGCGCATCGCCGGTTCGCAGAGCGACATCAGCGCACGCAAGGCCGTCGAACAGCAACTGCGCCACGCCGCCCGCCACGACCCGCTGACCGGCCTGGGCAACCGCCTGCGCCTCGACGAGCTGCTGCTGCAAGCCCTGCAACAGCTGGGCAAAGAGGGCGCGCGTGCAGCCGCACTGCTGTTTATCGACCTCGACCGCTTCAAGCTGATCAACGACAGCCTCGGTCACTCCTGCGGCGATCAGGTACTGATCGAGATCAGCCGCCGCCTGAACCACTGCCTGCGCCCCGGTGATCACGTGTGCCGCTTTGGCGGTGATGAATTTGTGGTGCTGCTCACCGACCTGGCCAGTACCAGCGATGCCGAGCAGGTGGCCCAGCGCATGCTCGACAGCCTGCACCTGCCCCTGCATGTACAGGAGCAGGTGCTGGTGGTCAGCGCCAGCATCGGCATCACCGCGTTGCAGGCCAGTGATGCCGCCGAGGATGCCCTGCAGGCCGCCGACCTGGCCCTGTATCAAGCCAAACAAGCCGGCAAGGCTCAGTTCGCCCGGTTCAGCGCTGAACTGCAGGCCAGCGCGCATCATCAGCTGGAACTGGAAAGCGCTCTCGGCCAGGCCCTGCTGCGTGATGAGTTTGTCCTGCACTACCAGCCAATCTGTCGCAGTGATGGCACGGGCACTCAGGTCGTCGGGGTCGAGGCCCTGCTGCGCTGGCAACGCGGCGAAAAGCTGGTCGCACCGCTGGAGTTCATCCCCTCACTGGAAGAGTCCGGGGAGATTGTTCCGGTCGGCGACTGGGTGCTGCGCCAGGCTTGCCGCCAGGTGCGCGCCTGGCAACAGGCCGGGCACACGCAACTGCACTGCGCCGTAAATCTTTCCAGCCGGCAGTTGCGCCAGGACGACTTTGTCAACCGGCTCACCGCCATCCTGCAGGACACCGGTTTGCCGCCCTCCTGTCTGGTGCTGGAAATCACCGAAAGCCAGTTGCTGGAAGACAGCACCGCAACCCTGATCACCCTGCGCGCCCTCGCCAACCTGGGTATTCAACTGGCCCTGGATGATTTCGGCACCGGCTATTCCTCACTGGGTTACCTCAAACGCTTTCCACTGCACATCCTCAAGGTCGACAAGAGCTTTATCGGCGGCGTGCCCGAAGATGCCGAACTGCAAGCCATCAGCCGGGCGATCATCGGCCTGGGCCACAGCCTCGGCCTGGAGGTCATCGCCGAAGGCGTGGAGCACGCCGCCCACCTGGATTTTCTGCGCACGCAGAACTGCCAACTGGCCCAGGGCTTCTGGTTCAGCCGTCCCTGCAGCGCCCATGAACTGCAACCCCTGTTCAGCCGCATGAGCACCCGCTTGCCCTCAGCCGAAGAGCCGATCGAATCATGAAAACCAACCTGCCCGTTAGTCAGCACGACGTCAGCGTGCCAGAAGACGCCAACATCCTCTCCACCACCAACCTCAAGGGTGCGATCAGCTACATCAACCCTGATTTCATCCGCATCAGCGGTTTCGACGAGGCTGAACTGCTCGGCCAGAACCACAACATCGTGCGTCACCCGGATATGCCCAGTGCCGCCTTCAGCGAACTGTGGCAAACCCTC
The DNA here is from genome assembly GCF_026625725.1 of Pseudomonas sp. SL4(2022). Taxonomy (NCBI): domain Bacteria; kingdom Pseudomonadati; phylum Pseudomonadota; class Gammaproteobacteria; order Pseudomonadales; family Pseudomonadaceae; genus Pseudomonas; species Pseudomonas sp. SL4(2022). The sequence continues at coordinate 1,552,559 of NZ_CP113060.1, forward strand.
AAGGCGCGCCGCTCGTGGATGGGCCTGGTGAAAAATCGTTGCAAGAATGGCGATCACTATTGGGTCAGCGCCTACGTCACCCCGGTGGTGCGCAATGGCCAAACGGTGGAATACCAGTCCGTGCGCACACGCACCACACCCGAGCGCATCGCCCGAGCCGAGTGGTTGTACGGCCAGTTGCGGGCAGGGCGCAGCCCACAGCAACTGCGTCCACTGCGGCTGCCGCTGGCCAATCGCTTGAGCGTGCTGCTCAGCCTGCCCATCCTCGCCTGCGCCGCCGTTCTGGCAACCAGTGGCAGCCTGCCCGGCTGGCTGGCCGTCAGCGGCGGATTGGGGTTGAGCGCCTTGCTGTCGGCAGGCTGCCACCTGGCACTGCGGCCACTGCACCAGCTCTGTCAGGAAGCCCGCGCCCTGGTCGACAACCCGCTGAACCAGTGGGTCTACAGCGGCCGCCGTGACGAATTCGGCCAATTGGCCTTCGCCCTGCACAGCCTGCGGGTCGAGTCCGGTGCAGTGGTCGGACGCCTGGCCAACTCGGCCCGGGAACTCAGCCAGGATGCCGCCGAACTGGCCAATGCCATCGACAGCAGCAACCAGGCCAGCCTGCAGCAACACACAGAGACCGAGCAGGTCAGCAGTGCCATCAGCCAGATGGCCAGCAGCGTGCAGGAGGTGGCGCGCCACGCCCAGCTCAGTGCCAATGCCGCCAGCCAGGCCGATCTGGAAACCGTCAACGGCCTGCAACTGGTCGAGGAAACCCGCCAGCAGATCGCCACCCTCGCAGCGGAAGTGCTGCACGGCCATCAGGTGATCCAGCAGCTGGAGCTGCACAGCCAGGACATCTACCAGGTGCTCGATGTGATCCAGAGCATTGCCGAGCAAACCAACCTGCTGGCCCTTAACGCCGCCATTGAGGCGGCACGCGCCGGTGAGGCCGGACGCGGCTTTGCCGTGGTGGCCGATGAAGTGCGCGGCCTGGCACAACGGACCCAGCAATCTACGGCAAAGATCCATGCCATTATCAATGCCCTGCAGCTGGGCACGCGTGACGCGGTGGCCGCCATGGCGCGCAGCCAGACCCAGGCGCAGGCGAGTGTCGAACAGGCGCTGCAGGCCGCCGAAGCGCTGGGCGGAATCAACCAGCGGGTGGCGCAGATCAGCGACATGAACATCCAGATTGCCGCGGCAGTGGAGCAGCAAAGCACGGTGGGTGACAGCATTCAGCTCAACCTCTGCGCCATCCGCGAGGCGAACCTGAGCAGCGTGGCCGCCAGTGATCAGAGTCGCCACAGCGCCCAACACCTGGCGAAGCTGGCCGAGCGTCTGCAACTGCTGGTGGAGCAATTCCACAGCCATCAACGCCACGCCTGACCGATGCGGCGCTGGAAAGCAGCGAGACAGGTGCCCTGCCTCACGAGGACAACGACGCGAAGTAACACCCCAAGAAAATTGGTCTATACCACCCAACCTTGGTTGGGTTGAGGTAACGCGGCGCACCCGCTTTAAGTTGACATGCGGCATTGCAACCTTTTTGCCATCAATGACCGCTAATACTGCTCAACTCCAACAACAAAAGAGCGCCTTCCCTATGAAAACCCTCACCTCCCTGGTCGTTGGTCTAGGCCTGGCTTTTAGCGCCAGCCATGCCAGCGCCTGGTCGCAACCTACGCACAAAAACATCGTCAAAGACGCCCTGGCCTTCCTCAACTCGGCGCACGCCACGCCCGAGATGAAACGCGCCTACCAGTTCTATGTCGGCGCCGCCGGCAGCGAAGCCCGCGCGGGGGAAATCCTCGGCCAGGCCGCCTACGACGTCGATGATTTCCAGGACACCCGTCTGGGTGGCTGGTGGGTCGGCTACGAGCACGCGCCGGTGTATGGCGCCGCCGCTTCGCTGGTCAACTACACCTCCTATTGGCACTTCATCAACATGGCCCGTCAGGGTGACGCACACGGCAATGACCACGGCGGCTACGACTACCGCTACCGCAAGGTGGATGGCAGCTGGAGCGGCGACGTTGACTGGTACGCCATGGTTTACCTGTACAACCGCGAGCTGAAGAAAAGCGACTTCGACACCACCGAAGCGCATTACCGTCAGGGCACGTCCTCCAACTGGCAGACGCACTATGGCGACTTCCAGACTGCGGCCTTTCAGCCCATCGATAACCTGGCCAAATACTGGTTCGATCAGTTCAAAAACGCCCCCTCGCTGCAAACCATCGGCTACTCACTGCACACCACCGGCGATGTGGCGCAGCCACACCACGCCTGGGTCACCTCGGGCAACGGTCACTCCGGCTGGGAAGGCTGGGTGGACGATCATTACTTCAGCGAAGGCCTGAACAATATCGCCGCGGTGGCCAACCGGGTGGGCAGTTACGACCCGCAAAAGCCGATCCGCGAGCTGCTGACCCAGACCGCGCAAGTGGCCTACCAGCGCCCCGAGCCGCTGTATGACACCAGCTACGCTACCCGCCTGCGGGTGGCCAAGGAGCTGATTCCGGAGTCCATCGCCCTCACCGTCAGCGTGCTGACCAAGGGTGCCAACACCTTCTACGGCCAGGGTGGCCTGTAAGGTGCGCGCGATGATCCAGCGCAGTTTGCTGGTACTGGGGCTGACCGGCATCTGCCTGTCAGCCCTGGGCAGCCAGGACCTGCACATCAACGGTGAACGCCTGCCTGGCAAAAGCATCGGCCTGCTGGAACAGGCCATGACCCGGGTCAAATTCAACACCGACCTGCGCCTGCTGCGCACAGGCCTGGCGGAAAACCACCTGCTGGCCCGTGAGGTGGAAGACGAACTGAATACCAAATACAGCAGCGATTTGGATGCCTTGGTCGAGCGCGAGGCGAGCAATCTGATCGAGCAGGTCTACGGCCGCCAATTCGACCACGATGTACGCCCCTTTCTGCGTCAGCCACAGGCGCTGAGCAGTGCCCGCATGCGCCAGGTACTGACCGCGCCAACCCAAGGCGTGGTGCTCGACAGCCTGCAGTTGAGCCCCCAACAACAAACCGATGCTGCCCAGGTGCAGCTAATCAGTTGGCAATTCCCCGGCCAGGCCGAACAACGCCTGAACCTGCTGGAGCTGTATCAAGGCGACAACGTACAAGGCCGCGTGGAGCTGCAACAGGGCAACCTGGTGTACCTGGCTGAACAGGTGCGCCAGCAGGCGCTGCGTGACTACCTCTGGTATCAGCTCGGCGAGAAAGGCTTTAGCACGGACGAACAGGCCGGCATCCGCCAGCTGGTGCGCGACAAACTCGTCCGCCACAAGTACCTGCACCAGCTTGGCCTGCACAACGACTTTCACCATGAAACCGCCGGCCTGCGCGAACGCGCTAGCCGGGTCAGCGATGCGGACGCCGAGGCTTACTACCAGCGCAACCTGCAGCTCTACCTGAACGTTGCCCAGGTGCAGGCCAGCCATATCCGCCTGGCTGATCAAGCCAGTGCCGACCGGGTGTATGCCGAACTGCAACAGGGCCTGAGCTTCGATGACGCCGTGCGCCGCTACTCACTGGCTGAGACCAAGAGCCACACGCCACCCGGCGACCTCGGCCTGATTCGCCCACAGGACGCGCCGCTGGATTTTCTGCGCAAGACCGCCCTGCTGCAGAAGGCAAACAGCATTTCTCAACCGATGTTGATCGACGGCGCCTTCGAGATCGTGCAGGTACGCAGCCGCGAGGATCGACAGCTGCCACTGAGCGATCCCAGCGTGCGGTATGAGGTCAACCAGGCCGTGGCCAAGGAGCAACTGACCCAAGCCTTCCAGGCTCGCGTCGACGCTCTGCTGGCCAACGCCAAGGTAGAAGGGCTATGAAGGCCTGGCTCGGTATCGGCCTACTCGGCGTGATCACCGCGGTGACCATCGTCGTTGTGCGCACGCCCCAGGCTGATATCACACCTGCCGTTGCAGCACAGACTGCAACACCAATCAGTCCGCCCATTCGCCTGCCAGAGATGCCCGCCGCACTGCCGAAACAGCAGCCAGCGGCAACCCCAACACCTGCGGAACAACCTGTGGAAGCACCGCCCAGCGAACCGCCCCTGAATGCCCAGGAAGCGCAGATGCTGATTCAGCTTATGGCCGATCAGGGTGACCCACGCAGCCCGGCCCTGGGCCAACTCAAACCGCGCCAACCCGCCAGCCCCGCCCAAATGGCCGATCCGGCGCAGTACAACGCCTTCGAAGAACAACAAACCCGCGACCAGATCATGGCCTACGCCAGCGGCGTCCAGCAGATCCCCGCCATCCGCGAGCGCATCGAACAAGCCGCGCAATCCGGCGAACGCAGCCAAACCGAACTCGACGAAGCCCGCGCCGCGCTGGAGCAGCTGGAAATGCTGCAGAACAAACTGCTGAGGGAAAGACCGGAACTGTTACCGGATGGAGGCGAGTGACAGAAATACGCTCATCCGATGGGTGCCCAAATGCTCTAATCGACTCACCACCCGAAGCAGGAACTTCGGCCGGCCATCCCTCGCTCGTACTGCAGGCATGCGCAGTAAAAGCCTGACAATAGATGCATGGCGTAATACCCGTGGCGCACAAAAGAACGGCGGGATGGCGAGCGGCGCTTAAACGGCAGCGAGCAATTAGCACCAAAACAAATTCTATTCAGATCCAAAATATTTATCTGAATAAATTTTCACACGCTGTCACGCCATTAGGTACAGCATTTAAGCGCCACGTCTTTATATTGATTAATGACGTTTTAACGCCAACCGTAAAAGACGCACAGCGGCTCGAGGATAACCATTACGCAGGCTCCACGGTCGAATTTGTTTTTTGATATGTGCTTTAGTGCTGATTAGCGCATGCTGTGCAACTGAGTGTTCAGATACACACTGTTCGCTGAGACGGGCATAGACGCGCAGATTACCCTCGTATATTCCATACGCCTCACGACAACTGTGCTGAACCTTAAAGCCATTTTTCTGCAATAAAGCCTCGAGCGTTTCCATACAGAAGTAGCTACGGTGGGAAATATGGATTTGCCACAAACCAAGTTTCGGCCAATTAGCCAGAATATCGGGCACCTCTATAACCAGCCAACCATCAGGGGCAATCAGTTTGGCAATCCACCCCAGCGCCTTTCCCGGCTCATCCAGATGCTCCAGCACATGAAATAAGGTCACCAACTTTGGCTTGAATGGCAGCTGAGTCGTTTGGTCCAGGTACCCGTCCTGGATAGCCTCACCTAATCCCAAGGTATGAACCGCATGCTCGCGCTGAGGCCCACCAGGTTCAATACCGGCATATTGTTCGCAGCCATGTGCCCTGCAGGCGTCCAGGAAAAAGCCTAACCCAGAGCCCACGTCCAACACAGAAGAGCATTCACCAACCACTGCGTTGATTTCGCTGTAGCGATAGCCCGCAATCAGGCGGTAGTGACAGAGCGCATCTTCGGGTGGCGGCTGACGCATCAAACGAGGGTAAATGTGTGAATAGAAACGGGTCTGGGCTTCACCGCTGAGCCCTCGAGCCAGGTAAACCACGCCGCATCCACGACAAGCCGATAGATTGACTTCAAGAAAATAGCGATCACGACGCCAGATGAAAGAGGGGTCGCGCTTACCGCAGGACGGACACGGAAGCTCCAGCAGATTCTGGTTCAGCCTGCCGAGCTCAACCAGCAAAGAGGAATTTTGACTAACCGACATTAATGCCCACTATATATTAAATGATTTTTATCAGCGCACTTTAAATCAACATACCATTACTTTTAAACCACATTCACAAACATTAAAAAAACAAATAAAAAACACAAAGCAATGACCACATATTAATTTACCGAAGCGTAACATAAAAAACTTCCACCTGAATTATTAAAGCCTACCTGAGCACTTTAAGCCATTGAAAACCTCCGATTTCCGATAACCACTATAGCCTGCTTACATTCACAAGCGGATAAAATAAAAAAATCACAGCACATAAAATGATTACGCCATACACCGCACAGAAAATTTAACACTACGCCTTGCAAAGGCCTATACTCAAAGAATTCTAGCGTCTAATTCTACCGTGAAAAAATATTAATCAGAATCCATAGGTTTCTTACGGTAAACACCATCATCCCCCCTCACACCAGGCAGTAAATGATCGTCCCTACCGTAAATGGGAGTGACCTCTGTTTCATCGGTGAAAGTCTCCCGTTGCAGGCACTCAAACAAGTAAGCAACCTGCGTATCGCCAAAGCGGAAGTTGGCGTGGCGAATCACTAACAGCCCGCCAGGACGCAATACCCTAGCAAAATCTATGATAACTCGCTCGAAATCGCTAAATCTCAGCCAGGCTGAACACTGGTCCGGGCAGCCCCCCAAGGCGCCATGGCGAAATACAGCCATAGAAAGGATCAGCTCGTAGGACTCTGGCTGATAAGACTCCACATTAGCGGCGCATTTAAATGCCAGTCGGGATGGATACCCCTCACGTCGCCAGCGTCTCCAACAGTCACGGATACGCCCCGGCTCGATATCCACACCACATATATGCGCCTGGGTGAAATACCGGGCTAGGCTGAACACCTCCTCACCTGTCGAGCAGCCGAAGGACAGAATGCGGGTTTCTGGCTCATCGACAATGAACTCGCTTAGCCACTGGAGCCGTGACGAGTATCGAGCGTCACGGGTGGTACCGTAGGGCTGAAACAAGCCTTGCGGGGCTCGCCAAAGTAACAACGCCGAGCGGCGATGCTCGCCTCCGAGGACTATCTGTAGGGCAAGGCGCGCCATGCTGACTAAGGAGTATCGCTTACGTATACAACGCCTGAAGAGCATATTCATATGCGCTTTACCTGAGCACGGACAAACTTGACACTAGCACTCACTCTCCGACACGGAAGTGCCCACAATGAACAACGAAAAAACCGCCATCGCCGCCGACATCCTGAACTTTAAGCCTGGGAAGACTACCATTGCCGAGAATCTCCAGGCAGCCCAGCTTCGAGGCGATATAATCCTGCATGAAGACGGCAGCTGGTCGCTGACAAGAACCTACTTAGCGGCCAACAACTGGGTATTTGGCCCGGTAAGCACGCCCTTCCCTTGCGGGAAACTTATGGGGTTTCTCTTTTACCAGGCATATGCACGAGCGACTGTTCCTGACGGTTGTCGCACCTGCTACAAAGTACAAGTGCGACCGACCACATTGCAGCAACTGGTCGCTTCCGAGCGAATTGCTCATGACCTACCGTACGCCTACAAGGCCGGTGCCAGTCTGAACTTGCAGTTCCAAGCCGGCCCCTACCGCACGCTGTTTTATCTCGACAGCCTGCAACAAGCCCAAGACGTTTACAAACAAGTGCGCGAACGAGTCAACTTGGCCAAAGAGCTGGGACCGAATGTCGAGGTCACTATTAAGCGGGGATGCACAGCGTATGAAATCCATTGCGGCCCATCCAATAACTTCACGTTCACCAATGAACTCAAGACCGTTGAAACGGCCCTATTGGAGCGCCTGCGCCCAACTCAGCGCCTGGCGCCGGTCTCCGCTGCAGTCACATTGATGAAGTGGGTGCAGGTCGCCTATCAGGTGGGCGACAACAGTTACAAAAACTTCACCCAAGGGCGTCCGCTCTATAAAGAGCCAGTGAACTATTCACCGGAGTAAACCAATTGTCCGTAAATTGCGAGTACGGTAACCTCATCAACCATACTCATCTGGAGCAAAGCGCATGAATGACATGACAGACTGTCCAGCCCCCCACGGCGAAAAAATCGAGCAAAATATCCAGCGCAAGGCCTGGCAAAAGCCGGACTTCACCGAGGTATCAATCACCGACGTAACCGCATCCATCTTCGCTACGAGCGGAAATGATGGGACCTTGGGTTTCAGCAACGTGTCTTGATCTGGGACGCTCGGTTTTGAAAGTTAGCCTGTGAGCGCCTTCGCCGGCCTATTGGCCATAGGGCGTGCTTTGCCGGTTGATCTGGCCGAGCGCTTTGCGAAAGCATTGGACGCTCCAGGGCTGGAGTTGCCGCAGTACTGGTCGGACGCGGGTGTGCACCTGTCACATCGCATGCGCGTTACAGCTCCCGAGGACCGCCAGGACAAGCAACCAAGGCACAATGCCGAACATCCTTTAGTGCTGGTATTCGACGGCTATTTGGTCAACCGACCCGAGCTGATTCAATCATTGGCCCTGCCAAGGTCGGCGAATAACTGGCCAGACAGTGCGCTTGCCTTCGAGGCGCTTCTCCACTGGGACGAGCGGGCAGCTGAGCATCTGTTGGGCGATTTCGCACTGGCGGCCTGGAATCCAATGACGCAATGCCTGCTGTTGATGAGGGACGGCGTAGGCCAGCGCCCACTCTACTACCACCACAGCAACGGCTTATTTGCTTTCGCGACGTCTCCCACTGCCCTACTGGCAATCCCTGGTATTCCTTGGGGCGTGGACGAAGATCGACTGATCCTAAACCTTTTTGATTTACCCCTCGATCCCCATAGCACCTTTCACAAACACATATCCGCACTTCCCGCCGGCTCCGTCGCTACCTTGCGCGGAAGCCGCCTGACTCAACGTTGTTACTGGACACCGGAGCGCAAATCAGAACTGCATCTGCCTCACGAAGAAGACTATGTTGAGGCCGCGCGCGAACTGTTCAACCGAGCGGTACGGGATTGCCTGAGAATCGAAGGCCCTGCTTTTTCGTCCATCACCGGAGGATTGGACTCTTCCGCCGTTTCGGTAACGGCGCTGCGACATCTGCCTGGCAACAGACTTACCACACTGACCAGCCTACCAGCCGAAGGTACGATTACCGCCGATTCACCATCTTTTTATGCCTCCGAACGCCCGTATGTGGAGAGCATCGCGGAACAAAGCCCTAGCCTGACCCCACTCTTTTTTCCTGGCCCAGAGCTGCATCGCTGGGATACAGACTGGACAGCCATGTTTCAATCCACGGGTACCCCATGGCGTAATGTCATGAACCTCGCATGGATGGGCCCCGCAAGGGACTATGTACGCCAGCAGGGCGGGCGCGTGCTGCTTTCGGGCGGGCTCGGTAACATTACATTGTCTTGGGATGGCCAAGGCACACTTCCCGGCCTGATCAGACGCGGCCGATGGTTGCAGGCACTCCGGGAAGCCAATGCTCTGGCACAAGGCTCCGGTCGGTCGGCTTCTACGGCGCGCCAGATCTTCAGGACGACGTTGATGCCGTTTCTGCCTGGTTATATTCAACGTGTAATGCGAAACCTGCTGGGCCAATCAACAGAGTTGGAGTGGCAAAAGCAGTGTTCGGTTACACCGGCAGCCCGAAACCGGCCCCAGATCCAGGCCGCATTCAGAAAGCGCGAGCGCATGTCTACGCTGGGTAGCTGGGAACTGCGCCAATGCTGCTTTGAGGAACGCCAGGTTAGCCTTGAAGCTATGGGGCTTGTACGAGCACTCCATGGCTTCGAAGTTCGCGACCCCATGGCTGATCGTCGGTTGCTGGAGTTCTGCTTTTCGCTGCCCGACAGCCTCTATCTGAACGGTGGTGTGAGCCGACTGTTAGCGCGTCACGTCACCGCAGACCGCCTGCCGGCGAGCGTTGTAAACAACCGCCGTCGTGGCCTGCAATGCCCAGAGTACATGCATCGGATGACGGCCATGCGACCGATGCTGGCCGAGCATCTCGCTCAATTGAACGGATCTCCCCTGGCCAGAGAGATACTCGATCTCAAGCGAATGAGTGCACTGCTTGCACACTGGCCTTCGACGCCCTGGCACCGCGAGTACCTGACAGTACTTCACCGAGGACTGCACTTTGGTCAGTTTCTTCACTGGGTAGAGTCCGGCGGCACGCGGAACTAGTCGTAACCCAGTCTCGCCCTCATCGCCTCTGTAGCGTTTTCCACGCGCCTGCGTTGTTTATCGGTCAGTTGTTCACGCCAACTGCCCGCTCGTCCCTCCCGAAAGAACCGCTTGGCCCGCGCTGGACGCTCACTGAAGCCATGCTGGGCTTCAGCCGCCTGTAGCCGATCAAAGCGAGTCGCTGTCATTGCCTGCTCCAGCCGTCCTGCATCCAACGTCCAACCAACGTACTCGACAACACGAGCCAGGCTTTGCAGAGGCTGTATCAACATATCCTCGTAACGCAACAACAATGGAGCCCATGGCGCGGGCAGATCAATCCAGCTGCGGACATGGTGAGACCAGCTCCCCAAGAACTGGGGTAACTGCTCCAGCAGCCAGGCGCGCTGATGGCAAAGCGTAGCGTTTTCGTCGAGGAGAAAATCGATCGTTCTGTCCGCATCGATACCGATGTGCCCTGCGAGCGAGAGCACTACATCGCGAGGGTCTCGCACGACATAAATCGCCCCCAAAGTGGCATCTACCGGGAACAGGGGTTCATGACCCGGCGTCAGCCGCCAGGCATCATGGACCTTGTTGAAAAGAGGATTACGCGCGGCGAGGGCCAGCTCTTCATACAAGCGCGGACGTAGCATGAGGATCTCGTCCGGCAGTAAATCGGACGAAGCCACGCCAAGGTGGTCGTCGAAACGGCGGCGGCTACTGGCGGCGTGGGCAAAGTCCAGCCTCTGGGAAAAATCCGGGGTTGCACCACCGTTGCGATAGCTATTCAACGCCAGGCGCAGCCAGGTATTGCCTGACTTGGGGTAGGACGCCAGCCAATAAAAACCACTCATGCCGGCACACGCCCGCGTGCGTGGACGTCAACAATACGACTGACGAGGTCATCCAAGTGCTCGAAACCCGACAACTGTCGAAGCAGGATATGGTCGGCGACTCCTGCCGCAAGCTGGGTTGCCAGCGAAAAGTGGGCGGCTTTATCCGTCGCCACGCGCATCAAAGCAGGAGCCTGGTACAGGGCGTGCGCGAAACGAATTGATGCATCGAGCCCCATGACACACTGCTGGCCGACATGCTGGACGTCATTAACCCGCTCAAGGTGATAAAGGGTTGCGAGCTTCAGCGGCTCATCGGCCGAAAAATCTGTCGCTTGCAATCCAATAGAGAACTTGTCCATGCCCCGGCGGACACGCTCTCTTGATGTGCCGCGCACCTCTTCCCGCTCAAGAGCATCGCCCCATAGTTTGATCCGGGGGAAGGTCGGCAGTGCCAAGGTGCCTTGCTCCCCGGCGCAGACCAAAGTCACATCATCAGCCAGGATTGGATAACCTCGGCGAATGAAGGCTGACGCCAGGGTGGATTTACCGGCCCCAGATGCTGCGCTGAATGCCACCGCGACATCGCCATGCGGGGTGGGTAATCTGACGCAACAGGCATGCAGGGGAAGTAGACCACGCCGCTGGCAGGCAATGGCGAAAACCATGCCGAACAGGAAAGCTCGAATAGCAGGAAAGTCCTCAGGGAGGTGAGGCTGTATGCGAATCGAACGACCATCGGCCGCTATGCGGTAAGCCGCCACCCCGTCAATAGCAAAGCGACAAGTCCCGTCAATGCTGTGTTGCACAATCGGCCCCACGTGAACAGACTCTGCCAGGTGCGCCTCGACAGCTCCCAACTCAATGAGCAGTTCTACCGGCGCCTGCGGATCACCTGTCCATGGCAGCAAGTCCGGCAGCGAGATCTCACTGTGGACTCGCCAGCCACACAACCGATAATCGTCATGCATTACCGGACTCCTTGGTCAGTTGGCGCAGAGGAGAGATGTTGCCTATGCCTTCACCGCCGGATACCACACCACCGCCCTCACCACGCATCAATAGCCAGGCATGCGCACTCAGTCCATCTCCTCCGTCGCGAACCCCAAGACACAGTACAGAGCGGCGGCCACGCAGGCGCAACATCAAAGCGGCAACTGTGGCTTGAGAAAGGCACAACGGCCTCCAAGGTAAGCGCCGAGCAGCCACACTAACAGCCCACCCCACTGATCGTGCAGTGGGATCACAAGCTGGAGCCGTGTGGGCAGGAGGTGACTCGATACGTGCGCCGCCAAGTTTCAGCAGATAACGCCAAGGCACAAACAGCTGAGCAATTGGTAAGAATGAAAGGAATAGGGCAGCCTCGACGACACGAAGGCGATGAGCCGTAATGATCAAGCTGCAACCTCTATAAGCATCCGGTCAGCGAGCTTGTGCAGTAACTCCAGAACGTCGTTGCGGATGACCTTGGGATCGGCGTGATAATCCACAGCTAAAGCATGGCAGAGCGCATCCACTTGAAGTGGTCGCTCAAGGCGCTTCCAAATATCCGTAGCCACCGAATTGAGACCAAAGTAATGCCATTCGGACACACTCATGAGTACTAAGTCTCCACCTACCTCCGCAGCCAAAATGCCGGCATCTCTCGTGACGGTAGACCTTCCCGTGATCGCAGCCATCTTGCGACTCCTCCCCTTAAATATCCAAATTGTCGCACAGCGCAAGTCCTCCTGATAATCGATAAGTTAGGACGCCAGATAGCACACGATCAGCTTAGCGGTGTCCACTTTATCCCTGCACTCATCGGATTGTTTTGGCTCAATGCTTATTAGCCATCCACTATGGCCATACTGGTCATGGCTCAGGACTCTGCGAGGACCATCTGAGCAAAACGGGGCGCAGCCCGGATACACCCGGCATCTAAAGCAGCCGACAGACGCTTTCCCGACGCGTGCCAGGCACGCACAACTTGAGCCTCAGACAGACCCAACGTATCGTCGACACAATCTGCTGATAATGGTTGGCCTTTAGAGGCGCAATCAAATTGATATGGACGGTAAATGAAGGCTAACGCTGTTGTTCCGGTGATCCTCTCGGGCGGAAGTGGTTCGCGCCTCTGGCCGCTTTCACGCAAGCAATGCCCCAAGCAATTCATCGCGCTGACCGGTGAGTTGTCGCTGTTTCAGCAAACAGTGCAGCGCCTCAATATTGACGGCATGGCATCACCGTTATTGGTGTGTAACGTCGAACATCGTTTCCTGGTCAAAGAGCAGCTGGCGCGAATTAGCTCAACCCCGCAAAGCTTGGTGCTTGAGCCGTTTGGTCGGAATACGGCACCCGCTGTTGCCTTGGCGGCGCTACACCTGCTTGCGCAAGAGCGCGACGAACTCATGTTGGTGCTGCCTGCCGACCATGTAATTGATGATGACTCGGGTTTTCTCAGCGCCCTTGAGGCAGGCGTGTCAGCAGCCGAGGCTGGCGAAATGGTGCTGTTTGGCGTGCAGGCCGTTTCCCCTGAAACAGGGTTCGGGTATATCAAGGCCAACTATGATGCGAGCGGTGGATTGCCCTTAGGCACCTACCGCGTGGATCGGTTTGTCGAGAAGCCAGATGCCGTGCTTGCCTGCGAGTATGTGAGCAGCGGTGACTATCTCTGGAATAGTGGCATGTTTCTGTTCCGTGCCAGCCGCTATCTTGAGGAATTGCAAAGCCACGATCCGGATATTTATGACACCTGCATACTGACACTGGCGCGCAGTGAACTGCGCTCTGATGTCTTAACTGTTGACCCACACACATTCGCCTGCTGCCCGGATAATTCAATCGACTATGCCGTGATGGAGAAAACCTCACGCGCTTGTGTGGTGCCGATGTCTGCTGGATGGAGTGATGTTGGCTCCTGGTCTTCGCTGTGGGATGTGCGTGCCAAAGACAGCAATGGCAATGTGCTGAAGGGTGATGTGACCATTCACAACAGTTGCAGAAACTTCGTCCACAGCAGTTCCAGATTGGTTAGCCTGATTGGCCTGAATGATGTGGTTGTGGTGGAAACCAAAGACGCCGTGCTGGTTGCTCATAAAGAAGCAGTGCAGGACGTCAAGAGCGTTGTTGATCGGCTTGATCGTGCCAATAGAGATGAAACCCATCAACATTGTGAAGTCTATCGGCCATGGGGAACCTACGATCTTTTAGACAGTGGTGCGCATCATCAAGTGAAGCGAATTATCGTCAAACCGGGTGCGCAGTTATCCTTACAGATGCACCATCACCGTGCCGAACATTGGATAGTCGTGTCAGGCACCGCCCAGGTTACCTGTGATGACCGGGTATTCCTGCTCACCGAAAATCAGTCGACCTATATCCCTATTGCTTCCATTCATCGCCTGGCTAACCCTGGGAAGATTCCGCTGGAGATAATTGAAGTGCAGTCGGGCAGCTATTTGGGCGAGGACGATATAGAGCGGCTTGAAGATGTCTATGGACGTGAGACGCTGTTGCGCTCGGATGTGGAAACCCACAACAATTAGTTCGCAGCAGATCATATAGTGGGCACGGCTGCTCAATGGCATGTCAAAATTTACAGCCATGGGGTACTGATCAGCTGCCTGGCAGACTGAATAAACTGCTAAGGCACTACATGACAGCTCCGCGCACCCACAATTAAATACGTTTAAATCACCCCTCAAGACATTGATTAGACTGCACTACGCAATACATTCAGTTGCTGCTGCATTCGGATTTTCTTAGCCCGATTATCAGCCCTACGGGCAGCCACAAAATAATCCAGTAAACACTCGGCCGATGAAATATTGCATGAACGTCCGAGACCATGGCGACCATTCCCAGAACTAGCATGGCAAGAGCAACTCTGGCCTCAAGACGTTCTCTGAGTTTCCAGGCCTTTTGGAACAGGCTTAACAACATGGCTATAAATAAAACGATAGCCAGCACACCATACTCATACCACAGTTGCAGATACAGGCTGTGCGCATGAAAGACGGTGTCACCCCATGGGTAGCGGAAAACCATATCGGTGCCAGCGCCGTTACCGAGCAGCCAGAATTCGGGGAGACGCTGGAGCCAACCCAACCAAATCAGGCCACGTTGACTGGTTCCAAGGCGCCACTCGTTGTGAACTTCCGGCCAAAATAACGCCAGCATGCCAACCAACGATGTAAAGCCGACGATCAGTAATAACTTAGCGCGTGGCCTAGGTGACAGAATAAGAAGTGTCAGGTATGCCGCAAGAGCGGAGAACCAAGCCCCTCGCGAGAAAGTTAACAATACATAGATGAGTATGCCGGCCAGGCCGAGCAAGGTGAGTACAAGATATGAAGTGCGCGCCTGATACTCCACTAACAGCCCGAGCAGCACGATGCCAAAAAAACCATAGTACAAGCCTGCCGGAATGGGATGAGAAAAATCGGCGAAGCCTTGCCAGCCCAACTCAAAAAGACGTCCTGTGTACCTCACAGTTTCGTAATCCAGAGGTTTCCCCAAGACCATAAACTGATAGTAAATAGTCATCCACGCAAAACCGGCCGCTAAAAATGCTGCAGCCAACAAGGGCATATAAAGACGCCTTGAGTGCAACAAATAGGTGACGGAAAAAACATATAACACTATGAATAGACAGATCTTCGCCCAATAGCCCGCCGGATGTTCTGCATCTGTTGCAAGCGCCCCCCTCAATAGAACCCAAATGACCAGAGCAAGGAATATAAGTGCACACGGCTGTTTCCAAAGCGCTAGCGACAGCTGCTCATTTATGAACAACACCAGAGCAGGTATGAAGAGCAGCAAATGCACCTGGGTGGCCTGTTGGCTGCCATCGTTATTGAATAAGAACCCACCGAGCTGTACGAAAAGACCAATACTTAACAGCACACACGCAATCGCTGATATTTTTTCTCGGTGCACCCCTGAAAGGGCGGGGAAAACATGTCTCATGTCTATTGATAGTCTTTATTAATTTTATATATATAAATATTCATGCACACCGTACGCGATACAGGTAACGCTATTTATTAATCAAGTTTTGGCTGCGCGCGTGCAACAGCAAAAGCATATAAAAAAAATTGGTTTTTATGTAGCGCCAGAATAAGCGTTGAGGTTCTTGATAAAGGCGAAAACACCATTCCATGCCCAGTTGCTGCATCCAGTAAGGTGCCCGCTTCAGCTCGCCCGAAATAACATCAAACGAGCCACCCACGCCCATGCCTATCTTGACACCGAGCTGTGGCCAGTACTGTTGCAGCAGCAGTTCCTTCTTCGGTGAACTCATCCCGACAAATAACAGGTCAGCACCACTGGCGCGTATATCTTCAACCACAGCGGCTTCCTCTTCAGCCCTGAAATAGCCGTCACGGACGCCGACAATACGTAAACCCGGATACTGGCTGACCAAGCGCTGAGCTGCTGACTCAACAACGCCTGTTCGAGCGCCCAACAGATAGACCGAGGCATTCGTTTTTACAGCCAGAGCACAGAGCTTGTGCATCAGGTCAATCCCTGCACAGCGCGGTGGTGCCGGGATGTCGAGCCATTTGAGGCCAATGGCAATCCCAGCACCATCAATATGAATACGCTCGGCTTCATGCAGGGCGCGCATTAGAAAAGGTGTCGCGCGTGCATCTATCAGCTTGGCAACATTCAGGCCTTCCAGACGGAGTCGGACGCCACCGTTCAAGGCTCGCGTCGCGTCTTCAATGAGTGCCTGTTCTGCGAGCAGATCCAGGGGGCAGCCCAGAAAGTCGATACGCGTATTAGAGGACGTCTGGTTCATGTCAGGGTACGAGAGCAAGAGTGGGTCTGGAGGTATTGCGCAATGCCGCACCGCTCAATAGCCAGAAGGCAGCAGTGCCAGATACCGAGAGCACATGCTCAGAACTGACAAGCGTGGTGGCGATGCCGAGTGACAACCAGAAAGCAGCCAGCGACAAAGGGTCACCATGGCGACGGTAGTTGTGCCACAGAGCATGGGAAACATTGGCGTAAAACCACAGGAATATCAGCGCGGCGGGCACGCCAAGTTGATAGGCGATGCTGAAAATGGCGCCCTCACCGCCACCAATCAGCACTTGGCTATTCTGAGCGGCCACTGCGCCCTGTTGTCCGATCCCTGCACCAATCACCATGACCTGGGGCAGGTCAATAATATTTTTTTGGAGCGCAAACCAGTGTCCGATTGTTGAACCGTCGAGAAAATTGACACTGGTGTAGACGATTTTCTTGGCCGCTACAGCGATGGCGATACAGGCACCGACAGCCATGACTATGCGAGCTAAAGGTGAATGAAACAGCGATGTGCCCGTTGCCAGGTAACCAATCAGCGCCAGACTGGCCGCCAACATGGCGCCCCGTGTACCGGACATCCATATGCCAACAAACAGCAGGGCGCACAGTAGGAGTCCCATGAAGCGCGCTCGCCGCTCCAGCCAGGCCACAGATATCATCGCGGCAACCGCGAGGAACATACCCTGCGCCAGTGGCGAAGCTAACAGGCCGGCCGCGCGGCGCTCCCTTTCGACACCCCCATAGAAATTCCAGGGTAGTCCGCTCTCCGGGTTGGCCCCCAACAGCACGCCTTTCACGTTCAGTATGTAGCGTGGAAAGTGGATGGTATCGATCCAGAAGCGGGTGTGGCGCAGCTCCCATGCTCCGAAGAGCATGCTGGCGAGTCCCAGCAACACCAACAACGCGGCGAGCCTGCGCAGTTGCGCCGGCTGTAACACGCAATAGAACCCTGTCAGGAACAGCAGCACTGGAATCATCAGCGTGCCGTACGAGCCGATCAGAATGCCAAGCGGGGTCTGACCTCTGTTTATCAGCAGGTAAACCAGGGCCAGGCTGCTGTATATCAATATCGGCAACAAGAGACGCAACGGCATGCGCACGCTGATCAAACAACACCCTGCCATCAGAACGATCACGGCGTCACGCACATAACGCAGCAGGCCGGCTGCTGGCGATGCACCACCGTCGTACAGCCAGGCGGTGGCCAAGTCACCCAGGTGAATCCACAGGACCAGTACTGCGAGTAGGGCGAACCTCATTGCCGTGCAGCCTGCTTCAAGCGCGCGCGATACTGTCGCCAGCGCTGTAACTCGCCCACCAGGCCAGCACCGAGAAGCTGCAGGGCAAGCCTCTTCAGGATCGCCTTGAGACGATCTTTCCAGCCCCACGCCACTCGGCCGATCCATTCATCAATGGCCGCCACAGAAGCGGCCTGTGCCGGCTGTATAGGCTGCGGTACGCGTTGTGCTGGCCGTTGCGCTTCCAGCCATAGCGTGCCCGGCAAGCTGCTGAGTGGGTTGACACCACAATGGATCACCGAGAAGCCGGCAGCTTCGGCAAGGCGCCGGAGAGAGTCTGCACAGAAATACGTCAGGTGTGCAGGGTGCACAAACAAGCGCGTATGCCAGTCACTCATCAGATCCGGCACTTCGATCCACACATATCCACCGGGGCGTAATCGCTGAGCAGCGTCCTCCAGAAACCCGCGCGGGTCGATCAGGTGTTCCAGTACATGAAAGGCCACAACGGCGTCTTGGCTGGCCGGCATCAGGTCACGGAGACTGCCGACAAAGTCCACGGTCGCGCCTTCCAACAGGGCTTCGCGTTGTGTCTTGTCTGGCTCGCTCGCGCTTAAATGCAGGTCGGGGCGTACGGCGGCGGCCTGGCCGAGAAATGCGCCAAACCCTGAGCCCATTTCAAATACATGAGCGCTTTGATGCAACTTGGGGGCGAGCAGCGACACACGCAGCTGGGCGGTCTCACGATCGCCGCGCCATGCAAAGAAACGCTCGGTGCTGTTCCAGGGGACCTCAGCAGGAAACAGACGCCGATATGCACCGGCATAAAAACGTGCAAGGCCGGCTTCGCTGAAGCCGGGGCTCAGATACACGGCTGCACAATACCCGCAACGCCGCAGAGTCTGCTGCGAATGTGCATAGGGCTCAGGCCAGAAGTGCCGTTGAGCGTGCGTGCTGCCGCACATCCGGCACTGCCCGGTATCGGCTGCCAGGCCCCAATCATGCCTGCGGTCAGCCATAAAACTTCCGGTACCAGAGCGCCACCGACAGCGCGAGCCACAGGGTGCTGTGCTGATTATCGGTCGCCAGGCGGCTGCGCAGTTTGTCGGTATTGAGAAATGCACGGAGTGCACTGGGCATATCGTTCAACAACTCCTGCCAGGGCAGTCGGCTGACGAGAAACTGCTCGGCATGGCCAAACCCGGTATTTTTGGGTGTGTCGGTGATTGACGCCGGTAACAGTCCTCTGAAAGCTGTGCGCAATAGTGTTTTCGAATGACGCTCACTGACACGCATCAAGGCTGGTGTACTGAGGGCGCGCTCGACCAGCCGATGATCCATGAAGGGACTGCGCAGCTCGACCCCAGCGCTCATGCTATTACGGTCAGCAATGCGCAGCACCATGGGCAGCAGGTTATTCAGCTGGTCCTGACGCAAGAGGTCTTCCAGGCTGCTGCGCATGCCATTCTGTATCGCCGCGAGGCGGTGCCGCTGTGAGTCCCAGAGATCATCGCTCATCAGGTCTGCACTGGGCCTGTGCCGACGCAGCAAGGTGCTCAGCGGCGCACGTGGTAGCTCCCATACCAGACGATTAAGCAGAAGCCCCGGAGGAAATGCCCGATGCCTGAGCATGTTCACCAACCCGACAAGGCGTCCCGACTTCAGAGCATCACGCGCGGCCACGGACAGGTAACGCGCGGGATAGCCACCAAACAGTTCATCCGCGCCTTCCCCGGAAAGCACTACTTTGTAACCCTGTTCGCGAATCGCCCTGTAGGTTCTGAAACTGGCCAATGCCGATGGGGTGGCGAAAGGCTCACCCTGTACCCCGACCAGCGCCATCAATTCATCGGCTGACGGGATAGGAGAATACCGCACGATACGGTGCAGGTCGGCATGGCCACTCGACTGCATCAGTGCTGCTGCGCGGGCGGTTTCATCAAACGGCGCTTGCTCTGCCTCGCAGTACCCATACGTGAAGGCGCCCGTGAGGGCTTGCCGAGGCTGCTGGCTGGCATTCAGGGCCACACGGGTGATGATGGCGCTGTCCAATCCGCCTGACAACAAACTGGCCACTGGCACATCCGCACGCAAACGCAGACGAATGGCATCTTCCAGCAGCGGCCGCAACTCAGCCGCAGACAGCGGTGCCATGCTGCCTGGCTCAGGCCATTGGTGATAAGGCCGGGCGCTGAAATGCCCGGTACGGCTCATGCGGCAAACCATGCCGGGCGGTATCGCGTGAATACCCTTGAAGAAGGTGGCCGTTCCCTGTTCGGAAAACCCGGTGACCAAGAAGTCGAAGAGCTTTTCAGGATTAGGCGCTGGATATCCGCCGCGCATAACCGCAATGGCACTGATCTCGCTGGCCAGCGTCGCCTCGCGGCCGTCGTGATGCAGGTACAGCGGCTTTACCCCGAGCCGATCACGGCAATACACCAGATCTCCGCTGGACGAATCCCACAGCACCACTGCCCACATGCCATTGCAGCGTGAGAAAACCGCCTCGCCCCAGATGCGCCAACCGTGCAGCAGTACTTCTGTATCGCCATCTGTCACGAAGACGCAGCCAAGCTCACGCAACTCGTTACGCAGTTCAACAAAGTTATAAATAGCCCCGTTAAAAACCAATGTTGTGCCGGTCAGCGGGCAGCGCATGGGTTGTTGTGCGGCACGACTGGTATCAAGAATGGCCAGGCGACAATGGCCGAGCACGGTCAAAGGTGCCTGCTCGACCTGATGCAGCGCTTCTGCATCAGGGCCGCGCCGCGCCAATGTATTCAGTGCATGCTGGGCGCGTCGTTGCAGGTTGTCTGATACGCCAAAGGCGCGTACTGCAATCAGGCCGCACATGTCGGTTGCTCAAGCGTGTTCATGAATGTGCCACTCAACGAGGCGTTATGAGGTAACAGGGCGGCAGTCTATAAAGCCCGCCAAGCAGCGGCAGCGCCAGTACGGCTGCCGTCAGCAAATACCAGGAGGTCGTACCGGCGGCGCAGGCGATCAGTGACACCATCAGTGCTATTGCGCCGCCCTGACTGAGCCGAAGCTTGATAACACAGAGCAGGGCAGCCATCGCCAGGAACCCTCCAAGCACACGTGCCCATAACAGGTAAGCGCCCTCTCCCGTGCAACTCACGGCGACCTGCAGCACTGCGCTGACTGCCAGCGTGACCAGAAATGGTCTCATAAACTGTCGTTCCAAACGGGCGCTGATCAATAACAACACGAGAAAGCCGCTAGCCGCTGAAAGGCTCCAGATCAATACAACGATGGCTGACAGCCCCAACCAGTAGCGATACTCCGGGGCCGGAACGACGTCTTGAAGCAGCAACCCGACGACCAACACAGCGGCTGTTGCCCAGGTCAGCACAGAAGCGCTCGACACAATTTTAAGACGGCCTTGCTGACTCTCTGCTTCAGCGAGAAGTAGGCGCCCGAGCTGTGCTTGTATGCCCGCCAATCCGCTGATGACGTGGTTGAGCAACAAATAGAATGGCAAATAGCTGGGTGCCAATGGCGCCAGCAGGAAGGCAGTCAGACGATCATGCAGTGTTCCGCAAACTGCCATGGTTGAGAGGTGCATGGCAGCGGTTATATTGCCTACGCCCCGCATTGGCAGCCACAGGATGGCCTGCCGGCTGTAGAGAACATTTATGAGCGCCTGCAGCAGATAGCCAAGACTGACCGCTAGCCCCGCAGTGATTGCCACATCCAGCGACAACGTACGGTGCAACAACCACCAGCAGAGCAACGCGGCAGGCCAGGCAATCTGTCCCAGCAGCAGCCCCACCAGACGCTGCCCTCCCGCAATTGTCGGAGATGAGAAATTGAACAAGGCAAACAGGCAGGCGGGCGCCGCACTTAATAGATAGCTTTGGCTGCTGCCTTTGCTCGCCAAGAGCAACCAGCCGCCGATACCCAGCACCAGCAACAAGAGTGTGGCGATCAGTTTATGGCCCAGGCCGCAACGCCAGAGTCGCGGCCATTCGGGAGCCTGCCTGGGCTCACGCAGGAAGAGCGAGGCGTAACCCAGATCAGCGACAAATATCAGTGTCATCAGCAGCAGATGAGCCAGCCCCACGACGCCGTACTCCGCCGTACCGAGCAGTCTGAGCAGAAACAACTGGAACACCAGATTGGCTAATTGCCCTACGCCGTAAGTCGATGCCGCCAGGAGCAACGATTGGCTGATCCGTGTTGACGGCCAGCTGTCACTGACGCGCTCGGGAACACCTGGATTCACTGCACGCGATCCGGAAAAACCACACGCTGCAGGGCTTCGCTGAATGGATAACGCGGCTGCCATCCGAGCAGTTCACGCGCCCGGCCAGGGTTGCCCAACTGGCTGGGGCGGTCGACGCGCCGCTTGCGTGCCTGATCGACTGCTACGTTGACTTGCACCCCGACAAGCTGCCCAAGCTGTTGCACCAACTGCTCGACGGAGTGTTCAACGCCTGAGCAGAGGTTGATGGCGTCAAATGCTACATCGGTACGGCTGTCGTGCAGCATGGCAATCAAGCCACGGGCAATATCGTCGGCATGCAGGTAATCACGCCTGGGGGTCAGATTCCCCAGGTGGATGCAACCATCCGAGGACTGACGAAGCTGTTTGAGCACGTCCGGGATCAGGTGTGCATTGGGGTCGTCGTGAGCAACTGTATTGAAGATCCGGGCTGCGCGACCCATACGCTGGCCACGGCTACTCCAGAATTGCAATTGCTGTTCGTTGCAGTACTTGGACAGCGAATAGTTGTCGGCCGGAGCCAGAGGGCTCGAGTGCTCGGTCAATGGACCGTCCTGCCACGCATAGACGGCACCGCTCGAGGCGATCACGACTCGCTGGACATCAGCCTCTTCAGCAGCCTTGAGCACACGTTCGGTACCCAGCACATTGACGTCAAGGCAGTATGCGCGCTGGTTCTCGCAGGTGGGAATGTGATGCACCGCCGCCAGATGCAGGATGGCATCGGGGCGAAATGCAGCGAGAACCTCAGCGAGCAGTGCCTCATCACCTATATCGCCAGGCACCGCCAACGTAGCCTCGGGCATAGGCAAGCCACTGGACAGATTATCCAGCACGGCGACGTGCCCCCCGGCCTGACGCCATTGTTGCGTGACTCGACGGCCTATCATGCCTGCGCCACCGGTCACCAATAAGCGCATCATGTCGCCACCTCCACAATCAGCCAACGCCGCAGTCTGTGCGGCAGCCAGGGCAGCACAGGGCGGTCTTTTCGCAGCAGAACGTGGATCGCAAGCAGTACTGAAAGACCGATCAGCGTGACGGCGAAACTCGCCAGCCCGACAATCAGCGGATTGCGCGCAGCAACAGGCGAAGCGGAAACCGCTGAACGCGTCTTGAGACCAATCGCCTGATGCCGGGAGACAATATGGTTGAGTTTCAAGTCCACCCTTTCCAGGGCTTCTCGCACGGCTGCAGACGGTGGTGTCTGAACGCTGAGCAGTTGCTCGCGGTTCTTGCTGAGCTGATCAAGAAGATCGCTACCGGCTGAGGCATGGCGAATCGCCCAGTCCATATCGGCCATCAGTTGAGCAATCGCGTCCAAGCGGTCGAGCTCATGGCGGCTCAAACGTGCCTTGGCCTGCAATTCGGAAACCGTTGTTTCCAGAGCTACGATTTGCGGTAAAGGAGACAGGTATTTGCCGCCGCCATCGCTGACCGAAAACAGCGTAACCGTTTCAAGCGAACGCAACTGAGGATAGCGCTCCAGTACAGCTTGCATGTCGGCAATGCGTCTGTGGTTCTGTTCAATCTCAAAATCGGCTTTCAGGATATCCAGATTGAGCTGCGGGCGTTCAGTCAACTCCGCTTGGCTTTTGCGCGTTAGATCGATCAAGCTGTTTGCCAAGAACGCGCCACGCACATGCTTCGTCAATGCATCCAGTGTCGTGCTGGCTTGCTCTTCACTGCTCACGCGCAAGGTAAACTCCAGGCCCAGACCACCGCTCTTCTGGAATTGTTCGGCCGGAATATCCCTCACATCATCTCGATTGAGCGCCGCACGATAGTGAAGCGCACCGCGCCAGTATTCCGGTTTGAGTGCGCGCTGGTGCAAGTGCCCAGTGCTATCGCCAGCCGCTGCATCGGGGTTGCTGAATGACCGAGCCACCCAGCGTTGATCCCACAAAAACGGTTGCACCTGGCGCAACTCTTCCAGGGTGATCTCCGGGACCTCAAGCAGGGCCGTGACGGTATACAGCGGTCGATTGGCCACCCAGCTGGCGGCACTCAGGCCAGCCAGGAGCGCGGCAATAAACAGCAGCCGGCCATAGCGTTGATAAAACGTCAGTAAGCGAAGCAGCAACTCACCCAGAAAGACTTCGTCAGCGGGCCTGGAGGAGGTGGGTGTGGGCGTGTGCATGATTTGACCTGATTAACCCACCCCCTGCTGATTGCCGGTAGGCAACTCGGGGGCGGTAAAAGCAGGTGAATGTGCCATAGCGACCAGTACGGTGCAAAGCTCAATACCCGTGCAATTGCCGCAGGCCGGGTACCACGCGCTGTCAGTGATGTTTGCCGTGCATGCCCTGCGCCCGTAAAAACGCCAGAAACGCTTCGCGTGAGCTGTAGCGTGGGCTAAAGCCGAAGTTCTGTTTCAGCCGGCGATTGCTCAGCACCGGGCGGTAGCGCAGAAAATCCACCTGCTCCGGGCCGTATGGGCTGAGGCCCAGGGGTTTGAGCACGTGCAACGCGCTGCGGATCAGCCAGGCCGGCAGGGCACGGTAGGGTTTGCCCAGCAGCTCGGCGATTTCCTTGAGTGACAGCGCGCCATCACCGGCCAGGTTGAAGATACCAGCGCTCTGCTGGCGCAGGCCGCGGCAGATGATGTCCAGCACATCCTGATCCCAGATAAACACGAAGCGGCTGTCGCTGCCGCGGATACCCAACACCGCCGACTTTTTGAACAGCTCGGTGATCTGGTTGTTGACCTGTTTGCCGAGAATGGTGCCGGGGCGCAGCACCAGCTGCTTGAGTTGCGGATGCTGCACACGAGCCTCGGCCAGCAGCACCTCCACTTCACGTTTGTGCTTGGCGTAGGCGAACTGCGCATGGCCGCGCAGCGGCTGGTCTTCATCCAGCCACTCGGCATTCTGCGGGTCATAGCCATAGGCGGCACCGGAGCTGGTAACGATCAACTGTTCGACGCCATGGGCCGCAGCCGCCTGGATCAACGATTGGGTGCCGCCGACATCGATGGCATGCAGCTGTTCTTCGCTCATGCCTGGCGGCGGCGTGACCACCGAGGCCAGGTGAACAATCGCCTGTGGCTGCCAGGTCGCCATGCAATCCTCCACGGCGGCCGGCTGACTGATATCGAGCAGCACCGGTTCGATATTCAGCTTCATCCCGGCGCGGTTCTGCGGGCGGATATCAGCGGCAATCAGCAGCCACTGAGGGTGCTGAATAGCCAACTGGTTAAGCAGCTGCTGGCCGATATAACCGGCTGCACCTGTGATCAAGACGCGCATGTACCTCTCCATAACGCAGCGCGGACGCTACATTTTCACCGACTGTGTTTACCCATTGCAGGCTATCCAGCGGGTTGCGCGGAGGCAGTGGCAAGGCTGGCCAAACAGCGTGGCGAAAGGCGACAGATGCGGGTGCCCTGGCCAGCTGGGCGCGCTATGCTCTGCGCCCCGCCATTCCCCAGACATGCCGACATGAGCCACGCCGAACAGAATCTGCGTATCGACTACCTTGAATTCGCCGCCGTCGACCTGCCGGCGCTCAAGCAGTTTTACCAACAAGTCTTCGGTTGGCACTTTACCGACTACGGCCCGCACTACAGCAGCTTTACCGATGGACGCATAACGGGTGGTTTCACCACCGATGTGGCCGTCGGCGACGGGCCGCTGGTGGTGATCTACGCCACAGACCTGCAGGCTGTGTGCACCCAGGTGGCAGCGGCAGGCGGGCAGATCACCCAGGCGATCTTCAGTTTTCCCGGCGGGCGGCGTTTCGAGTTTCGCGATCCCAGTGGCAATCGCCTGGCCGTGTGGTCGGAGTAAGCGGACGTCCCATGCAAGCCGTGAAACAACAGGTGTTCAAACTGATCGCCCTGATTCAGCGCAATCCGGGGATGGTGGCGATCTTTGGCTTTGCCTCGGGGTTGGCGAGCTTTCTGCTGGTCGAGCGCCAGGCCGAGCTGGCGCGGGTACTGGCGCTGGTGATGCTGGTCAGCTGGTTGTGGCTGATTCTGGAAAACATCCTGCGTGAGCGCATCGCCCAATGGTTCGGCTTTGAGCTGCCGCCGCCGCTGCTGCGCTATGCCACGCAGATGATCCATCAGGAAAGCCTGTTCTTCGTTCTGCCGTTCTTCTTTATCACCACCACCTGGAACAGTGGCCAACTGCTGTTCAGCGGCCTGCTGGCCAGCGCGGCGCTGATCTCGATCATTGATCCGCTGTACTACAAGTGGCTGGCCCCCAAGCGCTGGCTGTTTCTCGCCTATCACACCCTGGCGCTGTTCGCCGTGCTGCTCACGGCGCTGCCGATCATCTTCAAGCTGACCACCCCGCAGAGCTATCAGCTGGCGTTGGCGGCGGCGGTGTTGCTGTCGTTTCCCTCGCTGTTCGCGATCATCACCGTGCGTCGTTGGTGGCGTGGCCTGCTGTTGGTGGGTATGACCCTGGCCATTGGTGCAACTGGCTGGCTGGCGCGTACCTGGGTGCCGCCGGCCACCCTGTGGCTGACCGAGGTGGCGGTGACCAGTGAATTCGATAACCAGAACCGCGCGCCTGGCGACAGCATCAAGGAGCTGAGCGTGGCGCAACTGCGCAGCCAGGGCCTGTTCGCCTACACCGCGATCAGTGCACCGCGTGGGCTGAATGAGCGGATTTATCACGTCTGGCGCCGCGATGGTGACGAAGTCGAACGCATCGCCCTGGATATCCACGGCGGGCGCAAGAAAGGCTACCGCGCCTGGACCCACAAGAAGAACTTCCCCGCCGACGCCGTAGGCCGCTGGCAAGTGCAGGTGCTGACTGAAGCCGGGCAGATGATCGGGGTGCTGCGGTTTAAGGTGGTGGAGTAGCAGGTAGGTGGCATTGAGGAGCACAGCGACGAAGCCCAACACCGCGTCAACGTCCTGTTGGGCTTCGCTGCGCTCAACGTCAATCTAGGGTTTATTGCGCCGCAGATCGTTGCCGAACGCTTAGCCGAAGAACCAGTAGCAGACGAAGATAGCCGCCACCACCCCCGCCAACTCGGCCAGCAGCGCACAGCCCACCGCATGGCGCACACGCTGGATGCCCACCGCACCGAAGTACACCGCCAGCACGTAGAAGGTGGTTTCCGTACTGCCCTGAATGGTCGCGGCGACCAGCGCGGGGAAGCTGTCGACGCCGTGGGTCTGCATGGTTTCGATCAGCATGGCGCGCGCCGCGCTGCCGGAGAACGGTTTGACCAACGCGGTGGGCAGCGCCTCGACAAAGCGCGTGTCCCAGCCCAGCGCCTCAATCAGCCAGCGAATGCCATCCAAACCGAACTCCAGCGCACCGGAGGCACGCAGCACACCAATCGCGCAGAGCATCGCCACCAGATAGGGCAGCAGGCTCTTGGCCACGTCGAAGCCTTCTTTCGCGCCTTCGACGAACTCCTCGTACACCGCCACCTTTTTCAAGGCACCGAGCAGCAGAAACAGCAGGACGATACCGAACAGGGTGAGGTTGCCGGTCAGCGATGACAGGGCCGCCAGCGCCGTAGCAGATAGGGTCGCCAGCATGGCCATAAAGCTGCCGAGCAGCAGCGCGCCCGGGATCAAATAGGCCAGCACCACCGGGTCCCACAGGCGCAGGCGCTGCATCAGCGCCACCGACAGCAAACCGACCAGGGTCGAGGCACTGGTGGCCAGCAGGATCGGCAGAAACACCAGGGTCGGGTCCGGCGCACCCTGCTGGGCGCGGTACATAAAGATGGTCACCGGCAGCAGGGTCAGTGACGAGGCGTTGAGCACCAGAAACAGGATCTGCGCATTGCTCGCCGTGGTGCTGCTGGGGTTGAGCGTTTGCAGGGAACGCATGGCTTTCAGGCCAATCGGCGTGGCGGCGTTGTCCAGGCCCAGGCCATTGGCGGCGAAGTTCATGGTGATCAGGCCGAGGGCCGGATGGCCGCGCGGCACTTCCGGCATCAACCGCGCAAACAGCGGGCCGAGCATCCGCGCCAGGGCATCGACCAGGCCGGCTTTCTCGGCAATGCGCAGCAGACCGAGCCAGAGGGTCAGGGTGCCGAATAGCAGCACCATGACTTCAACTGACAGCTTGGCCATGGCAAACAGGCTTTCAACCATGGCGGCAAACACCGCGGGATCGTCGCCGACCAACCAGCGTGACAGGCCGGCCAGCGCCGCCACCACGAAAAACCCCAGCCACAGCCAATTGAGCATGCCGTCTCTCTCCCAGATCAATGGGCGGGATGATAGCGCGGCTTATAGAAGGAAGGTGGAGAGCGTCTCTTCGCTGCCCTCACGCAAAGCATGGGGTCAGCAAGATATGTTGAGGATATGTGGGAGGGGCTTTAGCCGCGACCGGTCTAAAGGCCTCGCGGCTAAAGCCCCTCCCACGACACACCATTCGTGCGCGGCACTAGTACCAATTGGGGTCGTTATTCAGTTGCTCTTGCAGCAACTGTTGAATGGCGTCGTCCGGATCGCCGAGCCAGCGCAGGGTGGCGTGCTGGCTGGGTGCCTTGTCCGTCGGCAGGCCGTCGGGCAGTTGCACATAGAGTGCATAGGCGTCGTCCTTGTCCCAGCTGAAGGCCACGTAGAGGCGCTGGTTGAAACAGTTGTTCGCTTCACACAGCTGACCGACCAGGTACTGGTCGCCGTCGTCATCCAGACCCTGCATGGGGCTGGCGATGCCGCTCAGGTTCATCACCCAGTCCGGCAGACGGCTTTCGCCTTGCACCAGTTCCTGCCAGGTCTCTTGATACGCCGAGTCACTGGCGAGCAGTTCATTGAGGCGGAATTGGCCATCGGTGTCTGCGGCCAATGCCGCCACACTACCGCCCAGTAACAGGGCGGCAAGCAGCGTCTTGATGGTCATGGCGGCTTCTCTATACACGTGGGCGACGGCCCATGATGAAGGACACGATAAACATCACCAGGAACACCACGAACAGAATCTTCGCGATACCCGTGGCGGTGCCGGCGATACCTCCGAAGCCCAGGACTGCAGCGATGATGGCGATAATCAGAAAGGTAATGGCCCAGCTCAGCATGGCGATACTCCTTGCCTACTCAGGGATGCGCCGCGGCGCGGTAAGACCCGGTGTGGCGCAAACCACACCGGGCCGGGCTTACTGCATGGACTGTTTCAGGGTGCGCATACGGTCATGGTTGGCGCGCACGTTCGGCATTTCTGCGCTCAGCAGGGCCTGTAGATCAGGCTCGGCGCTTTCCAGAGCATCCTCGAAGGCATGCAGGATGCGGTCTTCGGCTTCTTCCAGCTGTGCCACGTAGGTGGCTTCGGTGTCACTGACCAGGGTCGCCTTGGTGTCGGCGTAGACTTGACGCAGCTTGCCGACGAAGGTGCCGCCGCTGGCGGGCTTGTCCTGGTTGGCAGCCACGTTCACCGACAGCGCGCGAATCAGCTCGCGCTTGCTCTGCGACATGTCGCGGCACAGCACCTGCAGGCGCACATCCTTCACCTCGTCATGGGCGTGCTGGTAGAAGCGCTGGCCGTCACGGGTGATTTCGATCAGTTCGTTGAGTGGCTCGCTGGTATTACTCATGGTGGATCTCCTGGAAGTTGTAACGGCACCCCGATAACAGGGCCGCCTCAGACAACAGGCCACGGCTCGGATGGCTCTAGCTGGCGATGCGCAAGGCATCGGCGTCGACACCGCGAACGCCACGGATGTTGCGCGCGGTTTCAATTGCCAGTTGCTTCTCGGCGTTGCTCAGCACGCTGCCGCTGAGGCTGACCATGCCCTTCTGGGTATCGACTGAAATATCCAGACCGTCGAGGTTGCGGCTGTAGATAAAGCTGGATTTCACCTTGCTGGTGATCCACGCATCGCTGATCGCCACCGCGGTTTCATCAGCGGCGCTCTGCGCCTTGGCAGCGTTACTTTTGCTCGCACTGACGCTGAGCTGGTTGCTCACTTCACGCACGCCATCGGTGTTGGCGGCCAAACGACCGGCAAGTTCCTTGGCCTCGGCGGTCTGCGCACTACCGGTCAGGCTGACTTTGCCGTTGAGTGCATTGACGTTGATGTCCAGACCTTCGGTGTTGCTATTCCACAGCAGCTTGGATTTCACCGTGGCCACCAGGGTCGCGTCGTCAAAACGCTGCGACAGGTTCGGCGCGGCGCTGGCCTTTGCCGCAAAGGCCGGGTCGAGGGTCAGCTGATTGTCGACCTTTTTCACCCCTTCGATACCCAGGGCAATCTGCTCGGCCAGGTCGCGCTCAACATCGGTTTCCACCTTGCCGGTCAGCTTGGCGCTGCCGTTCTCCACGTCCACATCGAGGGTGAAGGGGTTGAGGTGGCGGTTAAGGGCAAACGCGGTCCAGATTGAACCTTCCTGGCGCGCCTCACTCAGCTCGCGGCTGGCATCGCCCTCGGCAGCATAGGCCGCGCAAGGAGCCAGGCCGATCAGGCCGGCGGTCGCAGTGGCCAGGACCAGCGCTTTCAATTGATGCATGGCAGTTCCTCCAATGGATAACGATCAAGCAGACGGCCGTTTGTCGCCGTCGTTATTGATAGATCGCAAGCCCCATGCCAGCCTCTAAAAACAATATTAAGACTTAAATATCAATTACTTAATGACACTCTCCGAACATGCCATACGTGCAGCTTGCATGATCGCCGCAGAACAGCCGTGCAACTTGCATGACGTGCTGCGGACTAACCCTGTACACGCAATGACTGTGTGCGGGATAAGAAGGAGATGGCCATGCACACAAGCACGGAAGAACACAGCCTGGGGCGCATTCTGCTGGTGGATGACGAGACGGCCATCCTGCGCACCTTCCGCTATTGCCTGGAAGATCAGGGTTATCAGGTGAGCACCGCGAGCAGCGCGGCCCAGGCCGATGCCCTATTGCTGCGCCAGGTCTTCGATCTGTGCTTTCTCGACCTGCGCCTGGGCGCGGACGATGGCCTGGAGGTACTGGCGCAAATGCGCCTGCAGGCGCCCTGGATGCGCGTGGTGATCGTCACCGCGCACTCGGCAGTGGACACCGCCGTGGATGCCATTCAAGCCGGTGCTGCAGATTACTTGGTCAAACCCTGCAGTCCAGAGCAGCTGCGCCTGGCCGCCGCCAAACAGCTGGAAGCCCGCCAACGGGTCGAGCGCCTGGAACGCCTCGAAGGTTACATACGCAAGCCCGGCGATGGTCTCGACTCACAGAGCCCGGCGCTGATGGCGGTGCTGCAGACGGCCAAGCAGGTGGCCGATACCGATGCCAATATTCTGATCCTGGGTGAATCCGGCACCGGCAAGGGCGAGCTGGCACAGGCCATTCATCGCTGGAGCAAACGCGCGAAGAAGTCCTGCATCACCATCAATTGCCCGTCACTCAGTGCCGAACTGATGGAAAGCGAACTGTTCGGGCATAACCGCGGGGCTTTTACCGGCGCCAGCGAAAGCACCCTGGGCCGGGTCAACCAGGCCGATGGCGGCAGCCTGTTTCTCGACGAGATCGGCGACTTCCCACTGGCCCTGCAACCGAAGCTGCTGCGCTTTATTCAGGACAAGCAGTACGAACGCATCGGCGACCCGGTGACCCGCCAAGCCGATGTGCGGATTCTCGCGGCGACCAACCTCAATCTCGATGAAAGGGTGCAACAAGGGCGCTTTCGCGAAGACCTGCTGTATCCGTCTCAACGTCATCACCCTGACCCTGCCGCCGCTGCGCGAGCGCCGCGAGGACATCCTCGACCTGGCCGAGCGCTTTCTCGCACGCTTTGTCGTCGAGTACGCACGCCCTGCGCGTAACTTCAGTGAGGAGGCGCGCGAAGCGCTGCTCAGCTACGCCTGGCCGGGCAATATCCGCGAACTGCGCAACGTGATCGAACGCGCCAGCATCATCTGCACAGAAGAGCGGGTGCAGGTCAGCCACCTCGGGCTCAACGCCCCAACCAGCCACGGTGTACCGCAGATCGGTGATCAGCTGAGCCTGGAAGCCCTGGAAAAAGCCCATATCAGCGCGGTCATGGCCAACAGCGGAAGCCTTGACCAGGCCGCGAAAACCCTCGGCATCGACGCCTCAACTCTGTACCGCAAGCGCAAGCAGCTCAGCCTGTGAAGCTGCGCAGCCGGCTGTTTATCAGCAGCAGCGCGCTGCTTACCGTCGCCATCGTCGGGCTGCTGCTGGGGATGTTCAGCGTGCTGCAGCTGACCCAGGTGCAGAGCCAGGCGATGACCCGCAATCTGCAAATCATCGATGCCAGCCTCGGCCTGAGTCAGGAGTTGGGTAAGCAGATGATTCTGCTACTCGCGGCGGACCTCGACCGCGAGGCCCTGAAAGCGTCCGATCAGCAGTTCAAACTCTGGCTGCAACGGGCCACAGAGAGCGCCACCGCTGACAGCGACCGTCAGGCGATTGGCGAGATCGCGCACGCCTACGCCAGCTTCGATGACTTGCTGGCCAAACCGCTGACCGTACGCCGCGAGCTGCTCAGTAATGACAGCTTCGGCCGCGCCATCGAGGCCCTGCGTGATCGCATCAACGCGGTGCAAACGCGTTATGTCGACGCCGCCGCGCTCGAAGAAACCCGCGCGCGGGAACGCGCCTGGCTGATCGCTGGCCTGCTCGGACTGATCTGCATGGCCGTGTTGGTGATCGGCTTTGTCACCGCGCACAGCATCGCCCAGCGCTTCGGCCGGCCCATCGAGGCATTGGCGCGGGCCGCCGATCAGATCGGCCAGGGCGACTTTCAGGTCACCCTGCCGCTGACCCCGGTGGCGGAAATGTCCGCCCTGAGCCAGCGCTTCGGCCTGATGGCCGAGGCCCTACGCGAGTTCAAGAGCAGCGATGTGGCCGCCCTACAGGCCGAGCAACAGCGCCTGCAAGCGGTGCTCGACAGCATCGACGACGGCCTGCTGATCTTCGATTACGCAGGCCGGGTCGAGCACGTCAACCCGGTGGCCCTGCGCCAGTTAAGCTGGGGTGCCGAGCAGCTCGGGCAGACCCTCGACGTGGCCCTGAATCGCGCCGATCTGGCCGAGCAGCTGCACAAGGTGCTGCAGGGCGAAAGCCTGGATGAGGTGCTGGACGATGTGCAGACCGAGGTCGATGGCGAGCAACGTGTACTGGCCTACAGCCTGTCTGGTGTTCATCACAGCGAAGGGCGCTTTATGTGCGCGGTGATGGTGCTGCGCGATGTCACCGAGCAGCGCGCCTTCGAGCGGGTGCGCCGCGAATTCGTGCTGCGCGCCTCGCATGAGCTGCGTACGCCGGTGACCGGCATGCTGATGGCGTTCGGCCTGCTGCAGGAGCGCCTGCAGTTTGCCGCAGAATCCCGTGAAGCCGACCTGCTCAATACCGTGGATGAGGAAATGCACCGCCTGCTGCGCCTGATCAACGACCTGCTGAGTTTCTCGCGCTACCAGAATGGCCTGCAGACCCTGGAGCTTTCTACCTGTGCCTTAGGCACGCTGCTACATCAGACCCAGCAACGCTTCACCACCCAGGCCGCCGAGCTGCAGATCAGCCTGGCCTGCGAAGTGCACGGCGATCTGCCGGACGTGCAGATCGACCCGCTACAGATCGAGCGGGTGCTCGACAACCTGATCGGCAATGCCCTGCGCCACAGCCGCCCCGGCGGGCAGATCCGTCTGCAGGCACGACAGCAGGACGAACGGGTGGTGCTCAGCGTGGAAGATAACGGCGAGGGTATTCCCTATCGCCAGCAGACGCGGATCTTCGAACCCTTCGTGCAGGTCAGCCGCAAGAAAGGCGGCGCCGGCCTCGGCCTGGCGCTGTGCAAGGAAATCGTCCAGCTGCATGGCGGACAGATCGGCGTGCATTCACGCGCCGGTCAAGGGGCGCAGTTCTACGTGGCACTGCCGGTTTAAATTGGCACCAACCACCGTCATAGCAGCGAATTCTTGCCTATGGAACTTCTCGCGGGTTGCAGAATCTCTAGCTGCGCCTTTAACCGAGCAGAGCAGTCAGGCATGTCTCTTTCACTCGCAGCACTTGGCCTAAACTCACAACATCCCGCCCCCAACCCTCGTCTGCGCGTACTCAGATTGCTGGCGCTGACCTGCCTCAGCAGTCTGTTGCTTATGGCTGACGATTTCATCCAGCAATTGTTCACATCCGCCAACCAGGCTGAACTGGAATTGCGGTTTGTGGTGGTGGTCTGGTTGTTCAGTCTGTCTCTATGGCTAGTGGCTATGCCCGGCCTGGTAACTGCTCTCTTGGTGGTGCTATGCACCATGCAACTTATCCAGCTCAGTCATATCTCGTTTTTCGGCGAGCCATTGACCGGCCCTGACATTGTCAGCCTGTTCAATGACTTCGCCGAAGTGCGGGAAACCGGCTGGCACAGCTTTGCCGATCACTGGCATGTTCTGCCAAGTGTGCTGCTGCCTTACGCTTTGCTGATTTTCCTGCACCGCTGGGTTCCGTCGCAGATTGATTTACCGCGCAGTCGCTGGGCCCTGCTGATTATCGTTCTAGTGCTGGGGGCCAAACCTTATCGTGCCACCTACCGGGATCTCAGTTCATTCATGCCCGGACCTACGCGCAGTGGTCTGCATAACAGTTTCAATGCATTCGCTTTTTATGCTGTACGTTTGGCATTTCGTCCCGTAGACGCGCTACCACAGGCACCCTTTCAGCCCTACCAAGTACAGCGTCAGCCAAGCACGGCGCAACATGTCTGGCTGGTAGTCGCAGACTCTCTGCGCACCGATCGCCTTGGTGTTCTGGGCTATCCTCGCAATACCACGCCAAACCTGAGTCGCATGGCTTCGGCTAACCAGCTGTTGGCCAAGCCGGGCATTGCTGCCGGTGTTTCCACTGCCGTTAGCCTGCCCAATCTGCTCAATCTGATTCGAGAGCCTGGGCAGACCGAACTATTGAGCACGCAACCGCACAACTTGTTTTCCCTTGCGCGCCAGGAGGGTTTTCGCACCCATTGGCTTTCAGCTCAGGAGTCGAAACTGCTCAGCCATCTGGGCAGTCGCCATTTGGATGTCTCGATTACCCGCGAGGACCACCCACTGCTTTTCCTCAAGCGACACGACCATGCCTTGATTGATATTTTGAAAGAACAACAGTGGGCGATGCGCAATTTCGTTGTTCTCAACCTGCGAACAGCTCACCTGCCTTACGAAGAAAACTACGCCAAACACAGTGAGCCATTGCCCCTGTGGCCAGCGGATTCTGAGCTCCCGCGCGAACAACGTCAGGCGAATGCTTATGACAACGCAGTGGGTTATCTGGACGATGTGTTAGCCGAAATAATTGAACAATTCGATCAGCTTGAAGGCGAACGCTACTTGATAATTACCGGCGATCACGGCCAGTTACTGGGCGAAGACGGACGCTGGGGGCATAACGATTTACTGCCACAAGTGGTTGAAGTTCCCGTGCTGGTAGTGGCGCGTGATGCACCGGCGCAGCACCTGCAGGTGCTGAAAGAGGAAGACTGGATCAGTCACTACGAAGCTGGAGTTTGGCTTGCCCAACGGCTTGGTTGGCAAATCAGCAATCCGAATCAGACCCGCGGCGAACACTTCGTCCAGGGAAAACAGCTGTTTGGCGACAACATGATCAAACGTGTCGTGGAAACGCCAGAAGGCCTGCAATATGACGCACCAAGACTGTTAAGTCGTTGGCTCAAGGATCTTGGGCCAACGGGCAGAGCACGCGCAGCAGGTGAATAAAAGGCCTTGCAGAGCCGCCAATAGTGCCCAATCTGTCCATTTGATGCAGGTTGTCGTTTGCTGCGTGCAAGCCGACACTGGGCGCTCCATTCACGAGGAGCGCCGCCATGCCCAGCATCAACCCCAGCCGTGAACAACTGGCCGCATTTACCGCCAAGGTGGCGGATGACACACCGCTGCTGATGCTCAATCTGCTGCGTTTTCAGGCCCAGGCCAGCTATGCCAGCGGCAGCAGCCATGCGCCGTGCAGCGGCCGCGAAGCCTATGCACGCTACAGTCAAACGGCGCTGCGCAAAGTCCGTGGCGTGGGCGGTGAGGTGCAGGTCATGGCCGCCGCGCAGGCTGCCCTGATTGCCCCGGCCGATGAACGGTGGGATGAGTTGCTGTTAGTGCGCTATCCCTCCAAGGCGGCCTTTCTCAGCATGCTGGCCGACCCCGAGTACCGCGCGGCGACCGAACACCGTACCGCCGCCCTGGCCGACTCACGCCTGATCGCCACCACGCCACGTTAATGACGCGGTGGCCAGCCCGGCTAGTGCCCTGAGGCTTCCTTGATCAGCGGCACTTCCTTGCCCTCGGCATCGAACAGCTTGCCGCCCTTGAAGTAATCGCCATCGTTGAGTGCGGCAATGTCCTGATAACGCAGGGTGCGCTCGTGGCCAGCCACGAATACCGATTGCTGATCCGAGTTACCAGCCTTGAAGTGGTTGAAGGCCAGGTTGAGCAGAATCGCCATGATCGCCGCCGAGCTGATGCCCGAATGGAAAATGGTTTCAAACCAGGCCGGAAAGTGGTGATAGAAGGTCGGCGCAGCAATCGGGATCATGCCGAAACCGATCGAAGTGGCGACGATGATCAGGTTCATGTTGTTGCGGTAATCGACCTTGGACAGGGTACGAATCCCGCTGGCCGCCACGGTGCCGAACAGCACCACACCCGCACCACCGAGCACCGCCGTGGGCACGGCGGCGACCAGACGGCCCATCACCGGCAGCAGGCCGAGGGTCACCAGAATCAAGCCGGCCGAGGCCACCACATAGCGACTTTTCACCCCGGTCACGGCCACCAGACCGACGTTCTGGGCAAAGGCACTCTGAGTGAAGGAGCCGAAGATCGGCGCAAACACGCTGGAAATCATGTCCGCACGCAGGCCATTGCCCAGACGTTTGGAGTCGACCTTGGTTTCGATGATGTCACCGACCGCGAGGATGTCCGCCGAGGTTTCCACCAGGGTGACGATGATCACGATCAGCATCGAAATGATGGCCGCGACCTGGAAGGTCGGCATGCCGAAGTGGAACGGGCTGGGCATCGCCACCAGCGGCCCTTCCGCAACCTTGGAGAAATCTGCCATGCCCAGGGCCACGGCCACCAGGGTGCCGATGACCATGGCCAGCAGAATCGACAGGCGCGAAATGCTCGAACTGCCGAGCTTACTCAACAGCAAGACGGTCGCCAGGGTGAGTGCGGCCAGGCCGATATTGGCCATGCTGCCAAAGTCTTCCGCCTGACTGTTACCGCCCATGGCCCAACGTGCCGCCACCGGCATCAGTGTCAGACCGATGGTGGTAATCACAATGCCATTGACCAGCGGCGGGAAGAACTTGGTGATGCGCGAGAACACCGGGGTGATCAATAAGCCAATCAGCGAGGCGGCGATTACTGCGCCGAACACGGCCGGCAGACCGCCTGCGCCGTCACTGCCGAGGATCGCAATCATGGTTGCTACACCGGCAAAGGACACACCCTGTACCAGTGGCAACTGCGAGCCGAAAAAGGGCAGACCAAGCGTTTGCAGCAATGTCGCCAGGCCGCCGGCAAACAGTGAGGCGGCGATGAGCAGGCCGATGTCCGCCGGTGACAAGCCGGCCGCCTGGCCAACGATCAAGGGCACCGCAACGATGCCGCCATACATGGTCAGCACATGCTGCAAGCCATAGGCGAGGTTGGCACCGATACCAAGGTTTTCGTCTTCCGGGCGCTGCGCGGACGACGGCGTAACAGGTGAAATCGTCATGCTGAGTTACTCGCTGTTGTTATTGTCCAGCTAATGTAGACAAACACAAAACCTCTTGGCTACAACTTTGTATACATTTATAAACAAAAGAGCATCCACAGAACGATTTTCGAATGCGCAGTCTATAAATGATCGTGTAGACATAAAACCGCCGATACAGACGCTGTATCGGCGGTCAGTTACCCAAGAGGCCGCGCAGCCGTTCTTCGCGCTAATCGGCAGTGGCGGCAAGCACTTGCAGCAGCGCAGCGGTCTGCGCATCGGGCTCGCCGTCATAGCGTGCAGGACGGTATTTCATCTGAAAGGCAGCCAGTACGTTGCGGGTGGCTTGATCCAGTTCACCGTGCAGTGGCACGGCATAACCCTGTCGCATCAATTGCGCTTGAAACCATTGCACGGTCGGCAGGCTGGCGCTGAACAGTGCTTGCTGACGTGCCACAGCATCGGCATCGGGCCAAGGTACGAGCCCCGCATCCGCCAGCTGCTTCCAGGGGAATAATGGGCCGGGGTCAACCTTGCGCTGAGGCGCAATATCACTGTGCGCCAGGATGCTGCCGGGCGGCAGCTGGTGGCGCTGCATGATGTCTTTGAGCAGCCCGATCAGCGCCTCGATCTGCGCCGGTGCAAACGGCTGCCAGTAGCGCCCTGTGGGGGTGTCATAGAAGCCCTGGTTAACCAATTCGATACCGATTGTGGTGCCATTGAGCCAGGTACGCCCCTGCCACTGGCTGTCGCCGGCATGCCAGGCGCGGCGATTCTCATCAACCAGGCGGTAGATGGTCGGCGTGCGGTCACCAATCAGGTAGTGACTACTGACTTCGGTTTCGGTCAGCAGTTGCAGTGAGCGGTTCAGGTCTGCCGAGGTGTAGTGCAATACGATGTACTGCACTCGGCTGTTCTGGCCACTGGCGCTGTAGCGCTCATTGATGTGCAGTGTCTGGCTGCACCCGGCCAATAGCAGCAGGATGCTGAATAGAAAGATTCTCATGGGGTGATATGCAACACGCTTTGCAGGTTATCCAGCAGCATGTCGACACTGAGCATGATCAGCAGCATGCCCATCAGGCGCTCCACAGCGGTCAGGCCACGTGGCCCCAGAAAGCGCTGCAGGAAAGAAGCCTGCAACAAAATGAACGCGGTTGCCGCCCAGGCCAAAACCACGGCGGCGTAAAGCTCCCATAGCGGACCATCATGGGTATTGCGTAACGTCATCAGCAAGGCCAGGGCCGATGGCCCCGCCACTGCTGGCGTGGCCAGAGGCACCAGCATGGGTTCACCGTCGGGTACGTCACCGAGAACACCTTGCGGACCGGGAAAAATCAATCGCATGGCCACCACGAACAGAATGATACCGCCGGCAATCGCGGTGGCTTCGCGCGACAGCCCCAACGCACTGAGCACCGTGTCACCGAAGGTGAGAAACAGCAGCAGCAAAGCCAGGGCGAATATCAGCTCACGCCCAGCGACCCACAGACGACGTTTGTTCGGTACATTTTTCAGCGCGGCAATAAAGATGGCGATATTGCCGAAGGGATCGGTGACCAGAAAGATCAGCGCAGCGAGGCCAAAGATTTCCATGATGACTCCTTAACAGACCGCCAGAGTTTATGGCCTCTTGCCGCGGCAAGGCGACTACCCGGACGGATATCGCGGGAGAAAACACCTTTGATCAGGCAGATTCGTCACGCCGGTCTGCTGCCCAGGCAGGTCAGCGTTCACGCTGCTAGACTAACTCCTGTACAAAAACACTATCTGTACATGCTTTGTAGCAAATGTGAGGCTCAAGCCATGCGCGCATTGCTGTGGTTCAAGCAGGATCTACGCCTTGATGATCATCCGGCATTGCAGGCAGGCATGACCGCCGAGTGCCTGTTGCCCGTGTATGTACTGGATCCGGCACAGTTACAGCTCAATGCGTTCGGCATGCGTCGTATGGGCGTCCACCGCGCCCGTTTTCTGCTGGAAAGCCTGATGGCGCTGGAAGGTGAATTACGTCAACGCGGCTCTCATCTGCTGGTCGTGATTGGCAGCGCTGAACAGGTCATCCCCCGGCTAGTTAATCAGCTCAAGCTCAATCAGGTACTGACGCTTGAGGAGATGGCACCCGACGAATGTGCACAGTTGGACCGAGTCGCCCGCAACCTGGGCACTACACCGCTGTTACTGGCGCCAGCCAACAATCTGCTACGCAGTGAAGACCTGCCATTCTCGCTCAAACAGTTTCCTCATGTATTCAGCCGCTTTCGCAGCCTGGTCGAAGAACGGCTATTGGTCTTTCAACCCGCCCTCGCACCCGAATACCTGCCTCGATTACCTGACGGTGCACTGGCTCTGTTGCAGCCCTTGCCGACGCTTTCTCAACTGGGTCTGGGTGAGCCGCTCAGTGTTCCGGCAAGCGCCTTTCCCTTCTCGGGCGGTGAACCCGCGGCCCTGAGCCGCCTGCGTGACTACCTGTGGAAGAGTCAGGGCGTTCGCCAATACAAAGAGACCCGCAATGGCATGATCGGCAGCGAGTATTCATCGAAATTCTCGCCTTGGCTGGCCAATGGCAGCCTCTCGGCGCGGCGAGTGATCGCTGAACTGCGACGTCATGAAGCGCAATACAAACGCAATGATTCAACCCACTGGTTGTGGGTCGAAATGCTCTGGCGCGACTTCTTCCGCTGGACCCTGGCGCGGCATGGGAGTGCGCTGTTCAAGGCCGGCGGACTGAAGGCCACCGAACGCGCCCCCCAGCAACTGGATCAGCGCTTCCAGGAGTGGTCGCGCGGACGCACAGGCATGCCGTTGATCGACGCCAATATGCGCGAACTGGCCGCCACTGGCTTCATGTCCAACCGAGGTCGCCAGGTGGTCGCCAGCTACCTGATCAATGACCTGCAACAGGACTGGCGCCACGGTGCAGCCTGGTTTGAGGAGCATCTGATCGACTATGACCCAGCCAGTAACTGGGGAAATTGGGCCTACCTGGCGGGTGTGGGTAACGATCCACGGCACAATCGGGTGTTCAACGCCCTGCGTCAGGCCCGTGAATATGACCCCGAAGCCCATTACGTGAGTCTGTGGCTGCCGGAATTACGCGAGGTTCCGCAAGCCCTGCGGCATACGCCATTTCTTTTGGCTGGCGGACACCTGCGCAGCCTGGGTTACCCACAACTGGAAGCCATCCCGGACAATTGGAAACCCTACCTGAACGCAGTGGCCTAACCGCGAACTCAGCCCAGTTCGACCCGGTTGCGCCCGCCACTCTTGGCGCGGTACAGCGCCTGGTCGGCGCGCTCGAAAACTTTTTCACTGCTTTCACCGTTGGCAAATACGGTGAGTCCGGCCGACAAGGTGATGGTTACGCGCTCGCCGCGGAAATGAAACGGGCACTGCTCCACACCATCCAGCAGGGTCTGCAACAGCTGCCGCCCCCCTTCCAGAGGTGTTGAAGGGATCAGCAAAACAAACTCTTCGCCGCCAAAGCGGGCAATAAAGTCGGTTTTGCGCAGACGCTTGGCCAACTCACCGGCAATGATCTTCAGTACCTTGTCACCGGCAAGATGGCCATAGCCGTCGTTGATCCGTTTAAAGTGATCAATATCCAGCACCGCCAGCGCCAGCTCACCGCCATAGCGTTTCCAGCGCGCCATTTCCAATTCCAGGCGCTCGCTCCAACCTGCACGATTGGGCAGTCCGGTGAGTGGATCAATCAGGGCTTTCTGCCGTTGCTCTTCAAGATGGTCACGGAAGCTTTGCGCTTCGCGTTCCATATCAGCGACTTTCTGAGTCAGGCTCTGCAGGCGTTGGGCGACCTCTTCCTCTCGGCCATCGCGGTGCTTCTGGTGTGCGCTAACCGTATTGAGCAAGCCATCCAGGCGAGCTTCAAGGGATTGCTTGAGGCTGTGCAGATCAACGGCCTCCTGCACACTGGCCTGCAGACCGCTGACCTGATCGCGCAACTCCTGATTGAAGGTACGCGCGCTCTCTACAGACTCGCTGTAGCCCTCATGGGCTTCGGTAAGCGTGTCGAGAAACAAGGCCAGCCGTTCGTTGAGCTGCTTCAGGTAGGTGGCGAATTCGCGCTGGCCACTGTCAGTTACCGCCAGGATCAGCACAGCCAGATCATCCAGCACGGCCACCAACTCGTACCAGTTCAGCCCACCCTGCACACGCAAGCGCAAGACTTCGCCCTGGGGCTTGTGCCGCTCGGGCAACTCCAGCTCATCGAGCAGCCTCATCAGACTTTCACCGATATGCGGCGCGACGGAGCTGTACCCGGGTTCGGGAACTTCCGGAAGGGCATATGCCGGATCGCCCATCAGGGCTGCGCTGGTGGGCTCTGCAACTGCGCGCGGTGACTCAGCCACGGGTTCGTGCGGGGTCAGCGGTGCCGGTGTGGGCGATACAAGCGCAACAGCAGGGGGCTCGGTAGCCGTTCCGGCAGGAGGGTACGCTGCAGCAGGCTCAGCCAGCAGATTCTCCGCAGCGTTTGCGGCGGCAATACCGGTAGCAGGCTGTCCATCTACAGCCGAGTCAATGTCCGCTGTATCGGGCTGCGCATCCTTATTGCC
Organism: Pseudomonas sp. SL4(2022); assembly: GCF_026625725.1. Classification (NCBI taxonomy): domain Bacteria; kingdom Pseudomonadati; phylum Pseudomonadota; class Gammaproteobacteria; order Pseudomonadales; family Pseudomonadaceae; genus Pseudomonas; species Pseudomonas sp. SL4(2022). Next base: position 1,594,664 of record NZ_CP113060.1, read on the forward strand.
GAATAGGCGCTGTAACAAACCGGGCCGCGTAGTTGCTGTTTCCCCGTCAAACACCGCCAGGGCTTGCTGCTGCAAGCCACTCAATTCAGTAAGCAGTGCAGGCAGTTCACGGGGCTGGCTGGCGCGCTCTTCAATTCGCCTGGAAAACTGTTTGAGTGCTTTGCGCACTTCACGGGGCGGCTGTAAGGCAAGCAGCTGAGCCGTCAGGTTGGTTACACCGGAAATGTTCTGCTCAATACGCTCTTGACGCCGCTTTTCCGAGTCCAGCACGGCTTTTTCCAGGCGAGGAATCAATGCCGCCAGGCCCGCGTCGATATCATCGCGGCGTAGTGTTTCACGCAGTTCCTGCATGCATTGGTCAACGGACTTGTCGCTACCTTCGGCTGCGAGCGAGCTACGCACCAGACCACGGCGAAGCAGGTCCAGTCGCGCCTCCCAGCGTCGTTCAAGTTTTTCCTGCTGTTCCAGGCTTTCCAGGTACTTGCTTTTCCAGCGCTGGGCGTCGTCGCTCATCATTGCCTTCCAGTGTTCACAGTCTGTTACCGGGTCAGTCACCAGCAGCTTTCACCGCGTGCTTGCAGACCTAGGACTCAACCAGCATAGGCGGTGCGGGCCCGCAGAGTGAAGTGGGCAAGCGAATTTGCACCGCCACTGGCAAATGATCCGAAATTGGCAAGGGCAGCACTTCGCAGCGTTCCAGGGACAGTTCCGCGCTGAGCAGGATATGGTCCAGACAGCGCTGAGGCTGCCAACTGGGAAAGGTGGCCTCAACCTGTGGCGCCCACAAGCCCAAGTCCCTTAGAGGTGAATGCTGCAGCAGATCGTTGGCGTGGGTATTCATATCACCCATCAGCACCCGGTGCCGGTAATCGCTGAGCAACTCGCGAATATAGGCCAACTGCCGGGTACGGGTTCGTGCGCCCAGGGCCAAGTGCATCATCACCACAGCAATCGCGTCCGGCCCCTCACCGAGGCGCAACAACATCGCTCCACGGCCCGGAGGGCCGGGCAGCGGATGGTCTTCCAGCAGGCTGGGACGCAGGCGGCTGAGTACGCCATTGCTGTGCTGGGCCAAACGACCGAGATTGCGGTTGAGTTGCTGATACCAGTAGGGGAAGGCGCCGAGATGCGCGAGATGTTCGACCTGGTTGACGTAGCCCGAACGCAGGCTGCCGCCATCAACTTCCTGCAAAGCCACCAGATCGAAATCACCGAGCAGCTCACCAATCCGTTGCAGATTGTCACTGCGCCCGGCGTGTGGCAGCAAATGTTGCCAGCTGCGCGTCAGGTAATGGTGATAGCGCTGGGTACTGATACCCACCTGAATATTGAAGCTGAGCAGGCGTAGGCTGCCCTCTGCGGGCCAGTCAGCGACCGGCACGCAACGGGGATTGACCTGCGGATCGCACAGATCAATCGCCCGTCTGGCTGGCCAGCGCCTGAGCATGGCGCGTTATCCGCTTAAGCCTTACTGTGCGGCGCGCTCTTTGGCGATCAGGTGATCCGCCACTTGCAGGGTTTGTTGTGGACCGCCCGAGCTGCTGATGTCGAAACGGTACTTGCCGTTGACGATCATCACGGGTACGCCAGTGATCTGATAGGCCATGGCGAGCTTCTTGGCTTTTTCCAGCTGGCTCTTCACGCCGAAGGAATTGTAGGTCTTGAGGAACGCATCTTTGTCGATGCCTTCAGCCGCGAGGAAATCAGCCATTTCTTCCGGGGTTGCCAGCTTCTTACCCTGCACATGAATCGCATCAAACACCGCAGCATGAACCTTGTGCTCCGCTTTCATGGCCTCGAGGGTGATAAACATCTGGCCGTGGACGTTCCACATACCACCGAACATGGCCGGGATGCGCACAAAGTTGACATCTTCTGGCAGGGTTTCGATCCATGGATTAATAGTGGCTTCGAATTTGTAGCAATGGCCACAGCCATACCAGAACAGTTCGACCACTTCGATCTTGCCCGGCTTGGACACCGCTACCGGATTGTTCAGCTCGACATACTGTTTGCCCGCTTCAATCGGCTCGGCATGGGCGCTCAGGCCAAACAGGCTGGTGGCGACGAGAGTGGCACTGAGGATCAGGTTACGCATGCGTTACTCCTTGGCTATAAGACGGTGCGTGATGACGAACCGAGGTTCGACCCGCGCGGCAAACTGGGGTTCCGTGCATTGTAGCGATGGCCACAACGAAATAGGGTGGCCTAAGCCACCCTATTTCATTACGACATGTCGCGGTGTTAGCGGATCAATGCAGACCCTGGATAAAGCTGGATACCGCCTCAATGTCCTTGTTACTCAGCTTGGCTGCGATCGAACGCATGATCATGCTGTCGCCATCATTGGTACGATTGCCTTCGCGGAAATCGGTCAGCTGCTTGGCGATGTAGGTCGCATGCTGGCCGCCCAGTTGCGGATAACCAGCAGCATCCAAACCTGCACCATTCGGCGAATGACAACCGGTGCAGGCCGGCATGCCTTCAGCCAGTTTGCCGCCGCGGAACAGCTCACCGCCACGCTCGACCAGTTTCGGATCAGCAGCGCCAACGCTCATTTGCTGGCTGGCAAAGTAAGCGGAGATGTCCTGCAGGTCCTGGTCACTGAGGCTATCCAGCAAACCGGTCATTTCCACGATTGGGCGTGCACCGGATTTGATGTCTTTTAGCTGCTTGAGCAAGTAGCGCTCGCCTTGCCCAGCCAGTTTCGGGAAGTTCGGTGCAGCACTGTTGCCATCGGCACCATGGCACGCACCACACACAACCACCTTACCCTGGCCAGCTTCAGCATTGCCTGCAGCATGTGCGAAGCCAGTGAGGCCCAGGGTCAACAGCAGACTCACGAGTACTTTGTTCATCAGCTAATCCAATTTACGGCTAAGAGAAAGAGTTTATGCGCCGGGCTTACTCGGTCATCAATTTGATGACGGCTTGGTAATCCTCGGGCGTGCAATCCATGCACAACCCACGGGGCGGCATGGCATTCAGACCATTGGTAACACTCTGCACCAAGGCGTCGGTGCCTTTGGCCAGACGTGGTTCCCAGGCTGCCTTGTCGCCGCGCTTGGGAGCGGTCGGAATCTGCCCGTTATGGCACACACCACACGCGCGAGCGTAGACGGCTTCTGGATCCTGTGCAGCCTGAGCACTCAACGACAGCATCAAAGCACTGGCTGCAATCAGCATTTTTTTCATCAGATCAACCTCATCAGGGAGGGGAACGTACTGCTTCTAGGGGCAGATGATCTAAATCGTTCCCGTGAACACTTGTCCAATAACAGGGAGAAAGCGCACACAAAATCTGCGCCATTATATACTGGCGTCATTGAAACGGAAACGACACAGCTTGCCGCGCTATACGCCGACAGGCAGGCTGCGCGCAAATGTCGCAAGGGCATCGCGCCTGCAACGCCACCCTACGCTCGCCCTCACGGATATCCAGATGCAAGCCAAGAACCCCATTATCGGTCTGTGCCAACAGGCCAGTTTCCTTATCAGCGCGGCCAAGGTCGACCAGTGTCCGGAAGATTTCGGCCATGAAGTGGCCTTTGCAGGCCGTTCCAACGCGGGTAAATCCAGCGCCTTGAATACGCTGACCCATGCCAGTCTGGCGCGCACGTCGAAGACCCCAGGGCGCACGCAACTGCTCAACTTCTTCAAACTGGATGAAGAGCGCCGCCTGGTCGACCTGCCGGGTTATGGCTACGCCAAAGTACCGATCCCGTTGAAGCTGCACTGGCAAAAGCACCTGGAAGCCTACCTGGGCAGCCGCGAATGCTTGCGCGGGTTGATGCTGATGATGGACATCCGCAAACCGCTGACCGAGTTCGATATCCTCATGCTGGATTGGTCGGTTGCCAGCGAAATGCCCATGCACATCCTGCTGACCAAGGCCGATAAGCTCGCTTTTGGTGCAGCCAAGAACACCTTGCTCAAGGTTCGCCAGGATATTCAAAAAGGCTGGGGTGATCGCGTCAGCATTCAGTTGTTCTCAGCGCCCAAGCGCATTGGCATCGAAGAGGCTCAGGAAGTACTGGCCGAATGGATGCAGCTGGGTGAGTTCGCCCTGCCGGATGACGAAGAAACCGAGGCCTGATCCGGGCTTGTAGCAATCGCAGCAACGGCCCGCAGGTGGTCGCCATGGATGAGGAACCACAAAAACGCCAGGAGCGTTTTGCGCGTAAGCCCCGAAGGGGTGGAGCACATGGATGTGTTGAGCAAAAAAAACCCCGAAACTTCTTATGGGGGAGGGAAGTTCGGGGTTTAACGTCTGAACCGCTAGGGCGGGGTCCAGAATCTGCCAACACTTAACACAACAAGGAGCATCGAAGGGCTTTGCGGGCCATTCGTAAACTCTGACTGGCCGGGCAAGAATAAAGTTCAGCCAAATTTTTGAAACGATTAGCTATAAAAACCCAAGAATCGATACCCAGAAACTCAAGGCGCCCGCTAAGACAACCGCTCAGCCCCATTACAGAGACGTCAGTGCGCCTCATCCCAGTTATCGCCCACACCTACTTCCACCAGCAGCGGCACATCCAGCGCGGCGGCATTGCCCATCAGCGGCCGGATCTGCTCGCTGACCTGCGCGACCAAGTCCTCACGCACTTCCAGCACCAGTTCGTCGTGTACCTGCAGGATGACTTTGGCGTCCAGGCCGGACTCGCTCAGCCAGCCGTCCACGGTGACCATCGCACGCTTGATGATGTCCGCCGCCGTACCTTGCATCGGCGCGTTGATCGCGGTGCGCTCGGCACCTTTGCGCAGCGCCTGGTTCTTCGCATGGATATCCGGCAGGTACAGGCGACGGCCGAATAGGGTCTCGACAAAGCCCTGTTCGCAGGCCTGCTCGCGGGTGCGCTCCATATAGGCCAGCACGCCGGGATAGCGGGCGAAATACACATCGATATAGGCCTGCGCCTGCTTGCGGTCGCAGCCGATCTGCTTGGCCAGGCCGAAGGCGCTCATACCGTAGATCAGGCCGAAGTTGATCGCCTTGGCGCTGCGGCGCTGATCACTGGTGACCTCTTCCAAGGGCACACCGAAGACTTCAGCTGCGGTGGCCTTGTGCACATCGCGGCCATGACGGAAGGCCTCCAGTAGGCTTTCATCCTTGGCCAGGTGGGCCATGATGCGCAGTTCGATCTGCGAATAGTCTGCCGCCAGCAACTTGTAGCCCTTCGGTGCGACAAAGGCCTGGCGAATACGCCGACCTTCGGCCGTACGAATCGGGATGTTCTGCAGGTTAGGGTCGGTGGACGACAAGCGTCCGGTCGCGGCTACCGCCTGGTGATAGCTGGTGTGGATACGCCCGGTGCGCGGGTTGATCTGCTCCGGCAGACGATCGGTATAGGTGCTTTTCAGTTTGCTCAGGGAGCGGTACTGCATCAGCACCTTGGGCAGCTCGAAGTCCTGTTCGGCCAGTTCCGCCAACACGGCTTCAGCCGTCGAAGCCTGGCCTTTGGCGGTCTTGCTGAGCACCGGCAAGCCCAGTTTCTCGTAGAGGATCACGCCCAGCTGCTTGGGTGAGGCCAGGTTGAACTCCTCGCCAGCAATCTCGAACGCCTGACGCTCCAGGGCCACCAGCTTTTCGCCCAACTCGTTGCTTTGCAGGCCGAGCAGCTTGGCATCCACCAACGCGCCCTGGCGTTCGATACGCGCCAGTACCGGCACCAGCGGCATCTCGATCTCGTGCAACACCCTGGCCAGGCTCGGCTCAGCCGACAGTTTGGCCCACAGGTGCTGGTGCAGACGCAGGGTCACGTCGGCATCTTCGGCGGCATAGGGTGCAGCCTGGGCCAGGTCGATCTGGTCGAAGGTCAGCTGCTTGGCGCCTTTGCCGGCGATGTCTTCGAAGCGGATGTTGCTGTGATCCAGGTACTTGAGCGCCAGGCTGTCCATATCGTGACGGGTGGCGGTGGAGTCCAGCACGTAGGATTCGAGCATGGTGTCGAACGCAACACCCTGCACCGCAATCGGCGTCGAGGCATTGGCGAGGATATTGATGTCGTACTTGGCGTGCTGGCCGACCTTGGCCTTGTTCGGGTCTTCCAGGATCGGCTTCAGCGCCTTGAGCACCGCATCGCGATCCAGCTGGGTCGGCACGCCCATATAGGAGTGGGCGACCGGGATATAGGCTGCTTCGCCGGCCTTGACCGCAAAGGACAGGCCAACCAACTGGGCCTTTTGTGCATCCAGGCCGGTGGTTTCAGTGTCGAAAGCGATCAGCTCGGCGTTGCGCAGTTTCTCCAGCCACTGATCGAACTGCGCCTGATCGAGGATGCACTGGTAATCGCCCAACGCTGCCCCGGCGGGCAACTCGGCAACAACCACCTCGGCAGTCGGTGCATCAGCGGCTACTGGAGCTGACGCGACTACAGCGGCGGCACTGGCGCTAGGCGTCAGGGCGAACAGGTCATCGGCCGGCGCTGCGACCGGGGCCTTGACCGCCGGGGCCGGATTGCTGCGCAGCAGTTCATCACGCCAGGTTTTGAATTCCAGCTCGGCGTACAGCTCCATCAGCGCCGGCACATCCATCTCGCCTGGGTGCAGCGAGTCGATGGCGATATTCAGCGGCACATCCAGTTTGATGGTCGCCAGGGCGTAAGACAGGTAGGCCATGTCCTTGTGCTCAGCGAGTTTGGCCGGCAGGGTCTTGGCCCCACGAATCGGCAATTCCGGGACTTTATCGAGATTGGCGTAGAGCACATCGAGGCCACCGCCGACCCCGACCAGCAGGCCCAGGGCGGTCTTCTCGCCCACGCCCGGCACGCCGGGAATGTTGTCGACCTTATCGCCCATCAGCGCCAGGTAATCGATGATCAGCTCAGGACCGACACCGAATTTCGCTTTCACGCCATCGATGTCATAGACGCTACCGGTCATGGTGTTGACCAGCGTAACGTGCGGGCAGACCAGCTGAGCCATGTCCTTGTCGCCGGTGGAGATCACCACGTCACGGCCCTCGGCGGCGCACTGGCGGGCCAGAGTGCCGATCACGTCATCGGCCTCAACGCCCTCGACGCACAACAGCGGGTAGCCCATGGCTCTGACACTGGCGTGCAGCGGCTCGACCTGGACGCGCAGCTCATCGGGCATGGACGGGCGATTGGCCTTGTACTCGGCGAACATTTCATCGCGGAAGGTCCCGCCCTTGGCGTCGAACACCACGGCAAATGGGCTTTTCGGGTACTGCTTGCGCAGGCTCTTGAGCATGTTCAGCACGCCCTTCACCGCGCCGGTGGGCAAGCCCTTGGAGGTGGTCAGCGGCGGCAGGGCATGGAAGGCACGGTAAAGGTAAGACGAACCGTCAACCAGAACGAGAGGGGCTTGGCTCATGAGCAGGATCAACCTTTTCGGCGGGGGCGGCGGTAGAATGGCCGCACCATTGGAATCAAAGGGACAAGGTTATCATGCGCGCACTCAATCGCCTGTTGCTCGCCAGCCTGCTGGCATTCACCACCCTGGTCGCCCACGCCGAAGATCCGGTTTCGGCCGACCCGGATGTAACCATTCGCCAGGACGGCGACCGCACCATCCATGAATACCGGGTCAACGGTTTTCTCTACGCGGTCAAGGTCATCCCTAAAGGCGGCAAGCCGTACTTTCTGGTACGCGCCGATGGCAGCGATGGCAACTTCGTCCGCTCGGACAGCCCGGATATGTTGATTCCGGCCTGGGAAATTTTCAGCTGGTAAGAAGGCAGTTCTGCAATGTCGGTGTTTACCCCGCTTGAGCGACATGAGCTCGAGGCGTTTCTCGCCCCCTATGGCCTGGGTCGCTTGCGCGACTTCCAGGGTATTGCTGCGGGCAGTGAGAACAGCAATTTCTTCGTCAGCCTGGAGCAGGGCGAATTCGTTCTGACCCTGATCGAGCGCGGCCCAAGCGCCGACTTGCCCTTCTTTATCGAGTTGCTCGATGTGCTGCACGACGCAGGTCTGCCGGTGCCCTATGCCCTGCGTACGACCAGCGGCGAGGCGCTGCGCAGCCTGGCGGAAAAACCGGCGCTGCTGCAGCCGCGCCTGGCCGGCAAGCATGTGCATGAGGCCAATCCGCATCACTGCCAGGAAGTCGGTGCACTGCTGGCGCGCATTCACCTGGCCACGCGCAATCAGCCGCTGCCACGCAAGAGTGATCGGGGGCTGGACTGGATGCTCGCCGAAGGCCCAAGCCTGGCCCTGAAGTTGCCCGATGAACAGGTGCCACTGCTGCGCGATGCACTGGCGGAGATCCACACACTCAAGCCGCGCATCCTCGCCTTGCCGCAGGCCAACCTGCATGCCGACCTGTTCCGCGATAACGTACTGTTCGACGGCAACCACCTGGCCGGGGTGATCGACTTCTACAACGCCTGCTCGGGGCCGATGCTCTATGACTTGGCGATTGCCCTGAACGACTGGTGCTCGCGGGATGACGGCAGCCTGGACAACAAGCGCGCGCAGGCGCTGCTCGGGGCCTATGCCGGTTTACGGCCCTTTACGGCGGCAGAAGCTGAATTGTGGCCGGCCATGCTGCGCATCGCTTGTGTGCGCTTCTGGCTGTCACGCCTGATCGCCGCCGAATCCTTCGCCGGCCAGGAAGTGCTGATCCACGACCCGGCAGAATTCCAGCGCCGCCTGGCCCAGCGTCAGCAGGTTGAGCTGGCGCTGCCGTTCGCCTTCTAAGGTCCGGGCGCCGATTACAGCCCGTCGAGACACCCGGCCAATTCGCCCGCCATGTTTTCCAGCAGGGCTTCGTAGCCGCCAGCATCCACTGGCAAGGCGCCGCCCATGGCGTCCAACTCAGCCAGGGTGACCGGCAGGCCGGCGGTCAGGGTTTGCGCCAGGCGCGGGCGAAACGGCGGTTCGCTGAACACACAACTCGGCCCGGCTTGCTGCAAGCGCTCGCGCATGGCGGCCACGTGTTGGGCACCCGGCTGCACCTCGCCAAGCACGCTGAATACCCCGGCGTGCTTAAGGCCATAGGCGGCTTCGAAGTAGTCGTAGGCTTCGTGGAAAACGAAGTAGGGCTTGCCAGCCAGACCATTCAGGCGACTTTTCAGGCGCTGATCCAGGCCATCCAGACGCTCGCCGAATGCCTTAGCATTGGCCTGGTAGCGCGCGGCATTGGCCGGATCGACCTGCGCCAGGTCGGCGGCGATCTTGCCGGCAATTGCCCGGGCATTGGCCGGTAGCAACCAGAGGTGCGCATCCAGGCTGCCGGGGCGGTGGGCGTGGTCATGCTGGTCGGCGGCGTGTGCGTGATCCTCGTGATCGGCGTGATGCTCGGCGTGTTGCGCATCGCTGTCGCCAAAATGACGCAAGGACATACCTGGAACATCCTGCACAGCCACACTCGGCTTGTCGCGGCCGGCCAGCACGCGCGGCAGGAAGCTTTCCAGGTCCGGGCCTATCCAGTACAGCAGGTCAGCTTCGCGCACGCTGCGCACATCGGAGGGGCGCAGCGCATAGTGGTGTGGTGAGGCGCCCGGCGGCAGCAGCACCTCTGGTTGGCCAACGCCATCCTGCACCGCAGCGGCGATCAGTTGCAGCGGTTTGATGCTGGTCAGCACACGCACATCGGCGTGGACCGCGAAACTCAGGGGAAAGGTGATAAACAATAGGGCAAAAGCCGGAAAAAGACGCAACACGGGGAGCACTCAAGCGGGAAGGAACGGGTAATATAATAACGTCTCTCACCTTATTCGTCGTTGCCCATGACTCAAGCTCCGCTGGCCTCACGCCCACACGACCATTCCCACTGCGTCAATCATGCCCTGGCCGAGGCCGAAGCCATCTGCGCGCGCCAGGGTCTGCGCCTGACCGCCTTGCGCAAACGCGTGCTGGAACTGGTCTGGGCCAGCCACAAGCCGCTGGGGGCCTATGACATTCTCGGCGTATTGAGCGACGAAGACGGCCGCCGCGCTGCGCCGCCCACGGTCTACCGCGCCCTGGATTTCCTGCTGGAAAACGGCCTGGTGCACCGCATTGCCTCGCTTAACGCCTTTGTCGGCTGCAGCCACCCGGAACACGCTCATCAAGGTCAGTTCCTGATTTGCCGAAGCTGCAATGCGGCCATCGAGCTGGAGCAGGCCACGATCAGCGACGCCATTATCAGCAGCGCGGCCGGGGTCGGTTTTGCCGTGGAAAGCCAGACGGTGGAAGTGGTCGGCCTTTGCGCAGGCTGCCAGGAGCCGACATGAGCGACGCCCTGATCCGCCTCGCCGGGGTGGGCGTGACCTTCGCCGGACAGAGCGTGCTGCAGGATGTGCAGCTGAGCGTGAAACCCGGCGAGATCGTCACCCTGATCGGCCCCAACGGCGCCGGAAAAACCACCCTGGTGCGCGCTGTACTCGGCCTGCTCAAGCCGGACAGCGGCAGCGTCTGGCGCAAACCCAAACTGCGCGTCGGCTATATGCCGCAGAAGCTGCATGTGGATGCCACTCTGCCGCTCTCGGTGCTGCGCTTTCTGCGCCTGGTGCCGGGTGTGACGCGCAGCCATGTGCAGGCAGCGCTGGCGGAAGTGGGCGCCGAACAGGTGCTCGACAGCCCGCTGCAAAGCATTTCCGGCGGCGAACTGCAGCGCGTGCTGCTGGCCCGCGCCCTGCTGCGCGAGCCAGAACTGCTGGTGCTGGATGAACCGGTGCAAGGCGTCGACGTTGCAGGCCAAGCCGAGTTGTACCGGTTGATCACCCAGTTGCGCGACCGCCACGGTTGCGGCGTGCTGATGGTTTCGCACGACCTACACCTGGTGATGAGCACCACCGACCAGGTGGTCTGCCTGAATCGTCACGTGTGCTGCTCCGGGCATCCAGAGCAGGTCAGTTTCGATCCGGCCTTTGTCGAACTGTTCGGCGAGGACGCCAAGAGCCTAGCCGTCTACACCCACCACCATGACCATGAGCACGATCTGCATGGCGCGGTGGTCACTGAAACGCCTAACGGCCTGAGTATCAAAGGCCCGGTCAAACCGCATATTCACGGAGATGGCTGCACGCATGGCTGATTTTCTGCTCAACGCCCTGCTCGCCGGCCTGGCCCTTGCGCTGGTCGCCGGCCCGCTGGGCTCCTTTGTGGTGTGGCGGCGCATGGCCTACTTCGGCGACACCCTGTCGCATGCCGCGCTGCTCGGTGTCGCTCTAGGGCTGATGCTGGATGTCAGCCCGACCCTGGCGGTGACCGTGGGCTGTGTCCTGCTGGCCGTGCTACTGGTCACCCTGCAAAGCCGCCAACCGCTGGCCTCCGACACCCTGCTCGGGATCCTCGCCCACAGCACCCTGTCGCTGGGCCTGGTGGTGCTGAGCTTTATGCAGGATGTGCGCATCGACCTGATGGGTTATCTGTTCGGCGACCTACTGGCCGTCGGCCCAACAGACCTGGCCTGGATTATCGGCGGTAGCGCCCTGGTGCTGGTGCTGCTGGCCCTGCTTTGGCGGCCGTTGCTGGCGATTACCGTGCATGAAGAATTAGCCAAGGTCGAAGGCCTGCCGGTGGCGGCAATTCGCCTGAGCCTGATGCTGCTGATCGCCGTGGTGATCGCCGTGGCGATGAAGATCGTCGGCGTGCTGCTGATCACCTCCCTGCTGATCATTCCCGCCGCTGCCGCCCAGCGCCATGCGCGCACTCCGGAACAGATGGCGTTCGGCGCGAGCCTGCTGGGCATCGTCGCGGTAGGCGGCGGGCTGAGCCTGTCGTGGTTTCAGGACACGCCGGCCGGGCCATCCATTGTGGTCAGCGCCGCAGCGTTGTTTCTACTGAGCTTTGCCCTTCCCAGACGTACCGCCTGAAAAATTGGTTGTGTCAGGCAGCGCAGTGTAAACTTGCGCGTTTTTTGCACAATTCGAGACGCGCAGTCATGACATCGTTCGTTTTCCGTGGATTTGCCCTGAGCCTGGTTCTGCTGCTGGCCGGCTGCCAAAGTGCGCCGCAACCGGCCAACCTGCCGGTGGATGACTTGGTCAGCGCCTTTCGCCAGCTCGACCAGAGCCTGGCCAGCGGCGACCTGAGCAGCGCCGAAAGCCAGCTGGGTAACCTGCAGCAACGCGCGGCCGGCGATACCCGCCTGGAGCAATACCAGCGCCAGCTCGCCGAAGCCCATCTGCAACAGGGCCAGAAAGCCTTGCAGGCCGGTAATCTGGATAACGCCACCAAAGCCCTGAGCCGCGCCCGCAGTCTGATGCCGCAGGCACCGGCACTGACCACCGGCCTGGATGGCGCCATCGCCCAGGCCCGTGAAGCCAAACTGGCCGCCGCCGAACAGCAGCGCCGTGCCGCCGAGCAGGCGGCCGCCCAGGCCGAAGCCGCCCGTCTGGAGCAAGCGCGCCAGCTGCGCCTGGCCGCCGAACGCCAGGCCGCCGCGATTCAGGACACTCAGCTGCCGAATACCCCGCCAGCCACAGAGCCCGCGCCAGCCAAGGCACAGGCACGGCTGATCGACCCCGCCGCCGCCAGCAGCGTGATTGGCATGCCGATGCTGGATAATAAGGACAACGAGCGCCTGCGCAGCCTGCTCGACGGCGTGGCGGCGGATATGGTCGCCTTTAATTGCGCGGTGCGCATCGAAGTGCGCCAGGCCAAGGATTTCCCCTGGGTCGCCTCCTTGCTTAACGCACGGATCAAGCGCCTGGACCCGAGCTTCAGCCCGCGCATGAGCCAGGTGATCAAGCCCGCCCAGGTGCCGCAGCTGGTGCTTAGCCCGCAGCGTTAACCACGTTGCGCTGCGATCACGACCGGGCTTGCCCGGTCGTTTGCATTGGCGCTGGCTACACTGGGCGGAACAGCCCAGCCATTAATGCGATTTAGCTATAAACATAGGCCCACAAAGATTTTTGCGGCCTAAACAGTGGCAGGTAGACTAGCCGGCCGTTTCTGCCTACCCGGCAACGTTGAAACCCAAAAGGTTTATGCAGTGATCAACTTTCATCAGGTCCACAAGGCGTACCGCGTCAGTGGTCAGGACATCCCCGCGTTGCAACCGAGCGATCTGCAGATTGCCCGGGGCGAAGTGTTCGGCATCATCGGTCACTCCGGTGCCGGCAAAAGCACCCTGCTACGTCTGATCAACCGTCTGGAAGAGCCTTCTGGCGGGCGTATCGAGATCGACGGCGAAGACGTCACCGCGCTCGACGCCACGGGTCTGCGGCGTTTCCGTCAGCAGGTCGGGATGATCTTCCAACACTTCAATCTGCTTTCGTCGAAGACCGTCGCCGAGAACGTCGCCCTGCCACTGAAACTGGCCGGTGAGCTGCCGCGCAGCGCGATTAATACCCGCGTGATTGAGTTGCTGGCCCGGGTCGGCCTGCAGGACCATGCCAACAAGTACCCGGCACAGCTCTCCGGCGGGCAGAAGCAGCGCGTCGGCATCGCCCGCGCCCTGGCCACCGAGCCGAAGATCCTGCTGTGCGACGAGGCCACCAGTGCCCTCGACCCGCAGACCACCGCCTCGGTGTTGCAGCTGCTGGCTGAAATCAACCGCGAGTTGAATCTGACCATCGTACTGATCACCCACGAGATGGACGTGATCCGCCGCGTGTGTGACCGCGTTGCCGTCATGGATGCCGGGGTGATCGTCGAATCCGGCCCAGTGGCCGAGGTGTTTCTGCACCCCCAACACGCCACCACCAAGCGCTTCGTGCAGGAAGCCGAGCAGATCGACGAGAACGAACAGCGCGATGATTTTGCCCATGTCGCCGGACGTATCCTGCGCCTGACCTTCCAGGGCGAAGCCACCTATGCACCGCTGCTGGGCACCGTGGCCCGCGAAACCGGGGTGGATTACAGCATCCTCGCCGGGCGTATCGACCGCATCAAGAACACCCCCTACGGCCAGTTGACCCTGGCCCTGACCGGCGGCGACCTCGACGCCGCGCTGGCGCGCTTTGCTGCCGCCGACGTGCATCTGGAGGTGCTGCGCTAATGGAAGCCTTACTGACTCGCCTGTTACCCAACGTTGATTGGGCGGAAATCGGCTACGCCAGCCTGGACACCCTGAGCATGCTCGGCGGCTCCATGCTGTTTACCGTGCTGCTCGGCCTGCCGCTGGGTGTGCTGCTGTTTCTCACCAGCCCACGGCAGATGTTCGAGCAGAAGACCTTCTACGGCTTCCTGTCGCTGCTGGTAAATATCCTGCGCTCGGTACCATTCGTGATCCTGCTGATCGTGATGATCCCCTTCACGGTAATCGTCACTGGCACCTCGCTGGGTGTACCTGGCGCCATCCCACCACTGGTAGTGGGCGCCACACCATTCTTCGCGCGCCTGGTGGAAACCGCGCTACGTGAAGTCGACCGCGGGATTATCGAAGCGACCCAGGCCATGGGCGCCACCACCCGACAGATCGTAGTCAACGCCCTGCTACCCGAGGCGCTGCCCGGGATTATCGCGGCCATCACCGTGACCGCGATTACCCTGGTGTCCTACACCGCCATGAGCGGCCTGATTGGCGGCGGCGGTCTTGGCGACCTGGCCGTGCGTTATGGCTATCAGCGTTATCAGCCAGACGTGATGGCCGTGACGGTGATCCTCCTGCTGGTGCTGGTACAGATTCTACAAACCGTCGGCGACAAGCTGGTGGTGCACTTTTCCAGAAAATAATGCGTCCTCCGAGGCGCACAAGACAGCGGGATACTGGTTACCTGCCGGCCTCCGCACACATCCCACAAGGAGCTTTACGATGAAAAAACTGATCGCTGCATTCGCTGCCCTGGCAGCCTTCTCCGCCCAGGCCGAAAGCCTGAGCGTCGCCGCTACTGCCGTACCGCACGCGGAAATCCTCGAATTCGTTAAGCCCGCGCTGGCCAAAGACGGCGTTGAACTGAACATCAAAGTGTTCACCGACTACGTGCAGCCGAACGTGCAGGTTGCCGAAAAACGCCTGGATGCCAACTTCTTCCAGCACCAGCCGTACCTGAATGAGTTCAACAAGAGCCGTGGCACCGAGCTGGTCAGCGTAGCTGGCGTTCACGTCGAGCCCTTCGGCGCATACTCCAGCCAGCACAAGAAACTGGCCGACCTGCCACAAGGCGCCAACGTGGTGATCCCGAACGACGCCACCAATGGCGGCCGCGCCCTGCTGCTGCTGCAGAAGGCCGGGATTATTACCCTGAAGCCGGAAGCGGGCATCCTCGCCACCTCGAAAGACATCGTCGAGAACCCGAAAGCCATCAAGGTACGTGAGCTGGAAGCGGCCACCCTGCCGCGCGTGCTGACTCAGGTCGACCTGGCGCTGATCAACACCAACTACGCCCTGGAAGCCAAGCTCAACCCAACCAAGGACGCGCTGGCCATCGAAGGCAGCGACTCGCCGTACGTCAACATCCTGGTCGCGCGTGCCGACAACAAGGACAACGCGGCCCTGCAGAAACTGGCCAAGGCGCTGAACAGCGCCGAAGTGAAAGCCTTTATCGCTGAGAAGTATCAGGGCGCTGTCGTTCCGGCGTTCTAAGACGCCGCGTTTGCTGCACCCTCAGCCAAACCCCGCCCCGTGCGGGGTTTGTCATTTAGGGCCGCCTCACGCAGGCAGTCCAGCAGGCAGTCCAGAGCAGGCTGACGCTGAGCGCGGCGCAATATCGCCACCAGTTCGCGGTAGAAGGTCAGCTCGCCCAGCTCGATCACCCGCAACTGCGTCGGCCGCTGCAGCCACAGGCCGGCACGCGGAATCAGCGAGACGCCAAGGCCGCACTCGACCATCCGCACGATAGCCTCCAGCTCATCCAGCTCCAGCGCTTCCTGCACCACTAAGCGATGCTCGCGGAGGAACTGGTTGACCCGCCGACCGCCGAACGAGCGCCGGTCGTAGCGCACGAACGGCTGTTCGGCGAGGATCTGCAGCGGCTCATCCGCCGTCACGCTGAGCGGGGTGATCAGCACAAACGGCTCGCGCGCCAGGCTGATCTGCAGCAGCTCCTTGGGCAGCTCGAACGGCGGCTTGATCAGCAGCGCCAGATCGAGTTCGCCGGCATCGATCTGGCTCAGCAGGTTCAGCGACACGCCGGGCACCAGCTTCAATTCGACGCATGGCGCGGCTGCACGAAATCGCGGCAAGGCCTCGGGCAGCAGGCCGGTCTGCAGGGTGGCAATCGAACCGACCTTGAGTTCGCCCTGCCACTCGGCCGCGCTGGTCGGCAAGGCCATCTGCGCATACAACCCAAGCATCTGCTCCGCCAGCGGCAAGGCATGCCGACCGGCCGCATTGAGCACCGCCGAACGCCCACTTCGCTCGAACAACCTAACGCCCAGGCTCTGCTCCAGCACGCGCATTTGTGCGCTGACCGCCGACTGGGTCAGACCCACCTGCTGCCCAGCCGCGGCGAAGGTGCCGTAGCGGGCCACGGCTACAAAGGTTTTCAATTCGCGCAGCATCGACGCCCCGATTGATCAATTTTATTGGTGCTTGCGAGCAAGGATATTCGCTTTTCATCAGTATCGCTGCTGATGAGAATCTCCTGACCGCAACCTGAAGGACCGCACCCATGGCACTCGCCCCCTTTCACCTGGCAATTCCCGTTTACGACCTGGCAGCCGCACGGCACTTCTACGGCGAGGTGTTCGGCTGTGCCGAAGGCCGCAGCAGCGACCACTGGGTGGATTTCGATTTCTTCGGCCATCAACTGGTGATCCACCAGGCGCCAAAGATGGCGCATCAGGAAGCCGCGCACAGCAACCCGG
Source organism: Pseudomonas sp. SL4(2022) (assembly GCF_026625725.1). Classification (NCBI taxonomy): domain Bacteria; kingdom Pseudomonadati; phylum Pseudomonadota; class Gammaproteobacteria; order Pseudomonadales; family Pseudomonadaceae; genus Pseudomonas; species Pseudomonas sp. SL4(2022). The sequence continues at coordinate 1,611,307 of NZ_CP113060.1, forward strand.
TGGACGGCCACGACGTGCCAGTGCCGCATTTCGGTGTGGTATTGAGCTGGGAGGACTGGCAAACGCTGGCGGCGCGGCTACAGGCCAAGGGCACGCCATTTGTGATCGAGCCCTATGTGCGCTTCGCCGGCCAGGTCGGCGAGCAGGCTACGCTGTTCCTGCTCGACCCGTGCGGCAACGCCCTGGAATTCAAGGCGTTCAAGGACATCAGCCAGCTATTCGCCAAATAGCGGGTTACGGGCGATCAAGTAGGCCGGGCAACTGCGCGGCCAGCTTGGTGTTGTTGATCGGCGCGCGGATAAAGCCACGCTGCTTGCCATCGGGGCCAATCAGCACCAGGTTGCCGCTGTGGTCGACAGTGTAGTTTTCCTGGCTGGTATCAGCCGGAATAAACGGAATGCTGACAGCATTTGCCAGCTTCTGGATGGTCGCCTGCTCAGCAGTCAGGCCGATAAAACCAGCGTCGAAATAATCCAGGTACTTCTTCAACTGCTCCGGCGTGTCACGATTGGGGTCAACCGTGACCAGCACGATACGCAACTTGGCCAGGGTTTCCGGCGGTAGCTGACCTTGCAGTTGGCGTAACTGGGCGAGGGTGGCCGGGCAAATATCTGGGCAGAAGGTGTAGCCGAAAAACAGCAGGCTCCACTGATCCTTGAGCTGATCAACCGCCACGGCCTGCCCGTCCTGATTGGTCAGACTCATCTCCGGCAGGCTGCGGCTTTGTGGCAGCAGAACGATGCCGGCATCCAGCAGCACGGTGGGGTCACCCTGGCCCTTGCTGGTCAGCACCTTATTGACGGTGAGCCCCAGCACCAGGGCGACGATGGCAACGAGAACAAAAACGGTGATCTGGGTTCGGGTCATGGCACCAACGATTACAGGTTTAACAGCAGATAGTGGTCGACCAGCAGGGCGATAAACAGCGCGAAAAGATACCAGATGCTGTACTTGAAGGTGCTGATCGCCGCATGCGGTTTGCTGTCACGGTACAGCACCACCGCCCAGTACAGAAAGCGCCCGCCCAACAGCACAGCGCAGGCGAGATAGAGCAGCCCGCTCATATGAATGGCGTAAGGCAGCAGGGTCACGGCAAACATCACCAGGGTGTACAGCAGAATATGCACCTTGGTGTAGTGCTCGCCGTGGGTCACCGGCAGCATGGGGATATCGGCCTTGGCGTATTCCTCTTTGCGGTGGATGGCCAGGGCCCAGAAATGCGGAGGCGTCCAGGCAAAGATAATCAGCACCAACAACAATGGCTCGGCACTGACATGTCCAGTGACTGCCACCCAGCCGAGCAACGGCGGCGCCGCGCCGGCCAGGCCGCCGATGACGATATTCTGCGGCGTGGCGCGTTTGAGAAAGCCGGTGTAAAGCACCGCATAACCTAGCAGCGAGGCCAAGGTCAGCCAGGCCGCCAGCTCGTTGGTAAAGGTCAGCAACAAGGCCATGCCTGCAACCGCCAACAGCAAGGCGAAGCCCAGCGCCGCAGTCGGTGACAAACGCCCGGCCGTCACCGGCCGTTTATGGGTGCGCGCCATGATCGAATCAATACGCCGGTCGACCACATGGTTGACCGCCGCCGCCGCGCCGGCACACAGACCGATACCCAGGTTGCCAAAGATCAACACCTCCCAGGCAACGCCTGCGCGGGTGGCGAGAAACATGCCGACCAGGGAGGTGATCAGCATCAGCACCACCACCCGGGGTTTGGTCAGCTCCAGATAATCGCGCCAAGTGGCATGGGCTTGCTGTTCGCGCACTAGAGTAGCCATAAGGTCTCTCCTCGATTGTTCTGGTTATTTGCCGGGCAGCGCGGCGAAGCCGGCAGACGTCTCTGTCACGGGGGATGCCAACCATGCAGGGCGGCGCAGACGGTAATTGATCAGCACCAGGGTCAGCAGCAGCGCCGCGCCGCCGAGGTTATGCGCCACCGCTACCAGCAGCGGCAAATGAAACACCACGTTGCTGATACCCAGGCTGATTTGCACCGCCAGTGCCAGCACCAGCAAACCGGCAAGCCTCAACAGGCCATGGCGTTTCAATTGCCAGGCCAATAGCAGCAGCACCAGGGTGACCAGCAGTGCGCCGATACGGTGGGTCATATGAATGGCGGTGCGCGCATCACTGTCGAGCTGCCCGCCGAGGTAGTTGGGGCCGATATGCTGGGTCAGGTGAAAACCGTTGGCAAAATCCATCGCCGGCCACCATTCGCCATGACAGGTCGGCAGATCGACGCAGGCGACCGCCGCATAGTTGCTGCTGACCCAACCGCCCAGAGCGATCTGCCCGATCACCAGCAATAGGCCGAGCGCTGCCAGGCTGCGCAGCCGTGCCGGCAGATTGGCCAAGGCGGCCGCCTTGCCGGATAGACGCAGGGTTAAAAGAAACAACAGACTGAGGGTGGCAAAGCCGCCCAACAGGTGCGCCGTCACCACCTGCGGCCAGAGCTTGAGGGTCACTGTCCACATGCCAAAGGCGGCCTGTAGTGTCACCAGGCACAGCAAGAACAGCGGCAGTTTGAGTGGCTGACCCACCTCGCCACGACGGCGCAGCGCCTGCACCGCCAGACCGAGAATCACCAGCCCCAAAGCGCCAGCAAAATAGCGGTGAATCATCTCGTACCAGCCCTTGGCCACTTCCACCGGCGCTTCAGGGAAACGCGCCTCAGCCAGGGTCTGTTTGTGCTCGCTCATCGGCACGCCGATAAAGCCGTAGCAACCCGGCCAGTCCGGACAACCCAGGCCGGCGTGGGTCAAGCGGGTATAGGCACCGAGCAGCACGACCACGACCGCCAGCAGGGTGGCGAACAGGGCAAAACGGTAACCAGGCTTGCTCATCATCAGTCCTTAGCCGAGGGCAGCATTAACCAATTTGTGAGATTTTCAGCAGATGCCGCAGGTCGTTGAGAATCGCCTTGCCCTTGCTGGTGGCGTCATAACGCAGCACCAGATTGCCGTGTGGATCGACGATCCACAGTTGCGCGCCTTCGGCCTGGCCGGCGGTTTTGCCGTAGGCATCCAGCTGCAGCTGATAACGCGCCAGTTGCGGATATTCGCGGCGCAGCTGGGCGTCGTAGTCATCACTCAGCGGCTGAGCAGTGGCCAGACCATGGGCAGCGCGGCCGACATCACGGTTGAGGCCGATATGCACCTGGCGGGCGAGGAACACCAGTTCCTTGCAGGCGGCATCGCAGACATCCGGAACGGTCACCAGCAATTGCCAGCGCTGTTCTTCGGCACCGACAACCCCGAGGTCGGCGCGGGTCTGCCCGGTGCCGATCAGCTCACCGTGGTAGCTGCGGGTTTCCGGCACCCAGAAACGCCACTGATACATGGCGCTGGCGAGGATCATCGGGCCGATAACCACGGCCAGAATCAGGATCAGCTGCAGCCGCCCACGGCGACGCTGACTAGGTGACACTTCAGGCAGGGCGATGGCTGGGTTCATGGCGAATCTCCCGCGCATTAGATAGACCGAGATAGATAAACAGGCCGAGCAAAGCCGCCGCCAGGGAGAACCATTGCACGGCGTAACCGAGGTGTTTGTCAGGACTCATGGCGATAACCGGCCAATCGCTTTGAAATGACGCGGGACCCGGCTCGAGGCGCACCTCATAGCTCAGGCCACCACGCCCCAGTTGCTGCCACAAGGCTTCAGGCTTGACCTCGCTGACCACACGCGGCCAGCCGCCGGCCGGTGGCGTATTCTGGAGCTGAAAGGTCTCCCCTGGAGGCACATACACCGTTGCCTGCAAACGCAGCGGGGTATCCGGGGTAGCGAAGGTTGGGCTGATGCGACGATCCGGCCAAGGCAGCCAGCCGCGATTGAGCAATAGCCAAAGGCCGCTGATTTGGTCATAGAAGGGTTGTAGCACCTCGACGCCGACTTTGCCGTCACGGGTGCGGTTGTCGAGCAACAGGGTATGCCGTGCATCGAAGAAGCCCTGGAGCTGCACGCGCTGGTAAGCCGGATTGGGCTGACGCTCCAGCTCATCGATGCTGATCGGGGCGGCCAGTTGCTGGGCCTGGTGTGCGGCCAGCAGCTCGCGCTTTTCTTCGGCCCGTGCCAGCTGCCAGAAGCCTAGGGCGATCAGGCAGGGAAACAGCAGCAGCACCAGTACGCTGGGCAGCCAGCCAGGACGGAAGGTGCTCATGGCAACCTCCCTAAAGCCCTGCACAAGCTGGCTATACTGCAGCTGAAGCGCATTTCCCTTCCCCCGAAGTTCCGCTTGGGAGTCACGCATGCTCAAAGCCGCGATCGTCCTGTTACTACTGGCTACTCTGGTCAGCCTATTCAGTGGCCTGTTCTTTCTGGTCAAGGACGAAGGTAAAACCTCCCGGGTGGTCAACGCGCTGACTGTGCGCGTGACCCTTACCGCGCTGACCGTTGCCCTTATTGCCTGGGGCTTCTACAGCGGCCAACTGGTTTCCCACGTCACTTGGTAAGCACCTCACAGCACATAGACAAAGACAAACAGACCAATCCACACCACATCAACAAAGTGCCAATACCAGGCCGCCGCCTCGAAGCCGAAATGCTGCTCGGGGCTGAAATGGCCACGGATCACCCGAATCAGCATGATGCTCAGCATCAGGGCGCCCAGGGTCACGTGGGCACCGTGAAAGCCGGTGAGCATGAAGAAGGTGGCGCCGTATATGCCCGAGCCGAGGGTCAGGCCCAGTTCGGTGTAGGCATGGATGTACTCTTCGACCTGCAGCACCAAAAAGGCGATACCGAGAATCACCGTCAGCGCCAGCCACAGGGTCAGCGGTTTGCGGTGGTTCTTGCGCAGCGCGTGGTGGGCGAAGGTCAGGGTAAAGCTGGAAGTGACCAGCAAGATGGTATTGATCAGCGGCAGGCCCCAGGCACTGATGACCCCACTGGGGGCGGGATAGAGTTTCGGATCAGGCGTGTTGAGCAGCGGCCAGGTGTATTCGAATCCCGGCCAGAGCATGTTGCTCACCCCTTTGTCGCCCTCACCACCGAGCCAGGGGCCGGCCCAGGTACGCACGTAGAACAGCACGCCAAAGAACGCCGCAAAGAACATCACCTCGGAGAAGATGAACCAGCTCATGCCCCAGCGGAACGAGCGATCCATCTGCGGGCTGTAGAGGCCGCCGCGACTTTCCTTGATCACATTGCCGAACCAGCCGAACAGCATGTAGGCGAGAAACAGTCCGCCGATAAAGAAGATCAATGGGCCATTGGAGTCGGCGCGGTCCGCCTTCAGATCATTGAACCAGGTGCCCACGCCGTACACCGAGAACAGCATGCCCAACGTGGCGATGATCGGCCATTTGCTCTGGGCCGGGACGTAATAGTTTTCATGAGTTTCGTGACTCGACATTTATTGTTCTCCTTATGGAGTCGCCCGGTTAAGGGTCGCTTGTGCCACCGCCGGTTTGCGCGCAGTGATATCAAACAAGGTGTAAGCCAGGGTCAGGTGGCGAACATCTGCCGGTAAGTCTCTATCGACGATAAAGCGCACCGGCATTTCGATACGCTCACCGGGTTGCAGTACCTGCTGGGTAAAACAAAAACACTCGGTCTTGTGAAAGTAGGCAGCGGCTTTGGACGGCGCCACGCTGGGAATTGCCTGGGCGGTCATCGGCTTATCCGTGGGGTTGTAGGCGACAAACAGCATCTGCGTGCTTTCGCCCGGATGCACCAGAACCTCATCGGCCTGAGGACTGAACTCCCAGACCATCTCGGCGGCATTGGTGGCGAGAAACTGCACGCGCACCTGGCGCGACTCATCGGTGCTTTGCAACCCAGCCTCATAAGCACCAGCGGTTTTGCCGTTGATGCCAAAGGCCTGGCACATCACGTCATAGATCGGCACCAAGGCAAAACCGAAGCCGAACATGCCGACCACCACCAGTGACAGGCGGATAACCAGGCGGCGGGTCGACAGGGCTTCGCTCATCGGTCGGTGTCCTTATTTCACTTCAGGTGGTGTGGTGAAGGTGTGATAGGGCGCCGGCGACGGCACCGTCCACTCCAACCCTTCAGCACCGTCCCAAGGCTTGGCTGCGGCAGGCTTGCCGCCACGAATGCACTTGATGACGATAAACAGGAATAGCAACTGAGTGGCGCCAAACATGAAGGCGCCGATACTCGACACCATGTTGAAGTTGGCGAACATCATGTTGTAGTCCGGAATACGCCGCGGCATGCCGGCCAAGCCGACAAAGTGCATCGGGAAGAACGCCAGGTTCATGCCGATAAAGCTCATCCAGAAATGCAGCTTGCCGAGGGTTTCGTCGTACATGTGCCCGGTCCACTTCGGCAGCCAGTAATAGGCCGAGGCGAAGATGCCGAAGATAGCCCCAGGCACCAGCACGTAATGGAAGTGCGCCACCACAAAGTAGGTGTCGTGGTACTGGAAGTCCGCCGGGGCGATGGCCAGCATCAGGCCGGAGAAACCACCAATGGTGAACAGGATGACGAAGGCCACCGAGAACAGCATCGGCGTCTCAAAGGTCATCGAACCGCGCCACATGGTGCTGGCCCAGTTGAACACCTTCACCCCGGTGGGCACGGCAATCAGCATGGTGGCGTACATAAAGAACAGCTCGCCGGTCAGCGGGATGCCGACGGTAAACATGTGGTGCGCCCAGACGATAAACGACAGAAAGGCGATGCTTGCCGTCGCATAGACCATCGAGGTGTAGCCAAACAGCGGCTTACGGGCGAAGGCAGGAATGATCGCACTGACCGCGCCGAACGCCGGCAGGATCATGATGTACACCTCGGGGTGACCGAAGAACCAGAACACATGCTGGAACAGCACTGGGTCACCGCCACCGGCAGCACTGAAGAAGCTGGTGCCGAAATGGATGTCCATCAGCATCATGGTTACGCAACCGGCCAGTACCGGCATGACCGCGATCAGCAGAAAAGCGGTGATCAGCCAGGTCCAGACGAATAACGGCATTTTCATCAGCGTCATGCCGGGGGCGCGCAAGTTGAGGATGGTGGCGACCACGTTAATCGCCCCCATGATCGAACTGATACCCATCAGGTGCACGGCGAAGATAAAGAAGGTCACCGACTCCGGCGCGTAGGTGGTCGACAGCGGCGCATAGAAGGTCCAGCCGAAGTTCGGTCCGCCGCCCTCCATGAACAACGTACTGACCAACATGCCGAACGCCGCTGGCAGTAGCCAGAAACTGAAGTTGTTCATCCGCGGCAGGGCCATGTCCGGCGCGCCGATCATCAGCGGAATCATCCAGTTGGCCAGGCCGACAAACGCCGGCATCACCGCGCCAAAGACCATGATCAGGCCGTGCATGGTGGTCATTTGGTTGAAGAATTCCGGCTGCACGATCTGCAGGCCCGGCTGGAACAGCTCGGCACGAATCACCATGGCCATGCTGCCACCCAGCAGGAACATGGCGAAGCTGAACCACAAGTACATGGTGCCGATGTCTTTATGGTTGGTGGTCAACACCCAGCGCATCAGGCCTTTGGCCGGGCCGTGGTGATGGTCATGTCCGGCATGACCGTGGCCAGCGTGGCCCGGATCGATCACTGCACTCATGTCCTTACTCCTGAGCCTGTTTGAACGCGAGGATGTCTTTCGGCGTGACCATGTCGCCTACCGCATTGCCCCAGGCGTTGCGTTCGTAGGTGATGATCGCGGCGATATCGACTTCCGAGAGTTGCTTGCCAAAAGCGGCCATCGAAGTGCCCGACTTGCCGTTGACCACGATGCCGATATGACCGGCCGCAGGTCCGGTAGCAATCGCCGAGCCTTTGAGTGCCGGGAACATAGGCGGCAGGCCTTCACCGGTTGGCTGGTGGCAGGATGCGCAGTTGGTCTGGTAGGACTTCTCGCCACGCGCCATCAGCTCGTCCATGGTCCACTCTTTAGTGGTCAGTTCACGCTCAGCGGCCGCTGCCACCTTGCGCTCGGCGAGCCAGGCCGCGTAGTCCTCTTTCGACTTGGCTTCTACCACCACGGGCATAAAGCCGTGGTCCTTGCCGCACAACTCGGTGCATTGGCCACGGTAGATGCCCGGCTCGTCGATACGCGTCCAGGATTCGTTGATAAAACCAGGGATGGCGTCTTTCTTCACTGCCAGCGCCGGCACCCACCAAGAGTGGATGACGTCGGCGGCCGTGATCAGAAAGCGCACTTTGGTGCCGACCGGCACCACCAGCGGCTCGTCCACCTCGAGCAGGTAGTGCTCGCCTTTGGTGGCTTTGTTGTTGATCTGATCCTTGGGCGTGGTCAGGTTGCTGAAGAACTCGACGTCTTCACCCAGGTATTTGTAATGCCATTTCCATTGATAGCCCGTGACCTGAATATCCAGCTCGGATTCGCTGGAGTCGTAGATTTCGATCAAGGTCTTGGTGGCCGGTATGGCCATCAGCACCAGGATGACCAGCGGAACGACGGTCCAGAGAATCTCGACCGTGGTGCTTTCGTGGAAGTGTGCCGGCTCCTGCCCCGTAGAGCGGCGATGGATAAGCATCGACCAGAACATCACGCCGAATACGATCACACCGATCACGACGCAGATCCAGAAGATGGTCATGTGCAGATCAAAAACGGAGCGGCTGACCTCGGTGGCACCTGGCGCCATATTGACGCCCCAGCTGGCGTGTGCCGAGCTGAATACCAACCACAACAGGAGGCCCATCCAGACTCGTGGATGTCGCATCATTGCGGGTTCCCCTTAATTTTTCTTGTTATCCGCCGAATCGGTCTTTGGCTGAGTAGTCACACATTTCCACGGTGAAAATGCCTGTGAAAACTGTTTCGCCGCTGCTAATTCGGAGTCATCAGGTACTGCCTTTCGAATTCGAGTATAGACACGGCCTCCCACCTGGCAACGCTGACGCTGAAATCAGGCAGCGACCCCAGAACCCTCTCTGAAAGCCGCGGAAATCGTGGGGACGGTAGAACTCGGCGATGGCTTATATAGCTGACTCGCATAACTGTTTAATAATTATGACAATCGAGTCTTAGCAAATGCGTTGAGCCAGCTAAGGTTCTCGCCCATGTCCTCATTTCAGGAGCAGTCATGAACATCGCCGCCTTGCAGCAACTGATTCAGCATGCCCAGCAACATGAAGCCAGCACGGGCCGACTGGCCGCACAGATGCGCCGCCACCTAGACCAGTTACACCCGTCCATTCGCCTGCCCAGTATTGATACCGACGGTGTGCTGTTGCGCTTTGTCAGCGCTTATATCGAGCAAGTACCGGAGCTGCTGCAGGCGGCCCAACAAGTAGCACGCGAAGCCGGAATCGAAGCGCAGATCAAGCCAGTACTGAAAGTGGCCGAGCAGTTCTTTCTGCAACCTCCGGCACTGATGAGCGGACATGATGGTTTGGAAGGATTGCTGGATGAGGCCTATCTGGCCCATCGCCTGGTCGAGGAAGTGAATGATCGCTATATCGCCCACCTGGGCGCACCGTTGATCCCGCTGGACACTACAGTGGCCAACCTGATTGCCCACCAACTGATTGGCGAAGCCTTTGCCAACCAGCTGGATGAGGCTGTGCACCATGCCGTCGACGGTATGCTCGACGATGCCAGTTTTGCCCTGGACTCGGTACAGGCCTACCGCGAGCGCCTGCACAATCCACAGACCGATGCGGCATGGCAACGCTGGCCGTGCCTGTCACGACAGCTCGGGGTTGAGCTGCAACTGGATGAAACCCGCGCGGCGGGATAGCAGGCCTTCACCCCTCGCGCGGTGGCTGACTAGCTGCTCGGCAGATAGCGCGCACGGGGGGTGGCCATCGGCAGCGGGCCGTCGCCGATCAATCGGAACTCACCTTTCACCGCGTCGTACGCTTTGATCTCGCTGGTTTCGATGTCATACACCCAGCCGTGGATAAACAGCTGGCCGCTGGCCACCCGTGCCGCCACCGATGGGTGGGTGCACAGGTGATTGAGCTGGGCCACCACATTCTCCTCGGTGAGAATACCCAGCCTGTCATGGCCTTCACAGCCGCAGTTCGCCTCGACCACCTTGAGCGCCACTTCGCTGTGACGCAGCCAGGCCTTCACCGTCGGCATGCTCTCCAGGGTCTCGGGGGCCAATACGGCCTTCATCGCACCGCAGTCAGAGTGGCCGCACACGATGATGTGTTGCACGCCCAACGCCAGCACCGCGTACTCGATGGCGGTGGACACCCCACCCATCATCTGCCCGTAGGCCGGCACCACGTTGCCAACATTGCGGTTGACGAACAGGTCGCCAGGCGAGCTTTGCGTGATCAACTCCGGCACCACCCGCGAGTCGGCGCAGGTGATAAACATTGCGCGCGGGTTCTGCGCAGTGGCGAGCTTTTTGAACAGGTCTTCCTGCTGCGGAAATATTTCGCTGCGAAAGCGCTTGAAACCATCAAAGATGATCTGCAAGGCTTCCTCGGCACTCTCAGTACCTGTGCGCCCTTGCAGCGGGATCAACTGATGCTTGTATGGCATGTTTGCGACCTCTGAACCTGAAAAAACCTGCTAAAGCGACAGCCAAGCAGGCTGGCAAGTCACATGCCAAGTGTCACTGGCGCAGGCGCTGACGGCAACCTTGCACGCCTGTTACAGCAGCGCCAGCTGGCCACCCGGCGGACAGAAGCGCGTGCAGTCCAGGTTGAACGCCTCGCGTCGATTCAGACCCAGGCGCTTGCTGGCCAGGGCAAAGCGTTGCGCGAGCAATTCGGCAAACGCCCCTTCACCGCGAAAACGCTGACCGAAACGGCTGTCATACAGCGCACCGCCCCGGCTCTGCCGGATCAGGCTGAGCACATGCTCGGCGCGCTGCGGATAATGCGCCTGCAACCACTCATCGAATAACGGCGCCACTTCACGTGGCAGGCGCAGCAGCATGTAATTGGCGCTCTGCGCGCCGGCCTCCTTGGCCGCTGCCAGCAAGTGCTCCAGCTCCATGTCGTTGATCATCGGGATCATGGGCGAACACAGCACACCAACCGGAATACGGTTGTCACGCAGCACGCGAATCGCCCGTAGGCGCGCTGCCGGCGCAGCGGCGCGCGGCTCCATGATGCGTTTGAGTTCGTCATCCAGGGTGGTCAGGCTGATCATTACCGCCACCAGCCGCTGCTGCGCCAGCTCAGTAAGCAGATCGAGGTCACGCAGAATCAACGAACCCTTGGTAACGATGGTGACCGGGTGACGGTAGTCAAGCAGCACCTTGAGGCTGTTGCGCGTCAGCAGGTGCTGACGCTCGATCGGTTGATAAGGATCGGTGTTGGAACCCAGGTTGATCGGCGCACAGACATAACCAGGCTTGCTCAGTTGCTGTTCAAGCAGCGCCACGGCGTTGGTCTTGGCGATCAGCTTGGTTTCGAAATCCAGCCCCGGCGACAGATCCCAGTAGGCGTGACTGGGCCTGGCATAACAATAAATGCAACCATGTTCACAGCCACGGTAGGGATTGAGCGAGCGGTCGAAGGGCAAGTCCGGCGACTGGTTGCGGGTGATGATGCTTTTTGCGGTTTCGCTGCGCACCTCGGTTGCCCGGCTGGGCGGCACCTCCTGAAACCAGCCGTCATCGCTGGCGATAATGCGCTGCGGCGCAAAACGGTTATGTGGATTACTGGCGGTCCCGCGACCGCGCGGCGGCAAAGAAACGGACATGGGCTGGCTCCATAAATTACTGTATATAAATACAGTAATTTATAAGCATCACCAAGCTTCGAGCGTCCGCCCGCCCTTTCCTGGGATATGCATCAGCCAGCCACCAGTAGCAACAACAGCGGCAAGCTGGCCGCCGCCAGCAGGGTTTGCAGGGTGATGATACCGGCCATCAGTTGGCTCTCACCGCCCAGCTGACGGGTCAGTACATAGGCAGTAGGCGCGGTTGGCAGGGCAAAGAACAACACCAACACCGTGCTTTCCATCGCCGGTAAATGCAGACCATCGGCGACCAGCCAGGCCAGCAAGGGCATGCCCAGCAGACGCAGCAGGCTGTTCCACCCCAGGGCCGGAATCTCGCCGCCCAACTGCTCCGGTTTCAGCGCCGCACCGACACAGAGCAGACCCAGCGGCAGGCTCGCGGCTGCCAGCAGGCTAAGCAGACGGTCACTGCCGCCCGGCAGGCCAAGGCCACTGAGGTTGACCAGCGCGCCGCCCAGGCAGGCTAGGATCAACGGATTCTTCAGGATCGGCAGCAACAGTCTGCGCGCACTGACGCCACGCTCGGCTGTCAGCGACCAGACGGACAGCACATTCACCGTCGGCACCATCAGGGCGAGCATGATGGCCGCCAGGGTCAGGCCTTCTTGGCCAAACAGGCTGCCCACCGCCGCCAAGCCGAGATAGGTATTGAAACGCAGAATGCCTTGGCTGAACGCGCCAAAACGCCCTGCAGGCCAACCCCGCACCCGTCGCACCAGCAACAGCGCCAGCCAGGCAATACCCAGCGCCAGCAGCACCGCCAAACCTAGGCGCGGCAACGCCGGATTATCCAGCGGCGCCGTCGCCAGGCTGCTGAACAGCAGCGCCGGGAACAGTATGAAATAGTTCAGCCGCTCAGCACCCGGCCAAAACGCCTCATTGGGGAACGCCCAGCGACGCAGGTAACAGCCTGCAACGATCAGGGCAAACAATGGCCACAAGGCCAACAACAGTTCGGTCACGGGAGCCCCCGGCGGTGGTCAGCGCTCATCTTGGTCAGCCCTATCGCGTGACGCAAGGCCGATGTCGGGATTAGGCTAATTGACCTGAGCATCCCGACGAGGACGTCCTATGTCTGCTCTCCATCAGGGCGGTTGCCACTGCGGTGCCTTGCGTTATGCGTTCAGCGCGCCGCTACGCGACATTGCCCACTGTCATTGCTCGATCTGCCGACGCAGCACGGGCGGCATCGTCACGACCTGGATCAGCGTGCCGCAGACGAGCTTTCGCTGGTTGGCCGGCAGGCCGCGCGAGTACGCCTCGTCAGCCAGTTGCACACGTTATTTCTGTGGGCAATGCGGCGCGCATCTGGCGTTGCTCACCCAGCTCAGTCCGGAGACCCTGGATGTAACCGTCGCTACGCTGGACGAGCCTGAACTGGCCCCGGCGGATCGGCATATCTGGGTGCAAAGCCGCCTGCCCTGGCTGCACCTCGACCCGCAGCTGCCCGAGGAAGACCAGGAAATCATGGGCTAGGGCAACTGCAGGCCGCCGCCGGATTTATGCAGGGCACGCAGATGCGCACCCAGTTGCGTCAGGTTGGTTTCAGTGGCTTGCATCTCGGCCAAACGAGCCGGCTCCAGCAGAGTGCGCACTTCTTGGTCGAGGTTGTCACTGAGCTGGCGCAATTGCTGCTGGCGCGCCTGGCTTTGGGTTTCCAGTCGCTGCCATTCGGCGCGCTGCGGCAGGCCGTAGCCGCCTTCGAGCAATTCCGCCGGGCGACTGAGAAAACCGCTGTTGGCGAGGATCTGCTGCAACGCACCACCGGCCTTGTTCAGCGTGGGATCAACACCATCACGGCCACTGAGGTAACGGCGCTTGAGCTCATCCTGAGCCAATAGCAGTTGCCGACGCAGTGCCGCCTGCTCGAGCAGCAGCAGGGCCGCGCTGGTGCGCAGATCGGCGCGAGCAAACCAGGGCTGACGCTGCTCCGCCGGTAAGGCCAGCCAGTCCTCGACTTGGGTCTGTTCAATCGGCAGCTGTGCCTGCAGCACACTGAACATGGCCTGGTAACGGTCACGGAACGAGTCGAAGCGATAGCCCAGACGCAATGCCTCGGCATCGTCAGCCAGTACGCTGCGGTCGGCCAGACCACGCGCCACCAGGGTGTCGAGCAGGCCATTGGGCATGATGCTGTCGAGCGCGTGCAGACGCGGATGCTGAGTACCACTGCGCAGCAGCTTGAGGGTTTCCACAGCACAGTTGTTGGAAAGGAACCAGTAGTCGCCGTCATAGCTCCAGTGTTGCTCGACGGCGCGGGTCACCAAATGCTCCAACTGCACACGGTTCAGCCTGAGCGGCACCGAGGCCAGGCTGCGCAGCTCCACCTTGGTGTATTCCTCGATCACCTGCTCCAGTGGCAGCACAAACAGCCGCGAAGGGTAGGCACCCGTCAGGCCATCCCAACTGGACAACTGCACATCACCAACAAAGGCCCGATAGGACAGCACCAGGTGCTCCTGCAGATCCAGCCGACAGTCCGGCCCCAGCGGCCGACCAGGCGCGCAGATGACCAGGCGCAACATGCTGTGGCCCCAACGGCTGGCCAGTGCATCGTTGGCTTCGGCCAGCAGGTAATCCACCTGATACACCCGCTGCGGGTCGATACTGCCCAGCGGCTGGCGAGCGAAGTCGCGCCCGGCATTCAGGTAGGCCAAGCCTTCAGCGCAAGGCTGCTGATTCGCCGGCGTCCAGGCGAAATGCGCGCTCATGTAGCGTGCCAACGAAGGCCGGCGACAGGCGTAGCTGGGGTCGAGGAGGAAATACTCCGTGTTGACGGCGAGAAACTCGCGTGGGTTGCTCAGTTCGTAGCTATCCGGGCTGCGCGCGACCTGATGATTGTCCTGCTCGCGCGTACCACGCCGGCCGACCTGCTGCGGCCAGCCGGCCAGGTCGAGCAGCAGCGGATCATCACTCAGGGTAAAGCGCCGCGCCGTCTGTCCCCGACAGTAATCCGGCAGGCCAACAGCACCCAGGCTCTGCTCGCGCTGACGGCACTGGTGTTGCAGTTGCCGCTCTACCTGCGGCCAGAGCTGGGCGCGGTCATAGAGATGGGTAATTTCGTGCAGCACCGTCGCCAACAATTCGCGGCGCACAGTGCCATGAGGACGTGAGGTCAGGGTGGTGGTGCGACTGCCGTCGCTTAACCCAGGCAGCAACGCGCTATTCAGTTCAATGCCGCTGAAACGCCCGGCGCGGCCATACACCTGCGCAGGCAGATTGCGCCAACGCACGCTCACGCGACGGTCGAGTTGCTGCTTGAGGCGTGGCGGCAAAGCGGCCAAGGCGTCTTGCAGCAGTTGCTGGCTAGCCTGGCGCTCAGCAGGACTGAGTTCGGCATCCGTGAGTTGCAGGCGCAACTCGGCTTGGCTACAGGTGCTGGCCAGTAACGCCAACCCAAGCAGCCAGGTACGCGACCAACTCACAGCGCCAGGATGGCTTCGGCCAGTACCAGATCGGAAGCGCTCTGCGCTTCAGGCACGTGGCTACGAATGATGCCGATGGCCGCTTCCAGCTGGGCACCACGGAACTGCCCTTGGCTGGCAACAAAGCTGGCCGCATCGTCACGCGCCGCGAGCACGACTTTCGAATCACGAATGGACGTGGTGGTATCCGAGGTGAAATCGAAGGAACGATCCAGCGCACGCACGATGATATTGCTGGTCGCCACCAGGGTTTGCGCCTGTGCGGTGGCACTGAGCAGTACAGCTGCAACCAGGGTACTGAGCAAGATAGGGCGCATATGCATCTCCAAAAATCAGCCATTCCGTCGGATGGGCCTGCTTAGACGGGCAGTGTGCCGCACAGTTCCACCAGCGCTTCTGGCCAAGCGCTGGCGGCGCGTTCAAAGGCTGAGGATTGCCGTCGCCAGCTGCATGTCGTCGCCCTGCAGCGTCGGTACCTGCTGACGGATATGCTGCAGAGCGGCCTCCAGGTGCACTCCACGGATGTTGCCCTGGCTGGCGACAAACGCAGCGGCGTCATCGCGCGCGACCAGCACAATCTTGTCATCGGTAAAAGACGAGGACACATCGGAGATCGCTTCCGAGGTCGCCCCAATCGCTCCCACCACCGCATCGGTGGTAACCACAAAGCTGGTCGCGCCAGCCGTGCCTGCCAGAGCCATTAATGCAGCAAGGCTCAAGGTCTTTATCACATTCATATCCACACTCCTGAAAATGGCCCAACAGACAGGCTGGGTTCAGTGTAGACCCCGGCTGTGCGGGTTGGTTGCCCGGCGGCCTAGCGCCAGAACGGCTTTGCCAACTCGGCCTGACGCTGCGCCTCGGTGATGCCGGCGTCGGCCAACTGACGGCTATCAAGGCGCGTCAGTTGTCTGCGAACATCTCTATTACGCTGCCAGCCACAGAATGCTAGATAGGCGCGTAACCAAAGCGGTTGATCCACCTGAGTGTTTTGCGAGGGCTCATGCTTGATTGTGCGTTCCATAGCGCAACTCCTTGTCAAAGACGAAAAAGGGCAACCTATGGTGCGCAGAAGCGGAGAGCAGGGTCAGAGACAGCGCCTGAAAATTGTTATGGCGCAGTAGGCTTTTTATAAGAACTGTACCGCTTAGCAGCACAGCAGACTGTTGCAACCAGTCAACGGCCTGAGCACTTTTCCCGGCACATAAAAAGAAAGCCCCAACACGCAGGGCGCTGGAGCTTTCAAAAATCCCATTAAGGGAGGAGCAGAAATCGGTGCTTGGTGACGCTTAACGCCAGAAGGGCTTGCTCAGTTCAGCATGACGCTGTGCTTCGCTGATGCCGGCGTCGGCAAGCAGACGGCCATCAAGGCGCGCCAACTGGCGGCGGCTAACAACGCGGCGCTGCCATTGCAGAACAGTGGTGAAGATACGCAGCGGCAGGGCGCTGGAGCCGGTGGATTGGCTGTGGTCGAAAAACAGGTCGGAACTGAGGGTACGTTCCATGGTGATCATCCTTCCGCTTGTGGCGGGTCAGTGGTGTGTTGCGATGGGAGAATTATGCAGCGCACACCCATGGTGCTGTAGCCACAGCTGAATTGAATTGCAGGGCTAATAGATAGGTTGCTTCGTAACTGTGCTGTATTTTATTGCGTTAACTGTAATGCTAATAAGTGATTCACTCTGAAATTATGGAATTACCAGACTTATTAACTGCCTTATATAAAAATAGCAGTGATTTATAACCAGTACAGTTACGCATTGCACTGCTGTGACAGCTGACCTGTTTTTCAGATTCTGCGCGGGTTAACAGCGTTTTCTGATCGATCAGACAATTAAGGGCGTGGGCACTGTTGTTTGCGCAAATCGGCCCAACGGCGGGATATACGCGCATAAAAAAGCCCGGCGCGAAGGCCGGGCTCTTTCAGCAACGCTGCGGCGCGTGTTACTCCACCGCTTTAACCATGTCTTCGATGACTTTCTTGGCGTCGCCGAAGACCATCATGGTCTTGTCCAGGTAGAACAGTTCGTTGTCCAGGCCGGCGTAACCGCTGGCCATCGAGCGCTTGTTGACGATCACAGTCTTGGCTTTGTAGGCCTCGAGGATCGGCATGCCGGCGATCGGCGACTTCGGATCGTTCTTCGCGGCTGGGTTGACCACGTCGTTGGCGCCCAGCACCAGCACCACGTCGGCCTGGCCGAACTCGGAGTTGATGTCTTCCATCTCGAACACCTGCTCGTAAGGCACTTCGGCCTCAGCCAGCAGAACGTTCATGTGGCCCGGCATACGACCGGCAACCGGATGAATCGCGTACTTCACGGTCACGCCGCGGTGAGTCAGCTTCTCGGCCAGCTCCATCAGTGCGTGCTGGGCACGGGCTACCGCGAGGCCGTAGCCCGGAACGATGATCACGGTGTCGGCGTTGGTCAGCAGGAAGGCGGCGTCGTCGGACGAGCCAGACTTAACCGGACGCGCTTCCTGGGTACCGGCTGGGCCGCCGGCATCTGCCGCGCCACCAAAGCCACCGAGGATGACGTTGAAGAACGAGCGATTCATCGCCTTACACATGATGTACGAGAGAATCGCGCCCGAAGAACCCACCAGCGAACCGGCAATGATCAGCATCGAGTTGTTCAGCGAGAAGCCGATACCGGCCGCCGCCCATCCCGAGTAGCTGTTGAGCATCGACACCACCACCGGCATGTCAGCACCGCCAATCGGGATGATGATCAGCACGCCGATGACGAAGGCCAGGGCCACCAGAATGGCGAAGGCGGTGATGTTGCCGGTGAAGGTGTAGTACAGACCCAGGCCGATGATGGCCAGGCCAACCAGCAGGTTGACCAGGTGCTGGCCCTTGAACTGTACCGGTGCGCCCTGGAACAGGCGGAACTTGTATTTGCCCGAGAGTTTGCCGAAGGCGATGACCGAACCGGAAAAGGTGATCGCGCCAATGGCCGCACCGAGGAACAGTTCCAGACGGTTACCGGCCGGGATTGCATCACCCAGGGCCGCAACGATACCCAGGGACTGCGGTTCGACGACGGCGGCAATGGCGATAAACACCGCAGCCAGGCCGATCATGCTGTGCATGAAGGCGACCAGTTCCGGCATCTTGGTCATTTCCACACGCTTGGCCATGATCGAGCCAGCGGTACCGCCGACCAGCAGGCCGACAATCACGTAACCGATGCCCTGGGTGGCAATTTCAGCACCGAGCTTGTAGATCAGGCCGACGGTGGTAAGCACCGCGATGCCCATACCGATCATGCCGAACAGGTTGCCGCGACGCGACGTGGTCGGGTGCGACAGGCCTTTAAGCGCCTGGATAAAGCAGATCGAGGCGACGAGATAGAGAACAGTGATCAGGTTCATGCTCATCAGTGCTTCTCCGCCTGCGCCTTGGGCGCTTTCTTCTTGAACATTTCCAGCATGCGCCGGGTTACCAGGAAACCACCGAACACGTTGACCGCCGCCAGGGCCACCGCCAGGGTGCCCATGGCTTTGCCCAGCGGGGTCACGGTGAGGGCAGCGGCCAGCATGGCGCCGACGATGACGATCGCGGAAATCGCGTTGGTTACCGCCATCAGCGGGGTGTGCAGGGCCGGGGTGACGTTCCATACCACGTGGTAGCCCACATAGATGGCCAGCGCGAAGATGATCAGGTTGTAGATGCCATCAGAAATCATATCCATGAGCGGTACTCCCCTTAGCCGTTAGTGCGCACGACGTTGCCATCGCGGCACATCAGGCACGCAGCGACGATGTCGTCTTCAAGGTTGAGGTGGAACTTGCCTTCGCCGTCGATGACCAGCTTGAGGAAGTCCAGCAGGTTGCGTGCATACAGCGCGGAAGCATCCGCCGGCACCATGGCCGCCAGGTTGCTGTGGCCCACGATGGTCACGCCATGCTTGATCACCACCTGCTCGGCTTCGGTCAGCGGGCAGTTGCCGCCTTGCGCCGCCGCGAGATCGATGATCACCGAACCTGGTTTCATTTCCGCCACAGTGGCTTCATGCAGCAGAGTCGGCGCCTTGCGGCCCGGAATCAGTGCGGTGGTGATGACGATGTCAGCCTGCTTGGCGCGCTCGTGCACCGCCTTGGCCTGACGCTCCATCCACGAGGCGGGCATCGGCCGGGCATAGCCGCCCACGCCTTGGGCGCACTCACGCTCTTCATCGGTCTCGAACGGCACGTCGACGAACTTGGCGCCGAGCGACTCGATCTGCTCCTTCACGGCAGGACGCACGTCGGAGGCCTCGATCACCGCACCCAGGCGCTTGGCCGTCGCGATGGCTTGCAGACCTGCCACACCGGCACCAAGAATCAGCACGCGTGCGGCTTTGACCGTACCGGCCGCCGTCATCAGCATCGGCATAAAGCGCGGGTAGTGATGCGCCGCCAGCAGCACGGCCTTGTAGCCGGCGATGTTGGCTTGCGAGCTCAGTACATCCAGGCTCTGTGCGCGGGACGTGCGCGGCGCAGCTTCCAGGGCAAAGGCGGTGATGCCGCGGGCATTCATGCGGGCGATGGTTTCGTTGCTGAACGGGTTGAGCATGCCAACCAGCACCGCGCCGGTTTTCATGTGGGCCAGCTCGGCTTCGGTCGGCGCAACCACTTTGAGCACCAGATCGGCACCAAAAGCAGCGGCATCATTGCCGATGGCGGCGCCAACGGCTTCATAGGCACTGTCCGGAATGCTGGCGCTGACGCCGGCACCGGTTTGCACAGTCACCTGATGGCCCTGGCCGATCAGCTTCTTGATGGTTTCGGGAGTTGCGGCAACGCGCGTCTCACCAGCATGGGTTTCGAGAGGAACACCGATGTGCACTTCAATTCTCCTGCGTGATCTTTTTAGTGAACCGGCGCACTGCGGGTGGCACGCGGGCAATGGGGAGGATCAGCACAAACCCGACCTGCAAACAGCATTGATACAAGCGGGGCGCGGCATTTTGCAGGCGAAGGCCATAGCCTTCAAGGCGTTATGAAGTAAAACCTTGCGATAACTACAAGTCACTGCATGACCTCACAACCAGCAAAAACCCGTAAGACCTTGTGGAGCAAGGCTTATAGCCAGTCGAGCGAAGCAAAGTAGGGTTTATACATTCTTGACGTAAATGCAGCGCCATCAGATCAACGGCGATACCCCTGACAAACCGGTAGAACCACTGTTTCAGGGGGCTGCAGGGACATTTGTGTGCAAAAAATGCAACACCTGGCACGCGCCGGTAGGCGGGTAAGTGTAGCCATCCAGATAGCTGACTACGGGGTCAACATTGATCGAACCCGCACGCTGGGCGGCCTTTCTCGCGAGGTAACGGTTTTTACGACCAATTGCCGCCGAAGCTTTGACGGTCTTTCTCGCCAACAACCTGACAGACCGTTGTCTATTTCAAGCCATGGACCAGGGCATAGGCATGCGCCTCGCGCACCAGCCAGTCGCGCAGCAACAACAGTGCCGCCGATTCCAACTTGCGCTCGGGAATCATCAGGTAATACGCCTTGTCGGTCGGCAGGCTCAACGGCACAGCAATCACCAGCCGTCCCTCATCCAACTCACGGCGAATCAGAAACGGCGGAATCAGTGCAACGCCCATTTCGTGCATGGCCGCCTGGGCCAACATGGAGAACAGCTCATAACGCGGCCCGGTCATGTCTCGCACGGTACTCACCCCCTGGGCATTGAACCACTGACGCCAAGCGTAAGGCCGCGTGGTCTGCTGTAACAGCGGCAGGTTGGCGATCTGCTCGGCACTGAGCGCCGCCTGGCCGCCCAGCAACGAAGGGCTGCACACCGGCATCGGGTTTTCGCCCATCAGTAGATGGGCCTGGGTACCGGACCAGTCGCCATCGCCGAAGTACACCGCCGCGTCGAACTCGGTATCGGCAAACAGAAAGGGCCGCGTGCGGTTGGTCAGGTTGACCGTGATCTCCGGGTGCAGGCGCTGAAAATCCTTCAAGCGCGGTAGCAACCACTGCGTACCAAAGGTCGGCACCACCGCCAGTTCGATACTCATCGCGCCCTGCTGGCCCATCACCGCCAGGGTGTCGCGCTCCACGGCATCAAGCTGTCCGGCCACCCGCCGCGCGTAGGATTGCCCGGCCTCCGTCAGCAGCACGCCACGGCGCGAACGGCGGAACAACTCGATATTAAGGAAGGCCTCCAGCGCGGCTATCTGCCGGCACACTGCGCCCTGAGTCAGGCTCAGTTCCTGCGCCGCTTTGGTGAAACTCTGGTGCCGAGCAGCAGACTCGAACGCGATAAGGGCGGCGGTGCTGGGAATCTTGCGGCGCATCTGTGCGTCACCCTCACTTTGATCGGTTAAACAGGCCGACTAAAGCTATCTCGAAGTGAGCAACTCGCACAACTGCGTGCGCAATACTCGTTTGCCTGCCTGCCACAAGCCGCCTACGATCAATCCACTCACCGGCGAGCGCAGTGCGGCTGCGCAGATACCCGCCCTATCACTGTCTGATTTCGAGGTTTTCGCGATGGCCAAGGCAAGCTTCAACTGGATCGACCCGCTGCTGCTCGATCAGCAACTGACCGAAGAAGAGCGCATGGTGCGTGACAGCGCCCAGCAGTTTGCCGCCGACAAGCTGGCCCCGCGCGTACTTGAAGCCTTCCGCCACGAGCAGACCGACCCGAAAATTTTCCGCGAGATGGGCGACACCGGCCTGCTCGGCGCCACTATTCCCGCCGAATACGGCGGCAGCGGCCTGAACTACGTGTGCTACGGCCTGATCGCCCGCGAAGTCGAGCGCATCGACTCCGGCTACCGCTCGATGATGAGCGTGCAGTCCTCCTTGGTGATGGTGCCGATCTTCGAGTTCGGCAACGAAGCGACCAAGCAGAAGTACCTGCCCAAACTGGCCAGCGGCGAATATATCGGCTGCTTCGGCCTCACCGAGCCGGATCACGGCTCCGACCCTGGTTCGATGATCACCCGCGCGAAGAAAGTCGACGGCGGCTACCGCCTGACCGGCGCGAAGATGTGGATCACCAACAGCCCGATCGCCGATGTGTTTGTGGTCTGGGCCAAGGATGATGCCGGCGAGATTCGCGGCTTTGTCCTGGAAAAAGGCTGGCAAGGCCTTAGCACCCCGGCGATTCACGGCAAGGTCGGCCTGCGCGCGTCGATCACCGGTGAAATCGTCATGGACAACGTGTTCTGCCCGGAAGAAAACGCCTTCCCCGACGTGCGCGGCCTGAAAGGCCCGTTCACCTGCCTCAACTCGGCCCGTTACGGCATCAGCTGGGGCGCGCTGGGTGCGGCCGAGTTCTGCTGGCACACCGCGCGTCAGTACACCCTCGACCGCAAACAATTCGGTCGCCCGCTGGCGCAAACCCAGCTGATTCAGAAGAAACTCGCCGACATGCAGACCGAGATCACCCTGGCCCTGCAAGGTTGCTTGCGCCTCGGCCGGATGAAGGACGAAGGCACCGCGGCGGTGGAAATCACCTCGATCATGAAGCGCAACAGCTGCGGCAAGGCGCTGGATATCGCGCGCCTGGCCCGCGACATGATGGGCGGCAACGGCATCAGCGACGAGTACGGCGTGGCCCGTCATCTGGTCAATCTGGAAGTGGTCAACACCTATGAAGGCACCCACGACGTGCATGCGCTGATCCTCGGCAGGGCTCAGACCGGACTGCAGGCGTTCTTTTGATCCACACGTAGGTTGGGTTAAGGCGCGCAGCGCCGAAGCCCAACAAACAACAGCCCCATATGACCGCTTTGTTGGGCTTTGCAGGCTAAACGGAACGCCGCCCGACCCAACCTACGCCCAATTGCAACCGTGAGGCCTCTCATGCCCGGCGCCCTATCGCATATCCGCGTACTCGACCTGTCCCGCGTACTCGCCGGCCCCTGGGCTGGGCAGATTCTTGGTGACCTCGGGGCTGAGGTGATCAAGGTCGAACGTCCCGGTTCAGGTGACGACACCCGCCACTGGGGGCCGCCCTATGTGAAAGATGCCAACGGCCATGACTCGCGCGAAGCGGCGTATTTCCAGAGCGCCAACCGCAACAAACAATCGGTGACGCTGGATTTCACCCAACCCGAAGGCCAGCGTTTGGTGCGCGAGTTGGTGCAGAACTGCGATGTGCTGCTGGAGAACTTCAAGGTCGGCGGCCTGGCGGCTTACGGCCTCGACTACGCCTCGTTGAAAGCGCTTAATCCACGGCTTATTTATTGCTCGATCACCGGCTTTGGCCAGGACGGTCCTTACGCCAAACGTGCCGGTTACGACTTTATGATTCAGGGCCTCGGCGGGCTGATGAGCCTGACCGGCAAGCCCGACGGCGAGGAGGGTGCCGGCCCCATCAAGGTCGGCGTCGCCCTCACCGATATTCTCACCGGCCTGTATGCCACGGTCGGCGTGTTGGCCGCGCTCAACCAGCGCGAACAGTCCGGCCTCGGCCAGCATATCGACGTGGCCTTGCTGGATGTGCAGGTGGCTTGCCTGGCCAATCAGGCGATGAATTACCTCAACACCGGCGTCGCGCCCAAGCGCCTGGGCAATGCCCATCCCAACATCGTCCCCTATCAGGATTTCCCCTCGGCCGATGGCAACTTCATCATCGCCGTGGGCAACGATGGGCAGTTCCGCAAGCTGTGCGAGGTCGCTGGCCTGACGGCGTTGGCCGATGACCCGCGCTTTTCTACCAACAAGGCACGCGTCGCCCATCGCGCCGAGCTGATCCCGCTGCTGCGCCAAGCCACGGTGTTTAAAACCACCGCCGAATGGGTGACACTGCTGGAAACTGCCGGCGTGCCCTGCGGGCCGATCAACGATTTGGCGCAGGTGTTTGCCGACCCCCACGTGCAAGCGCGCGGCCTGCGCCTCGACCTGCCCAACAGTCTGGGCAGCACCACGCCTCAAGTTGCCAGCCCGCTGCGCCTGTCCGAAACCCCGGTGGAATACCGCAACGCACCACCGCTGCTCGGTGAACACACCGAGCAGGTACTCACCCGCCACCTGGGTCTAAGCGCAGAGCAGATCACCGCCTTACGTGAAGCTGGGGTGCTGTAGAACGCACTAACCCGGCTGCCCATCCACCCGCGCGGTGCAGAACATCAACGCGTAGTGGCGCACAAACAGGGCAAAGGCCGCGATCCACAGTAAGCTGGACAGCTCCAGCCCTGCATCCGGTGCGAACGGCACCAGCAGCACCCGTGCCACAACCGCCAGCTGCAGACTGGCAAACGCCCAGCCCATCGCGACCGGCGGCTGCAACGGCCGACCGGTATGCCCGAGGCTGACCCGCGCCAGCATCGCCAGAATCGCCCCGCCGACCGTACCCAGCGCCAAGGCGTGGTAGGCCAAGCTGGCGTTGCTCAGCCAGCCGGCATGCCAGGCCGCCAGGGCCAGTAACGCCAGCGGCAACCAGGCATAGGCCAGGTGCAATGACCACAGCAGCGGTACGCGCCAGATCCCGGCGTCATACCAGTGCCACAGGCGCAAACCATGCAGCGCAACCAGAGCCAGCAACAGCGGCAGCAGCCATAGCGACGTTTGCACGGCCAAGCCACTGGCAAACAGCAGCGCTTGGCTTAGCGACAACACCAGCACCAGCAGATCCAGGCGCGGCCGCGGTGCAGCAGGCTCCGCTCGGTTAAGGCCACGCTGGGTAAAGAACGGAATCACCCGCCCACCGATAATGCTCACCAGCGCAGCAATCAGCAACAACCCGGCCAATGCACCGCGCCGCTGCAAATCGTCATCACCCAGCGCCAGGCCATACAGCAGCAGCCACTCGCAGCCGGCCATCAGCAACACCACGGCCACCAGCGGGTAGTTGCGCCACTGGCGTACCTGCCACAGCTGCCGTCCAAGCAACAACGCCAGCAGCGGTAGAAAGGGCAGTTGCAGCGCCAGCAAAAGTGGCAACGGCGCACCGAACAGCCAGGCCAGTCGCGCCAGTAACCACAAGCCGAACAGCGCCGCCAGCGGCCAACCGCTCAGGCCTGGCCGCCCCGTCCAGTTCTGCACGGCGGTGAGCAGAAAGCCGGCAATGATCGCCACTGCAAAACCGAACGGCAGTTCATGCCGATGCCAAACCAAGCTACCGCCCACCGGCTGCCAACCTGGCAGATAACCCAGTAATGCCGCCGCCCACAGACCGATTGCCAGCACGGCAAACAGCGCGCCACCGAGAAAGAACGGGCGAAAACCCAGCCGCCACAGTGGCGCAACGGCCAGTTCCTGCTGGCGATCACGCAACTGCACAGCAAGGCTCCTGTTGCTTGCGCAGATGTTGCTGCGCGGCCAGGCGCAGCACATAACCGAGCTTGAGCAGACCTGGGCCGATGATCGTCAGCGCATGCGCCGTGACCAGGCTGCCCATACTCAGCTGCGCCTCCAGGCCATAAGCGCCCAGCAAGCCGCTGAGCAACAGCAGCACACCGGCCAGCAGCATGCGGTTCGCCAGTTGCAGTACCCGCGATGGGCAGGATAGATACGCCAACATAATCACCTCCTAGGCCGCGTTATTAACTGTCCAGCGCGCTGGCCGGACCAAAGAACTCGTAATGGCTCTGCGCCGCCGGTACGCCGAGGCTGTGCAGATGCCGTTTGACCTGCGCCATAAACGGCTTGGGGCCGAGGAAGTAGGCATCCAGATCGCGCTGCTCAGGCAGCCATTGCGCCAGCTGCTCCAGGCTGAGCAAGCCTTCAGCATCACCCTGATCGCCCGCACGCGGCTCGCTGTAGCACACGTAATGGCGCAGCTGTGGACGCTCAGCACGCTGCGCCTCAACCCAGTCACGGAAGGCGTGCACGCCGGCATGGCGGGCGCAGTGGATAAAGTGGATATCGCGGCCCGTGTCGCGCGCCGCCTCCAGCATGCTCAGCGCTGGGGTGATGCCGACACCGGCGGTGATCAGCACCAGCGGCTTGGCCGACTCGCGCAGGACGAAATTCCCTGCCGGCGCGAACAGCTCCAGGCTGTCGCCGACTTGCAGCTGGTCATGCAGGTAATTGGAGACTTTGCCGCCCGCCTCACGCTTGACGCTGATGCGGTACTCGCGGCCATTGCTCAGGGCCGACAGCGAGTAGTTGCGACGCTGCTCGCCACCGTCCAGCAGCAGGCGCAGGCCGATGTACTGGCCGGGCTGGAATGCCGCCAACGCGCCACCGTCGGCCGGCACCAGGTACAGCGAAACGATCTCCTCGCTCTCCTGCACCTTGCGGCTCAAGCGGAAACTGCGTGCCCCGCGCCAGCCACCCTCGGCATTGGCGTTGGCACTGTAAGCGGCCTCTTCAGCGCCAATCAGGATGTTCGCCAGTTGCCCATACGCCACGGCCCAGGCCTCGATCACCGCATCGGTGGCAATCTCTTCACCGAGCACTTCACGAATCGCCCGCAGCAGGCAGCTGCCGACAATCGGGTAATGCTCGGGCAGGATCTGCAGCGACACATGTTTGTTGACGATCTGTCCGACCAGCGGCCCCAACGCCTCCAACCGGTCGATATGCCGGGCGTACATCAGCACCGCATTGGCCAGGGCACGCTGTTGGCCGCCGCTGGCCTGGTGCGCCTGATTGAACAGCGCGCGCACCTCGGGGTACTCGCTCAGCATCATCTGGTAGAAGTGCCGGGTCAGGGCCTCACCGCCGCTTTCCAGCAGCGGTACGGTGGCTTTGATCAGGGCGGTTTGGGCAGGGGTCAACATAGTGCTTCCTCGTCAAGGTGACACGCTGCACTTGCGCAGCGCTTCGGTTCATATCACTCTGGCTATTACAGGAAGCGTGCCAATTATTTTATTTATATAAATCATAGACTTATAAATACTTGTGTCTTTATGACAGCAAGCATTCCGAGTCTTAATGACAACTAGCGTGTCCTTATGACAGCAAATCCACTGCTTACCGCCCTGATTCCCCTGGTCGCCGATCTGTCCCGCGAACTGCCAGAAGCCGAGCGCTATCGCCGCCTGCTGAACGCGCTGCGGCAGCTGCTGCCGTGCGACGCCGTGGCGCTGCTCAAGCTCGACGGCGATGTGCTGATTCCGCTGGCCGTTGAAGGGCTGAGCGCCGACACCCTTGGCCGGCGCTTCAAGCTCGACGAACAGCCGCGCCTGCAGGCCCTGCTGGCGCAACGCGGGCCGACCCGCTTTGCCACTGACTGCGAGATGCCCGACCCCTATGACGGCCTGGTCGACGGCCATCGCGGCCACTTGCCCGTGCATGACTGCCTCGGCTGTCCATTGTATGTACAGGACCAGCCCTGGGGTCTGCTGACCCTCGACTCGCTCGATCCGGCGAGCTTCGGCCGGGTCGATCTCGACAACCTGCAGGCTTTCGCCAGCCTGGCCGCTGCTACCGTGATGGCCAGCGAACGGATCAACGCACTGCTGCAACGCGCCGAGGATCAGCACCAGTTGGCCGAGGCTTACAAGCAGGCCGCCGTCCAGCAACGCCCGCGCGAACTGATCGGCCAGAGCGCTGTGCACAAGCGCCTGGCAGCGGAGATTGCGCTGGTCGGCAACAGTGAACTGAGCGTGCTGATCAGCGGTGAAACTGGGGTCGGTAAAGAGCTGGTTGCCGAAGCCCTGCACGCCGCATCCCCACGCGCAGCAAAGCCGCTGATCAGCCTCAACTGCGCGGCGCTGCCCGATAACCTGGTGGAAAGCGAACTGTTCGGCCATGTACGCGGGGCCTTTACCGGCGCGCACAACGAGCGTCGCGGCAAGTTCGAACTGGCCGATGGCGGCAGCCTGTTTCTCGATGAAATCGGTGAACTACCGCTGGCTGCGCAAGCCAAGCTGCTGCGCGTATTGCAAAGCGGCCAGCTGCAACGGGTCGGTGCCGACCAGGAGCAGCGGGTCAATGTGCGCGTACTGGCCGCCAGCAACCGCGACCTGGCCGAGGAAGTGCGCGCCGGGCGTTTTCGCGCCGACCTGTATCACCGCCTCAGCGTCTACCCGCTGAAAGTCCCGGCGCTGCGCGAACGCGGCCGTGATGCACTGCTGCTGGCCGGCTACTTCCTCGAAGAAAACCGCGCCCGCCTGGGCTTACGCAGCCTGCGTCTGACGGCCGAAGCCCAGGCCAGCCTGCTGGCGTACAACTGGCCGGGCAACGTGCGCGAACTCGAGCACCTGATCGGCCGCGCCGCACTCAAGGCACTGGCAGGCTGCAGCGAACGCCCACGCATTCTCAGCATCGACAGCACCCACCTGGATTTGCCGAGCAGCCAGCCAACAGCAGCACCTGCGACTCAACGCACAGCAGAGCCATACAGCCAACTGCCACTGCGCGAAGCCATCGACGCCTACCAGAAACAACTGATCAGCCAAGCGCTGGAGCGCCATCAACACACATGGGCCGCCGCCGCCCGCGAACTGGGCATCGACCGCGCCAACCTGATCCGCCTGGCCAAGCGCCTGGGGTTGGAAAATGGCTGACAACAGGCCGCATAACTGCAGGCACGTTGCTAACATTTGAGTAGGTTCGACCTGAGCCTGTTGGTCCCGGCAATAGGCAAATGCAATTTGTCGAAGCGCCGGCCGGAAGTAGCTAATAGCCACTGTATTTTCCCGCTCCCTGCGGAGAGCCCTTATGGCTGCTGACACCCATACAGATCGCATCAAAGTCGAGGCAGCGCAGCTGACCATCGGCATGTATGTGGTGGAGCTGGATCGGCCATGGACGGACACATCCTTTCTCTTTCAGGGCTTCCGCATACGTCAGCAGCAGGAAATCCGCCTGTTACAAGAAGCCTGCCGCTATGTCTGGGTCGATGCGAGCCGCTCAATCGGAATGCTCAGTCAGCTGACAGAGAACCTGGCGCAGCCCGACAACCTGCAACCGGTGATTGCCAAGGTCGAATTCAACCTGGAAATACAGCAGGCCGCCCCCACCTGGCATGCAGCTCGTGAGGAATCGCTGCGTATCCTGCAAGCCATAAAAATGGGGCAGGAGCTGGATGTCGGTGCCGTCAAGGCGGTGATCAAGGACTGTGTCGAAAGCATTCTGCGCAACCCGGCGGCCATGCTCTGGCTGGCGCGCATCAAGAACAGTGATGATTACACCGCCGAGCACTCACTGCGGGTTTCCATCCTGTCGATTGCTCTGGGTAAAGAACTCGGCCTGCCGGCATATCAACTGGAGCAGATCGGCGTCTGCGGCATGCTCCACGATGTCGGCAAGATCAAGGTACCCAGCGAGATTCTCAACAAACCCGGCGCGCTAACCCACGATGAACTGCGCATCATGCAGAGCCATGCGGCTGAAGGACGCAAGCTGTTGATGAGCAATCAGCAGATCACCCCAGCCACTGTCGACGTGGCTTACTCGCATCACGAGCGCCTCGATGGCAAGGGCTACCCGCGCGGCCTGGATGCCAGCAAAATCCCTTACTTTGCCAAGATCATCGCCGTTGCCGACAGCTATGACGCGATCAACAGTGATCGCATTTACAGCAAAGGCAAATCCAGCCTGGAGTCGTTACGCATACTGTTTGATGCCACCAACAGCCATTTCGATGAAGAAATCGTCGGCTGTTTCATTCGTTTGATCGGCATCTATCCACCGGGTGAAATTGTCGAACTGAACACCGGTGAGGTCGGCATCATTATTGGCTGCGCGCCCGGCAATAAGCTCAAGCCCAGGGTGATACGGGTGCTGGATGCAGAAAAGCAGCCCTGCAAGGAAAGCATCATCGACCTTACCCAGACTGTTCGGGATGCAGCGGGAAAGCCCTATCGAATTCGCGAGGTACACAGCAGCGGAGCCTTTGGCATTGATATTGAAGCCTATCGACGCAAAGGTCTGATGATCCCTGACAACCTCTGAGGTGCTCACAGCATGAGCGTTCAGCTCAGAACGCCGCTCACCCACCTCACCCGGCAATTCGCCGGCTACGGCTCGACAGCGGTATCCGCTTGCTCTAGCGTCCCAGCTCCGATCCGATTATTCAGGCCTGCCATGTCCAAGATCCTGCCCGCTGTATTCGCCGTGTTGTTGCCGATCATGGCCACCGCCGCTGAACCTCAGAAAACCTTCTACCTGAGCCCTTTCGCTGTGGAGAGCCCAAACGACAAGCAACAGCGTGAACACGCGGCACAGCTGGACGACGCCTTGAAACAGGCCCTGCTGGCCCGCCAGATTAAGGTGCAGCCGCTCAATGACCAGGCGGCCTTGCCTGACAGCGGCTGGCTGATTCAAGGGCAGGTGTCGAGCCAGGCCGGCCGACGCCTGGTGCGCACAGCGGTTGGCTTTGGCGCAGGCGCCAGTGCTGTCGAGGCACAGGTGTGGATCAGTGATCTGGCGGCCGGAGAGGTGCAGCAACTGACCGCCCAGGACCGCTCCGGGCGTCTGCCTGGGGCGCTGCTCACCCGCAACCCTCAACTCGCAGCAGCCAAATTTCTCCTGGAGCGCCGGGCGCTGAATCGCAACATCGATGAAGTGGCCGGGGAACTGGCGGATGACATCAGCCGCTCACTGTCCCAAACACCCTAAACACTGCATTGCCGGCCGGGCGACACCGCAGCGCGGCAGCACGATCAGCGGCTAACAGGCTCAGGTAGCGCCACCTCGCGCTTCTGCACGGCATGTGCTGCCAGCACCTGGAGAATCCGTTGACTGGCCTGACCGTCGCCAAATGGATTACTCCAATTGATGGCCACTCGGCGCAGGCTTTGCTCAGCCTCGACCAGGCTGTACTCCGTCGTGACCGGAGCGAGCCGAGCGGCGCCACTTTCCAGGCTTTCCGGACGCTCGGTATTCGCCCGCAACACCAGGCAGGGCCGCTGTAGCACGCAGGCCTCTTCCTGCAGGCCACCACTGTCTGTCAACACAAGTTGGGCGCCCTGCAACAAGGCAAGCAGGTCAAGGTAGGTCACCGGGTCGATGGCTTTGATGCGCGCCTGGCCACCAATGATCTGTTGATGCTGATGGCCGAGTCTGGGATGGACAGGGAAAACCACTGTACGCTCCAGGCTGTCGGCCAGGCGCTGTACGGCTGTCATCAACCGCGCAAAGTGCCCAAGATCATCCGTGTTGCCCGGCCGATGGCAGGTCAGCAGCAGATAGCGGCCTGGCTGCAGGTCGAGTGTCGAATGAATGGTCGAATGCTGTTCGGCGCGCCGGGCATGGCGCAAGGTCGCGTCGTTGCCAGTATTTCCCGTTACATGAACATGCGGCCCCTGGATCCCCTCCTTGGCCAGCAAGCGCTGCTGCAACGCAGAGGGGCAGAACCAGAAGCTGGACAGGTGATCCAGCAATATCCGGTTCACTTCCTCAGGCATGGTTTTATCATAGCTACGCAACCCGGCCTCCACATGCGCAACCGGAATATTCAATTTGTTGGCAGCCAGCCCACCGGCCAGTGAACTGTTGGTGTCCCCTTGCACCACCACATAGTCTGGCTGCAAGGTCTGCAATAGCGGCTCTATGCCCATCATCATCCGGGCCAGTTGCGCCGTAGCCGTCTCAGAACCGACCCCAAGGTTGAAATGCGCGCGAGGTAGTTCAAGTTCGTCGAAGAACACGCTGTCCATTGACGCCGCATAGTGCTGATTGGTGTGAATCAGCGTGTAGTGAATGCCCTCGCGAATACAGGCACTGATCAACGACGACAGTTTGATTATTTCCGGGCGTGTACCCAGTACAAATACCAGATGCATTGGGTGCTGCTCCGAACGATCCTGGGGGATGGAATGACTCAAGAATGCTGCGTGCGCTATCAGCGGCCAAGCTGGCTTGATGGAGAAACCAAGCTCTCATAGAGCCTGACAAGCGCAGCTGCTTTGCGTTGCCAGGTAAACCCCTCGCGCACCGCCTCAATGACGGCCTCCGAAACATTGCTGGACGCGCTGTGTGCAAGGCTCTCGGCAAGGGCATTGGGATTCCCCACGGGGAAAATCGCTTCCCAACCCACAACGTCGGTGATGGAACGACAGCCTTCGATATCTGAACAGGCAATCGGCACCCCGGCGAGGAGTGCTTCTAGCACCACCGTCGGCATGCCTTCCCGTTCCGACGCCAGTAGCATGGAGTCACACCCCGCCATCATCCGCTGCGTCACGTGGTCGTCTTGCCAGCCATGAAAGCGAACGCGCGCGGTCAATTTCTGCTGCGCAGCCAACGCCTCAAGTCGCACCCGGTCAGAACCTTGCCCAACGATATGCAGCACGGCCTGTTTCAGGTGCGGGGTGTTCAGTGCAGCAATCGCATCATCGAGGCGTTTTATCGGGTCGAGACGGCCCACTGAAAGCAATGCCGGGGAGCCCTCCAGTTTAATGGGGGCGTCGGCTGTGGCCTGGCGGCGCTCATCGATGCAGTTGGGGACGATCATGGTTTTCTTCGGGCATAAGCCGCGCTTGGCCAACTCACCTTCCCAGCCCTGATGAAGCAGAATAACGGTTGCGGCCCCGCGCACCATCACGCGCTCAACCGTTGTGTCCCATACGCGTTTGGCCAAGCGGTACCACAACGGCCCAGCGTTGTAGTAGCAATGCGGTGTATAGATCAAGGGTACGCCACGTATGATCGCGCATGCCGCGGCCAGCGCGGCTATCGGCGAGCGTGCACCGTGCACATGAACCACGTCACTGTTGCCAACGGCACGCCACAACTGCCCGTAGCTTCCTTTGCATAAATTGGCAGGGCTGCTGTCTGCGCTGATCAGCGGGGCAAGAATCGTCAGCCGAATGGCAGGGTTAGCCTGGATCGCCTGGGCCAAGCCCTGGATATGGCGCGCCACGCCGCTGCACAAGGGCTCGAACTCTCGGCTGACATGCAGCACTTGTATGGTCACAGATCGCGCTCCAACGGTTGTTCTCGTTTCAGTCGCTGCAGTAAATCGGCAAAGCTTCCGGACGGGCGCGAGAAGCAGGCAGCAAGCCATGTGTTCTGCGCCTCGGCGCAGGCAAGGCGAAAGGCATGATCCTCCTGCAGGCGTCGATACAGCGCTGAAAGCTGATCAGCCGTCTCCACCTGCAAAGGGGCCGCCACGACATCGCGTGCCACCGTGTTGCCCGCCAAAGGAAGTCGAAGGGTTACGACCCAGTGCCCTGCCAGTGCGGCATCGAGCATCGCGGTGGAGCAGTAACCGGCGACAAGGCAGCAAGCCGTCGCTGCTGGCTTTAGTTCCGCATGCGGTGGCTGCCGTGTGGCGGTGGCCACTGCACCGATGTAGGGCTGCCCTTCCTGAGGGTGCAGCAGGATACGCGCTTGCGGCATGACGTCCAACAGATCGGCGGCGAATGTACTGAGCATGCCGTGAATACCGTCCCCGAGCACCTGCGCATGGGTCTGGGAAAGCAGTGCAACAGCTGTAGGTGCGCTGTGGGTTGACGTCATGACCATCTCGCCACGCCCCAGGGCATCTTCAATCAGCCGGGTGCCTGCCGCAGTCTGGGCGGTAAATGCACGGCGGCTGCTGCTGCCCCAAACCACATACCAATCGGCATGCGTTGGAAAGAACTCATCTGTTGGTATGCCGTGCTGCAGACAGATAGCCGGCAAACCAAGACCGATAGCAGCTCTGCTCATCAGATCAAAATCGTTGTGCAGTAAGAGCACCCCACGGCATTCGGCCAGGGTTTTCTGCAGGCTGGCGACCCAGAGTCGGCGCCGAGTCAGACAGCAGGCCAGGGTCAGAGGGTACTGCTTCAATGAACCCATGAAAGTACGCAGTGCGGACATCCATGAGCGCCAGCCGATTCGAGCGGGACGCATGACAGGCAGACCCGCCGCAAAAAGCGCAGGCCGGAGTCGAGGGTGAGCCAGGACCAGGGGCTGATAACCCGTAGCGGCGATATCAGGAAGACTACGCGACAGGGTTCCCCAGCCGCTGACGCCGGCCAGGGTAGTGAGCATTACAGCCTGGTGTGTAGCAGAGCCACGTGGTTCAGGGCCGGTATGAAACAGCAATAACCACACATCGCGCAGCAGTGCCGCACATGCCCGCAATCGGGCCATCAAGGGTGATCTACCCGCGGCCAGAAAGAACATCTCATGGCGCACGGCTGCAGCTTCTTCGCCAAAGCGCTGAAGCAAATCAACATACTGCTCCGAGAACCTGCCTCGCAGCCCAGTTGATGACTTCATAGGGTAATATCCGCCTGTTCGAGTGGCGTTACGCTACAGCTGGTGACGCTCAGTTGCCAACTCCGGTTAAGCAGTGCTTGGTTGGCTGACGATAGCCTATGCGCATCGTGCAAAGTGCCGAGCCACATGAACATTACGTTATGAGAGTATTGGCGTATGCGCCCTGTGTAATGCCGGGACACTTCGTTTAACTCAGATTGAGTTGTAAGTCGCGCCCCTAAGACAAGGCTTCGGGCGCATGAGTACGTTATTGGGATTATTGAAGGGCCGATCGTTGAGTAGTCACAGCGTTAAAGTCCCTGCTTCGCGCTATTGGTTTCGCGGCATCACGGTCGGTGTGATGGCCTGGCTGGCCAGCGAGTTAGTTGCGCCACAGATGCTGGGTGAGACCGTTTTTCTGGGGGCAATGCCGGCTGTACTGCTGTTCATATTCTTGGACCGCCTGATGCTCTGCCCCCAAAGCCGGCTGGCAGAGCGCCTGGCAACCAATCTTGGTCAGTTGCTAATCACGCTTGCGGCGGCGAACTCTGTTGCTGCGCTCGCTGATACCTCATTGCCGTGGTTGTGGTCAGTGGCGTGGTTGACCATGACCGGCCTGAGCCTGGTCGCTTTGGAAATGCTCAATAATCAGGTTGCCGCTTGGCGACCACAGATGCCCATTCAAGTAATCGCTGGAGAATGCCGTCACGCCAGTGAGTACGTTGCTCAGCAGATCAGCGCCACGCAGCAGCTCACGCGCGAACAGGCCGTTGCGTGGCTGAGTGATGAGCACAGCCGTCCTCCTGCAGGACAAGTGCTTATCTTTGATGCCTGTTTACAAGCCCCAGCAGCGCCAACCTGCTCAGCCGCAGATCAGCATGTGCCTGGAACAGCGTTGTCTGCAGCTCAGAAACGGCTCTTCGACTTAATGTGTGCATCCCTTCTTCTTGGCTGCTGCGCACCCATCATGTTGGGCATCGCGTTTATTGTCCGCGCGTACGACGGTGGCCCGGTCATATTTCGCCAGAAGCGCCTGGGCCTGCACGGGGTTTGCTTTACGGTATTGAAGTTTCGCAGCATGCGCGTGAGCGCAGGGCATGACCCGCTGGCTCCTCAGGCGCAGAACCATGATCCGCGTATTACACCGGTTGGTCGGTGGATACGTCACTGGGGGCTGGATGAGCTTCCACAACTGCTGAACGTCATGCGGGGCGATATGTCCATGGTCGGCCCGCGACCTCACGCCGTCGCACATGACGTGCACTATGCCGCCAGCATCGCGTATTACAACCTGCGCCAGGCAGCCAAGCCCGGTTTAACAGGCCTGGCGCAAATACGGGGGCAGCGCGGTGAAACCAAGACCATTGCCGACATGCTGCTGAGAGTCGCCGATGATCTGGAGTACATCTCCCGGCAGTCAGTGTTTTTGGACACCTTCATCGTATTGAGCACGCCGCTCGCCTTGCTTCGTGGCACAGCCAAGAACCTTCGTTCAGCGCATCAGCACGACTCGCCCGCCCCAGTCGCAGCACAAACATCGAGGCCCGCCGAACAGTCCTCCAGGGAAGTCATGTCCTGACACCTGGAGTGCAAGCTGAGCTGATCAACCGACGGTGCTTCAACCAATGCGTTGTCCATCACGCCATTCAGTGGACGCAGATGAGGGCTATGACCCCTTCTGCTGCGACCGATATTCACCCGGCGTTAGCCCGGTCCATTGGCGAAACGCACGAAAGAATACGCTGGGCTCCGAGTAACCGAGCAGCAGGGCGATTTCGGCGGCGGGCAGGTCACTGTTGTTCAGGTGCTGCTCGGCCAGTTGCCGGCGGGTGTCGTTGAGCAGTTGCTGGTAGTTGCAACCTTCATCGGCCAGACGTCGTTGCAGCGTGCGCTCGCTAAGGTGCAGATGGCGCGCCAGTTCACCACGATCCGGCTCGCCGCGGGCCAGTTGCTGGCCGAGCAAGGCCACCACGCGGACGCTCAACCCTTCACTGGGCAGCCTGGCGAGCAGGACCTCTGCGTGCTGGCGTAACAGGTTTTGTAACGGCGGGTTGGCCTGGATCAGCGGCGCGCTGGCCAGGCGGCGCGGCAGGACGATACCGTAATCACGGGCGGCAAATTGCAGCGGGCAGGCGAACGTGTCGCGGTAACTGTCCAGCCTCAGCGGCTCTGGATGAACAAACTGCGCGCGCAGCAGCTGCCAGTTATCCAACAGCGGATAGAACATCTGCACCCAACAGGCCATCAGTGCCAGCACCCGAGTACGGGTGGCCGGCAGTTCAGGATGCAGCGGGCGGTAGAGCAGCTGCAGCTCATCGCCCTGTTCGCGCAGCTGCACCTCGCCTCCCTCACCGACCAGGCGCTGGTAACGCAGCCCGGCAGCCAGTGCGTCACCCAGGGTCGGGCTACTTTGCAACAAGTAGCCAAGCACGCTGAACGGCCCAGGGGCGAGGTTGCAGCCCAGCGCCAGCCCAGGCTCAGCGTGTTCAATGCGACTGAGGTGCTGCCACAGTTGCTCCTGCGTGGCGAAGGGCACGCGTGCATCAGGATCGCTGAGCTGCTTATCGCTGAGCCCGCAGTCGCTCATCAGCTGAGAGCGATCAAGCCCCAGACGACTGGCCGCATGCAACACCGCGAGGGTGATGCTGGCACTGACCGAGGTATGTTGTGAATCCAGAGTGTGTTTGGCCATGGCCTGATTCTGCCCAAAGCTGTGGCTCGGCGGTAGCGGTTAGACGGATTGAGGTCCACAAGCGTGGCGCCTTACCGAGGAGGACAGAATGGTGGTTAACAGGAAATGCCTGAACGTGGATGTTGCCGGCGATGCTGTGGGGCATGCTCTCAGGCTATGCAGACAGGCCAACGAGTACGCCCTTTGGATTGCCACGGGTGGTCAGACGGGCATGTACTCGGTGGCGGGCCAGTCGATTTGTCGCCTGCTCAATCCCGGGGCAGACGAGCACGGAGTTGCATGCACGGCCCTGGACAACGGCAGCGCCCTGCGCTGCTACCGAGAGCAGGGATGGATGTAGCCAGCCACTACGGTGTGCAAGTTATTGCGCAGCAATCTGTGGATAAGTCTGTGCATACATCGAGGAGACTCATCGTGGGCAGCATGTTTGATCTGCTGAGCAATTTCCTGCGCAGCCCTGCGCAACAAGTTGCTCAGCTTTTAGTGATCTGGCGCACAGTGGGTTTGAATTCGGGCTTTAAAATATTACAAGACACTGATTTATAAGGTTTTTATTTAATTGGCATGCTTGTCGCTCTATGGGGAGTTCCCGGATCACTGCAGATCCATGACCCAAGGCAAGGAAAGCACTCATGCCAACACCCGCGTATCTGTCCCTCGAAGGCACCAAACAAGGCCTGATCACTGCCGGCACCTTCACCGAAGATTCCGTCGGTAACATCTTCCAGGAAGGTCATGAAGACCAGATCCTGGTTCAAGCCTTCAACCACCAGGTCATCATCCCGCGTGATCCGCAGTCCGGTCAGCCGACTGGCCAGCGCGTGCACAAGCCGCTGATGATCACCAAAGTCTTCGACAAATCCTCGCCGCTGATCTTCAACTCCCTGACCTCCGGTGAGCGTCTGTCCAAGTGCCGTCTGGAGTGGTACCGCACTTCCTCCACCGGTACTCAAGAGCACTACTTCACCATCGAGCTGGAAGATGCCGTGATCGTTGACGTGCAGTCGCGTATGCCGAACTGCCAGGACCCGAACATGTCGCACTTCACGCACCTTGAAGACGTGTACTTCACCTACCGCAAAATCGTCTGGACTCACGAAGTGTCCGGCACTTCCGGCTCCGACGACTGGCGTACCCCGATCTCCGCCTAAGAACCTATTTACGATCTCGCGAGCTAGAGATAAACGGGGACGAAAGCGGCCAAGGAAGCGGAGTTTACGATTTGTAAATGAGTATTCCGAGGCCGCTTTCAACGCCGTATAGCCGACGCGCAGCAGATCGTATGCAGGTTCTAAGCATTGGCTGAGTTCACGCATTACCGCTTCGGCCAGGCTTGTCCTGGCCGCTGCGTTTCCAGTGAGACCTGCGTCGCCAAACGCTGACAGGCATCGCGCAAAATCGCGAACAGGCAAGCCTGTTTTAGAAATGCGCAGTGGTTTGATTCATGGAACGAAACGAGAGGAACAACGAATGTTCGCCGCCGCCAACCGGACTCATTTCAGCCTGACGATCGAAGGTGTAAGCCACGACCTGCAGGTGCTCGAATTCAACGGTCGCGAGGCGATCAGTCAGCCCTTCGCGTTCGAACTGGAACTGGTCAGCGAACGTCCTGACCTGGATCTGGAAAGCCTGCTGCATCAGGCCGCCTTTCTCGCCTTCAACCAAACCGGCCACGGCATTCACGGGCAGATCTACCGCGTCGCCCAGGGCGAATCCGGCAAGCGCCTGACCCGCTACCACGTGACCCTGCGCCCGCAGTTGGCGTACCTGGCGCACCGCACCAACCAACGTATCTTCCAGCACCTGACGGTGGAGAAGATCATCAGCCAAGTGCTGCAAGAGCACGGCATTCAGGCCAACGCCTACCAATTCCAACTCGGCTCGATCTACCCTGAGCGCGAGTACTGCGTGCAGTACGACGAATCCGACCTGCACTTTGTCCAGCGCCTGTGCGAGGAAGAAGGGATTCACTACCACTTCCAGCACAGCGAGCAAGGCCATGCAGTGGTCTTCGGCGACGACCAGACGCCGTTCCCCAAACTCGCGCCTACCGCCTATCAGCAGGACAGCGGCTTGGTCGCTGACAAACCAGTCATCAAGCGCTTCGGCGTGCGCGTGGAAACACGTTCGAGCCGGGTGACCCGCCGCGATTATGACTTCGAAAAACCCAAGCTGCTGATGGAAGCGGACGCCAAGAGCGCGTTCAAACCCGACCTCGAGGATTACGACTACCCCGGCCGTTTTGTCGACCGTGAGCGCGGCAAACACCTTAGCCAGCGCATCCTCGAACGCCACCGCCACGACTTCGAACGGGCGCAAGGCGACGGCGATCAGCCGCTGCTGGTCAGCGGCCACTTCCTGGCGCTGACCGAGCACCCGCGCGCCAGCTGGAACGACCTCTGGCTGCTCACCGAAATCCACCACGAGGGCAAGCAGCCGCAGGTGCTGGAAGAGTCGGTGACCAGTCACACCGAGGCCAGCGATGGCTTCCAGCAGGGCTACCGTAACCGCTTTACCGCCACGCCCTGGACCGTGCTATATCGCCCGCCGCTCAATCACCCAAAACCGCGCATTCTCGGCAGCCAAAGCGCGGTAGTCACCGGGCCTGCGGGTGAAGAGATTCACTGCGACCAGTACGGCCGGATCAAGGTGCAATTCTTCTGGGACCGCGAAGGCCAGGCCGACGACAAAACCAGTTGCTGGCTGCGCGTGAGTTCAAGCTGGGCCGGCGACCGCTACGGCGGCATCGCCATTCCGCGCGTGGGCATGGAGGTGCTGGTCACCTTCCTCGAAGGCGATCCCGATCAACCGCTGGTCACCGGCTGCCTGTACCACGCCGAACACGTGGTGCCCTACGTCTTGCCGGCGAACAAGACCCGCAGCCTGTTCAAGACCCTCAGCAGCCCCGGCGGTGGTGGCTATAACGAGCTGCGTATCGAAGACAAAAAGGGCGCTGAACAGATCTACATCCACGCCGAGCGCGACTGGGATGAAAACATCGAGCACGACCAGAAAATCCGCATCGGCAACGAACGCCACGACACCGTCGAAGCCAACAGCTACAGCGAATTCAAAGCCGAAGAACACCGCACCACCCACGCCGACCGCAAAAGCGAAGTCAAAGCCAACGATCACCTGACCGTCGGTAACAACCAGCACATCAAAATCGGCACCGGTCAGTTCATTAACGCAGGCACAGAGATCCACCTGTCCAGCGGCCAGAAAGTCGTACTCGAAGCGGGCAGCGAACTGACCTTCAAAGCCGCCGGCAGCTTTATCAAGCTGGATGCCAGCGGCATCACCCTGGTCGGCCCGATTATCAAATTCAACTCCGGCGGTGCGCCGGGCAGTGGTTCGGGAGCTGCGCCGATGTTGCCGGGCAAGGTGAAACCGGCGGATGCGGATAAAGCGGGCAATTTACTGGAGCGGGCTGAAGCCGGGCTGAGGCTCGCGCCACCACAAGGCATATGCCTAGAGTGCTTACGCAAGGCCATGCGTGAAGGCAGTGCGACCCTAGCAGGAGCATCGGTATGACGGAGCAAGACGCCGCGCGCATCGACTGGGAAGCCGCAGTGGCGACCGAGCAGACGCTGGTCATGGTGGTAGAGCTTGGGCTGCTGGCTGAGGAATCTCGCCTTGGTCTTTTCTCCACACAGGCGGTCTGGCCACTGCTGCGGCAGCCGGGTGTCACCCATTTAAGCAATGAAGGCCCAGCGCTTATCGAGCTGAGTGGCCAGCCGTATGCCACCTATAGCCAGCTTCACGAGCAGCTCACTCGCAGCGCGCAGCATGGTTGGCTAAGCAGTCGGCTGGGCATAGTTGAACTGCAACAACACCTGGGCGATGCCCTGGCTTGCCGCAACATTGATGGTGAAACACTGCTGATCCGCAGTTATGCGAACAACGTAGCGCCCGTTCTGCATCAACGGCAGGAGCAGCCTTGGCACACATGGCTGTTCGGCCCCATCACGCAGTGGTGGCTGCCAGTCGGCCAAGGCTGGCACGCCCTAACAGGATTGGCGCAACGCAACGTGCCGCCCTATCACCCGATTGAACTTGACCAGGCGCTTGTGGAGGCATTGGGCGTTGATCCTCACGCGCAGGCACTGGTTGAAGAGCTACAGGCCGGTGCACCTGAGGTTTTCGCCGATGAGTGTTACGGTGCGCGCCTGAACCGTGCCAGTGAGGCATTGTCACAGGCGCGGGAGGCCGGCCTGACACGCCAGCCGGACCACTATTTTTATGCGCTGTATAGCTTGCTCGGCGGCCAAGCCATCCGCGACAACCCGAACTGGCCCGACATACTGCGCCGCGTAGAACAAAACGGAGAGGCACTGGCTCAGGTGCAAGCGGAACTGGACGAGGACAACCAAGGATGAACGGGCGAACGCACAAGGGCCTCAAGGACGCACCGCAATGCGAGGCTTAACCATGAACCGACTCCACGCGTGGCGTAACCGCTGGCAAGGGCTGCCGGGGTTCTTCAAATCACTGATTAGCCTGGCCTCTGTCGGCTTGCTGGTACTGGCCTACGTGGCCTGGGCCTATACGCAAATGCCGGGGGCCCTGCTTTATGGGCATAACCATACAGATCGCCCTGTTTTTAGTTACTTCGTCAATGACAATTGGGGTGGTAATGGCGGTGCTACGTGCTGCTGGCGCATTGAAGGCGATGTGTTAAAGGTGGAATGGATTAAAGGACGTACCGGCGAACAAGTCCGCCAAGGTGTACAGAAAGAAACCATCACGCAGCAGGTGCCCAACCCGCCGCGCACCCGGCAAGACAAATACCTGCATGTGCATTTCTTTCCGGGTGATCAGGTGCGCTTGTTTTGGAGCCCGAATCTGGACAGCCGTTATGAAAACCTCAAGGAAGCACCGCAATGAGAGGCTTAACCATGAACCGACTCCACGCGTGGCGTAACCGCTGGCAAGGGCTGCCGGGGTTCGTCAAATCGCTGCTTAGCCTGGCGTCTGTCGGCTTGCTGGTGCTGG
Source organism: Pseudomonas sp. SL4(2022) (assembly GCF_026625725.1). NCBI lineage: Bacteria > Pseudomonadati > Pseudomonadota > Gammaproteobacteria > Pseudomonadales > Pseudomonadaceae > Pseudomonas > Pseudomonas sp. SL4(2022). The sequence goes on from NZ_CP113060.1 coordinate 1,653,119, forward strand.
GCTACGTGGCCTGGGCCTATACGCAAATGCCGGGGGCCCTGCTTTATGGGCATAACCACACAGATCGCCCTGTTTTTAGTTACTTCGTCAATGACAATTGGGGTGGTAATGGGGGTGCTACGTGCTGCTGGCGCATTGAAGGTGATGTGCTGAAAGTAGAGTGGATCAAAAGTATTACTCAACCGCAGTATGAAGCGGGTATGCGCGAAGAAACCCTTTCGCGGCAAGTGCCTAATCCCCCGCGCACCAGGCAAGACAAATACCTGCATGTACATTTCTTTCCGGGTGATCAGGTGCGCTTGTTTTGGAGCCCGAATCTGGATAGCCCCTTTGAGAATCTCAAAGACGCTCCAGGCAGCAAGGAGCAAACACAATGAGTTCTCGAATCACCGAAAAAGCCGCAGGTATGGCCGCTCGCTGTAAGCCTGTGCCTGCCAATTCTCATATATCAAATTGTGTACACACGTTGAGGATTGGGCTCTTCTTCGATGGATTCGGCCGCCATATTTTGAAAGATTTTCCGGCAGGTCGAGTTAGCAATATAGGGAAGTTGTTTCTTGTTCATCGGTTTGACCAGCCAGGCCAGCCTCAGGATCCACTTTTTTCATATAGAAAGTTCTATGCCTCTGGCCTTGGCGAAGACTTCTCCGCTGACCTGAATGTAACGGCCAACAGCGCCCTCACCCGCTTTGGCGCATCGGCCAGTGAGGAACCAGCCGATCAGGCTAAAGAGCAGGCCATTGAGTCCGCCAAGGATGCCTTCGACCCTAAACGCAATTGGTGGGAGCGCATTAGCCGCAGCCTGAAAAGCTTGCTGCAGAACCCGCTTAAGCTTGCGGGCCTGCTTAAAGGCGCGGCGATCGATGCCAGCCTAGAGGCCCTGGCCCCGGTGCGCGATAGCCGCTTTGCTGCCGAATTGTTAAAAACCGGTGCGGACACCCGGATTCAGGGCGCGGTTGATTTTCTTAACGAGGCAATCCGTAAAGTCGAGGCGCAACGCGACCAACCGCCGCTCAAGCATATCGAGTTAACCGTGTATGGCTTTGACTACGGGGCCACCTTGGCTCGGGCTTTTCTGCACGAATTACTCAGCCGTGAGCCGCAAGCCAAAGAGGGACCATACCGTTACCAGGGCAAGGCGCTGAATATTCTGTTTGCCGGGTTGTTTGATGGTGTGGATCGCAGCCATGTTGATTTCCCACTGCCGCTACCCCTGCGAACCGTTCTGGACGACGGCGGCCCGCTACCCGAGCGTGTGCAGCAGGCATTGCACCTGGTGGCAGGCCATGAACGGCGCTTTTACCGACGCGCACGCTTGCTGGGCAATAGCCGTACACAGTGGCGCGAAAAGTGGGTGCCCGGTGTCAGTGAAGATGTCGGCGGCAGCCTGCTGCCAGGGGAGCAGAAGCCCAGCGCCGAGCTGGCGTTGGTGAGTTTGCATGAGATGTACCATGCCGCTCGCCGCGCCGGTGCGCCGTTTCCTTCACTTGAAGAGCTGCCATTGACGGATCGGAAAACGGCCGAGCTCTTTATCTTCAACGACCACATCGATAACGTCAGCGCCAAAGGCCTTAGCCGGCATTATGAGCGCGAGGCGCAGGCCAGTCTGGCGCAGGTTCGGGCCTTTAGGCCTGTTTATGCCAATGCCCCAATGCGCCGCGAGCAACAACTGTTTGCCGCCCATATGCGCGTGTACATTCGCTGGCTTGCCGCGCTCTGGAAGCCCTATCAGGCGCGTATGCGACAACTCAACGAAGAGGAAGACCGGTTGCGTGCCGGCGCACTGGGCAGTATGAGCGGCATGCTGGGTATCTCGCGCGAAAGCGCCGCGCAACGCCAGGCGCGCGAAACGCGCTTGCAGGCCATCAATCAGGAAAGAACCCAGCTGCGCACCGACTTGGGTTGGCTGGAAGCGGTCCACGATGAAGCCACAAGCATGCGTGCCGCCCTGGACAACCCGGTGCGCGGCTGGCGTGCCGCCGGTACACGCGATCAAGCAGATTTGTGGGAGGTATTACTCTCAGCATGGTTTGAAGAACCATCGAGAACCATCAGCGAGCCCATGCATCGATTATTTGGTCACTTCGTCCACGACCGCCTCGCAGTGAGTGTGGCGCAGCGCTCAGTTAAGCAGCTGAGTGGACAAGAGTTCTTCGATATTCGAGGGTTTGATTTGCCCAGTTAGGCACGCTTTACCTGGCTTGGTATTACTTCAAGGACAGTGAGTTGCTCTAACTGACGAGATGCTCCACTTCAAAGGCGAAGAAGTGTGGGGTGGCCTATTCGGTTTTGGCAGCCTGCGTAAACCGGTGGAGTGGACCGGCAAAGACTTTGACCTCCATGCCGGCACCCGTGTCAGCACGGAGTCCGGCGTCGCCACCTACAGGCGCGTTTATCACCAGGACCGGGAATGCCGCGACCGCAATAAAATCAGCGGCAAACTAAGCTACTCCCCCCTGGAAGGCCTTACCCTAACGGGACTACTTTTTAAATTGCCGTGTCACCAGTCGAGCCAAGCGAATGATGGGGTAAAGAAAAGACAGTTTCTGCGGAAGTATGACCCAGCCACTGTCCTTGGTTGTAGGACTCAACCAGCCTTTCAATGCATGCCATTTCGCCAGGACGTTGTCCTGCATTGCGATATCGATCAACATGCGTTTAAAAATCCCCTGCCGGGTTGCCACCTGATCATCAGTAAGCGCTTCGCGAAGCCCATCGAGCGCGGCTTGAACCATCGCTCGGCTAGCCCTGCAGGGCCGGCGCACGTGTTGCAAAGGTGCTGCTACCTGCGCCCCAAACAAGACAGAGAGCAGGGTGAGGCAAGCATCAAGCATGGCGCGAGTACCCGTGCGTCTTATTTCCGCAGCCAGTTGCTCTGCATCCAGGTCCGCACGTTGTAGCAGTGCATGAATGTCCAAAAGCCAAACCAATTTGCGGAAACTGTGTTGGCTGGCATGTGCAATTAAGTATGGCAGGGCATGGATAGGGGCCAGGGTTGAGAGGCTTACGCCCTGTAAATCAACCTGCTGTGTCATACAGATTTCGGCGGGGAGTAAGTACTGATTGCGTAATAGGCGCCTATGCAGCTCCACTCTTGGCAGTCCGCCAGCATGAGTTAAGACAAGTTCATGATGTGCCTTGGGCAGCGGAAGCTGTTGCCCTGCTGCAACGCTATACCCCTGTTCATTGAAGACTCTCAGTGCCTCAGGCCACTGGTCCTCTCCAAGCAGGATATCCAGATCAACGCCCCCACGCGCACAAAGTTGACCATGCGCCTGTAGCGCCAGAGCCGGGCCCTTTAACGCCAAAGGCTGCAACCCGCATGCAGCAAGCGCTAACGTCAAACGCCTGAGGGTTGCACCTAGGCTAAGGGCTCTTAGTGCAATGGCTCTTCGCTCCAGCATAAGAGGAGCTGAATACCCAATGCCTAGAGCGTCCGCCCGAGCCTGATCAAGCAGGCCGGCGACTCCATGATGTCGAATAAACGCTGACAACCGTACCACGCAGGGCGCTGAAAACTCATGTTCAAAGCCCATCAACCAGAGCGTGGCGCTGAGCAACGCATTGTCTGATGAAGAATCACGGCGTTCAGCCTGAGTGGCATCGTGGTTTACTAAAGGCACATGCTGAGTAAGCATCAGGGGTGTGTATCCATCTCATAAGAGTCGCGGCCCACACGATTGGAGCTGGCAACTCACTGATCCAGCTTGCGGCAAAGCCATATCAGTCAGGGATATTACCCCATGCCATCATCAGCCAGACATTGGCCGGCGCTTAAACGCAAACGGGGCAGGGCCCCGCTGGATAAGTGGCATGCAAAGTCCGGCCTATCGCTTAAGGGTGTCCGGTTTGAACCTCGGATTTTTAGTATCCCGTCAAATGCCACTGCATGACGCGATTGTTCCGTTGGTTTCCCCACTCAGTCCGGATATGGTTGAACCGCTGTTTAGCACTTAAGCATTGATCATGTACGACCCACAGCCACAACGCTGAGCAGTTGGAAGATGGCACTCGTTTGCTGACCGACTGTGATTGCGGGTTTTATTTTCTGGTACGCGAATTGCCCATGAGTGCATCGTGGATCTAACCAAGTCTTTAATCTTTTTAAGCCAATGAATAACCAAGAATTTTTGCCAATTTTTAGCGTTCCTCTGCGAGCATTGGCGTTTGTCAGGCAATGCGGGGCACGCTCAGCAAGCATTGCCTCAATGGCGCTTCTGCTGTTAGGTAAAGCTGCGCTGGACGCTTTATCTGCTCTGCTGGTTGCCGCGTTACTTGGCGTGCTGCTTCCCATGGGCAGAAACCCTGCAGGTTGGTACGCACTGGCGGAGGAGCAATGGAATGCTCTAGCAGGCACCTGGGTATCGCCAGTGATGCTGCTCCTGGCGATATTGATCCTGTGCAAGGGCGTGCTTGCACCTGTGCTGTCGGGTATCCGTGGCCAGCTTATCGACGCCTGGACGCTGCTGATCTCCATGAAGGTTTTTGAGCGGGAGCTGACGCGCGAGGCTCCTCAGCGCATCGAACTGCACACTCAAGGCAGCAACGTTGCCGTCAACTACCTGGTACCCAAGATTGTCATGGGGACGGTACTGCCCAGCCTCGAGTTGCTCACCGAGCTAATGGTGATCAGTGTTCTGCTGGGTGTGTTGCTGATATTCGAACCACTGGCGACCGTCATAATGATCGCGGCCTTATTGGCTGCAGTAGCGGCGGGCAGCGTGCTGTCAAAATACCTCACGCCCTACCGATTGGGACGCAGCAGTAAGCCCCAAATATTGATGCAGCGCTGGGTTTCCGACAGCGTCGCCTGCTTGCGCGAAATCCGCCTCTACCGCCGGTTGCCCGCAGTATTAGGTGGCTATCTTCCCGTTGCAAAGCGCTTCGCCAGAGAAACCGCGCGCGAGCGAACGCTGATGGATATCCAGTCACCCGTCATAGAGCTATTACTCCTTTCGATTCTGGGCGGCGCGGTGCTGATTGCCAGTGAGACCACCTGGCAGGCAGATCTTCATCCGCTGGTGCTCTTTGCTGCCGTGGGTTTAAGGCTGATACCGGGCTTGCGCCGAATCTCGTTTAGCCTGCTCACGATTAAATTCTCGCGACCATTTTTTGAGCAGATAGCCGCAGCCAATCCGTCACCACCTGAGGTGCACACTCACGTCGAACCTTGCCAATCCCTACCCCAGCTTTTAATGAGCTGCGAAGCCCTGAATTTTCAGTACCCGCAGGCCGAGCAAAAGGTGATCGCCAACCTGAAGATGCACATGCACAAAAGCGATTGGGTCGGGTTGGTCGGTCAATCCGGCGCGGGGAAATCCACTCTGGTGGACCTGCTCATTGGCGAGTTAAAACCCACGGCCGGGTGCATACAGTGGTTCCACACTCAGCGCGAACACGGCTCTATAGGCTACATAGGCTACATAGGCTACATAGGCGCCTTTACCACACTGCTCCCCGGAACCTTGCGCGAGAACCTGGCTTTCCTCGGCACGGGCTGCACCGATGAGCACCTGATGAATGCCCTGAATATTACGGGGCTTGAAGCCTTGGTAAAGCGTTTCCCGAACGGACTGGACACTCCAGTTGAGGTTTTTGAACAACGCATTTCAAGTGGAGAACGGCAGCGTATCGGTCTTGCCCGCGCACTCCTGCATTCCCATGATCTGCTGATTCTTGACGAAGCGACTGCTTCCCTGGATCAGTTGACGGAACATCAATTTTTACAAGCCTTGCGCTCGGCCAGGCCAGAGCTAGCTGTATTGCTGATCACCCACCGACTGGCCGCGTTACGCTACATGGACCGCACCCTCCAGTTGGCAGACGGGGCGCTGCATGAGTTTGTTCCTGAGCCACAACCGCCCTCTGGGCTTCATGAACGAGCCTGAAAATAGCCGCTTGCGCGAGTCATCGATTGACGGAAGAGAAGTACAGCTCTGGAACAAGAAGGGCTAACGGTCTATGACCCTGTTTGAGGCCACTACGCAGACGCGTGTAAGGCCGTTACAAGGCCCAGACCTTAGAGGCACGGTTTAGCCACAGGCCAAAACAAAAAGGGCCTAGGTTTTCACCTAAGCCCTTGTTTTATATGGCGCACCAGGCGGGATTCGAACCCACGACCCCTGCCTTCGGAGGGCAGTACTCTATCCAGCTGAGCTACTGGTGCAGCGCGGGCGCAATCATACGCATGTCGCTGGCAGGCGTCCATGCTGGTGCCTTGTTCGTGATTCTGCACGGTCAGGCTAGTGCGGGGCTTTTCAGCATAAAGGCTTGAATAAGCGTGATTAGGCGTTAATTTTTTCGAACAGGCTCTTGCCCTTTACCCCTCATGACCCTAGGATTCGTTTGAGATTTCAAACGCTCATGCACAAAACCGTTGCACACGCATGAGCCGAGCGAACAAGCCTTTGCGACGCGGCCATGCGGCGCATTCGATAACCTGTACCGATGCCTGGGTGTCGGGTTTTAGGAGACTGCCATGCAACTGAAAGACACCCAGCTGTTTCGCCAGCAGGCGTTTATCGACGGTGTTTGGCTGGACGCGGACAGCGGCCAGACCATTCAGGTCAACAACCCGGCCACCGGTGAAATCATCGGCAGCGTGCCGAAAATGGGCACCGCCGAAACCCGTCGCGCCATTGAAGCGGCCGACCGTGCCTTGCCGGCTTGGCGTGCACTGACGGCCAAAGAGCGCTCGAACAAACTGCGTCGCTGGTTTGAACTGCTGATCGAAAATCAGGACGACCTCGGCCGTCTGATGACGCTGGAGCAAGGCAAGCCGCTGGCCGAAGCCAAGGGCGAGATTGCCTACGCGGCGTCCTTTATTGAGTGGTTCGCCGAAGAAGCCAAGCGTGTGTACGGTGACGTGATTCCGGGCCACCAGCCGGACAAGCGCCTGATCGTGATCAAGCAGCCAATCGGTGTAACTGCGGCCATCACGCCTTGGAACTTCCCGGCGGCGATGATCACCCGTAAAGCCGGCCCGGCACTGGCCGCAGGTTGCACCATGGTGATCAAGCCGGCGTCGCAAACGCCGTTCTCCGCGCTGGCACTGGTTGCGTTGGCTGAGCGTGCCGGTATTCCGAAAGGCGTGTTGAGCGTGGTCACCGGCAGCGCCGGCGAAGTGGGCGGCGAGCTGACCAGCAACCCGATCGTGCGCAAGCTGAGCTTCACCGGCTCCACTGAAATCGGTCGCCAACTGATGGCCGAATGCGCCAAGGACATCAAGAAGGTGTCGCTGGAGTTGGGCGGCAACGCACCGTTTATCGTGTTCGACGACGCCGACCTGGATAAAGCCGTTGAAGGCGCGCTGATTTCCAAATACCGCAACAACGGCCAAACCTGCGTGTGTGCCAACCGCCTGTACATTCAGGACGGCGTGTATGACGCCTTCGCCGAAAAACTGGCCGCTGCGGTGGCCAAGCTGCAGATCGGTAATGGTCTGGACAACGGCATCACCACCGGCCCGCTGATCGATGCCAAGGCCATGGCCAAGGTGCAGGAGCATATTGAAGACGCGGTCAGCAAAGGCGCACGCGTGCTCACGGGCGGCAAGCCGCACGCGCTGGGCGGCAGTTTCTTTGAGCCGACCATTCTGGTGGATGTGCCGAACAACGCGGCCGTCGCCAAGGAGGAAACCTTTGGCCCGCTGGCGCCGCTGTTCCGTTTCAAGGACGAGGCCGAGGTGATCGCCATGTCCAACGACACCGAGTTCGGTTTGGCTTCGTATTTCTACGCCCGTGACCTGGGCCGTGTGTTCCGTGTGGCCGAAGCCCTGGAATACGGTATGGTCGGCGTTAACACCGGGTTGATCTCCAATGAAGTGGCACCGTTCGGCGGTGTGAAAGCCTCTGGCCTCGGCCGCGAAGGCTCGAAGTACGGCATTGAGGACTACCTGGAAATCAAATACCTCTGCCTGGGCGTGTAACCTGGCGAAGTAACCCCGCAGGAGGCGCACGAGAGCGCTGCGTCTTCTGCATGTATATGGACATAGCTGTGGCCGGGTGTGTTGGGGCAGTCGATCATCGAATACTGCCAAGCCGCCGGTGACACATCCTTGAACCACGCCGAGATTGACCGGCGAATGAGGACTTTATGAGCAAGACCAACGAATCTTTGATGCAACGCCGCACCGCTGCCGTTCCGCGCGGCGTGGGCCAGATCCACCCGATCTTTGCCGAGTCGGCGAAGAACGCCACCGTCACCGACGTCGAAGGCCGCGAGTTTATCGACTTCGCCGGCGGCATCGCCGTGCTCAACACCGGTCACCTGCACCCGAAAGTGGTGGCAGCGGTGCAAGAACAACTGACCAAGCTGACCCACACCTGCTTCCAGGTGCTGGCGTATGAGCCGTACGTTGAACTGTGCGAGAAAGTTAACGCACGCGTGCCAGGCGACTTCGCCAAGAAAACCCTGCTGGTCACCACCGGCTCCGAAGCGGTCGAGAACTCGATCAAAATCGCTCGCGCTGCGACCGGCCGTGCGGGCGTGATCGCTTTCACCGGCGGCTACCACGGCCGCACCATGATGACCCTGGGCCTGACCGGTAAAGTCGTACCCTACTCGGCCGGCATGGGCCTGATGCCGGGCGGCATCTTCCGCGCCCAGTACCCGTGCGAACTGCACGGCGTGAGCAGCGATGATGCGATCGCCAGCATCGAGCGTATCTTCAAGAACGACGCCGAACCACGTGACATCGCCGCGATCATCATCGAGCCGGTGCAAGGCGAGGGTGGTTTCTACGTCGCGCCGAAAGACTTTATGCAGCGCCTGCGCGCCCTGTGTGATCAGCACGGCATCCTGCTGATCGCCGACGAAGTGCAGACCGGTGCCGGGCGTACCGGCACCTTCTTCGCCATGGAACAGATGGGCGTCGCCGCCGACCTGACCACCTTCGCCAAATCCATCGCCGGCGGTTTCCCGGTGGCGGGCGTGTGCGGCAAGGCGGAATACATGGACGCCATCGCCCCTGGCGGTCTGGGCGGCACTTACGCCGGCAGCCCGCTGGCCTGCGCCGCAGCGTTGGCGGTGATGGATGTATTCGAGGAAGAGAAGCTGCTGGACCGCTGCAAGGCCGTGGGCGAGCGCCTAGTTACCGGCCTGAAAGCCATTCAGGCCAAGCACACCAGCATCGGCGAAGTGCGTGCCCTCGGCGCCATGATTGCCATGGAACTGTGCGAAGGTGGCGACGTGCATAAGCCCAACGCCGCGCTGACCGGGCAGATCGTGGCCAAGGCGCGTGAGAAGGGCTTGATCCTGCTGTCGTGCGGTACTTACGGCAACGTCTTGCGCGTGCTGGTGCCGCTGACCGCTGAAGACGCACTGCTCGACCGTGGCCTGGCGATCATCGCCGAGTGCTTCGACGAACTGACCTAAGCCTCAGTGCGTGACCCACAAAACCCGCTTCGGCGGGTTTTGTGCATTTCAGCCCGTCGCGGCCACAACGCGTGGCACAACTCGCACCCGTGCAGGCAACAGCCATGCGTGGGAGGCGCTTTAGCGGCGATAGATTCGATGGCGCGCTCAGCCACGGAGGTTGGCGTTGAGCCTAACCGACGCCTCTCTGGCACTGGCAAAAAGCTCGCCGCTGATCCAAGTCAATAGACTGAAAAGCCTTCTCATTTAATACTTTAGCCGCTCTAGAATGGGCATTGCAGGCATGCTAATAGTTGATCCCTCCATCAGCTGCGGGTCGGCTAACAGTGGCTTTAAGCCTCGAATGCTTACACTGCGCGCCCTTCGGTCTGTGCCATCATTGTGCGATTGCCCTGTTTGAGGTGTTCATGCCGTCTTCGGCCAAAGCGTTGCACGTTCTGATTGCTGAGGCGGAACCCTGGACGGCCGATCTGCTCCTGCAACTGGTGCGCGATGTCAGGCCTGATGCGCGCATTCACGTGGCCAGCGACGGCGAAGCGGCTTTGGCGCATTGTCAGAAACGCTGGCCGGCGTTGGTCATCGCTGACGGCGAGTTACCGGGGGTGGACGGTTTGGCGTTGCTGCGCCAGTTGCGTCGCCTGCCGCGCGGTGCCCAATTGCCCTTCGTGCTGATCAGCGGGCGTCTCGATGTTCACAGCGTGCGCGCTGCGCGGCCACTGGCGCCAGCGGCTTACCTCGCCAAACCCTTCAATGCCGAAAAATTGCGTCAGCGCTTACAAACGCTACTCGGCAGTGCTAAAGCCGCATCGAACGCACCGGTGCGGCCCACCAACAGCCTGGATGACTACCTCAATGGGCGGCGCGAAGAAGGTCAGGGTGCGCCCTTGCTGGCCGAGGTTCGCGATGCCGTCAGCCGCTGCATGAACGGTGAAGACTATGACCTGCGCCAGTTGGAGCGCTTGTTTAGCCGCGAGCCGCAGATCACCGCGCGCCTGATTGCAGCAGCCAACAGCGCCGCCCAGCATCAGGGCGCACCTTGCCAGACCTTGCGTCAGGCGCTGCCGCGTCTGGGTGTGGCACATACGCTTAACCTGGTGCTGGGGCTGGCCATTCAGCGCAATGTGCAACTCAAAGACCCGCGTCTGGCGAGCCTGGCCCAAGCGGTTTATGCGCACACTGAACAGAGCGCCGATCTGGCGCACTGGTTGGCCAATGAACTGCATCTGGATGCCGAGCTGTGTTTTACCGCCGGTTTGCTGCACAACATCGGTGAGCTGGCTTTGTTGCGCAGCCTGCAGGATTGGCTGGATGGCGGAGGCGAATTAGACGATGAAGCGATTGCGCTGCAGATGAGTCGCCGCGCCGCCGGTTTTGGCTCGGCCCTGCGCATTCAGTGGCGTTTGCCGATTGGTTTGCGCGAGCTGATTGCGGCGTTCTACAGCTTGGGCAGCGGCGTGTTCAGTCGCGAGGCGGTGATCCTCAATCTGGTCAACGAGCTGCTTAATCTGGGCGACCGGCACCCCCACGAGTTGCTCGACAGCCGGTGTGCACGGCTGTTGCGCCTGGATGCCGGCTTGCTTAAACGGCTGCCGCTGCCGCGCCCGGCGGATGCTCAGGCGCTGGCAATGGCGTAAGCCGGGCTGAACGGTCAGAGATCCTTGGCGGCCAGGTCGGAAATGATCGCGTTGACGTCCATGCTTGCCCGCTCCATTTCCGTGACGGCGCGCAGCACTTTGCTCCAGTCTCTGCCTTGTGCCGCCTGCAGCGCTTCGTGGCCACTTTCGTGCACCACGCGGTGCGGCTGATCCAGCTGCTGGAAACTGCGTTGTTTGGCGTAACGCGCATGGGTGTCGCTGCTCTGGTACCACTGGCCCAGGCGGCAGCTGGTGTGGCTGCTGAGTTGGGTGTTGCTGTCTTGCAGAAACAGGCGCTGGTACACCGTGAGCTTGAACAGCAGGTGATCGAGTTTGACCGCCTCGCAGAACGAGCCCAGAGCAATGGCTTCAATCAGCTGGGTCATGTGTTCGCCGAGCACGACCATTTCATCCAGGGTCTGGGCTGAGCGCGATACATCCCCGGACAGCCGCGTGGCTTCACTCGACAGGCTGCCGATGGAACGGCTGGCGCTGTCGGTTTCCTGATTGATGCTGCCTACCAATGTGCTGATTTCCTGCGTGGCCTGGCTGGTGCGTTGCGCCAGTGCGCGCACCTCGTCGGCGACCACGGCAAAACCACGGCCTTGCTCGCCCGCGCGGGCGGCTTCGATGGCAGCGTTCAACGCCAGCAGGTTGGTTTGGTCGGAAATGGCTTTGATCAGCTCGACAATCCGACTGATCTCGCTGACCCGCTGTTGCAGCAGATCAACGCTTTGTACGCTGCTGACACCTTGCACGGCCATGCTGCTGAGCGACTCAGAAAAGCCGCCGAGCAGGGCCGAGGTCTGTTGGAAGATGCCGCTGTTTTGTTCGAGTTTGCTGACTTCGCGACTGAGCTGGTCAGCCTGCGCCACCACCCCGTCACGGGTTTGTGACAGCGAGTCTTCAAAGCGCGCCAGTTTGCCGTGCAGTTCGTGCTGGTAACGCGTTACGCCATTGAGTGCATCGCGTTCTTGCTGGTTTTGCTGAGTCAGGCTACGCAGCTCATCCAGCTCGCGCTGCATGGCCGATTTTTCCTGATTCAGGCGGCTGACTTCCTGCTCCAGACTTTCACAACGCAAACGCCATTTACTGTCGAACATGGTGCACAGAACTCCAAGGGAAGGCAGGAGAAAACATCCGGCACGGCCGGTTGTATCCTGTATTTCGGCTTATTCCAACAAAGGTTGAGCCGTATCAGCGTGGATCAAGCGGCAGGTGCAACTGCGTGTCCGTCAGGTGTCCATCGCTCAGCTTGGACAGTGGTTGCGGATGGCCGATGACGTAACCCTGAGCATAGTCCAGACCAAGGCGGTGCACGCAGTCGAGGCTGGCCTGGGTTTCGACAAATTCAGCCACGGTTCGCAGGCCCAGTTGCTGGGCGATCTGTTGCATGGAGCCGACCATGGCCTGATTGATCGGGTCGCTCTCCAGTTGCAGGATAAAACTGCCGTCGATTTTCAAAATATCCAGCGGCAAATGGCGCAGGTAGGCGTAGGACGCAAAACCGCTGCCGAAGTCATCCAGTGCCACCTTCAGGCCCATGCGGCGCAGTTGCGTAATCCATTGTGCCGAAACGCCCAGCTCGCCCAGGGCGACCATTTCCGTGACTTCAATGCACAGTTTGTGCGCGGGCAGGTTGTGCCGCTGCAGCTCCTGCTCCAACAGTTCGTGGAAGTGCACGTTGAGCAGTGAGCTGGCTGTCAGGTTGAGGTTGACCTGCTCGAGCTGCGCCAGGTGCAGGGGGTTGTCCGCCAGCCACTGCAGCAGGTGAGTGACCACCCAGCGGTCGATGGCACCGAGAAAGCCATAACGTTCAGCAGCGTCGAGAAACTGTCCGGGGCTGACCCATGCGCCAGTCTGCGGGTCGCGGTAGCGCAGCAACACTTCATAGTGCAGCCCGCAGGCTGGCTGTTGCAGCGCCATCACCGGCTGATAGAACAGCTCGAAGTGGCCTTGTTCGATCGCCTCACGCAGGCGGGTGATCCACTGCAACTGGCGTTGGTGTTCGAGCAGTTGGCCGTCTTCGGGGTTGAACTGCTGCACCTGATTGCGGCCCAGGTGCTTGGCCCGTTGGCTGGCGCTGTCGGCCCAGTTCAGCGCGGTTTCCCAGTCGGTCACCGCATGGTTGAGTGCCAGCAAGCCGACGCTGGCCTGCACGCGGAAGGGGCGTCCCTTCCAGGTGAAGACAAATTGCTCAACACATTGGCGCAGGGCTTCTGCGTGCGCCAGCGCTGTCGGGTTGTCGGCATCGCGCAGCAACACGGCGAACTCATCACCGCCCAGGCGCGCCAACTCGGCGGCGTGCGGCAGGTGATGGCGCAGCTGGCTGGAGAGCTGACGCAGCAGCTGATCGCCCGCCGAGTGGCCACACAGATCGTTGACCTGCTTGAACTGATCCAGATCCAGACTAAGCAAGTGACTGAACCGGCGCGCATCCTCGCCCTGAAGGCTTTCGCGCAACAGACGTTCCAGTTCGCGGCGATTGAGCAAACCGGTCAGCGAATCATGCGCGGCCAGGTACTGCAGGCGCTCTTCCAGGGCGCGACGTTCGCTGAGGTCAACCACGATGCCTTCGATGCAATCCTGGGTCGAACGCAGATGCAACGCTAGATACACCCAACGGCTCTGCCCATCCAGACCGTGCATCTGGCATTCCTGACTGATCGCGGGCTGCTCGCCGTGCAACTGCGAAACTTGCGCCGCCCAGTGTTCAGCGCCCAACAGCTGCTGCATGGACATATCCGCGTTCACCTGCGCCAATCCCAGCAGGGCGAGAAAACTCGGATTGGCCTCAATCAGCGTGCCGCTGCGGGTACAGCGGAAAATGCCCTCACCACTGCTGCTGAACAACGCCTGATACTGCTGCAGATTACCCAGCGCCTGGGCCTTGCTCTCGAGCAGAGCGCGACGGATCTGCTCCAGCTGTTTATCGAGGATGCCACCAAACAGCAGCATACTCAGCACCGGCAAGTAGGCGTGCATGTAATCGAAGCCCGACGGCAACGGAATCACCCCACTGCGCCCCAGCGGCACCAGCAGCATCAGCAGCAACGCCGAAGACCAGCACAGCAGGTAACCGACGGCGTAAGGTCGCCGCTGACGCAACCCGAGCAGCAGCAGCAACAGCTGGAACGCCCCGGTCAGCAGGATCAGCACGTTCAGCGCCTGGTAAGCGCGGTAATGGCCATAGCTGATGATGGTCCAGCCACACACCAACAAGGTGGCCGCAAACAGGACATTGCGCAGGTAGCGCACGCGGCCTAATTCAAGCTGCAACGCGCTGGCCAGGAACAGGCTGCTGAAAATCAGCATGCCGGGATTGGCCAGGTTGGCCAGCTGGGCCGATAACCAGGTCCACTGCTGCCCCAGCAGACTGATAACACCATGCAGACTAGCGTTGTACAGCGCCACACTCGCCACTGTCAGGCAGAACCACACCAGCGGCGGCTCGCGCAGGGTGCTGAATTTGACCAGGAAAAACAGCGTCAGGCTGAGCAGGGCACCCAGCAGCAGACCACTGCGCATCCAGTGCTCAGCCAGTAGCACAGCACTCTGCTCGGCCGCCACCAACTGCATGGGCACGCTCACTGCTGAACCACTTTGCACGCGCAACAGCAACGTATGCGGCCCCTGGCCGAGGCGAGGCAAACTAAACATGAAGTGCGGAGTTGGCTCACCCCGCTGCAGGAAAGGCCGGTGATCACCACTGTAGAAGGGCGCGATCAGACGATCCCGGTCGTACAGCCAGACCTCGATGTCGTCAAGAAAGGGTCGATCGATGATCAACTCCAGCTGCACGGCCACCGGCGCATCGAGGCGAAAAGCCAGCCACCAGGCACTCGCCGAATACCCCAGGCGCGGTACACCGCGTACCAGCGCGCCGTCGCGTTCGATCAACTGCTGCACTTCACCAGCGCTCAGGTTGCCCGTGCGATCTTCCAGCACCAGGCTGGCGGGCACCGCGACCGGCTGCGTCAACTGCTCGGCCTTCAGCGTCAGCATCGGTATCGACGCATCCACGGCATTGCTGCCCAGGACAACGCTGAGCAGCACAAGCAGAAAGGGAAGGTTGAACCGACGAAGCATCCTGGCGCCTCTATCTACTGCGAGGTGCGCCAGGGCTCAGGGTGAACACGGCTCGCCTGGGCGAGTTGACGCTCTGGAATTCTAGCTGAGAACTGGCGTTTTGATTGCGCTGACGGTCTCACTCAGCTCCAGCAGCAGACCGGTAATTTGCTCCGCGCTCATGTTGAAAGGATCAAAACGATCACTGGCCGAATATTTCAGAAACAACTCGCGATTCGCCTGCTTGGCACCGGCCCAGCCCATGCTCCAGGTGCTGTAGCGGCGCACGTTGATTTCGGCGTAGTCGAGGATGGTCAGGTCTTTGTGCCGACTGTCATCGGCCAGCCGGTTGTACAGCGCATTCACCTCGCTACGTGGGCCTTCGTGAGGCGTACAAGCATGATCGAGCCCTCAAAGACGGTAAAAGAAGACAAGGACTGTAATTGTGCAATACCTGTACAAGTGTTGTACAACTTATAAGGCGTAATTCTTGTTTACACCTGTGTAACAAAAGCAGTCGAGCACTCTCTATAGTGGCGACCAGACGCCGACGACGCCCAATCAGTCCGCCTACCCTTAGAGGGATCCTACCGTGCACGCCATGCTGCCCCTGCTCGACCAACTGGCCTTTCCGGCGATCCGCCGCGGTCAACTGGAAGCGCTGCAGATCAACCTGACCTACCGCTGCAACCAGCGCTGCCTGCATTGTCACGTCAATGCCGGGCCGACGCGCACCGAGGCCATGACCGATGAAAGCCTGGCGTTGTTGCATCAAGTGATCGACGCCCACCCCGTACACACCCTCGACCTCACAGGCGGTGCGCCGGAGATGCACCCACGTTTTCGCGAGATCGTCAGCCACGCGCGCCGCGAAGGCCTGCGGGTGATCGACCGCTGCAACCTGACCATCCTCAGCGAGCCGGGGTATGCAGGCCTGGCGCAGTTTCTCGCCGACCAAGGTGTGGAAATCAGTGCCTCGCTGCCCTGTTACTCGCGCGATAACGTCGACAAGCAGCGCGGTGATGGTGTGTTTGATGCCAGCATCCGTGGCCTGCAACAGCTCAATGCCCTGGGTTACGGCCAGCCGGGCAGTGGCCTGATCCTCAACCTGGTGTTCAACCCACAAGGTCCAAGCCTGCCGCCGCCACAAGCGGCGCTCGAAGCCGATTACAAACGCCGTTTGGCCGAAGATTTCGGCATCGTCTTCAACCACCTGCTGACCATCACCAATCAACCGATTGCACGCTTTGGCAGCACCCTGGTCAGCAAGGGCCAGTTCAACGGCTACATGCAGCTGTTGCGCGACAGCTACCGGCCGGAAAACCTCGAACCATTGATGTGCCGCAGCCTGGTCAGCGTCGACTGGCAGGGCTACCTGTACGACTGCGACTTCAACCAGATGCTCGATTTGCCGCTGCAGTTGCAGGGCCAGCTGATCGGCCGCGAGCGCGCGCACCTGCGTGACCTGCTGCGCGCCAGCCTGGATGGCAACCCGATCGTCACCCGTGATCATTGTTACGCCTGTACGGCTGGGCAGGGTTCCAGCTGCGGCGGCTCACTCACTTCCTAAGGATCGAAGCATGCAACCAACCAGTCTGACCGGGCTGTTTTTCTGGGGTTTTCTTGTGGTCTACGGCGTGCTGATGTTGGCGCTGTCGCCGCGCGCGGTGACCCTCGGCGGCTTCTTCAATGGCGAGGACAACCAGGGCCGCAGTGCCAGCCCGTGGTTAATCACTTCCAGCATTTTTATCAGCTGGATCTTCGCCAAATCGGTGACCAACGCCGCCAATCTGGGGGCCACTTATGGTCTGGTCGGCGGCCTGGCGTATGCCATGTACTGGTTGTCGATTCCGCTCACCGGTTTCGTCATCTACCGCCTGCGCCGCCGTTACGCGGCCACCGGGCTGGTGAGCTTCCTGAACAGCCATTATGGCCGTGGCGCAGCGCTGGCGTTCTCGGCGGCGATCCTGATCCGCCTGTTTAACGAGGTGTGGAGCAACACCGCGGTGGTTGGCGGCTATTACGGTGACTCGGGCAGCTTCGAATTTATCGCCGCCGCCCTGCTGTTTACCGCCGTGACCCTGGCCTACAGCCTGCGCGGCGGGCTGCGCAGCTCGATCATTACCGACGCGGCGCAAGCGGCGATCTTCGTCATTGCGCTGGTCTGGGTGCTGGGCATGGTGTTGCCGCAGCACTCGCCCCGCGAGTTGGCCAGCACCAGTCATTGGGCGTTGAGTGCTGGCGTCGACCTGCTGCTGGTCGCCGGCTTGCAAGCCTTCAGCTATGGCTTCCACGACCCGGTGCTGACGGATCGCGGCTTTATCAGCGAAGAAAAGTCCATGCGCCGCTCCTTCCTGATTGCCGGCATTCTCGGTTTTATCGCCATTTTCGCCTTCAGCCTGATCGGCGTGCATGCCCAACTGCTGAGTGTGCCGGCTTCCGACAACGTGCCGGCCGCGCTGGCGAAAACCATGGGGATTGGCGCGCTGTTGCTGATGACCGTGGTGATGGTCTCCGCCGCCGGCTCAACCCTGGACTCGACCTTCTCCAGCCTGGCCAAACTGGTCGGCCGCGAGCTGCCAAAACTGGCCGGCCGCGATCTCGGGCAGAAAGCCATTGGCGTCGGGATGGCGGTGATGGTGGTGTTTGCCCTGCTGGGTAACCTGCCGATGATCGCCGGCACCGACATTCTCAAGGCCACCACCATCAGCGGCACCATGGTCATCGGCCTGGCCCCGGTATTTGTTCTGCATGGCCTGACCACGCCAACCCGCCTGGGTTTTCATCTGAGCTTCTGGACCGGTCTGGGCCTCGGTGTAGCCCTGACCCTGAACTGGATTCCGCAGAGCTGGGCCATCGGCGACGGCAAGTACGCCCTGCTGCTGGGCACCAACCTGTATGGCCTGGGCCTCTGTGTGTTGGGCTACCTGCTGCCGGGCTGGTTGTCGCGCCGCCCGCAACGGACAGCTTGATGCGCGCCGGTCGCGATTGCCCGCTGGATTACCGTTTGCGGCGCGAGGCCTTTGCCGCTGAGCCGCTGTTTGCCTGCGACACGCTGTATGTGGCCGGTGGCCTGTATGGCAACCGTCAGGCCTTGGCGGCCCTGCAGCAGCGTGTGGCCAGTGAGCCGGGCGCGCGCCTGGTATTCAACGGCGATGCCCACTGGTTTGACGCCGATGCTGCGATTTTTCAGCAGATTGAGCAGGGCCTTGCGGGCCATCTGGCGCTGCGTGGCAATGTTGAAACCGAACTGGGTCGTGCCGATGACAGCGGCGCGGGCTGCGGTTGCGCCTACCCGATGAGCGTGGATGAGGCCGTGGTCGAGCGCTCCAATGCCATCCAGCAGCAGTTGAAGCGCACCGTGCACGGCATCCCCGGCATGGCGCAATGTTTGGCCACACGGCCCTGCACGGCGGTGGTCAGCGTGGCGGGGCAACGCGTGGCGATCAGCCATGGCGACGAGCAGTCTCTGGCTGGCTGGAGTTGTTCGCGTGAATCGCTGTGCGAGACGGCGCGTCAGCACGAGCTGGACCAATGGTTCGCCGCGCAGAACATTCAGGTGTTGGCCACCAGCCATACGTGCGCGGCGGTGGCGCTTAACCTGACGCACGGCGCGTTGATCAATAACGGCGCGGCCGGCATGAGCAACTTTGCCGGCGGTCGTTATGGCCTGGTCAGCCGCATCGCCCGTACGCCCCACCCGGCTGCGCTCTACCGTGCCGAGCGCGACGGGGTGTTTATCGAGGCGCTTGCATTGAACTACGACCACGATGCCTTCCTCGCCGATTTCGACCGCCAGTGGCCAGCCGGCAGCCCGGCGGCACTGTCCTACCGTTCACGTATTTTGGGTGCTGTGGCCGACCAGCCGCAGCATGCCCTACTGGCCGGCTTTAGCCTGTGCCACAGCCTGTGCGCTCTGGAGGCGCTGACTGATGAATAGCCGTAAATTGGCCTTGATGGGCGTGATTCTCGCCTTGCTGGGCAGCTTCTTTGTGTTCGACGTTGGCCAGTACCTCAATCTGGAGGCGCTTAAAGCACAGCAGGCTGCATTGAATGCCCAGGTAACGGCGCAGCCCTGGCTGGCGGCCGGGGTGTTCTTCCTCGCCTATGTGGCGGTCACGGCATTGTCCTTGCCCGGTGCGGCGTTGATGACGCTGCTGGCCGGTGCGCTATTCGGCCTGCTCGAAGGTTTTATTCTGGTGTCGTTCGCTTCGACGCTGGGGGCCACGTTGGCCATGCTCAGCAGCCGTTTTCTGCTGCGCGACTGGGTGCAGAGCCGCTTTGGGCAGCGCTTGGCGGGTATTGATGCGGGCATTGAGCGTGAAGGCGCGTTTTATCTGTTTGCCCTGCGTCTGGTGCCAGTGTTCCCGTTCTTTTTGATCAACCTGGCCATGGGTCTGACCCGGCTGCCAGCGCGCACCTACTGGTGGGTGAGCCAACTGGGCATGCTGCCGGGCACGTTGGTGTTCGTGAACGCCGGGCGTGAACTGGGCAAGCTCGATTCGCTGGCCGGCATTCTTTCGCCGGGGCTGCTCGGTGCCTTTGTGCTGCTCGGCGTATTCCCGCTGATCGCGCGCAAGCTGCTGGGCCTGATTCAGGCGCGGCGGGTGTACGCCGGTTGGGATAAACCCAAGACCTTCGACCGCAACCTGCTGGTGATCGGCGCGGGTGCCGGTGGTTTGGTCAGCGCCTATATTGCGGCGGCGGTGAAGGCCAAGGTCAGCCTGATCGAAAAACACCAGATGGGCGGCGACTGCCTGAACACCGGCTGCGTGCCGTCCAAGGCGCTGCTGCGTTCAGCCAAGCTGGCCAATGAGTTGAAGAAAGCCCCGGCGCTGGGGTTTAGCGCTGTGCACGGCACGGTGGATTTCCCGGCGGTGATGGAACGGGTGCAGCGGGTGATTGCCGACATCGAGCCGCACGACTCGGTCGAACGCTACACCGGCTTGGGCGTTGAGGTGATTCAGGGGCAGGCGAAAATCCTCTCGCCCTGGAGCGTGGCGGTCAACGGCCAGACCCTGACCAGCCGCAACCTGATTATCGCCGCTGGCGCACGGCCGCTGGTGCCGAGCATTCCGGGCCTGGATCAGGTGCGCACGTACACCTCGGACACCATCTGGGGCCTGCGCGAACAACCGCGCTGGCTGCTGGTGCTGGGCGGCGGGCCAATCGGCTGCGAGCTGGCGCAAGCATTTCAGCGCCTGGGCAGCCAGGTGATTCAGGTGGAACTGGCCGAGCGCTTATTGCCGCGTGAAGACGCAGACGCCAGCGCGCTGGTGCTCAACAGTTTGCTGGCCGATGGCGTCGACGTGCGCCTGCAACACCGGGCGGAACGCTTTGAAGTGGTCAACGGCGAGCAGCGCATGATTGCCCGCCGTCAGGACACCGGCGAAGAAGTGACCATCGCCTTTGATGGCCTGCTGCTGGCGCTGGGCCGGGTGGCCAATGTCAGCGGTTATGGCGTTGAAGAGCTGGGCCTGACCCTGCGCCCCAACGGCACCCTGGAAACCGACGAATACTTGGCCACGCGCCTGCCCAATGTCTACGCCGTGGGCGATGTCACCGGGCCTTATCAATTCACCCATGTGGCGGCGCATCAAGCCTGGTACGCGGCGGTGAATGCGCTGTTTGGCAGCTTCAAACGCTTCAAGGTGGATTACCGGGTCATCCCGCACTGCACCTTCACCGACCCGGAAGTGGCACGCGTCGGCCTCTCGGAGACAGAAGCGCAGGCCAAGGGCATTGCCTATGAAGTGACGCGCTACGGCATCGACGACCTCGACCGCGCGATTGCCGACGAGGCCGCCCACGGCTTTGTCAAAGTACTCACCGTGCCGGGCAAGGATCAGATTCTTGGCGTGACCATCGTCGGCGAACATGCCGGCGAATTGCTCACCGAATACGTGCTGGCCATGAAGTACAACCTCGGGCTGAACAAGATTCTCGGCACCATCCACAGCTACCCGACCATGAGCGAGGCGAATAAATACGCCGCCGGTGAATGGAAGCGCGCGCATGCCCCGCAGGGCTTGTTGCGCCTGGTCCAGCGCTTTCATGCCTGGAGGCTTAAGTGAGGCGCATCGGGCTGCTGGCCGCGCTGTTGCTGGCCCCGCTGGCGCAGGCGGAAAACGTGCTGAACCCATGGACGGCCGGGCCACCGGCGGGCGAATGGTCAACGCCGTGGAAGCTGGCGGATATCCCCAAGCTGAAACCCTCGGTGCGCACGCTGGTAGAGCTGGACGGTCAGCCCGTGCTGCAAATCAAGGCCGATGCGGCGGCGGGTGGTTTGCTTCATCCGCTCGATTTGCCCGGCGATCAACCCTGGCAGTTGAGCTGGCAATGGCGCACCGAACAGGCCTTGGATCAGGCCCGTTTTGCCACCCGAGAAGGCGACGACTACGCCGCGCGCGTTTATGTACTGCTCGATTACCCGCTGGATTCGCTGAGCTTCGCCACGCGGCAGAAGCTGCGTCTGGCGCGCACCTTCTTCGACCCCGACCTGCCGGCGGCGACCCTCAGTTACGTCTGGGACAACCGCGCGGCCCCGGGCACCCACGCGCGTAGCGCCTACACCGATACCGTCGAAATGCTTGTGCTGCGCGGCCCGGAAGCACCACTGGGGCAGTGGCAGCGCGAATCGCGCGACCTGCGCGCCGACGCTATTGCCGCTTTCGGCAGTGCACCGCGCAAAATCCTCGGCGTGGTGTTTGCCGCCGACAGCGACAACACCGGGGAATCGGCGCACAGCTATTTTGCTGCGCCGCAGTTGCAACGCTAACGGGGCTAAGCACATCCAGTACCATAAGGGCCCCGTTTTCATGATGGATACGCGCGATTGAGCACTCACTACGACCTGCTGTTGATCGGCGCCGGCCACGCCCACCTGGGTGTGCTGCGGCGCTGGGCCTTGGTCGAGCGGCCAGCGGGGCGCATTGCCTTGCTCAGTCCGGGGCCGGTGGCTTGGTATTCCGGCATGTTGCCCGGTTTGCTGGCCGGGCGGCATCGGGCGGAGGAGTGTCAGGTCGAGTTGCTGGCGCTGTGCCGTGCGGCCAAGGTTGAGTTGATCATCGCGCCGGTTGAAAGCCTGTCCGCCGCGCAACAGCTGGTGCAAGTGGCGGACGGCCGTACGTTCAGCGCGCAATGGCTGTCGCTGAATGTCGGCGCGGGCATCCGCACGCCGGCGCAGCAGGGCAGCGCCATGCAGTTGCTGGCAGTCAAACCTTTCGATGAGTTTCTGCAGGGTTGGCAGCGCTGGCAGGCGCAGCCCGAACCTGTGGCGATTCTCGGTGGCGGTGCAGCGGCGGTTGAACTGGCGTTGGCCGTGGCCGACAAGGTGCCGCAACTGGCCCTGTTCTGTGCCGGTCACCTGCTCGATGGCTTGTCGCCTGGCCTGCGTTTACGCGCCCTCGGCCATCTGCGCCAACGCCGGGTGCAGGTGCGTGAAGACTGCCCCATCAGCCAGATCAACGGCGACAGCTTGTTGAGTGGCACTGAACCCGTGTGGCGCGGTTTACGCTTGCTGTTGGCCAGCGGCGCGGCGGCGTGGCCGTGGCTGGCGCACAGTGGTCTGGGATGTGATGAACAGGGCTTTGTTTTAGTGGCGCCCACGTTGCAGAGCTACACCCAGCCCAGCCTGTTTGCTGTGGGCGACTGCGCCAGCCTGCCGGGTGCGCGCAAAAGCGGGGTCTATGCGGTGCGCCAGGGGCCAGTGCTGGCGTTTAACCTGCAAGCGGCCCTGCGTGGCCAGCCACTCAAAGCCTATCGGCCGCAGCGTCATACCCTCGCCTTGCTGGCCACTGGCGATGGCGGCGCGCTGATGGACTGGTACGGGCACAGTGCCGGCGGCCAATGCCTGGGTCGCTGGAAAGACCTGCTCGACAAGGGGTTTATCCACCGTCACAGTTTTTGAACGGCCCACTGATCCGGCAGCAGGATTGCCGTTGTTAATTCAGGTGCGACCAACGTTTTCTGGCCCTGGCTGGACTTGGGTGTTCGAATCAGGCGACTAGGTGAAGTTGGCCGCCAGGAGCGACACCCGCTATGGTCTATAGAATTAACGACGATGGCCGCTTGCCCGGCCAATTGTCCGCATCATCAGGGCGAGTTACGAGCTTAAATAGTCTGGCGGTGCGCCGCGGGCTGTTTCTGGTGTTAGCCGCGCCAGAATAAAAATAACGAGGTTTGTCATGCGCTCTGCGTTTATTACCTACCCCAAGGCCTGCGCGCTGCATGCCCTGGGTCTGGCCGGGTTGATGGTGGCGTACCAGCAGATGCAAGTACCCTGGTTTGTCAGCGTCCCGTCCTTTTTGCTGCTGGCCTTGTGGCCGTGGCTGGGGCCCTGGCAGCGTCAGGATGAAGGGGTGCCAACGGCGACCCAGGCCGACGATGAGTTTGTTGGTATCAGCCAAAACCTGTCACGGCACACCTGCCATAACGCGCTGGCTTCTGCCGAAGTGGCCCATGCCGCGCATCAGGTGGCCGGCAAGCTGCAATCGCAATTGGGCGCGACCGAGCAAATCAACCACGCCGCTGAAGCCATTATTCAGACCGAACAGAACACCGCTCAGCGCGCCGAACACACCCTGCGCGCGGCACAGAGCGTGCGCGAGAACAGCGCCAGCGGTCAGCACGACCTGCGTGAGGCCATCAGCGCCATGCAGCAACTCAGTGCGCAAACGGCCACCAGTCGCGAGCTGATTGACGGCCTCAGCAGCCGCACCGAACAGATCGAGAAAGTCACCCTGGTGATTCAGGCCATCGCCAGCCAGACCAACCTGCTGGCGCTCAATGCGGCCATTGAAGCGGCCCGTGCCGGTGACCTCGGCCGTGGCTTTGCCGTGGTCGCCGATGAGGTGCGCAACTTGGCGGGCCGCACCAGCAGCGCCACCGAAGAGGTCGGGCAGATTGTCAGCGACATTCGTCAGCAAAGTGTGGCGGTGGTCAGCCACATGCAACAGCAGGGCGAGCAGTTGACCCGCGCGGCGCAACAGGTTGAGCAAACCGGCGAGCAACTGCAGCGCATCGCCAGCCTGGCCGAAGAGGTGGAGGAGCAGGTCGGGCAGATCGACACCGGCACCCGCCACAACCACGAACGCCTGGCCGAACTCTCGGTGGCCGTCGGTCAGTTGCGCGGCGACGTCAGCGACAGCGCCAGTCAGACGCAACAGCTCAGCCAGGCCGCAGAGCGTTTGGCCGGTGAAGCTGAGCATATCAGCGAGCAGTTCGCCGAGGTCGGGCTGGCGAGTTATCACCAGCGCATCTACGACCTGGCCCGGCAAGCCGCCGCGCAGATTGCCGCGCAGTTTGAGGCCGATCTGCAGCGTGGCCGTATCAGCAGCAACGAGTTGTTTGACCGCAGCTACCAGCCCATCGCCAATACCTTTCCGGCCAAGTACAAAACCCGTTTCGACAGTTATGCCGATCAGATCCTGCCGGCCATTCAGGAGCCGCTGCTCAGTCAGCACGAGGGGCTGGTCTTCGCCATCGCCTGCACCCCGGAAGGCTATGTACCCACGCACAACAATGCCTTCAACCATCCACCCTGCGGCGATCGCGCGGTGGATATCATCAAAAGCCGCAGCAAGCGCCTGTTCAATGACCGCACCGGCATCCGCTGCGGCAGTCACCAGAAGCCGCTGCTGTTGCAAACCTACATGCGTGACACCGGCGAGCTGATGCATGACCTGTCCGTACCCATCATGGTTCAGGGCCGGCATTGGGGTGGCATTCGCCTGGGTTACAAGCCCGAGCCGTGATGGGCCTGACCATGCCTGGCCGTGATAGGCACCATCACGGCTTTTGAATTATCGCCCGCGGCCAACGCGCGTAAGCTGCCGCTCTCTTTGATCATCACGGCCTGCGCCCCAAGGAATACACCATGAAGATTCTGCTGGTACTGACCTCACACGACCAACTGGGCAACACCGGACACAAAACTGGCTTCTGGCTGGAGGAATTCGCTTCGCCTTACTACGTGTTCAAGGATGCTGGCGCGCAGCTGACCCTCGCCTCGCCCAAGGGTGGCCAGCCGCCGCTGGACCCAAAGAGCGACGCCCCTGATGCGCAAACCGCCGCTACCGAGCGCTTCCGTGCTGATCCGGCAGCGCAACAGGCGCTGGCCAACACCGTGCCGCTGAGCCAGGTGAAGGCAGATGATTTCGACGCCGTGTTCTATCCAGGCGGCCATGGTCCACTGTGGGATTTGGCCGAAGACCGTACCTCCATCGCCCTAATCGAACACTTCCAGGCACAGAACAAACCCGTGGCTGCGGTCTGCCACGCTCCGGGTGTGCTGCGTCATGTCAAAGCGGCCAACGGTCTGCCGCTGGTCAGCGGCAAGAAAGTCACCGGTTTTAGCAACAGCGAAGAGGCTGCGGTACAGCTGACCGACGTGGTGCCATTCCTGGTGCAAGATATGCTCATCGCCAACGGTGGCCATTACACCAGCACGAACGATTGGCAGAGCCATGTAGCGGTAGATGGCCTGCTGATCACCGGGCAAAACCCGGCCTCATCGGATGCCACCGCCGACGCGTTGATCCACCTGCTCAAGCAGGCCTGAAGCAGACGGAGTGAAGGGGGGCGACCATGCAACTGAATGCCGACTTTAGTCAGCGCGCCCTGATCCGTGCGGCCGACAGCCCCTGGGTGGCCTCACCCATGCCAGGGGTGGAGCGGCGCATGCTGGACCGCATCGGCGAGGAGGTGGCACGCGCCACCAGCATCGTGCGCTACGCGGCAGGCTCACGCTTCAGCGCGCATCACCACCCCGGCGGCGAGGAGTTTCTTGTGCTCGAGGGGGTGTTCTCCGATGAGCGCGGCGATTACCCGGCCGGCACCTACGTGCGTAACCCGATTGGCAGTCATCACGCGCCCTTTAGCCGCGAAGGCTGCACCATCTTCGTCAAATTGATGCAGTTCGATGTGGCCGATGACCAGCCTGTGGTGATCGACAGCACCCAGGCGCAATGGCGGTCCGGCCTGGTGCCGGGCTTGCAGGTGTTGCCGTTGCACCAGCACGGCACCGAACACGTGGCGCTGGTGCGTTGGGCCCCCGGCACCTACTTCAATGCCCACCGGCATTGGGGCGGCGAAGAAATCCTGGTGCTTGAAGGCACCTTTCAGGACGAATTCGGCGACTACCCGGCCGGCAGCTGGCTGCGCAGCCCGCACCTGTCACAGCACACGCCGTTCAGCGAAGCCGGCTGCCTGATCTGGGTGAAAACCGGGCACTTGCCCGATTAACTGCCTGTGGCCATCAAGCGTTTGTAGTGGTGGGTACGTCGCGCGCTTTTCAGCTGTTCCAATAACAGCGCGCGTAGCGGCGAGACCCCAGCGTGGGTGTGCTTGCCTAGGCTGAGCTGGCGCAGTTGAAACTTCACCACGGCCATGTAAGCCAGGGAGGCAAACGCCTTGTTCTTCCAGCGAATAGGCGGCAATTCGGCACTGCTGGGCTGCCCGGCCTGCCATTGTTTCGGCAGCGCTGGGTTGATCGCCAAGGCCGTGGCTATCCCGGCCATGGCCACGCCGCTGGCCAGCACCTGTTCGACCACTGGCAAACGACGAATCCCACCGGTGACCATCACCGGCATCGTCGCCGCAGCGGCAATCTCACCGGCGAACTCCAGAAAGTAGGCTTCACGCGCGAGGGTGCGGCCATCACGGGCATCGCCCTGCATGGCCGGCGCTTCATAGCTGCCACCGGACAGCTCGACCAGATCAACCGCCAGCTCATTGAGCAGTTGAACCACCTGCTTGGCATCGGCCGCGTCGAAGCCGCCACGCTGAAAGTCCGCCGAGTTGAGTTTGACCGCCACGCAGAAGCTGGGGGCCACCACAGCCCGTACCGCCTTGACCACCTCAAGGAGAAAGCGCGCACGGTTTTCCAGCGGACCACCCCAGCGATCGGTGCGTTTGTTGCTGATCGGCGAAAGGAATTGGCTGAGCAGATAACCGTGCGCCGCGTGGATCTGTACGCCGGTAAAGCCGGCCTGTTCGGCCAGCTGTGCAGTGCGCGCGTAGCGCTGAATCAGGTCCTGGATTTCTGCTTCATCCAGCGCCTTGGGCACGGGGAACATTTTCGACAGGCCACCCAGCTCCAGCGCGACCGCTGACGGTGCTACGGTCTGCTGGCCAAGGTTGGCCTGCATTTGCCGGCCGGGGTGGTTGATCTGCATCCAGACCTGCGCACCCTGCGCCCGGCTGATGCGCGCCCACTCGCGGAATTTATCCAGCTGGCGCGCATCTTCCAGCACCACGCCGCCGGGGCCGGTCATGGCGCGGCGGTCGACCATCACATTGCCGGTGATCAACAGCCCGGCACCACCCTCGGCCCAGGCTTGATAGAGGCGCAGCAATTCAGCAGACGGGCCTTGGCGGGTATCGGCCAGGTTTTCTTCCATCGCCGCCTTGGCAATGCGATTGGGGATGACAGTACCGTTGGGCAGGTGCAGCGGTTGGAAGGCAGGCATGGCGTACTCCGAGGTAGCAGGTGGAGCAAGGCTAAGGTTAAAGTCAACTTTAAGGTCAATAGTGCGGAGTGATGGAATGAAAATCGGTGAACTGGCCAGCCGCACCGGGCTGGCGGCATCGCGTATTCGTTTCTATGAAGCCAGCGGGCTGATCGGCGCGCAACGTCAGGCCAACGGCTACCGCCGCTACCCGGAACAGGCCGTGCAGACCCTGGGCATCATCAGCTGTGCGCAGCAGGCCGGGTTCAGCCTGGAGGAAATCCGCCACATGCTGCCCGATGCCAACGCCGCAGGCTGGGCCCACGATCAGTTGCTCAGCAGCCTGCAGCGCAAAGTCAGCGAAATCGAAGCCATGCAACAGCGTTTAGCGCAGAACAAAGCGCAACTGCTGGGCATTATTGCCAGCATCGAAAGCAAGCCCGAAGGCATGGCCTGCGCCGAGAACGCCGAACGGGTGATGGCGCAGTTACGCGGTGCATAAGCGGTCGCCAATGTTTAGCCCAGTAACAACCAAGCATGTAAAAAACCGCATTTAACCAACGCATGGCCCTGTGTGAACCTTGCACCCATGCGCTCTTCTCTTGTGTTTTATCCCGCCCCTTTGCCCGCAGCCACGCCGCGTGATCAGCTCAAACTGCCGCAAACCTTGGCGTTTTGGGCGTTGTGGCATTGCCGTCATGCGCGTCCGCCGGATGGCCGATCGGATCGTTTCTGACTGCTCTGTCCACTCCCGTCCTCTACCAGGAAGCTGCTTATGAATGCCGCCCTCAAACCCGTTACTCCGGCCGCTGTGCGTTGCCCGTCTTACTACAGCGCCACCCTCAATGAAGAAACCGATTACCCGACCCTGCAAGGCGAGGTCAGTGTCGATGTGGTGATCATCGGCGGCGGTTTTACCGGCGTGGCGTCTGCCGTGGAATTGACCGAGCGCGGCCTCAAGGTGGCGATTGTCGAAGCCAACAAGATTGGCTGGGGCGCCACCGGGCGCAACGGCGGGCAGGTCACTGGCAGCCTGTCGGGTGATGCGGCGATGACCAAGCAGATGCGCAACACCCTCGGCGAGGAAGTCGAAGATTTTATCTGGCACCTGCGCTGGCGCGGCCACGAGATCATCAAGAACCGTGTGGAGAAGTACGCCATCCCGTGCGACCTCAAGCACGGTCACCTGCACGCGGCCATGAAGCCCACGCATATGCAGGAGCTCGAAGCCACCTACGCCGAAGCACAGCGGCGCGGCATGGGCGCTGACGTGACCCTGCTCGACCGCGCCGGGGTGCGCAGCCACCTGGCCAGCGACCTGTACAGCGGCGCGCTGAAGAACACCCGCAACATGCACCTGCACCCGCTGAACCTGTGCATCGGCGAAGCCAAGGCCGCCGCCAGCCTGGGCGCGCTGATTTTCGAAC
Organism: Pseudomonas sp. SL4(2022); assembly: GCF_026625725.1. Classification (NCBI taxonomy): domain Bacteria; kingdom Pseudomonadati; phylum Pseudomonadota; class Gammaproteobacteria; order Pseudomonadales; family Pseudomonadaceae; genus Pseudomonas; species Pseudomonas sp. SL4(2022). The sequence continues at coordinate 1,682,072 of NZ_CP113060.1, forward strand.
ACTCCGAAGTGCTGGAGATCATCCACGGCGCCAAGCCGGCGGTGGTCACCGCCCAAGGCCGGATCAACGCCAAGCAGGTGCTGCTGGCCGGCGACGTGTACCACAAGCTGGAGCCGAAAAAGCTCAAGGGCATGATCTTCCCGGCCATGGGCGGCATCGTCACCACGGCGCCGCTGGGTGAGCGGGCAAAGGAAATCAACCCGCAGGATCTGGCGGTGTACGACTGCCGCTTTGTCCTCGACTACTACCGCATGACCGCCGACGGTCGCCTGCTGTTCGGCGGTGGCTGCAACTACTCCGGCCGTGACTCACGCGACATTGCGGCCGAACTGCGCCCCGGCATCGAGCAGACCTTCCCGCAGCTCAAGGGCATCGCCATTGACTTTCAGTGGAGCTGCGCCATGGGCATCGTGATCAACCGCATTCCGCAGTTGGGCAAGCTCTCGGACAATGTCTGGTACTGCCAGGGCTACTCCGGCCACGGCATCGCCACCACCCACATCATGGGCGAGATCATGGCCAACGCCCTGACCGGCACGATGGGCCACTACGACACCTTCGCCGCCTGCAAACACATCAAAGTGCCGCTGGGGGATGTGTTCGGCAACCCGATGCTGGCCGCCGGCATGTGGTACTACCAGATGCTGGAAAAACTGCGTTAAGAACGGTGCGGCGCTGACGCGCGCGCAGTCCGCTGATCAGCTGCCGGGGCACGGCGTTACCGGCAGCATTGAGTTTTTAATAATAATAATTATCATGTGCGCCTGAGTAGCCATCCGGCTGACCGGAGCTCACTGTGCCTGCCTCTGATTTAGACCTCTCCACCGACCTCGACACGCTCTACCGCCAGCACCACGGCTGGCTGGAAGGCTGGCTGCGGCGCAAGCTGAACGACACCTTTGCCGCCGCAGACCTGGCCCAGGACACCTTCGTCAGCGTTATTCATTCCGCTCAGGCCAGTGAAATTCGCGAACCCAGGCCCTTTCTGGCGACCATTGCGCGCCGTCTGATTGCCCATCGCCATCGCCGCCAACGCCTGGAAGACGCCTACCTTGAAGTGCTCGCCAGCCTGCCGGAAGCGGTTTATCCCTCTCCGGAAGAACAACTGCAGGCACTGGAAACCCTGCGCCAGATCGACAGCGCCCTCGACGGCCTGCCGGCCCAGGTCAAGGAAGCCTTCCTGCTCGCCCACCTGGAAGAACTCAGCTATGCCGAAATCGCCCAACGCCTGGGCGTGTCCAGCAGCTCGGTGAAGCAGTACCTGATGCGTGCCAACCGCCAATACCTGTTCGCGCTGGCCAGCTGAACATGAACGGACAACGCAGCGCGGTTTACCCCAACACACCCGCCAGGCCTTTGGCCGAGGGTCAGCCGATCAGCGCAGCCGTGGCCGACCAGGCGGTGGAATGGCTGACCCTGCTGATGTCCGGCGCAACCAGCACGCAGGAGCAGCTGGCTTGGCAGGCCTGGCGCGCCGCCAGCCCTGAGCACGAACGCGCCTGGCGGCATATCGAGGCCATGACCGGCCGACTCAAGGCATTGCCAGCCAAGAGTGCCTACCAGACGCTCTCACCCTATGCCCGACAAACGGCTCAGGCCAGCCGCCGCACGCTGCTGCGCTCGCTGTTCTGGGGTGGGTTGCTGGCCGGCTCCGGGCTGCTGGCCAGCCGCACCAGCACCTGGCGGGAACAGCTCGCCGAACACCGCACCGGCACGGGTGAGCAACGCCGCGTGACCCTCAGCGATGGCACCCGCGTGACACTCAACACCGCCACGGCGCTCGACCTGCAGTTCGATGCGCACACCCGCCTGCTGCACCTGCGCGCGGGCGAGATCATGGTCGTCACTGCCGCGGCCCAGGGCCTGCAGCCTGTTGGCCCACGGCCGCTGGAGGTGCAAACCGCACAAGGGCGCATTCGCGCGCTGGGCACGCGTTTCAGCGTGCGTCAGGGCAACGGCCACACTCAGGTGGCCGTGCAGGAAAGCGCCGTACAGCTCCACCCGAGCCGCAGTGACCGCGTGCAGGTGCTGCTGGCTGGGCAACGCACCGGCTTCAGCCGCACCCATATCGACCCGCTGCGCCCGCTGCATGAGGCTGATCTGGCCTGGACCCGTGGGCAGATCATTGCTGACGACATGCCCCTGGGCGAATTTATCGCCGAGCTTGATCGTTACCGCCCCGGGGTGCTGCGCTGCGATCCGCACGTGGCCGGGTTGCGCCTGTCCGGGGTGTTCCCGGTGCACGACAGCGATCGCATTCTCGTCACCCTGTCCAGCGTGCTGCCAGTGCAGGTGCGCACCCGCAGCCGCTACTGGGTGCTGATCGAACAGGCCGGCTAAGCCCGCGTCGCAGCAGATAGCCGAGCGCGGCGAAAAATAATTCAGCCACGCACTGCCCGATTGCCATTCTCGCGGCACCTACACAGCAAGAACCTTATTCGCTTTCTGTGCCAGGAGCCCCCATGCACCGTGCCAATCGCCCCGTGACGCCGCCGCGTCACACCGCGCACAACCTCCAACAGCGACCGAGTGGCCGCCTGCTCTTGGCCCTGGCCTGCAGCCTGGCCCTCCAGCAACTGCCGGGCGTGGCCTTGGCCGCAGACACCGCGCCGGCCCAACAGCAGGGGCAGCAAACCTTCGCGATTGCCGCCGGGCCTTTGGCACCGGCGCTGCGCAGCCTGTCGAGCAGCGCCAACCTGTTGCTCAGCTTTACCGCCGAGCAAACGGCCGACAAGTTAACCGCAGGTCTTCAAGGCCACTACACCGTGCCCGAAGCCCTGGCGGTGCTGCTGGCCGGCACCGGCTTGCAAGCCGTGCAGGTAGAGGCTGGTGGTTATGTGCTGCGGCCCGCACCCGCGCGCACGGACAACGCAGCGGCCCGCAGCGAACTGCCCGCCATGACCATTTCCGGCAAGGCCAGCCGTTACCAGAGCAGCGTGCCGGTGAGCAGCGCCACCCGCTCCGATGCCGACTCGCTGGATGTGCCACAGACGGTCGATGCGGTGCCGGCCAGCGTGCTGCGTGATCGCGGCGCACGTTCGATCAAGGACGCTCTGGCCTACACCCCAGGCGTGACCAGCAGCACCGGTGAAGGCATTCGCGAGCAGTTCGTCATCCGTGGCTTCTCGGCTATTTCGGATACCTATGTGGACGGCATGCGCGATGGCGGCAACAGCTTCCGCGACACCTTCAACCTAGAACAGGTCGAAGTGGTCAAAGGCCCCAGTGGTGTGCTCTACGGCCGGGGCTCGGCCGGGGGCTTGATCAACCTGGTGAGCAAGCGCCCGCACTCGCAGGCGCAGACTGACCTGGCCGCCAGCCTGGGGTCGTACGATGCCCGGCGCCTGACACTCGACGTCAACCAGCCGATCAACGAAGCGGTGCAGGTGCGCATCAATGCCATGGCTGACGAGGGCGACTCGTACCGCGATGAGGTCTGGTACAACAAGCACGGCCTGGCGCTGGCCTCCACCCTTCGTTTCAACGATGACGTGACCCTCGACCTGCGCGCCCAGCACCTGGCGGATGAGCGCGTGTTCGATGCCGGCATTCCCGGCATCAACGGCAAGCCGGCGGATGTCTCGCGCTCGACCTATTACGGCTCGGCCAACCCGGGCGACAACGACAGCGGCACCAGCGCTGACAGCACCTTCCAGGCCGACCTCAAGGTGGACCTGAGCGACAGCCTGCAACTGCGCAACACCCTGAGCTATCGCACCCTGGACCTTGAGCGCAACCAAACCACCATCAACCGCCTGTTGCTCAACACCGTAACGCCCACCGTACGCCTGTCGCGCAGCAACTTCGACAGCCAGCAGACTGACCTGGCCAACAAGCTGGAGCTGAGCAAGCAGGTCGAATGGCTGGGCATCCAGCACGAGCTGATGGTCGGCGCCGAGTACGCCCTCGAGGAGCGCGACACCCTGTCACGCGGCGGCGACCTGCCGGCTGCCTACAACCTGTCGGTGTACAACCCGGTGCTCAAGACCGTGCCCTACAGCGCGGCCTCCGTGCGCCGCGATGGCATCTACGAAACCCATACTGCCGGTTACTACATCCAGGACCTGATGCGTTTCAACGAGCACTGGGTGATGCTGCTGGGCCTGCGTGAAGATCAGCTGGAGCGCGATTTCGACAACCGCGTCGACAGTGATTACAGCCGCGACGATGATTACCGCAGCCCGCGCGCCGGCCTGGCCTATCAGCCCAATGACTGGTCGTCTTATTACCTGTCCGCCTCACGTTCTTACCAGCCCGGCAGCGCCACCGGGGTGATCGACCCAGGCAACGCCATCCAGCCGCCGGAGATCACCACCAGCTATGAGCTGGGCAGCAAGCTGCGCCTGAACGACGGTGCTTTGGAGCTGGGCCTGAGCCTGTTCCAGATCATCAAGGAAAACGTGCCGACCCGTGACCCCAGCGACCCCAACGGCCCGTCGCTGTATGTCGGTGAAATCACCGCCGAAGGGGTCGAGCTGTCGGCCCTCGGCGATCTCGGCCACGGCCTGAGCCTGCAGGGCGGGCTCACCTACCTGGATGCACGGGTGACCCAGTCGAACAACACCACGGCACCGGCGATCACCCCGACGCCGCCGGCCACCCCGCTGGAAGGCAAACGGGCGGCCAACGCCCCACGCTTTAGCGCCACCCTGTGGGGCGTCAAAGAGCTGGGTAACGGCTGGCGCGTCGGCCTCGGTGTGCGCCATCAGGACGATTCCTTCGCCTCGACCACCAACGCCGTCACCCTGCCGGCCTACACCGTGCTGGATGCCGGGCTGTTCCATGAGCGCGGCCCGTGGGCATTTGCCCTCAACGCCCGCAACCTGGGCGACAAGACCTACTACGAGTCGGCCACCAATGACCTCGGCATCCTGCCGGGCGAGCCGCGCTCGCTGCAATTCAGCACCAGCTACCGCTTTGAGTGAGGCCGCCATGCACCTGCGCGATGTTATCCAACCGGCCGCGACGGCCAGCCATGTTGTCGGCCTGTGTGCGCTGGCCTATTTCGCCAGCGCACAACTGGTTGGCCTGAGCGGCCTGCTGGCCTGGTGGGCCGGCATGAGTCAGGGCGATGCGGTGATGCTGGCGATCATGCTCGGCTTCATTTACCTGCTGGTGTTGCTGCTCTGGGGCTTTTCCCGCGAGCGCCGGCGTAACGCCTGGTTGTTGCTCGGCGGCCTGAGCCTGATCGCCTGGGGCACGCCCCTGCTGCTGCAGGGGCAAGCATGAAAACAGGATTCAGAAGCCGCATGGGCGAGCTGCACACCTGGGCCGGCGTGTTGCTCGGCGTCTTGCTGTTCGCCGTATTCTGGACCGGCAGCCTGTCGGTGTTCGACAAGGAAATCGACCGCTGGATGATGCCCAGCACCCGCCTGCACTGGGATGACAGCATGCAGCGGCCGTCGCTGGACCGTGACATTCGCCCACTGCTGGAACAACGCGCCGCCAACGCGCCCGTCTGGACCATCATCCTGCCCCTGGAGCGCACGCCGTTCCTGACCCTCACTTACGGCAGCGAAGAATCGCGCAAGAGCCGCCGCGACCTGTTCCACCCGATCACCCTGGAGCCGCTGGCCAAGCCGTTGACCCTGGGGGCCAGTGGCTTTATCTACCCCTTCCACCACAACCTGACGCTGCGCTACAAAAACATCGGCGCCTGGTTAGTGGGGATTGCCGGCATGGCCATGCTCTGCCTGCTGGTATCTGGCGTGGTCATCCATCGCAAGCTGTTTAGCGAGTTTTTCACCCTGCGCCTGCACCGCGCCTTTGGCCGCAGCACCCTGGATGTGCATAACGTAGCCGGCGTGGCGCTGCTGCCGTTCCACCTGCTGATCACCCTGTCCGGGCTGATCGTCGCGTTCGCCATCTACTACCCCGATGCGCCGCAGCAGACCTACCGCGAGCAGGTGCAAAGCGGTGTCAGCGCCGAACGCGCTTTCCTCGGCGAAGCACTCGGTCGCATCCGCCTGCGGGCCGCCAAGCAGCCGGGAGAACTGGCGCCGCTGGAGCCCATGGTGACCCAGGCTGAACAACACTGGGGACCGGGCTCGGTGTACCTGCTGCGGGTTAACAATCCCAAGGATGCCAACGGCAATGTGCTGCTGCGCCGCACCAGCCACAGCAGCGTGACCAAGGACATCGACAACTTCCGCTTTTCCAGTGTCAGCGGTGAGGTCATAGGTCGCTTTCAGGCCTCAACCACAGTGAACACCTGGAACTTCATCGCCGGCCTGCACTACATCCAGTTCCGCCACGACGCCCTGCGCTGGCTGTATTTCCTTGGCGGGCTGGGCGGCTGTGTGGTGATCGCCACCGGACTGTTCTTCTGGACCCAGGCCCGGCGCAAGAAGCAGCAGCGCCACGGCCATCTCGGTGTCTCGCTGCTGGATGCCCTGAGTGTTGCCGGCGTGTGCGGGGTGATTCTCGCCACCCTGGCGTTCCTGCTGGCCAACCGCTGGCTGCCGCTGCAGGAGCAGCTGTTTGGCCTGGGCCGCGCGCGTGTCGAAATCCTGAGTTTCTATGCCCTGTGGCTCGTGGCGAGCGCCCATGCTGTATGGCGCGTGATGCATGACCCGCGCCTCGGTTACCTGCACGCCTGGCGCGAGCAGTGCACGGCGATTGCCCTGCTGGCGGTGCTGGCGGTACTGGCCAACTGGCTGACCACCGGCGACCAACTGCTGGCCACCCTGCGCAGCGGCAACGGTCCGGTGGCCGGCACCGACCTGTGCCTGCTCGCTGCGGCAGCACTCGCCCTGCTGGCCGCGCACAAGCTGCGCCGCCGCGTGCCGCAGGCAGAAACGCTGGAGGTCGCCCATGTCTGACGCCACCCTGTACTCACTGTTGGCCCTGCTGCTGGCGGTGCTGGGCTTTGCCTGGCTCGCCCTGGCCATGCCCAACCATTGGCGTCAGGTGCATCACGGCGTGCAACAGACGGCGTCACGGCAAGTCGCCCTACGCAGCGGCGCCAGTCTGATGCTCGGGCTGTCATTGCTGTGCAGCCTGGCGGGCGATGCGCCGGCCATGGCCATCCTGCTGTGGCTGATGCTGCTGGGCGTTGCCACGCTGCTCGTCGCCCTGACCTTGAGCTGGCGCGCGCAATGGCTGGCCCGGCTCTGGCCGGCGCGCCCTCAGGCGGAGCGGTCCGCCGACTGAGTTGCTGCGCGGCGGGCAGGCGCGGTGCTCGGTGCGTTATCACGGTCATCGACAAACGCTACCGCGGGCGAGCCATCGGCACTCAGCTGGTAGACCGCACAGGGCTGGCCGTTGTCGTTGAACCACACCTGACCGAGCCCCGCCCCATTCCACAGGCGTTCGCCGGCCTTGCTGCGCGAGGGGATGCGCGGTTTGACCTGCATGCGCCGGCGCGTGGTCAGCCAGTTGAGCGGCGACCACGGCGCGTAGAGCCAGCGGTTGAGGCGGTCGAACCAGTCGAGCAGGCGCGGCGGGAATTCGTTTTTCAGGCCGCTGCTGGTGATCTGCCAAAGCTTCGGCCCGCGCTTGCGCTGGCGAATCAGCACCTCGTAGACAAACGAATAATGCACATCGCCGGAGAGAATCACGTAGTTACCCGGCGTGCGCGAGTGGCGGAAGATGTTCAGCATCACCTGCGCCGCGCCCCGGTGGGCCATCCAGTTCTCGGCATCGACCATCAGCGGATGACCGGCCCAGCTGAAGACCTTCTGGATGGTCTCGATCAGCTTGACGCCGAACATTGGCGCGGGGGAAACAATGATCGCCGACGTCTGGTCGAGCAGCGCCTGCTGCAGTTCGCACAGCGCTTCCCAATCCAGCAGACCGGACGGCCGCTTGAGGTTGCGCTCGCTGCGCCAGCGCCGGGTGCGGGTGTCCAGCACCACCAGCGCCGGGCTGCTCGGCAGGACGAATTGCCACTGGTGAAAGCTCAGCAAGGTGTCGATCAGCGCATCCTGCGGCTGACTGTCCATGTGGTTGGCAGCATCGCGGCCCTCGGTCATCGCACGGATCATCTGCAGCGGCTTGGCGAATACATCCGGGTTATTGCCCCAGCCCTGGCACAGCAGGTAGGCGATCAGCGCATTGCCGATGATGCGTTTGGAAAACGGGTGGCCGTAGGCGGTTTCTTCCCACTGTGCGGAGAGGTTCCAGTCATCGGTGATGTCGTGGTCATCGAAGATCATCAGCGTCGGCAAATGGGCGAGGGCACGGGCGACCTGGCCCAGGCCGCCGCGAAAGGCTTCGATACGCCCACGCTCGACCTGATAACGCGGCACTTCCTCGGCGCTGAGTGCCGGCATTTCCGCATCCAGCAAGGTCCAGGGCAGCGGCGACCAGACCAGCAGGTACATGGCCAACACTTCGGCGCAGGTCACCAGGTGGTTGTCGGCGCTGCTGCTGGTGAACACCGGTTTTTCCACGCCGCCGAAGAAGCGCTCACGCAGGGTTTCGTTGCTCTTCAGCGCCGGCAGCAGCTCGGCGCGCTGGTAGTAGCTGGCGGGGTGCTGGTACAGCGCCGTGCTTTCATCGACCACCGCACCTTGCAAATGCTCGCCAAACAAACCCAGGCGCTCAATCACCTGATGAATCGCCCGCAGCAGCGGCCCGCTGACATCATCGGCGTAGATCTGATCGCCACTCATCAGCAGCAAGGCCGGGCGCTGCTCGGCGGCATGCGCTTCGGCCAGCAGACGGTCAGCGCAGAGCAGGCCATCGGCCGCCGGGTGATGCGGCTTGCGGCAAGAGCCGTGCAGCAGATGATCCAGCTGCGCGCGCAGCACAAAATTGGCCTGGGTCGCGCCGTCGTACAGCAAGTGCGGCGCCCAGTCGGCAATACCCAGCGCGGCCAGACCCGGCTGTTCGATCAGCAGGTCGTAATCAATCTGCATATCGCAGGGCAGCGGCGCTTCCAGCTTGAAGTCAATCAGGTGGATAAACGCCTGCTCGCCAATCTGGATAACCTGGCAGCTTTCACCGTGCAGCGGCAAGCGCTGTGGCTCGGCTGCATCACCATGACTCAGCTGCAGGGTAAGGGTCAGCGGCCGGCTGCCAACCAGCCAGAGCACCAGGCGCTGCGCTTCCATGCGGCGCAGCAGCGGACCGGCCAACACCGGGGGCAGGTCAGCGTGGGCGGCAGTGGGGGTAACAGCGGTTATCGGCATCGGTACATCGGGCTCTGGTGGCATGCAGTCGGCAATAGAGCGCCATTCTGCGCCACAGGTTCAGTCTTTGCAGCCTGCCCGGCCGGTTTGGCTCACTGCGCCGCCTGACGCAAGCGTGGCAGATCGAGGAGTTCGATCTCGCCATAGGTCAGGCGCAGAATGCCCTGAGCCTCCAGCTCCTTGAGGATCTGGTTGGTGGTCTGCCGGGAGATCGCCAGCATCAGCGCCAGCTGTTCCTGCGGCAGGTGCAGCACGCGGCGCGGCTCGCCCTCGCCATAGTTTTCCGCGATCAGCAGCAGCCGCCGGGCCAGGCGCGGGGCGGCGGGCAGCAGGCTCATCTCTTCCAGGGCGATAAACGCCAGGCGCAGTTTGTGGCTCATCAGCAGGGCGAAATCACGCCAGTACTGCGGCTGCTGTTCAAGCAGCGCCAGCAGCCGCGCCTGCGGCACCAGCAACAAAGTGGCGGGGCCTTCGGCAAAGGCATCGTGGGTGCGTGGCTGGCCATCGAACAGGGAAATCTCGCCAAACCAGTAGGGCGGCTCAACCAGGGTCAGCAGCGCTTCCTTGCCGGTGGCGCTGACCGCACCGATGCGCATGCCACCCTCGACCACGGCATACAAGCCACAGGGTTTGTCGCCCCGGCGAAACAGCACCTGACCGGGCGCCAGTTGCTGCACCTGAGCAGCCGCCAGCAGCGCCTCCTGCAATGCAGCGGGCAGGGCGCTGAACCAGTGGCCCTGACGCAAACGTGCCTGATAGCGGTGCTCGCTGTTCATCAACGGTTCCAAGCGGTTTGTCGGCTAGCTGACAGAGCGCTGCGTGGGCGTGGGTTCATGCTGGCCACCTGTCTTGCATGAGGAAAATAATAATGAAAACCCTGGTTGATCATCTGGCTCAATACGCGGCCTATCACCGCGACCAACGCAATATTCTCAGCCACTTTATCGGTATTCCACTGATCGTTGTGGCGGTGGCCGTGCTGTTGTCACGCCCCGGCTTCGAGCTGCTCGGCCTGTGGCTGTCTCCAGCCCTGCTGGTGGCTCTGGCGGCAGGGGTATTTTATCTGCGCCTGGACCTGCGCTTCGGCCTGCTGATGGCACTGCTGCTGGGGCTCAGCCTGTGGGCGGCGGCGGGCCTGGCGGTGCAATCGACGGCGGTATGGCTGAGCAGCGGCATCGGTCTGTTCGTGATCGGCTGGATCATCCAGTTTGTCGGCCACTACTACGAAGGGCGCAAACCGGCGTTTGTCGATGACGTGATGGGCCTGGTGATCGGCCCCCTGTTCGTCGCCGCTGAAGCGGCCTTCCTGCTGGGCCTGCGCAAAGAGGTCGAACAGGCCATCGTCGAACGCGCCGGGCCGACCTGTATTCGCGAGAAGAAAGCCACTGCTTGAAACTGCTAGGCCGCCATCGGCGGCCTGCTAGACCGATCCGGATCTCACGAGCTAGAGCGAGACAAGGCGCTACGTTAGTAACAGCCTTCGACTGGTCAAAATGGCCGAGGGCGCGGAGTTTACGACTGTAAATGAGCAGTACTCGTTTCACTCGCCCTTCGGGTCGCGCTAAAGCGCGTTAGCCGCAAGGGCTTTCCGAGGCCATTTTTAACGCAGTATCGCCGACGCGCAGCAGATCGAAGACGGACTTAGTACATCGCCATCCATTGCGTGGTCAGCGACCGTGTATGGCGATACACGGTGATCGGCGCAAACGGTCGGCCCGAGGCGCTCTGCAGAGCGCTGCTCTGGCTGTTGAGGTCAACCAACGCAGCCTTGAGATAATCCCAGCGGGTTTTCAGCTTGCCGATCTGCGGGTCGGCCTTGCCATCTAGCGCGGCCAGTTGCTCATCCACCGACGGCACAATCTTGCGCTCATCCTGGCCGAGGTACGTGTCCGGCTGTTCGCGCGCCGTTTCAAAATTGCCGAAGTACGCACGGCTGAGGTACTGCACCGAGAGGTATTCGAGCTTGGCAGACAGTTCGCTTTCACCCGGCCCTGCCAGCTTGCGGGTTTCCTCGAGCACGCCGAGCAGGGCCTTGCTGAGGTCCTCGGGGTAGCGCCAGGGCATGTCATCTTCACTCGGACCGAAGGCCACACCACGACGAATCTGCACCACCAGTTCCTGATGGGCGCTGCGCAGCGCATCGCTGCTTTGCGGCAGGCTCTGCACCGCAGCGGCCAGGGCCTGCAGATCAGATTCCAGGGCGTCCTGGTGTTTCTTTTGGAAACCCTCTCCGCGTAACAGCATCAGGCTGCTGGTGACCCGGCTGGCCTGCACCTGAACCTGTTCATGCGGGGTTATAGCCTGGGCAAAGGCCAACGGCGAGAGGCTGGTCAACAACCCGATAACCGCGAGCAATAGCGAGCGAGACAGCGTTGTAGAACGCATACGAGGTGTGCTCCTTATTATTGTTGTGAGCAGTGCTGAACCAGGTCAGCTTATACAAGCGCGTGCCACAGGGTACTGCACTGAATGCTGGAGAAAAGTAGCCTAAAGAGTGATTTCGTCGGAAAGATGCGTCGATTCAGCCAAGTCACGCAGGTACTGCGCGCTAAAGGCATCGGCCGGAAAGAAGGTTTCCAGCGCCAGTTCCGCCAGGGTGATGTCGTTGGCGGTGCCAAATACCGTGGTGGTGCCGATCAGGCTGACCACACCCTGCTCGCTGGCAAACTGCAGCGGCATCAGCACCGTGTCGCTGTCAAAGTGCGCGGACGCCACAGGCCCCGGGTAGGCGTTCAGCTCATCCCACAGTGCCTGCAACTGAGCATCGCCGCTGGCCTGAATATCGCGCTGCAAACGCGCCAGCAGGTAGGCGCGCCACGGCCCCAGGTTGACGATACGCGGGGCCAACCCGCCCGGGTGCAGGCTCAGGCGCATGACGTTGATCGGCGGCGTCAGCAGCTCGGGGGCAATGCCTTGCAGAAAGGGCGCGAGGGCGCTGTTGGCCGCCAGCAGATTCCAGTGGCGGTCGATGGTCAGTGCCGGGTAGGGCTCGTGGGCCTTGAGCAACAGGTCGATGGCGCTGCGCGCGGCCGCCATGGCTGGCTCGGAAAGCTCACGCTGAGTGAACAGCGGCGCATAGCCGGCGGCGCTAAGCAGGCGATTGCGTTCGCGCAGCGGAATCTCCAGCTGCTCGGCGAGCAATAGCAGCATCTCGCGGCTGGGCTGGGCGCGCCCGGTTTCGACGAAACTCAGGTGGCGAGTGGAAATGTCGGCCTCGCAAGCGAGGTCGAGCTGGCTAAGACGACGATGTTGGCGCCACTGGCGCAGCAGAGCGCCGACGGGCTGGATTTGGCTGTTCATGGGCATCGACGATAGACCAGCGAGGTCATTGCAGCCATTACCTGCGAGGTAATCGACACCGCGCGCGGATCGGCGAAATCTAAGGGCAAGCCGCCATTTCGACGGTTCTTTACGGAGATTTCGCCATGACTACCTTGCACCCTTCGCTGTTACTGCGCCGTGCCCTGCTCGCCGATGGTCTGGTCGGCGTGATCACCACGGCGCAACTCCTGCTGCTGGCTGACGGGCTCAGCAGCCTGTTGGCCCTGCCGGGTGAATTCCTCTTCGGCGTCGGCGTGGTACTGATTCCGCTGGTGGCCTTTCTGCTCTGGCTGTCGCGCCGTGAAAGCATGGCGCGGGCAGCGGTCTACACGGTGATCGGCCTGAATGCGCTATGGGTGGTGCTCAGCCTGCTGGTGCTGCTCAGCGGCTGGTTCACGCCGAACGTGCTGGGCTACGCCTTCGTGATCGTCCAGGCTGTTGTGGTACTGGTGTTTATCGAGTTGGAGTGGCTGGGCCTGAAGCGCTCGCAGGTCATCCCCGGCGCGTTTGCCCTGGCATCAGTGAGTGCTCAGTAACGACACCGACTTGACCTGCGCCCATAGCAACTGCTCGCGCTGGATCTGCAGGCGATCGAAGGAGTATCGGGTGATACGGGCGATCAGTTGCTCGCCGCCCACTTGCACGCGCACCAGTACATGGGCTTGTTCGGCGACGTTGATCCAGTCCACTACCCGCGCCGGCAACAGGTTAAGCACGCTGCTGTCCTCGGCCTGTTGCAGGCTCAGGCTGACATCGCGCGCCTTGACCTTGATGCGCACCGACTGGCCCAGTGGCAACGGCCCGTGAGGCAGACGCAGGTTGATCGGGCTGTCTGGCAATTGCAGGTAGAGCAACCCGTAGGCCTGATCATGGGCGGTGACCACACTGTCGACCACCGCTTCGGCATCGTCCTCGAAGACAAACGGCAGGTCGGCGCGCAAAAGCGTTTCCTTTAGCGGGCCACTGGCGCTGACCTGGCCGTCTTCTAGCAGCACCAGGTGATCCGCCAAGCGCGCCACTTCATCCGGCGAATGGCTGACGTAGACAATCGGAATCTCCAGCTCCTGATGCAGGCGCTCCAGATAGGGCAGCACCTCTTGTTTGCGCTTGAGGTCGAGGGACGCCAGCGGCTCATCCAGCAGCAGCAGACGCGGGCTGGTCAGCAGGGCGCGGGCAATGCCGACGCGTTGCTGCTCGCCACCGGACAGCTTGCCCGGCAAGCGTTCCAGCAGATGCTCTATACCGAGCAGTTCCACCGCCTGCTCCAGGGCAATCCGCCGCTGCGCAGCGGGGATGCGTTTCAGCCCGTACTGCAGATTACGCCGTACCGTGAGGTGGGCAAACAGGTTGGCATCCTGAAACACATAACCCACGGCGCGCTGATGTGCCGGGACGAAAATGCCCTGGACGCTGTCCTGCCAGAGTTCGCCGTTGACCTGCAGGTAGCCTGCGCTCGGCTGATCCAGCCCGGCAAAGCAACGCAGACAACTGGTCTTGCCCGAGCCGGAATGGCCGAACAGGGCGCTAACGCCGCGCCCCGGCAGGTTGAGCTCAACATCCAGGCGAAAGCCCACATGCTCAACCTTGAAGCGCGCCTTGATTGCTCCCGGCTCAGCGACTGAGCGAATCACCGGATTGCGCCGCGCCAAGGGCCAGATCATTGCCACACCCGCGAACTGCTGCGCCCGCTGCTTCGACCAGAATAGAGCGCCAGCAGCACGATAAAGGAGAACAGCACCATGCCAGCCGCCAGCCAGTGGGCCTGGGCGTACTCCATGGTTTCCACATGGTTGTAGATCTGCACCGACGCCACCTGGGTCTTGCCGGGAATATTGCCGCCAATCATCAGCACCACACCGAACTCGCCCACGGTATGGGCAAAACCGAGAATCGCCGCCGTGATAAAACCCGGCTTGGCCAGCGGCAGCACCACTGTAAAAAATGCATCCCATGGGCCCGCACGCAGCGTCGCTGCGGCCTCCAACGGCCCACGGCCAATGGCCTCGAAGGCGTTCTGCAGCGGCTGCACAACAAAGGGCAGGGAATAGAACACCGAGCCGATCACCAGCCCCGTGAAGGTAAAGGTCAGGGTGCCGAGGCCGAGGCTCTGAGTCAGCTGCCCGATAAAACCGTGTGGGCCCATGCTCACCAGCAGGTAGAAACCGATCACCGTCGGCGGCAGCACCAGCGGCAGGGCGACGATGGCACCAATCGGCTGCTTCCAGCGCGATCCCGTGCGCGCCAGCCACCAGGCAATCGGTGTACCGATCAGCAGCAACAACAGGGTGGTCAGCGATGCCAGCTCAAGCGTCAGCAGGACCGCAGCGAGATCGGCTTTAGTCAGTGGCATCACAACCGCCTTTTAGAGTTGGTAGCCGTAGGACTTGATGATCTTCGTCGCCTTCTCACCTTTCAGGTACTCGGTCAGGGCTGCCGCGGCGGGATTATGTTCGCCTTTCTTGAGGATCAGCGCATCCTGCTTGATCGGCGTGTGCATCTGCGCCGGCACCATCCAGGCCGAACCACTGCTGAGCTGGCCATCCTTGTACACCTGCGACAGTGCAACAAAGCCCAGCTCGGCGTTGCCGGTGGCAATGAACTGATGCGCCTGGGTGATGTTTTGCCCTTCGACCAGCTTGTCTTTGACTGCCGCACTCAAGCCCAGCTTGTCCAGCACTTCGGTGGCCGCCAAGCCGTAGGGTGCGGCTTTCGGGTTGGCGATCGCCAGGTGTTTGTACTGATTGGCCTTGAGCACCGCGTCGCTGCCATCCAGATAACCCGGTTTGGCCGACCACAGCACCAGGCTGCCAACTGCATAGGTAAAGCGCGAGCCGCTGACGCCCAGGCCTTCACTGTCGAGCTTGGCCGGGGTGCTTTCATCGGCACTGAGCAACACTTCGAACGGCGCACCGTTCTGAATCTGTGCATACAGCTGGCCGGTGGCACCGAAGGAGGCGACCACGCTGTGTCCCGTGTCTTGTTCAAACTCACTGGCAATCGCCTGCAGCGGCGCGGTGAAGTTGGCCGCCACCGCGACCTGCACCTGCTCGGCCAGGGCGTGACTGCTGAATACCGCTGCGGCAAGTAGACTGACTAGGTGTCGGGGAAAACCCGTTTTCATCCAGAACTCCTTTGCAATCCATCGCCAGCTTATGAATCAGCATCGCTATATACGAAAAGACATAGCGCTTAAGCCGTTCATACGAGCCAGGCAAGTGCACTGCGATCGTCAAGTAGGGGAGATGGGCATCCTTGAAGAATCAGACCCGTAAGTCAAGTTTTCAAAATCACATTAATTACGACTGCGCCACACGCTGGCCAGCCAGGGCTGCTGGTCACGTGGTAAGCCAGCCGGGCGGTAGTAGTGCTGCAATTCGCTGAAGCCGGCAGCATTGAGCAATACGCGCCAGTTGGCCAGGTCGTGATAGGCGCCGTAACGCTCGCCATTCCAGCCTTCCTGATTCTCACCACGGGGGTTGGAGCTGAACAACACACCACCGGGTTTAAGGGTGGCATGCAATTGCTTCAACACCCGTGGCAGCTCCTGGCGGGGGATATGAAACAGCGAGGCATTGGCAAACACGCCGTCGAAGCGTTCAGGCGGCAGGTCGAGGGCAAGAAAATCCTGCTGCCAAGCTTCGCAGCCGCTGTCGGCGCGGGCCATTTCGACAAAGCGCGCGCAGCCATCCAAACCGACAGCGGTGTGGCCCATGGCGCTAAGGGTGCGCAGATCGCGTCCTGGGCCGCAGCCGAAATCGAGAATCTGGTAGGGCGCCGTGGCCTCGATATGCGCGAGCAGGGCGGCGATATTCTGGCTGACATCATGATCGCGGGTGCCCTCGCGAAAGGCTTCGGCACAGCCCTGATAATGGCGCAGGGTTAGCGCGCTGATCTGCGCTAATTCGTCAGCGCTCAATCCCACGTCTTCAGCCCTCGGCCAGCAGGCGGCGCAGTTCGGCCAATACCGGCGCGCTGGCCGGGCGCACGCCGCGCCAGAGGAAGAAGGCTTCGGCGGCCTGCTCGACCAGCATGCCCAGACCATCCAGGGTGCGCACCGCGCCGTACTCGGCAGCCCAGCGGTTAAAGGCAGTCAGCTGCTTGCCGTACATCATGTCGTAGCACAGGGTATGCCCGGGTTGGATCAGACTGGGGGCAATCGGCGGCAGCTCGCCGGCCAGGCTGGCCGAAGTGCCGTTGATGATCAGGTCCACCGGCGCATCAATCCAGTCATAACCGCTGGCAACCACTGGGCCCAGGTCGGCGAATTCGCGGGCCAGTTGCTCGGCCTTTTCCACCGTGCGGTTGGCAATCACCAGCGCCGCCGGCTGCTCGGCCAACAACGGTTCCAGCACCCCGCGCACTGCACCGCCGGCACCGAGCAGGAGGATGCGTTGGCCCTTGAGGGTTACTCCGGCATTCACCGTCAGATCACGCACCAGGCCGGCACCGTCGGTGTTGTCACCCAGCAGGCTGCCGTCAGCCAGCTTCTTCAGGGTATTCACCGCACCAGCGCGTTGAGCACGGGCACTGAGCTGATCAGCGAGAGCAAAGGCCTGTTCCTTGAACGGCACCGTGACATTCGCCCCCAAACCCTCGGCAAAGAACGTGCGGGCAAATCCGGGGAAGTCGTCCAGCGGCGCAAGCAGGGCTTCATAACTCAACTGCTCGCCAGTCTGCTGGGCAAACAGACGATGAATCAGCGGCGATTTGCTGTGGCCAATGGGGTTGCCGAATACGCCGTAGCGGTCCATCAAAAATCCTCTTTGAAATTTGCCTTCAGCGCGCCGCGAGCGACGGTCAGGCAAGGCGAGAGCAGGCGAGGAAGCGGAGTTTACGAGCTGTAAATGAGCATTCCGAGCCTGCTCTCAACGCAGCATGGCCTAGCGCAGCAGCGATCAAGGCAAATTTGCAAGCCAATCACGGTCGGTCAGGAAGTACTCGGTCAGGCGCGCCTCTTCACTGCCCGGCTCTGGCTTCCAGTCGTAACCCCAGCGCACATGCGGCGGCAGCGACATCAGGATCGATTCGGTGCGTCCGCCGGACTGCAGGCCGAACAGCGTGCCGCGATCAAACACCAGGTTGAACTCGACATAGCGGCCACGGCGGAAGGCCTGGAATTCACGCTCGCGCTCGCCATAGGGGGTCAGCTTGCGGCGCTGCACGATGGGCAGATAGGCCTGGATATAGGCATCACCGATGGCGCGCATAAAGGCGAAGCTGGTGTCGAAATCCCACTGATTCAGGTCATCGAAGAACAGCCCACCAATGCCGCGCGGCTCGCCGCGGTGCTTGAGGTGGAAGTAGCGATCACACCAGGCCTTGAACTTCGGATAGACCTCGGCACCGAAGGGCGCGCAGGCGTCATGGGCGACCTGGTGCCAGTGCCGGCAGTCTTCTTCATTGCCGTAGTAAGGCGTCAGGTCGAAGCCGCCGCCGAACCACCAGACCGGCTCTTCACCTTCTTTCTCGGCGCTGAAGAAGCGCACGTTGGCGTGGGAGGTCGGCACATAGGGGTTTTCCGGGTGGATCACCAGTGACACGCCAAGGGCCTCGAAGCCGCGCCCGGCCAGTTCCGGCCGATGCGCACTGGCTGAGGGCGGCAGGCTATCGCCGAACACATGGGAGAAGTTCACCCCGCCCTTTTCGATCAGCGCGCCGTTCTCCATCACCCGCGTGCGACCGCCACCGCCGGCTGGCCGCTGCCAGGCATCCTCGAAGAATTCGGCACCACCATCTTCGGTTTGCAGGGCAGTGCAGATACGGTCTTGCAGGTCCAGCAGGTAGGCTTTGACGGCCTCAGTACGGTCACTCACGGCGGCACCTTGAAAACGGGTAAGGCCAGGCGGCACGTGGCCGCGGGGAAAATGGGCGGCCAGCATAACACCAGCCACCCCAAGGCCGCAGTTGACGACGGTCAATGCAGACGATTGGATAACGGCACATTTCTGCCCCTGCGGGCATCATCCAGGCATTTAATCGCGGAAGACTCTGAAAATGGCCATGCGGATCCAGTTCAACCGTCACGGCGGACCGGACGTTCTCGACTACGCCGACTACACACCTGCCGCCCCAGGCCCTAATGAAGTGCGGGTGCAGAACCAGGCGATCGGCCTGAATTTTATCGACACCTATTTCCGCAGCGGCCTGTATGAGCCGCCAGCGCTGCCATCCAGCCTGGGCACCGAGGGTGCGGGCATCGTCGAGGCGGTGGGTGCTACGGTCAGCGGTTTTCAGGTGGGCGACCGCGTGGCCTATGCCACTGGACCGCTGGGCGCTTACAGCGAACTGCACGTACTGCCAGCCGAGAAGCTGGTGAAATTGCCGGATGCGATCAGTTTCGAGCAGGCCGCCGCAGTGATGCTCAAGGGCCTGACGGTGCAGTATCTGCTGCGCCAGACCTACCCGCTGCAGGGCGGCGAAACCATTCTGTTGCATGCCGCCGCCGGCGGGGTCGGCTCCTTTGCCTGCCAATGGGCCAAGGCGCTTGGGGTCAAACTGATCGGCACCGTCAGCTCGGCGGAAAAAGCGGCGCGGGCCATAGAGCAGGGGGCCTGGGCGACCATCGACTACAGCCATGAAAACGTTGTCCAACGCGTACTGGAACTGACTGACGGCAAGAAGTGCCCGGTGGTTTACGACGGCGTCGGCAAGGATACCTGGGAAACCTCGCTGGACTGCGTAGCGCCACGCGGCCTGCTGGTCAGCTTCGGTAATGCGTCGGGCGCCGTAACCGGCGTCAACCTGGGCATCCTCGCGCAAAAAGGCTCACTGTTCGTCACCCGCCCGACCCTGGCCGGCTACGCCGATACGCCTTCCCGGCTGCAAAGCATGGCGGACGAACTATTCAGCATGATTGCCAGCGGCCAGTTGCAGGTGCAGATCAGCAACCGCTATGCACTCAAGGATGCGGCACTGGCGCAAACGGCCTTGAGCGCAAGGCAGACCACCGGGTCGAGCATTCTGTTGCCGTAACGCCTCATGCAGCTGAAGCCCTGGTTTTCCTTAGCCACGAGGCTTCAGTCGCACGTATCTGGGATGCTCGGGTCAGGACGGTCTGATTACATCACCGCTGATCAAGTCGCGAATCAGGCTCGGGTTCTTGCGCCCGCCCAAGGCTCCGCCAAGCACCGTATCCAGCTGACCAGGAAAGTACTGCTCGACCCGCAGGCGCGAACGCGCAGACGGGCGGCCAGCCGGGTTAGCCGAAGTCGACACCAGCGGACCGGTCAGACGACACAACGCCTGCACCTGCGGATGATCACTGACGCGCAGGGCCACGCTGTCGTGCTGGCCGCTGATCCAATCAGGCAGACGGTTCTGGTGCGGCACCAGCCAGGTGTTGGGGCCCGGCCAACTACCGGTAAGACGCGCCAGCCAGATTTCCGGCAGGTCTTCGAGAAGAAAATCGAACTGTTCAATCTCGGCGGCGACCAGAATCAGCCCTTTGTGTACGGGACGATCCTTTAGCGCCAGCAAGCGCTCCACCGCTTCGTCATTCCACGGATCACAGCCAAGCCCCCACACCGCCTCGGTCGGATAAGCGATCACGCCGCCGTTGCGCACCACCCGTGCTGCTTGCTGTATCTGCCAATTGCTGACCATTTACTGCTCTCCACTAAGGCCTGGCGGGCAGTGTATCCAAGCTAAAGCGCGCAGCCCACCCAGCGGCCATTTTCACAAACAACGCGACCGTCCAGTTCCAACTCTGTCAACGCAGCCAGCACCTCAGCCAAGGGTAAACCACTGGCCACCGCCAGCGCTTCGCTGCTATGCGGCGCAGCATGCAGCAAGACCAATAATGGATGGCTGGGCGGCTCGGGTGTGCAAGCGGTACTAGTGAGTGAGTGCGCCTGCCAGCCGCGCAGAGCCTGGAGAATATCCTCGACACTTTCCACCAGCGTCGCCCCTTCGCGGATCAACTGATGACAGCCACGCGCGCCGGGGTGATGAATCGAACCGGGAATCGCATAGACCTCACGCCCCTGTTCGGCGGCCAGGCGCGCAGTAATCAGCGAGCCGCTGGACGGGCTGGCTTCCACCACCAGTACGCCAACGGAAAGGCCGCTGATGATGCGATTGCGCCGGGGGAAATTGCCCGCCTGCGGCGGGCAATCCAGCGGCAATTCGGACACCAGCGCCCCGCCACGGGCGACGATATCGGCGGCGAGTTGCTTGTGCCGCGGCGGATACAGGCATTGCAAACCGGTGCCAAGCACCGCCACCGTCTTGCCATTGGCATCCAGTGCACCCTGATGGGCCGCGCCATCAATCCCCAAGGCCAGGCCGCTGGTAATCACAAAACCGCCACCCGCCAGGCTGCGAGCGAAACGCTGCGCAGTATCCAGACCTGGCCGCGACGCACGCCGGCTACCGACCATGGCCAGTTGCGGCTGCTCCAGCAAAGTCGGGTCACCGTCAACAAACAGCAACGGCGGTGCATCCGCCAACTCGGCCAGCAGCCCTGGATAAATCGTGTCATCCCACATCAACAAATGATGCGTAGCGACCTCCAACCAGGCCAGACTCTGCGCCGCACGCTCACGCACCTCAACGCTACGCCGCGCCTCACTGCATACCTGCGGCAAGCCCAGGGAACGCCAGGCACTGGCAGGCGCGCTGAGCGCGGCCGAAGCATTGTCGAAGGCACTGAGGAGTTTGCGAAAGCGTCGAGGCCCCAGCTCCGGCAAGCTGTGCAAACGCAGGCGGGCTTCCAATTCAGCAGGAGAAACCGCAGGGGGAGGAGCAGAAGATTGCGACATCCGGATCATCCTTGATCGGTCGCGCCGTGTAGACGGCTGGAAATTCAAAGAGCAATAAAAAGCCCCGCATTTGCGGGGCTGCTCGATGTTATGGGTTACGCACTTTATCCATGATCGCCAATGAGCGTGACGCCCCCAGCACCAGGCCATAGCTGAGCTTGTCGTAGGTGCGGAAGACCATCAGCAAACCCGAGCGCTCGTCCGGAATTTTCACCGACTCACCGGTAATGCGGTCACGCACAGTTTCGCCAGTCTTATAAATGGCCAGTACGTTACCCTCCTTCAAGCCATCGCGGACCCCCTTGTTGATGGTGACCACATCGAACTGACCGATCTGGGTCACACCGCGTGGAACATCAAGGATCACACCGTTAACCTGACTGGCAGGCTCACTCGGCACAAAGGTCGAATTGATCGGGCGCTCTTCAGTAGCGAACAGACGGTCGCCCAGACGTACTTCCTGAGTCGAACGGGTCAGCGTCATGGTGCCAACATCACCTTCCTCGGCGACAATCTCACCGGAACCGATGTCGTCAGCATTAATTCCAAGGAACTCCTGGGTTTCCGGGTCCATGTACGTCTTGCCCTGACGGAAGATGCCGTAAGCCGGTGCACTCTCGTCGAATTTTCCGCGCGCATACACACGATCGCCTGCACCGCTGACAACGCGCTCGGCATTGCCGGCAACGATATAGGGCGCAGCTAGGAATTGATCAGGTGTATCAACAATGCGGTTGACCAGCAGGAAGCTGTTAATAGCCTCCAGCGGAATCGCCGGTATGGCTTCAGCCACTGGCGTGCTGCGCACCTGCGGCGACAATTTGATGGTGCCACGCGACTCACCACGGTTGAGCATCAGGCGCGGCTGACCATCAATGTATACCAGGCTGAGCTGGTCACCCGGGTAGATCAGATGGGGGTTTTCCACCTGGGGGTTGGCGTGCCAGATTTCCGGCCATTTCCAAGGCTGGCTGAGGAATTTTCCAGAGATATCCCAGAGGGTATCGCCCTTGGCCACGGTGTAACGGTCTGGGTGACCGTCCTTGAGTTGCACGTCGGCCTGGGCCAAGCCGCCTGCGGCAAGCAGCAGCAGGGCGAGTAGTGATTTCCTCATGCGGTGAATCCCTTTATTATGTGTCTTCACGTGGAGCGCCCTAGCGCCGCGACGAAACCCAGTCGTGCTGCGGCGTGAAGCCGTTTTTCAATGCTGCTCATCATCTTAGCAGCGGATTTTGACTTTATTCCACAAGTGCATCACAAACGCATATGGCGATCCTGAATATCCTCGAATTTCCCGATCCGCGCCTGCGCACCATCGCCAAGCCGGTGGACGTGGTCGATGACGCCTTGCGTCAGCTGATCGATGACATGTTTGAAACCATGTACGACGCACCGGGCATTGGCCTGGCCGCGACGCAGGTCAACGTGCACAAGCGCGTCGTGGTGATGGATCTGTCCGAGGACAAGTCCGAGCCACGGGTGTTTATCAACCCCGAGTTCGAGCCGCTGACCGACGAAATGGATCAGTACCAGGAAGGTTGCCTCTCGGTACCAGGCTTCTACGAGAACGTCGACCGCCCGCAGAAGGTCAAGATCAAGGCGCTGGACCGCGATGGCCAGCCCTATGAGCTGATCGCCGAAGGCCTGCTGGCGGTGTGTATCCAGCACGAATGCGACCACCTCAACGGCAAGCTGTTTGTCGATTACCTGTCTAATCTCAAACGCGACCGCATCAAGAAGAAGCTGGAAAAGCAGCATCGCCAGCAGGCTTGAGCCACACCTTTCAAAGGCTTGCTGCGGCAAGCCTTTTTCTTTAGCGAGCCCCCATGACTGAAGCACTGCGTATTGTCTTTGCCGGCACCCCGGAATTCGCCGCCGAACACCTCAAGGCCTTGCTCGACACGCCACACCAGATCATTGCCGTCTACAGCCAGCCGGATCGCCCGGCCGGTCGAGGGCAGAAGCTGACTCCCAGTCCGGTCAAACAGCTGGCCCTGCAGCACGACATCCCGGTGTATCAACCGCAGAGTCTGCGCGATCCCGCCGCCCAAACCGAGCTGGCTGCACTCAAGCCTGACTTGATGGTGGTAGTGGCTTACGGCCTGATTCTGCCGCAGGTGGTTCTGGATACACCGCGTCTGGGCTGCATCAATAGTCACGCCTCACTGCTACCTCGCTGGCGTGGTGCCGCACCGATTCAGCGCGCGGTTGAGGCAGGCGATGCCGAGTCAGGTGTCACCGTGATGCAGATGGAAGCGGGCCTGGATACCGGGCCTATGCTGCTCAAGGTCAGCACACCCATTTCTGCCGAAGATACCGGCGGCAGCCTGCATGATCGGCTGGCAACACTTGGCCCGCAGGCGGTGCTTGACGCCATCGCCGGGCTGGCCAACGGCACGCTCAAGGGAGAAGTTCAGGACGACAGCCTGGCCACCTATGCGCACAAGTTGAACAAGGATGAGGCGCGACTGGACTGGAGGCGCCCAGCGCTGGAGCTGGAGCGCTTGGTGCGCGCCTTTCACCCCTGGCCGATTTGCCACAGCACGCTGGGCGGCGAGGCCTTGAAAGTCCATGCCGCAACGCTGGGCGAGGGCAGCGGTACTCCCGGCACAGTGCTCGCTGCCGACAAATCGGGCCTGACCGTCGCCTGTGGTGAAGGCGCGCTGCGCTTGACCCGCCTGCAACTGCCAGGCGGCAAGGCGCTTAATTTCAGCGACCTGTACAACAGTCGCCGCGAGCAATTTGCCGTTGGCTTGGTGCTGGGCGCATGAACCCACGTCTCGCCGCCGCCCGTGCCTTGGCCAGCGTACTGGCCGGCAAAGCCTCGCTGGGCAGCAGCCTGCCGCCGTTGCTGGACAAGGTCGAAGCGCGCGATCGCGGCCTGGCTCAAGACCTGGCCTTTGGCACTGCGCGCTGGCAACCGCGTCTGGCCCTGATTGCCGAGAAGCTGCTGCAAAAACCCTTCAAAGCCGCCGACCGCGATGTCGAAGCGCTGCTGCTGATCGGCCTGTACCAGCTGTTCTATACACGCATTCCGGCCCACGCCGCCCTCGGCGAAACAGTCGCCTGCGTCGACAAGTTGAAAAAGCCCTCGCTCAAGGGCTTGCTCAATGCCGTGCTGCGCAACGCGCAACGCGACGGCGAAAGCATTATTGCCAGCCTCGAGCGTGACCCTGTGCTGCACACCGCCCACCCGCGCTGGCTGCAGAAAACCCTGAAAGCGCAATGGCCAGAGCACTGGGAAGCCATCTGCGCGGCCAACAATACCCACCCGCCGCTGATTCTGCGGGTCAACCGCCGCCTTGGCAGCCGCGATGATTACCTGGCCGAGCTGCGCCGGGTCGGCTTTGAGGCCGAACCCTGCACTTTCAGCCGCGACGGCATTCGTCTGCTGCACGCCTGCGATGTCACCACCTTGCCGGGCTTTGCCGAAGGCCGCGTCAGTGTGCAGGATGAAGCCGCGCAACTGGCCGCCGACCTGCTCGACCTGGCACCCGGTCAACGTGTGCTCGACGCCTGCGCTGCGCCGGGCGGCAAAACCTGTCACCTGCTCGAAGCCGAACCCGGTTTAGCGGGCGTGGTGGCGGTGGATCTGGAAGAAAAACGCCTGGTGCGCGTGCGCGAGAATCTCACACGTCTGGGCCTTCACGCCGAGCTGTTCGCCGCCGATGGCCGCGATCTGGCGGCCTGGTGGGATGGCCAACCGTTCCAGCGCATCCTGCTCGATGCGCCTTGCTCGGCCACCGGGGTGATCCGTCGTCACCCGGATATCAAGCTCACCCGTCAGGCTCAAGACATCCCAGCGCTGGCCACGCTGCAAGGCGAACTGCTGGACAGCCTGTGGCAAACCTTGGAGGTCGGCGGCATCCTGCTCTATGCCACCTGCTCGGTGATGCCGGCCGAAAACAGTGACAACATAGCGGCCTTCCTGGCCCGCACGCCGGGTGCCCGTGAGCTGGATATCGCCGGCACCTTCGGCCATAAAACGGCCCACGGTCGCCAACTCTTCCCGCAAGTAGACGGCCACGATGGCTTCTACTATGCCAAGCTGATGAAAATCGCCGCCGCCCCGCGCGGCTGAGGACATTACTGCATGAAGATCATCATTCTCGGCGCAGGCCAAGTCGGCGGCACCTTGGCTGAACACCTGGCCAGCGAAGCCAACGACATCACCGTGGTCGACACCGACGCTGATCGTTTGCGCGACCTTGGCGACCGCCTGGATATCCGCACCGTACAAGGTCGCGGCTCGTTCCCCACAGTGTTGCGTCAAGCCGGTGCTGACGATGCCGACATGCTGGTGGCCGTGACCAACAGCGACGAAGTCAACATGATCGCCTGCCAGGTGGCCTACAGCCTGTTCCACACGCCCACCAAGATTGCCCGCGTGCGCGAAGCGGCTTATCTGACGCGCAGCGGCCTGTTCAGCAACGAATCGATCCCGGTCGATGTGTTGATCAGCCCCGAGCAGGTGGTGACCAATTACATCAAACGCCTGATCGAATACCCCGGTGCCCTGCAGGTAATCGACTTCGCCGAAGGCAAGGCGCAGCTGGTGGCAGTCAAGGCCTACTACGGCGGCCCGCTGGTCGGTCAGCAACTGCGTCAGCTACGCGAGCACATGCCCAATGTCGACACCCGCGTAGCCGCGATCTTCCGCCGCAACCGGGCGATCATGCCGCAGGGCGATACGGTGATCGAAGCCGATGACGAAGTGTTCTTTATCGCCGCCAAGGCGCATATCCGCGCGGTGATGAGCGAAATGCGGCGCATGGAAGACAGCTACAAGAAGGTGGTGATCGCCGGTGGCGGGCATATCGGTGAACGCCTGGCCGAAGCCATCGAAAGCCGTTATCAGGTGAAGATCATCGAGATGAATCCGGCGCGTTGCCGCTACCTCTCGGAAACCCTCGACAGCACCATTGTGCTGCAGGGCAGCGCCTCCGACCGCGACCTGCTGGTGGAAGAGAACATCAGCGATGCCGACATCTTCCTGGCCCTGACCAACGACGACGAAGCCAACATCATGTCCTCCTTGCTGGCCAAGCGCCTGGGTGCGCGCAAGGTGATGACCATCATCAACAACCCGGCCTACGTCGACCTGGTGCAAGGTGGCGAAATCGACATCGCCATCAGCCCGCAGCTGGCCACCATCGGCACCCTGCTGACCCACGTGCGCCGCGGTGATATCGAAAGCGTACACAGCCTGCGCCGGGGGGCGGCTGAAGCCATTGAAGCCATCGCCCATGGTGACGCCAAGTCGAGCAAGGTGGTCGGGCGCATGATCGAAGACATCGCCCTGCCGCCCGGCACCACCATCGGCGCGATCATCCGCGATGAAGAGGTGCTGATTGCCCACGACGACACGGTGATCGAGTCCGGCGACCATGTGATCCTGTTCCTGGTCGACAAGAAATACATCCGCGACGCTGAGCGACTGTTCCAGGTCGGCCTGACATTCTTTTAACGTTCATTGCTGCGCCCCATTAGCGAAACCCAACGTGTCTGTTGGGCTTCGCTGCGCTCAACGCCAACCGACTGCTGCCTTCAGCACCTAACCGCTGGCTGAGGGCTTGCCCCGAGCAAGGAGACTGCATGAGCACCGACGCGCTGGAAAAGATGCTGGCAAAAGGCATGGACAGCGCGCTGTTGCGCTTCGGTTTGGGTAAAGGCTATCTGGATGCAGGCGAATGGACTCGGGCAGCTGAACATTTTCAGCGCTGTGTGCAGTTTGATCCGCAGTATTCCGCCGCGTGGAAACTGCTCGGACAGGCCCTGCACAAACAGGGGTTGAACGACGAGGCGCGCACGGCCTGGACACAAGGGTTGGCAGTGGCCGAAGACAAGGGCGACAAACAGGCGGGCAAGGAAATCGCGGTGTTTCTCAAACGGCTGGACAAGCCCGCGCGTTAGTCGTCGGTTTGCTCGCAGGGCACAAAGCGCAGACCGACACCGAGCGGCTCTACACGGACGACCTCCAGCGTCAGAATCGGCGCTTCCATCGGCAGGCCTTGTACCTGCCCCTGGACCTGCTCACCCATCAGCAGTTTATCGGGCGCATGATCCATCAGCACATAAACGCCACACTCGGAAATGTCCCGCGTGGTGACCATCAACTCACCGTGTACCGGGTGGTCAATGCGCAAACGCACCTTGAGAGGGGTGCGGACATTCTTTCGACTATTGCTCATGCGCCGTCCATCCGACTGGGTTTAAGCAGCCTAGTCGAGAGCCAACCCCGGCTGCAACTTCATGCCCCTCAGGGGGCTTACCTCAATACCACTTGGCCTCGCCGGCTGGGCGCTTCTTGAAGCGCTTCATGCTCCACATGTACTGGCTCGGGTAAGTACGCACATAGCGTTCAATCACCGAACTCATCGCCGCAACGGCCGTTTCCGTCTGGGTGCTGTACATCTCCTCCGGCGCAGCTTCCAGAATAACCTTGAAGCCCGAGCCATCCGGCAGGCGCAGCGCATGCAGAAACACCCCACAAGCCTTGCCACCACTTAACATGCCAGCAACAAACTTGCTGGTCAGCGCTTCGGTGGCCAGAAACGGCACAAAGACGCCAGACGACAAACTCGGCTCCGGGTCAGCCGGAATGCCCACGGCGCCGCCTTTACGCACTTCCTTGATCACGCTAAGGATGCCTTCTTTGGTCGACGGCGCAACACGGTTGCCCAACTGCACACGTTGCTGACGCAGCAGCTCATCGACGGCCTTCAGCTTCGGTGGGCGGTAGAAGATGATTGGTTTGCACTGCGCGCAGTAGAAGTGGTTCAGCACTTCCCAATTACCCAGGTGGCTGGTGATGCCAACCACGCCCTTGCCACTGGCCAGGGCGTCCTTGAGCACATCCAGGCCTTCGACCTCACGCACCAGGTCGATGGATTTCTGCGCCGGCCAGATCCAGGCACAGGCGCTCTCGGTCAGGGTTCTGCCGATATCCTTCAGCGATTGGCCCAGCAGGCGCTGGTGCGCAGCCTCGTCCAGTTCGGGAAAGCATTTGCGCAGGTTGATGCTGGCCACTTCGCGTGAGCCGTTCGGCAGCTTCCACATCAACCAGCCAATCGCCGCGCCCACGGCCTGAACGGCGCGCCACGGCAGCAAGGCAAACAAACGCAGAAAGCCCACCACCAGGGCACCTTTGAGCTTTTCCACAGGCAACTCCAGCCGATCAAAAGGCGCTTATTGTAACCACCCGAGCTAGCGAGTGGTCAGTTGCGCGTAACGGTCACAATCGCTGGTGTGATCCATGACCATGCCGCTGGCCTGCATGTAGGCATAACAGATGGTCGGGCCGACAAAGGTGAAACCGGCTTTTTTCAAGGCCTTGCTCATCGCCACAGCCTCAGGCGTAACCGCCGGTACCTGAGCGCGTTCGCTGAAGTGATTGATCTTCGGCACGCCCCCGACAAATGACCAGAGCAAGGCCGCCGGTTCTTCCAGCTTGAGCCAGGCCTGGGCGTTCTTACGCACGGCCTTGAGCTTGAGGCGGTTGCGAATGATGCCGGGATCCTGCATCAGGGTTTCTTCGATGTACTCGTCGCTCAGTGCGGCCAAGCGCTGTACATCAAATCCAAACAGCACCTTGCGGTAGTGCTCGCGTTTCTTCAGTACGGTGATCCACGACAGACCCGCCTGAAAACCTTCCAGCAGAAGCAATTCAAACAGCACCTGAGGATCACGTTGCGGCACACCCCATTCTTCATCGTGGTACGCCTGATAAAGCGGATCGTCATTGCACCAGAAACAGCGTGGCATGCGGGTTTTCCTGAGCTTCGGTATACTCGCGGACTTTCTCAAGCCGCCAAAGTACGGGTGAAATTTGTGAGCCAGACTACGCCTGCCGTGCGCACCTTCCAAGACTTGATCCTTGCCCTGCAACAGTACTGGGCCGAGCAGGGCTGTGTGGTGTTGCAGCCCTACGATATGGAAGTTGGCGCGGGCACCTTCCACACCGCCACGTTTCTCCGTGCCATCGGCCCCGAGACCTGGAACGCCGCCTATGTGCAGCCTTCCCGTCGTCCGGCTGACGGCCGTTATGGCGAAAACCCCAACCGCCTGCAGCACTACTACCAGTTCCAGGTGGTGCTCAAACCGAACCCGGAAAACTTTCAGGAGCTGTACTTAGGCTCGCTGAAAGCCATCGGCATTGATCCGCTGGTGCACGACATTCGCTTCGTTGAAGACAACTGGGAATCGCCGACCCTCGGTGCTTGGGGGCTGGGCTGGGAAATCTGGCTGAACGGCATGGAAGTCACCCAGTTCACTTACTTCCAGCAAGTGGGCGGCATTGAGTGCTACCCAGTGACTGGCGAGATCACCTATGGCCTCGAACGCCTCGCCATGTACTTGCAGGGTGTCGATTCGGTGTACGACCTGATATGGACCGACGGCCAGTTCGGCAAGGTCACCTATGGCGATGTGTTCCACCAGAACGAAGTGGAGCAGTCGACCTACAACTTCGAACACGCCAACGTCGAGAAACTCTTCGAGCTGTTCGACTTCTATGAGTCAGAAGCCAATCGCCTGATCGAGTTGGAACTGCCATTGCCGACCTACGAGATGGTGCTCAAAGCCTCGCACACCTTCAACCTGCTGGATGCGCGCCGGGCCATCTCGGTGACCGCGCGTCAGCAGTACATCCTGCGTGTGCGTGCGCTGGCCCGTTCGGTGGCGCAGAGCTACCTGCAAGCGCGGCGCAAACTCGGCTTCCCGCTCGCCACTCCCGACCTGCGTGATGAAGTATTGGCCAAGCTGGAGGCAGCAGAATGAGTACCCGTGATTTCCTGGTTGAACTGGGCACCGAAGAGCTGCCACCGAAAGCCCTGAAAACCCTCGGCGAAGCTTTCCTCGCCGGCATCGAGAAAGGCCTCAAGGCGGCGGGTCTGGGCTACAGCAACGTGCACTATTACGCTGCGCCGCGTCGTCTGGCGGTGCTGGTCGAGCAACTCGCCACCCAGCAGCCTGACCGCACCGTCAACCTCGACGGCCCGCCCGTACAGGCGGCATTCGATAAAGACGGCAACCCAACGCAAGCCGCGCTGGGCTTCGCCAAGAAGTGCGGCGTTGAGCTGAGCCAAATCGACCAAAGCGGCCCCAAGCTGAAATTCAGCCAGAGCATTCCCGGCCAAGCGGCGGCTGGCCTGCTGCCGGGTATCGTCGAAACCTCGCTGAACGAGTTGCCAATCCCGAAACGCATGCGCTGGGGCGCGCGCAAGACCGAATTCGTCCGCCCGAGCCAGTGGCTGGTGATGCTGTTCGGTGACGAAGTGATCGACTGCGAAATCCTCGCCCAACAAGCCGGCCGGGTTTCCCGTGGTCACCGCTTCCACGCCAACCACGAGGTGCGCATCAGCGCGCCGGCCAATTACGCGGAAGACCTGCGTAGCGCCTATGTGATTGCCGACTTCGCCGAGCGCCGCGCGCAGATCATCTCCCGCGTGAATGAACTGGCTGCAGCAGAGCAGGGCACGGCCATCGTGCCGCCGGCGCTGCTGGATGAAGTCAGCGCCCTGGTTGAATGGCCGGTGCCGCTGGTGTGTTCCTTCGAGGAACGCTTCCTGGAAGTGCCGCAAGAAGCGCTGATCACCACTATGCAGGACAACCAGAAGTACTTCTGCCTGCTGGACGGTAACGGCAAGCTGCTGCCGCGCTTTATCACCGTGGCCAACGTCGAAAGCAAAGACCCGGCGCAGATCATTTCCGGCAACGAGAAGGTGGTGCGTCCGCGCCTGACCGACGCCGAGTTCTTCTTCAAGCAGGACAAGAAGCAGAAGCTGGAGACCTTCAACCAGCGCCTGGCCAATGTGGTGTTCCAGGCTCAGCTCGGTTCGGTCTACGACAAAGCACAGCGTGTGTCCGCCCTGGCCGGTTTTATTGCCGAGCGCATCGGTGGCGATGCCACCCGTGCCGCCCGCGCTGGCATTCTCTGCAAGTGCGACCTGGCCAGTGAAATGGTCGGCGAGTTCCCGGAAATGCAGGGCATCGCCGGTTACTACTACGCCAAACATGATGGCGAAGCCGAAGACGTGGCCCTGGCGCTGAACGAGCAGTACATGCCGCGCGGTGCCGGCGCCGAGCTGCCGGTCACCCTGACCGGCGCTGCCGTGGCCCTGGCCGACAAGCTGGACACCCTGGTCGGCATCTTCGGTATCGGCATGCTGCCCACCGGCAGCAAAGACCCTTACGCCCTGCGTCGTGCCGCCCTTGGCGTGCTGCGCATTCTGATCGAGAAACAGCTGGATCTGGATCTGGCGGACGCCATCGCTTTTGCCATCGCCCAGTTCGCTGACAAGGTCAAAGCTGACGGCCTGGCATCGCAGGTGCAGGACTTTATCTTCGATCGCCTGCGCGCGCGGTATGAGGATGAAGGCGTCGACGTCGCCGTGTACCAAGCCGTACGTGCCGTCAGTCCGACCTCGCCGCTGGACTTCGATCAGCGTGTACAAGCCGTGCAGGCCTTCCGCGCACTGCCGCAAGCAGCCGCTCTTGCAGCAGCCAACAAGCGTGTGTCCAACCTGCTAAGCAAAGCCGAAGGCCAGGTCGCCACCAGTGTCGAAGCCCATCACTTCGACAACCCCAGCGAGTTTGCCCTTAACGCCGCCATCCAGCAGGCCGAGCATGCAGTGCAACCGCTCGCGGCAGCGCGTCAGTACAACCTGGCGCTCAGCCAGCTGGCCAACCTGCGTGAACCGGTAGACGCCTTCTTCGAGGCCGTACTGGTCAACGCCGAAGACCCTGCCGTGCGGGCCAACCGCTATGCGCTGCTGGCTAAGCTACGCGGCCTGTTCCTCGGCGTCGCTGATATCTCGGTACTCGGCTAAGTCGCCTATAGGATGGGTGGAGCACAGCGATACCCATCATCACCTTTACCGGCTGGCGGCCACACCGCCGCCAGCCGGTTACGGATTACCGCATGAAACTGCTGATTCTCGACCGCGACGGCGTAATCAATTACGACTCTGACGCCTATATCAAAAGCCTCGCCGAATGGATCCCGCTGCCCGGGGCCATCGAGGCCATCGCAAGTCTGTCGCAAGCCGGCTGGACGGTGGCCGTGGCCACCAATCAGTCTGGGGTTGCCCGCGGCTATTACGACCTGGCCACGCTGGAAGCCATGCATGCGCGCCTGCGCGAGCTGGTGGCAGCGCAAGGCGGCAAGTTGGGCTTGATCGTGCACTGCATCCACGGCCCGGATGAAGGCTGCGCCTGCCGCAAACCGAAACCCGGCATGCTTGAGCAGATTGCTGCGTACTATGGCATAGCACTCAAGGGCATCTGGTTTGTCGGTGACAGCAGCGGTGACCTGAGCGCTGCATTAACCGTCGATTGTCAGCCAGTTTTGGTAAAGACCGGCAAGGGCGAACGCACCCTGGCGAAAGGATTGCCAGCGGGCACCCTGGTATTCGATGATCTGGCGGCGGTTGCCGCACAGCTTCTCCACTTATAAAGCAGGCTCTGCCTGCGACGGTAAAAGCTCCCATGTCGACAGTGCAGACCCTCAGAACCTTCCTCTTCTATCTGCTGCTGGCTTCCAGCTCCTTCTTCTGGTGCATCCTCAGCGTCTTCGTCGCGCCCTTTCTGCCGTTCCGCGCACGCTACCGCTTCGTCGTGCAGAACTGGTGCCGCTGCGCCACCTGGCTGGCCAAGGTGGTGGTCGGCATCAACTACGAGATCAAGGGCCTGGACAATATCCCCGAGCAGCCCTGCGTGATCCTCGCCAAGCACCAGAGCACCTGGGAAACCTTCTTCCTCTGCGGCTACTTCGAACCGCTCAGCCAAGTGGTCAAGCGCGAGTTGCTCTATGTGCCATTCTTTGGCTGGGCGATGGCCATGCTCAAACCTATCGCCATCGACCGCAGCAACCCCAAGGCGGCGCTCAAGCAGCTGGCCAAACTCGGCCATAAGCGTCTGGGGCAAGGCGCCTGGGTGCTGGTATTCCCGGAAGGCACACGTATTCCACCAGGCCAGATCGGCAAATTCAGCCGTGGCGGCGCCTCCCTCGCGGTGAATGCTAACCTGCCGGTGCTGCCGATTGCCCACAATGCCGGCGAGTTTTGGCCCAAGCAGGGCTGGCGCAAGACGCCCGGAACCGTTCAGGTGGTGATCGGCCCGCTGATGTACGCCGAAGGTACAGGCCCGCGCGCTATAGCTGAACTTAATGACCGCGCCTTTGCCTGGGTCAGTCAGGCCCAACGCGATATCGGTTCACTGGATACACAAAGCCAGCCACTCGAGGCTCGTGAGCCGGCCTAGAGCCATTGTGGATAACCTGTGAGCGAAATACCGGCAGAGTGCCATTAAGTCTTTCAAGACAATGATTCATAAGCCGTTTTATCAAAGGCACGAGTTACTGCATTCCGTGCATAAGTTTTTCAGTGAAATCCAAAGCCGGCCCTAGTGCCGGCTTTTTTATCGATCAATTCGAGGTACCTGCAATCGGCTGCATGTTCCATGTGGAACAAAAAAGCCCCTGCTAAGACATCAGCAGGGGCTTTTAAACAGAGGCCGGAATCGGAAGAACGCGTTCTGGCCTCCTGGTAGGGGCTTTAGAAGTCCAGGTTGGACACCGCCAGGGCGTTGGTTTCAATAAAGTCCCTACGCGGTTCAACAGCATCGCCCATCAACGTATTGAAGATCTGATCAGCTGCGATGGCGTCCTCAATGCGTACCTTGAGCATGCGGCGTACTTCCGGGTCCATGGTGGTTTCCCAGAGTTGGTCCGGGTTCATCTCACCCAGCCCTTTATAGCGCTGAATGCTGTGGCGCTTGGTGCTTTCGGCCATCAACCAGGCCAGTGCATCCTTGAAGGTGCTTACGGCTTTCTTGCGCTCACCACGCTGCACATAGGCCCCTTCTTCCAGCAGGCTATTGAGCTGATCGCCTAGGCTGGTAACAGTCTTGTAGTCGTTACTGGCGAAGAAGTCGCGGTTGAAGATGATGTAGCTGGATACGCCATGAGAAACCAGCTCGACCTGCGGCAACCAAAGATGACGCTCCTGGTCTTCATGAAGGCTGGTCTTATACACCAGGCCGGATTTCTCCATGCCCTTGAGACGACCGTCGAGCAGGCTCAGCCATTGCTGCATGGCTTCCTTATTTGCCAGTTGCTCGGTCTCCACGCGCGGAATGTAGACGAAGTGCTCGGTCAGCTCGATCGGGTACAGACGCGACAGACGCTTGAGGGTTTTCATTACCAGGCGGTAGTCATTGACCAGGCGCTCCAGCGACTCACCGGACAGACCAGGTGCACCTTCATTGACGTGCAAGCTGGCGTCTTCCAGGGCCGACTGCGTCATGTATTCATCCATGGCGTCGTCGTCCTTGATGTACTGCTCCTGCTTGCCTTTCTTGACCTTGTACAGCGGCGGCTGGGCGATGTAGATGTAGCCGCGCTCAACCAGTTCCGGCAGCTGACGGAAGAAGAAGGTCAGCAGCAAGGTACGAATGTGCGAACCGTCGACGTCGGCGTCGGTCATGATGATGATGTTGTGGTAGCGCAGCTTGTCGATGTTGTACTCATCGCGGCCGATGCCACAGCCCAGGGCGGTGATCAGGGTGCCGACTTCCTGGGAGGAAATCATCTTGTCGAAACGGGCTTTCTCGACGTTGAGGATCTTGCCCTTGAGTGGCAGGATCGCCTGGGTCTTGCGGTTACGGCCCTGTTTGGCAGAGCCGCCCGCGGAGTCCCCTTCCACGATGTAGAGTTCGGAAAGGGCAGGGTCTTTCTCCTGGCAATCGGCCAGTTTGCCCGGCAAGCCGGCAATATCCAGCGCACCTTTACGACGGGTCATTTCGCGGGCTTTACGCGCGGCTTCACGGGCACGCGCGGCGTCGATCATCTTGCCGACTACGGCTTTGGCTTCGTTGGGGTTCTCCAGCAGGAAGTCGGAGAAATACTTGCCCATTTCCTGTTCGACTGCTGTCTTCACTTCACTGGAAACCAGTTTGTCTTTGGTCTGCGAACTGAATTTTGGATCCGGTACTTTTACCGAAATAATCGCGGTCAGGCCTTCGCGGGCATCGTCACCGGTGGTGGCGATCTTGTGCTTCTTGGCCAGACCTTCCTGCTCTATATAAGCGTTCAGGTTACGCGTCAGCGCCGAACGGAAGCCGGCCAGGTGAGTACCACCGTCGCGCTGCGGAATGTTGTTGGTGAAGCACAGCAGGTTCTCGTTGAAGCTGTCGTTCCACTGCAGGGCAACTTCGACCCCCACACCGTCATCACGTTGTACCGTGAAGTGGAACACCTGGTTGACCGCCGTCTTGTTCTGGTTGAGGTACTCAACGAACGCACGCAGACCGCCTTCGTACTTGAACAGCTCTTCCTTGCCGCTGCGTTCATCCTTCAGCAGGATGCCTACGCCGGAGTTGAGGAACGACAGTTCGCGCAGACGCTTGGCCAGAATATCCCAGCTGAAATGGATATTGGCGAAGGTCTCTTCGGACGGTTTGAAGTGGATCTGCGTTCCGGTGGTGTCGCTGTCGCCCACGGTCGCAATTGGCGCCTGAGGCACACCGTGTACGTAAGTCTGTTCCCAAATCTTGCCGCTGCGGCGGATGGTCAGAACCAGTTCCTTGGACAGGGCGTTAACTACAGAAACACCCACACCGTGCAGACCGCCGGAAACCTTGTAGCTGTTATCGTCAAACTTACCGCCTGCGTGCAGAACGGTCATGATCACTTCAGCGGCGGAAACGCCTTCTTCCTTGTGGATGTCCACTGGAATACCGCGACCATTGTCGCGCACGCTGATCGACTCATCCGGGTGGATGGTAATGGTGATTTCACTGCAATGACCGGCCAAGGCTTCGTCAATAGAGTTATCGACCACCTCGAAGACCATGTGGTGCAGACCACTGCCATCGTCAGTATCGCCGATGTACATACCAGGCCGCTTGCGTACGGCATCCAGGCCCTTGAGGACCTTAATGTTATTGGAGTCGTACGTTTGGTTTTCGCTCATGCCTTCACTCCCGGTGGTCGTGGGTCTGGGTGATGCCACCATGTTCCACGTGGAACATGGCAACTGGCGTATCCGTGCGCCAGCCTTCCCGCAACAATTCATGGTCTACACAGGTGATAAACACCTGGCAGTGCAAGTCTTCCAACAATCGGCACAGCGCACGACGGTGTTGCTCATCCAGTTCTGACGGCAAGTCATCCACCAGATAAATGCATTGGCCGTGCTTGGCCTCATTCACTAAATGTCCCTGCGCGATGCGCAGGGCACATACAACTAATTTCTGCTGCCCACGCGAGAGTATCTCGGCGGCATTGTGCGCTCCCAAGCGCAACCTGAGGTCAGCGCGCTGCGGGCCAGCCTGGGTGTGTCCCAATTGCTGATCGCGGGCGAGGGTAGATGCAAGCACTGTATTCAGCTCACGCTCTTTGTCCCACCCGCGGTAGTAGCTGAGGGTCAGCCCTTCCAGCTCAACCAGTTCATTCAGGGTGCGTTCAAATACCGGTTTCAAGGCCTGAATATAGGCGCGCCGATATCCGTCAATTTCGTCGCTGGCCAGGCATAACTCTCGGTCCCAAGCCGCCTGTGAAGCGGCGTCAAGTGTACCATGCCGCAGCCATGAGTTCCGCTGACGCAGGGCCTTCTGCAAGCGCTGCCAGGCAGGGAGAAACCGAGGTTCCACGTGGAACACTCCCCAATCGAGAAACTGCCTACGAATCTTCGGTGCGCCTTCGAGCAGACGGAAACTGTCCGGGTTGATCAACTGCAGCGGCAAGGTCTCGGCCAGCTGCGCTGCGCTGCGCGCATTCTGCCCATCGATACGAATCTGAAATTCTCCCTGACGATCCCGAGAAATTCCCAGACTGCCTTGCCGTCCATCAGACAGCTGAACTTGACCGAAAATCGTGCAGGCAAGTTGATCGTATTGAATGACCGGAAGCAGACGAGTGCTACGAAAGGAGCGAGCCAGCCCCAGCAGATGAATGGCTTCGAGCAAGCTGGTTTTGCCGCTGCCGTTGGCGCCGGAAAGTATATTGATACGCG
Source organism: Pseudomonas sp. SL4(2022) (assembly GCF_026625725.1). Lineage (NCBI taxonomy): Bacteria > Pseudomonadati > Pseudomonadota > Gammaproteobacteria > Pseudomonadales > Pseudomonadaceae > Pseudomonas > Pseudomonas sp. SL4(2022). The sequence goes on from NZ_CP113060.1 coordinate 1,719,299, forward strand.
GGGAGGGGGAGAGGGTCACCGGGTGCAAATTACGCACCGCGGTGACGGTAAAACGAGTCAGGGACATTCAGCGGTTACAGGCGCATCGGCATAACGACATAGGACGACTCGTCGTTGTCGGCTTCCTGCACCAGGGCACTGCTGTTGGCATCGGAGAGAATCAGGCGAACCTGGTCGGTGGTCATCACACTCAATACGTCGAGCAGGTAGCTGACGTTGAAACCGATTTCCAACGAACTGCCGTTGTAGTCAACGGCGATCTCTTCTTCCGCTTCTTCCTGTTCCGGGTTGTTAGCCTGAATTTTCAGCAAGCCAGATTCCAGTTGCAGGCGAATTCCGCGGTACTTTTCGTTGGACAGAATCGCAGTACGGCTGAATGCTTCACGCAGGCCTTGGCGGTCGGCGACCACCAGCTTGTCACCACCACGCGGCAGTACACGCTCGTAATCCGGGAATTTTCCATCAACCAGTTTCGAGGTGAAGGTGAATTCACCGGTAGTCGCGCGGATATGGTGCTGACCGAGAACGATGCTGACGCTACCGTCCTGTTCGGTGAGCAAACGGGCCAGTTCAAGAATCCCCTTGCGCGGCACGATGACCTGATGACGTTCGACCTGCTCGATCGCTGCTTCCATGGAGCACATCGCCAGACGATGACCATCAGTGGCCACAGCGCGGAGGATTCCGGTCTGTACTTCCAGCAACATGCCGTTGAGGTAATAACGTACATCCTGCTGGGCCATGGCAAAGCTGGTGCGTTCGATCAGGCGCCGCAGCCGGCTTTGTACCAGGCTGAAGGTCAGCGAACCTGGACCCTCTTCAACAGTGGGAAAGTCATTGGCAGGCAGGGTGGACAGACTGAAGCGGCTGCGGCCAGCTTTGACCAGCAGCTTCTGCTCATCAATACGAATATCGATCAGTGCATCAGACGGCAGGCTTTTACAGATGTCCATCAACTTGCGTGCCGGCACGGTAATCTCACCAGGTTGCGCAGGTTCTTCCAGTGTGACGCGACCAACCAGTTCGACTTCCAGGTCGGTACCCGTCAGCGACAGCTGCTGGCCTTCGACCACCAGCAGCACGTTCGAGAGCACCGGCAAGGTCTGACGGCGTTCCACGACGCCGGCGACCAGTTGCAGAGGTTTCAACAAGGCTTCGCGTTGAATGGTGAAATGCATGGTCTAGTCCCTTGCCTAGTGGAGTTGCGTATTTAGGTAGTCAGCGTACGCAGCAGATTCTTGTAATCCTCGCGGATATCCGCGTCGGATTCCTTAAGTTCAGCAATCTTACGGCATGCATGCAATACCGTTGTGTGATCGCGCCCGCCGAAGGCATCACCAATTTCCGGCAGGCTGTGGTTGGTCAGCTCTTTCGATAACGCCATGGCCACCTGACGCGGCCGTGCAACCGAACGCGAGCGGCGCTTGGACAACAGATCAGAAATTTTGATCTTGTAGTACTCGGCGACCGTGCGCTGGATATTGTCGATGCTGACCAGCTTGTCCTGCAGGGCCAGCAGATCCTTGAGCGATTCGCGGATCAGTTCGATGGTAATGTCCCGGCCCATGAAGTGCGAGTGGGCAATGACGCGCTTCAACGCACCTTCCAACTCACGCACGTTGGAGCGGATACGCTGGGCAATAAAGAAAGCAGCATCATGCGGCAGATCGACTTTGGCCTGATCGGCCTTCTTCATCAGAATCGCCACGCGGGTTTCCAGTTCAGGCGGCTCGACGGCTACCGTCAGGCCCCAACCGAAACGTGACTTGAGGCGTTCTTCCAGGCCTTCGATTTCTTTCGGGTAACGGTCGCTGGTGAGAATGACCTGCTGGCCGCCTTCGAGCAAAGCGTTGAAGGTGTGGAAGAACTCTTCCTGGGAACGCTCTTTCTTGGCGAAGAATTGGATATCGTCGATCAGCAGCGCGTCGACCGAACGGTAAAAACGCTTGAACTCGTTGATCGCGTTCAGTTGCAAGGCCTTGACCATATCCGCGACGAACCGCTCGGAATGCAGGTACACCACCTTGGCATTCGGGTTCTTCGCCAGCAGATGGTTACCCACTGCATGCATCAAGTGGGTCTTACCCAAGCCCACGCCGCCATAAAGGAACAGCGGGTTGTAACCGTGCTTGGGGTTGTCCGCCACCTGCCAGGCCGCTGCGCGGGCCAGCTGGTTGGATTTACCTTCGACAAAGTTATCAAAGGTAAAGGTGCGGTTCAGATAACTGGTGTGCTTAAGCCCACCTTCGACCTGCACCGTACGCTCAGTACGCGCCGGCGCCTGCTGGCTGGCCGCACCGGCCATGGGATCGAAGCTGGCGCGAGAAGGCTCACTACTAACGGCATTCGACGCAGCACTGGCAGGCTGAGCGGGTGTAACCGACGCGGTTGATACTGGAGCGACAGCAGCACGTGGAGCACTGCTGCGCTTACTTCCTATTAATAAGGAAAGGTCTGGAACCAGACCATTGGTGCGTTCCGTAAGCAACTCGAGCAGGCGACTGAGGTATTTCTCATTAACCCAATCAAGAACAAAACGATTGGGTGCGTACACGCGAAGCTGATCGCCTTCGGCTTCGACCTGCAGTGGACGGATCCAGGTGTTGAATTGCTGAGCAGGCAGCTCATCGCGCAAAAGCTCGACGCACTGCTGCCAAAGTTCCACAGACACGGACATCCCCTAAATCGCAAGACGCGAGGCAAAAAACAGCCATCATTGTAGCTGCCGAGACTTGAGTTATCCACATGTAACCATGCTTATTCTGCAAGGAAAATCAAAGTCTTATTCGTGCCAACCTGTTATCCAGAAAATTTTCAAAAGACTGTGGATAAGCACCTGTAAGATCATGGGATAAACCCAGGCAAAAGCCAATGGACAACCCAGCTGTGGGTAAAGTGGCATTCCATCCTCAGCTTGTACGCGGCTTCCACACAGGTGCAGCACCTCTTTCTGACAGACTTACCCCTAGCCGAAAGCCTTTAAATCCAAGACCTTGAGTGAGTTATACACAGATCTTAGTTACGCTAATAGCTACTAACGCTACTAAACATCTTTAAATATTCTCTTTTTTATATTTCTTTATTCAGGAAAAGCCTGGTTGGAAATTGACCTGACCCTCGGGTTTCTCTAGAATTGCCGGTCTCTTAAAACGGGGGCCATTCCGGCCCGTAGTCGACCACCCAGGTACCGCACCATGAAACGTACTTTCCAACCCAGCACTATCAAACGCGCTCGCACCCACGGTTTCCGTGCTCGTATGGCCACCAAGAACGGTCGTGCTGTCCTGTCGCGTCGCCGCGCCAAGGGCCGTAAGCGTCTCGCCGTCTAAATTTCGGTCTTGTGGTGAGTCGAGACTTCAGTCGGGAAAAGCGTCTGCTAACCCCCCGGCAATTCAAGGCAGTCTTCGACTCCCCTAGCGGCAAAGCTCCGGGCAAAAATGTCCTGCTGCTGGCGCGCAACAATGAGCTGGATCACCCCCGTCTGGGTCTGGTGATCGGCAAGAAGAGCGTCAAACTCTCCGTTGAGCGCAATCGTCTGAAACGGCAGATCCGCGAGTCGTTCCGTATGAACCAGGACAACTTGGTTGGATGGGACATCGTGGTTGTTGCGCGTAAGGGCCTTGGTGATCTGGAAAATAGCGAACTGGTTCGCCAGTTTGGCAAACTCTGGAAACGCCTCGAACGCAGCAAACCAAGCCCGGAAGCTGTCGCGCCATCTGGGGTGAACGACAGTCCCCATGCGTAAACTGGTTTTGCTTCCCATCCAGTTCTACCGCTACGCCATCAGCCCCTTGATGGCCAGTCACTGTCGTTTCTACCCAAGCTGTTCTTGCTACGCGCTTGACGCCATTGAACATCATGGCGTCATTCGCGGTGGCTGGCTGACCTTGCGTCGGCTTGGCCGCTGTCACCCGTGGAATCCCGGTGGCTACGACCCGGTTCCCTGCGTGAAAACCTCCCGTTCCTCTTCGATGGCCGAATAATCATGGATATTCAACGCTCGATCCTGATCGTCGCCCTGGCAATCGTGTCCTATATGATGGTTCTCCAGTGGAACCAGGACTACGGTCAAGCTGCCCTGCCGACAGAAATTGCCGCGACCAGCAGCACTGTACCCGGCCTGCCGGATACCACTGCCACCACTTCAAGCCCTGCGGGTAGCGACGATATTCCGAGCGCCACCCCTGCTGTTGAACCCAGCGCCATCAGTGCCGCGCCTGCTGCCAGTGATGAGCTGATTCGGGTGAAGACCGATGTGCTGGACCTGGCCATCGACCCGCGCGGTGGTGATGTGGTGCAACTGCGTTTGCCGCAGTACCCACGTCGTCAGGATCGTCCTGATGTGCCGTTCCAGCTGTTCGATAACGGCGGCGAGCGTACCTACCTGGCGCAAAGCGGTTTGATCGGCAGCAATGCGCCGGACAAATCCAGCGGTCGTGCCCTTTGGAGCAGCACGCAGAAGAGCTATGAACTGACCGACGGTCAGGATCAGCTGCAGGTTGACCTCAAGCTCAGCGAGAACGGTGTTAACTACATCAAACGCTTTACCTTCAAGCGCGGTCTGAACGCTGAATGTTCCACAAAGGAACAGCAACAAAAGAAACCCGGCTGCGTCGATCCTTCGTCCTATCAGGTAACGGTCAGCTATCTGATAGACAACCAGAGTGGTCAGGCCTGGAGCGGCAACATGTTTGCCCAGCTCAAGCGTGATGGTAGCGACGATCCGTCCTCCACCACCGCAACCGGCACTGCGACCTACCTCGGTGGCGCGCTGTGGACCAGCGAAGAGCCGTACAAAAAAGTGTCGATGAAAGACATCGACAAACAAGCCTTCAAAGAAACCGTTCAAGGAGGCTGGGTTGCCTGGCTACAGCATTACTTCGTCACTGCCTGGATCCCAAGCAAAGACAGCACTAACCAAATACAGACCCGCAAAGACAGCCAAGGCAACTACATTGTCGGCTTTACCGGCCCGGCCATTCAGGTTGCTGCCGGCGCTCAGGGTGAAACCAGTGCAGTTCTGTATGCCGGCCCGAAACTACAAGGCCATCTGAAGACGCTGTCTCCTGGCCTTGAGCTGACCGTCGACTACGGCATTCTGTGGTTCCTGGCTCAGCCGATCTTCTGGTTGCTGGAAGTTATCCACAACCTGCTCGGCAACTGGGGCTGGTCGATCATCATGTTGACCGTGATCATCAAGCTGATCTTCTTCCCCCTGTCCGCTGCCAGCTACAAATCCATGGCGCGCATGCGTGCCGTTGCACCGAAACTCGCTCAGTTGAAAGAGCAGTTCGGTGACGATCGTCAAAAGATGTCGCAGGCGATGATGGAGTTGTACAAGAAAGAGAAGATCAACCCGCTGGGCGGCTGCTTGCCGATCCTGGTGCAAATGCCGGTATTCCTTGCCCTCTACTGGGTGTTGCTGGAATCCGTGGAAATGCGTCAAGCGCCTTGGCTGCTGTGGATAACAGACCTGGCAATCAAGGATCCATACTTCATCCTGCCGATCATCATGGGCGCGACCATGTTTATCCAGCAGCAACTCAACCCGACACCGCCGGACCCGATGCAAGCCAAGGTACTGAAAATGATGCCAATCATCTTCACCTTCTTCTTCCTCTGGTTCCCGGCTGGTCTGGTGCTGTACTGGGTGGTCAACAACGTCTTGTCGATCGCTCAGCAGTGGTACATTACCCGCAAAATCGAAGCGGCGACCAAGGCTGCCAACGCCTGAGTCCTGCACGCTTCTAAGCTGTAACAAACGCCCCTTTTCAGGGGCGTTTTGCTATGCCCAATTCAGGAGAGCCGCATGCAAACCGTCGTCGAAACCATTGCTGCCGTCGCCACCGCCCAGGGCCGTGGAGGGGTTGGCATCGTGCGGGTGTCCGGGCCACTGGCCAGTCGATTGGCGCAAGCAATCTGTCAGCGCGAACTGCAACCGCGCTATGCGCACTACGGGCCGTTCTTCGCCGACGCCAAGCAGGTGCTGGATGAAGGCCTGGCCTTGTACTTCCCCGGCCCCAACTCCTTTACCGGTGAAGATGTGCTGGAATTGCAGGGCCACGGCGGGCCAGTGGTGCTCGATCTGCTGCTGCGCCGCTGTGTACAACTCGGCGCACGCCTGGCACGACCCGGCGAATTCAGTGAGCGCGCGTTTCTCAATGACAAACTCGACCTCGCGCAAGCCGAGGCGATTGCCGACCTGATCGAAGCCAGCTCGGAGCAAGCCGCGCGCAATGCCCTGCGCTCGCTGCAGGGCGAGTTTTCCCGCCGTGTGCATGGCCTGACTGAGCGACTGATCAGCCTGCGCATCTACGTCGAAGCAGCCATCGATTTTCCCGAAGAGGAAATCGACTTTCTCGCCGATGGCCATGTACTCAACCTGCTCGATGACGTACGCACAGACCTCGCCGGTGTGCTGCGTGAGGCCGGCCAAGGTGCGCTGCTGCGCGACGGCATGACGGTGGTGATCGCTGGCCGGCCTAACGCGGGTAAGTCCAGCCTACTCAACGCCCTTGCCGGTCGCGAGGCAGCCATCGTCACCGAGATCGCCGGCACCACCCGCGACGTATTGCGCGAACATATCCACATCGATGGCATGCCGCTGCACGTAGTGGACACCGCCGGTCTACGTGACACCGAGGATCAGGTCGAACGCATCGGCGTCGAGCGTGCGCTGAAAGCCATTGGTGAAGCCGACCGCATCCTGCTGGTGGTGGATGCCACAGCCCCCGAGGCCGACGACCCCTTTGCCCTGTGGCCGGAGTTCCTCGACCAGCGCCCTGACCCAGCCAAGGTCACCTTGATTCGTAACAAAGCCGACCTGTCAGGCGAATCAGTGGTCCTGGAAGTCTGCAATGACGGCCACGTGACTATCAGTCTGTCGGCCAAATCCACTGAGGGCCTTGACCTGCTGAGAGAACACCTCAAGGCCTGCATGGGCTATGAACAGACCTCAGAGAGCAGCTTCAGCGCACGCCGACGTCACCTGGAAGCGCTACGTCAGGCGGCCGCTCACCTTGAGCATGGTCATGCCCAGCTAACCCTGGCCGGCGCTGGCGAATTGTTGGCTGAAGACCTGCGTATGGCTCAGCAGGCCCTGGGCGAAATCACCGGTGCGTTCAGTTCCGATGACCTGCTGGGGCGAATCTTTTCCAGCTTTTGTATCGGCAAATAGGCTGGGCGGCGCACGCCGTCTTACCTGCCAACGCATCGCCTACCCCATCAGCTGCACGATAATTTCTGATGGGTTACGGCGCATCGAATCGTCCACTGAATCTGCAATTCCTCCCTGCGCCACCCCATCCGACGTCCAGAGATAGCAACAATGCCATTCAGGCAGCCCTCCGCCTGGATGCATAAGTACGGCCTACCACTTATTTATCCACCTAAGCCCTGTGGAAAAACCGGCCTAAGCCCTGCCTATAACCCGGTGATAAAACTGAGGATAACGGCCCTTGTGGATAACCATAGGTTTAATCCACAGCTTGCGTACGGCAACTGAACAAGCAGATGGCAGGATCAGCACAGACTTTTTAAACGCTGTAAGCATTGAATCCATTGAGCTGTAGAAATCTATCCACAGAAAAGCCGTTGCTAAGTAATAAACATATAAACAAGGCTTTATAAAAATTCTCTCTTTTTTTTATTAACCGACACACCTGAACAGCACCCAAGCAGCTGGCTATTTTTTGTGCAAAAGGCTTCTTTCACACTGCCTAAATCCCTATACTTACCGCCTTTCCCGCTTTTCAGACCAAAAGCCCCCCATTTCTCAACAGGCACGAGGTGCGTGGTGGATTTCCCTTCCCGTTTTCAGGTGATCGTCATCGGCGGCGGTCATGCCGGTACCGAAGCTGCGTTGGCAGCTGCACGCATGGGGGTAAAAACCCTGCTGCTGACCCATAACGTGGAAACACTGGGGCAGATGAGTTGCAACCCAGCCATTGGCGGGATCGGTAAGAGCCATCTGGTCAAGGAAATCGACGCCCTTGGCGGCGCCATGGCTGAAGCCACCGACAAAGGTGGTATCCAGTTCCGTGTGCTGAACAGCCGCAAAGGCCCAGCAGTGCGCGCCACACGCGCCCAGGCTGATCGCGTGCTGTATAAAGCAGCTATTCGCGAAACCCTGGAAAATCAGGCCAACCTGTGGATATTTCAGCAGGCAGCCGATGACTTGATCGTCGAAAACGACGAAGTTAAAGGCGTAGTCACTCAGATGGGCCTACGCTTCCTCGCGGATTCCGTGGTGTTGACCACAGGCACCTTCCTCGGCGGACTTATCCACATAGGCCTGCAGAACTACTCCGGCGGCCGTGCAGGCGATCCGCCCTCGATTGCCCTGGCGCACCGGCTGCGTGAATTGCCACTGCGTGTCGGCCGTTTGAAAACCGGCACACCTCCACGCATTGATGGTCGTTCCGTGGACTTCTCGGTAATGACTGAGCAGCCGGGCGATACACCAACACCGCTGATGTCCTTCCTCGGACGTGCAGAACAGCAACCACGCCAGATCAGCTGCTGGATTACTCACACCAACGCACGTACCCACGAAATCATCGCGGCCAACCTGGATCGTTCACCGATGTATTCCGGGGTGATCGAAGGGGTTGGCCCGCGTTACTGCCCGTCGATCGAAGACAAGATTCACCGTTTTGCCGACAAGGACAGCCATCAGGTATTTATCGAGCCAGAAGGTCTGAGTACCCATGAGCTCTACCCCAACGGCATCTCCACCTCGCTGCCGTTCGATGTGCAATTGCAGATCGTGCGCAGCATCCGTGGCATGGAGAACGCGCATATCGTGCGGCCTGGCTACGCCATCGAGTACGACTATTTCGACCCGCGTGATCTCAAGTACAGCCTGGAAACCAAAGTGATCGCCGGGCTGTTCTTCGCCGGGCAGATCAACGGCACCACCGGTTACGAAGAAGCCGGCGCCCAGGGCCTTCTTGCCGGCTGTAACGCTGCGCTGCGTGCCCAGGGCAAAGACAGCTGGTGCCCGCGTCGCGATGAGGCCTACATCGGCGTGCTGGTTGACGACCTGATTACCCTGGGTACCCAGGAGCCCTACCGCATGTTCACCTCGCGCGCCGAATACAGGCTGATCCTGCGTGAGGACAACGCCGACCTGCGCCTGACCGAGAAAGGTCGTGAACTGGGGCTGGTCGATGACGTGCGCTGGGCCGCGTTCGAAGCTAAGCGTGAAGGTATCAACCAGGAAGAGCAGCGCCTGAAAAGTACCTGGGTGCGCCCGGGTACCCCTCAGGGGGATGCAATTGCCGCCCAGTTCGGCACGCCGCTGGCCCATGAGTACAACCTGCTCAACCTGCTCTCGCGTCCGGAAATCGATTACACCGGGTTGATGGATATCACCGGTGGCGGTGCGCAGGACCCACAGGTGGCCGAGCAGGTTGAGATCAAGACCAAGTACGCCGGCTATATCGACCGGCAGCAGGATGAAATCGCTCGGCTGCGCGCCAGTGAGGACACCAGGTTGCCGCTCGATATCGACTACGCAGGGATTTCCGGGCTGTCCAAAGAGATCCAGCACAAACTCGGCAATAGCCGCCCGGAAACCCTGGGCCAGGCCTCGCGGATTCCCGGCGTTACCCCGGCAGCGATTTCCCTGCTGCTGATCCACCTGAAAAAGCGCACTGCCGGTCAGCAGTTGGAGCACAGCGCCTGATGTCGTTGGTCACCGCACGTCACGCCGAAGAACTGAGCCAGGGCGCTCTCGAGCTGGGTGTTGAACTCAGCGCACAGCAGCACGAACAGTTGTTGGCCTATCTGGCCCTGCTGATCAAGTGGAACAAGGCTTACAACCTCACAGCAGTGCGTGACCCGAATGAAATGGTCTCGCGCCATTTGCTCGACAGCCTCTCCGTGGTGCCTTTCGTCGCTGAGGCTGGGGATAACTGGCTGGACGTCGGCAGCGGCGGCGGCATGCCGGGCATTCCGCTAGCCATCCTGTTTCCCGAGCGGCAGTTCACCCTGTTGGACTCCAATGGTAAGAAGACCCGCTTCCTGACTCAGGTGAAGCTGGAGTTGAAACTGGCCAACCTGCAAGTTATCCACAGCCGCGTCGAAGAGTTCACCCCAGCTGTGCCGTTCAGCGGTATCTGCTCGCGGGCCTTCAGTTCGCTGGAAGATTTCAGCAACTGGACTCGCCATCTCGGCGATGGCCATACCCAGTGGCTGGCGATGAAAGGCGTGCACCCGGACGATGAGCTGCAGGCCCTCCCAGCGGACTTTCGTCTCACTGCCACCCATGTACTCAAGGTTCCCGGTTGCCAAGGTCAGCGCCATCTGCTGATACTGCGTCGCTCGGTCTAGGGGGAACGCAGCATGGCTAAGGTATTCGCAATCGCTAACCAGAAAGGCGGCGTGGGCAAAACCACCACCTGCATCAATCTGGCTGCCTCTCTGGTGGCAACCAAGCGCCGCGTGCTGCTGATCGACCTCGACCCCCAGGGCAACGCCACTATGGGCAGCGGTGTGGATAAGCATGGTCTGGAGCACTCGGTCTACGACGTGCTGATCGGTGAATGCAACCTGGTCGATGCCATGCAGTTCTCTGAGCACGGCGGCTACCAGTTGTTGCCGGCCAACCGTGACCTGACCGCTGCGGAAGTTTCCCTACTGGAAATGAAAATGAAGGAAAGCCGCCTGCGTTATGCGCTGGCGCCGATCCGCGAGAATTACGATTACATCCTCATCGACTGTCCGCCGGCGCTGTCGATGCTCACGGTCAACGCCTTGGTCGCGGCCGATGGGGTGATCATCCCCATGCAATGCGAGTACTACGCGCTGGAAGGATTGTCCGATCTGGTCAACAGCATTCAGCGGATTGGGGAGCTGCTCAATCCCAACCTGAAAATCGAAGGCCTGCTGCGTACCATGTATGACCCGCGCATCAGCCTGACCAACGATGTCAGCGCCCAGCTCAAGCAACACTTTGGCGACAAGCTGTATGACGTGGTCATCCCACGCAATGTGCGCCTGGCCGAAGCCCCGAGTTTCGGCATGCCGGCGCTGGTGTATGACAAGCAATCCCGTGGTGCCATTGCCTACCTGGCACTGGCCGGTGAACTGGTGCGTCGCCAGCGCGCTAGCGCCCACACTGCAACCGCATAAGGAAATTCGCATGGCTGTGAAAAAACGAGGACTGGGACGCGGTCTGGATGCCCTGCTGGGCGGGACCAGCGTCAGCGCGTTGCAGGAAGAAGCCACCCAGGTCGACAGCCGTGAACTGCACTATGTGCCGCTGGACCTGATCCAGCGCGGTAAATACCAGCCGCGCCGTGATATGGATGCCACCGCGCTGGAAGAACTCGCTCAGTCGATCAAGAGCCACGGCGTGATGCAGCCCATCGTGATTCGTCCGATTGGCGAAGGACGTTTCGAGATCGTCGCCGGTGAACGCCGCTGGCGCGCCAGCCAGCAGGCCGGCCTGGACAAGATTCCGGCCATGGTCCGCGAACTGCCGGATGAAGCCGCCATCGCCATGGCGCTGATCGAGAACATCCAGCGTGAAGACCTCAACCCCATCGAAGAAGCCATGGCGTTGCAGCGTTTGCAGCAGGAGTTCCAGCTGACCCAACAGCAGGTCGCCGATGCTGTGGGTAAGTCGCGAGTCACTATCAGCAACCTGTTGCGCCTGATTGCCTTGCCGGAAGAGATCAAGACCCTGTTGTCCCATGGTGACCTGGAGATGGGGCATGCCCGTGCCTTGCTCGGTTTACCCGCCGAACAGCAGACTGAAGGTGCGCGACACGTTGTCGCACGCGGCCTCACAGTGCGTCAGACCGAAGCCCTGGTTCGGCAGTGGCTGAACAGCAAAGAGAAGCCTGCAGCAGTGGTCAAAACCGATCCGGACATCACCCGCCTTGAACAGCGCCTGGCTGAGCGCCTGGGCTCACCGGTGCAGATCAAGCATGGGCAGAAGGGCAAAGGGCAGCTGGTGATCAGCTACAGCTCGCTGGATGAGCTGCAGGGTGTGCTGGCCCACATTCGCTGAAACAATTGCGCATGTAGCGACTAGTCGGAAATCACTACCCGGCAGTTGAATGGGGGGGAAGCCCCCCTATACTCTGCGCGCATTTCGTCGGCACAAAGTATGCCAAGTTATTGATTTCAGGTGCCGACGCCCGAGTTCAGCTTTCAGGAAAACAAGATGGACGTTCGCACGCCGAATCGCCTGCCCTTCCATCGTTTGGCTGTTTTCCCGGTACTGCTGGTGCAACTTCTGGTTCTGCTGCTTCTGTCCCTGGTGTTATGGCAGTGGCAGGGTGCAGTAGCGGGTTACTCGGGATTGTGTGGTGGCCTGATTGCCTGGTTGCCGAATATGTACTTTGCCCACAAGGCGTTCCGTTTCACTGGAGCGCGGGCTGCTCAAGCCATCGTCCGGTCTTTTTATGCCGGTGAGGCGGGCAAACTGGTTTTAACGGCAGTGCTGTTTGCACTGACCTTTGCAGGTGTGAAACCTCTGGAACCGCTGGCGGTATTTGGCGTGTTCTTCCTGACCCAGTTGGTCAATTGGTTTTCGCCCCTGCTGATGAAAACAAGACTTTTAAGACCTTAGCGCTCGAGGGATATATGGCAGCAGCAGAAACCGCTTCGGGTTATATCCAGCACCACTTGACCAACCTGACCTATGGTCAGCACCCGGTCAACGGCTGGAGTTTCGCCCACAACGCAAAAGAAGCTCAGGAAATGGGCTTCTGGGCATTTCACGTAGACACCCTCGCGGTATCTGTCGTGCTGGGCCTGTTCTTCATCCTGCTGTTCCGTGCCGCCGCTAAGCGCGCCACTTCCGGGCAACCGGGCAAACTGCAGAACTTTGTTGAAGTGCTGGTTGAGTTTGTTGACGGCAGCGTCAAAGACACCTTCCACGGTCGCAATGCCCTGATCGCACCGCTGGGTCTGACCATTTTCGTCTGGGTCTTCCTGATGAACTTCATGGACCTGATCCCGGTAGACTGGCTGCCTATGCTGGCGGCAAAAATCTCGGGTGATCCGCACCTGTACTTCCGTGTCGTACCGACCACTGACCCGAACGCCACCCTGGGTCTGGCTCTGTCGGTATTCGCCCTGATCCTGTACTACAGCATCAAGGTCAAAGGCATTGGCGGTTTCATTGGTGAGCTAACCCTGCACCCGTTCGGTAGCAAGAACATCGTCGTTCAGGCGCTGCTGATTCCGGTCAACTTCCTGCTAGAGTTCGTGACCCTCATCGCCAAGCCGATTTCCCTGGCACTGCGACTGTTCGGCAACCTGTATGCCGGCGAGCTGATCTTCATCCTCATCGCGATCATGTTCGGCGGCGGTCTGCTGCTCGGCGCGCTGGGTGTTGCCCTGCAGTGGGCGTGGGCAGTGTTCCACATCCTGATCATCGTGCTGCAGGCGTTCATCTTCATGATGCTGACCATCGTCTACCTGTCGATGGCGCACGAAGACAACCACTAAGAGCGCCTTGGCGCTCACAGTGGACGCCCGCAAGGGCACCAGAAGTACCGATTTGCTTTACTGCTTTACCTTAGAAAACCTTAACCAATACGACATAAAAAGTCGGGAGGAAAGATGGAAACTGTAGTTGGTCTGACCGCTATCGCTGTTGCACTGCTGATTGGCCTGGGTGCCCTGGGTACCGCCATTGGTTTCGGCCTGCTGGGCGGCAAGTTCCTGGAAGGCGCTGCGCGTCAGCCGGAAATGGTTCCGATGCTGCAAGTGAAAATGTTCATCGTCGCTGGTCTGCTCGACGCCGTGACCATGATCGGTGTTGGTATCGCACTGTTCTTCACCTTCGCGAACCCCTTCGTTGGTCAAATCGCAGGCTAATCCACTCGTTTTTGAGTGAATTGGTTTGATGGACAACGAACGAGCGAGGTGTTGGCGTGAACATTAATGCAACCCTGATTGGCCAGTCCGTTGCCTTCTTCATCTTCGTGCTGTTCTGCATGAAGTACGTGTGGCCTCCGGTCATTACGGCTTTGCAAGAACGTCAGAAGAAGATCGCAGATGGCCTGGATGCTGCTAGCCGTGCGGCTCGTGACCTGGAGTTGGCCCAAGAGAAAGTGGGTCAGCAACTGCGCGAAGCCAAAAGCCAGGCAGCCGAGATCATTGAGCAAGCCAAGAAACGCGGTACCCAGATCGTCGACGAAGCCCGTGAACAGGCCCGTGTCGAAGCTGACCGTGTGAAGGCTCTGGCTCAGGCCGAGATCGAGCAGGAAATCAACGGTGTCAAAGACGCGCTGCGTGCCCAACTGGGTAGCCTGGCCGTTAGCGGTGCCGAGAAGATCCTGGGCGCATCTATCGACCAAAACGCGCATGCGGAGCTGGTTTCCAAACTGGCAGCCGAAATTTAAGCGAGGGGCGCGATCATGGCAGAACTGACCACGCTGGCCCGACCTTACGCTAAGGCTGCTTTCGAGTACGCCCAGGCCCACCAGCAACTGGCCAATTGGTCAGCCATGCTCGGCCTGGCTGCAGCGGTGTCGCAAGACGACACCATGCAGCGCGTGCTTAAGGCTCCGCGTTTGACGAGTACAGACAAGGCCACCACCTTTGTCGAGGTGTGTGGTGACAAGTTCGACGCCCAGGTACGCAATTTCATTCATGTCGTCGCTGAAAACGATCGTCTGGCCCTGTTGCCACAGATCGTTGAACTGTTCGAGCTTTACAAAGCCGAGCAGGAAAAGTCGATTGATGTGGACGTTACCAGTGCCTTCGCATTGAGCGATGAACAGCAAGACAAACTCGCCAAGGTTCTCAGTGCACGGCTCGGCCGAGAAGTGCGTCTGCACGCCGCGGAAGATGCCACCCTCATCGGTGGTGTTGTGATCCGCGCCGGCGACCTGGTTATCGATGGCTCAGTTCGCGGCAAAATCGCGAAGCTGGCCGAAGCATTGAAATCTTGAGTTTGAAGGGGCAGCAGAGCTATGCAGCAACTCAATCCTTCCGAAATTAGTGAAATCATCAAGGGGCGTATCGAGAAACTCGATGTCGCCTCTCAAGCCCGTAACGAAGGCACCATCGTGTCCGTCTCCGACGGTATCGTGCGCATTCACGGTCTCGCCGATGTGATGTACGGCGAAATGATCGAGTTCCCGGGCAGTGTCTACGGTATGGCGCTGAACCTGGAGCAAGACTCCGTTGGTGCTGTAGTGCTGGGTGCTTACACCAGCCTGGCCGAAGGCATGAGCGCCAAGTGTACTGGTCGCATCCTGGAAGTTCCGGTTGGTCCGGAACTGCTGGGCCGCGTCGTTGACGCACTGGGCAACCCAATTGACGGCAAAGGCCCGCTGAACAACGTCGCTACCGACGCTGTTGAAAAGGTTGCGCCGGGCGTGATCTGGCGTAAGTCGGTCGACCAGCCGGTACAGACCGGCTACAAGTCGGTTGACGCCATGATCCCGGTTGGCCGTGGCCAGCGTGAGCTGATCATCGGTGACCGTCAGATCGGTAAAACCGCTCTGGCCATCGACGCCATCATCAACCAGAAAAACAGCGGCATTAAGTGCGTTTACGTAGCAATTGGTCAGAAGCAATCGACCATCGCCAACGTGGTGCGCAAGCTGGAAGAAAACGGCGCGCTGGCTAACACCATCGTCGTTGCCGCTTCCGCTTCCGAATCCGCTGCACTGCAGTTCATTGCACCGTACGCCGGTTGCACCATGGGCGAATACTTCCGCGACCGCGGTGAAGACGCGCTGATCGTGTATGACGATCTGTCCAAGCAAGCAGTGGCCTACCGCCAGATTTCCCTGCTGCTGCGCCGTCCGCCAGGTCGTGAAGCTTACCCTGGCGACGTGTTCTATCTCCACAGCCGTCTGCTGGAGCGCGCTTCCCGCGTATCCGAAGAGTATGTTGAGAAGTTCACCAATGGCGCTGTGACTGGCAAAACCGGTTCCCTGACCGCTCTGCCGATCATCGAAACCCAGGCGGGCGACGTTTCCGCGTTCGTTCCGACCAACGTGATTTCGATCACCGACGGTCAGATCTTCCTGGAATCGGCTATGTTCAACTCGGGTATCCGTCCTGCGGTCAACGCCGGTATTTCGGTATCCCGCGTGGGTGGTGCTGCACAGACCAAGATCATCAAGAAGCTCTCTGGTGGTATCCGTACCGCTCTGGCTCAGTACCGTGAACTGGCGGCATTTGCTCAGTTCGCTTCTGACCTGGACGAAGCCACTCGTAAGCAACTTGAGCACGGTCAGCGCGTTACCGAGCTGATGAAGCAGAAGCAATATGCGCCGATGTCGATTGCTGATATGTCGCTGTCGCTGTATGCCGCCGAGCGTGGTTTCCTGGTCGATATCGAAGTCGCCAAGATTGGTGCATTCGAGCAGGCCCTGATTGCTTACTTCAACCGGGATCACGCCGCACTGCTGGCGAAGATCAACGAGAAGGGTGACTTTAACGACGAAATCGATTCGGGCCTGAAAGCCGGTATCGAGAAGTTCAAGGCCACCCAAACCTGGTAAGCCGCAGCGGGGACCGCGAGGTCCCCGCTTGCTAACCCGATAGGTGTCAAATGGCAGGCGCAAAAGAGATTCGCAGCAAGATTGCGAGCATCAAAAGCACGCAGAAGATCACCAGCGCCATGGAAAAGGTGGCGGTCAGCAAAATGCGCAAAGCACAAATGCGCATGGCTGCTAGCCGTCCCTACGCGGAGCGTATCCGCCAGGTTATTGGTCATCTGGCCAACGCCAACCCGGAATACCGTCACCCGTTCATGATCGAGCGCGAAGTCAAGCGTGTAGGTTATGTCGTGGTGAGCTCGGACCGTGGTCTGTGTGGTGGTCTGAACACCA